>NZ_JAGEUF010000002.1:0-537570 GCF_018101215.1 Phaeobacter sp. HS011 | reverse complement strand
CCACTAATAAAAAACAAAACCCCCCCCCCCCCCCGGGCCGCCCCGCTTTTGGTGCCTTCGGCGAGAGTATTTTAGGAAAGATGACAGGCGGGCGCTGATGACAGGACGCCTGTCGGGGCCTTGACCTAGCTGTTGCCGTTGCCGGTGAATCGGGCGGCATCCGCAGCCGCGCGGCGGATGGCGTTGGATTTATGAACCGTTTCCATATATTCCGCCTCCGGGTCACTGTCATAGACAACGCCGCCGCCGGCCTGGATATAGAGGTTCTGATCCTTGACGATGGCGGTTCGCAGCGCAATGCACATGTCCATGTCGCCGCCTGCCGAGAAATAGCCGACGCCGCCGCCGTAGACGCCGCGTTTTTCCGGCTCCAGCTCATCAATGATCTCCATCGCCCGAACCTTGGGGGCGCCGGAGACGGTGCCTGCGGGCATGCCGGCAAAGAAGGCGTCCAGCGCGTCCTTGTCCTCTGCCAGCTCACCCACAACGTTGGAGACGATGTGCATCACGTGGCTGTAACGCTCGATGATGAATTTCTCGGTTGGGCGCACGGTGCCGATTTTGGCGACCCGTCCGGTGTCGTTGCGGCCCAGATCCAGCAGCATCAGATGCTCGGCCAGTTCTTTCTTGTCTGCGAGGAGGTCCAGCTCTAGCGCTTTGTCTTCTTCTGGCGTTGCACCACGGGGGCGGGTGCCCGCAATAGGCCGGATGGTCACCTCCTGCCCGAAGACGCGCACCAGAATCTCCGGGGAGGCGCCCACCACCTGAAAGCCGCCGAAGTTGAAGTAGAACATGAACGGCGACGGGTTGGTGCGGCGCAGGCTGCGGTAGAGCGCGAAAGGCGGCTGGCGGAAGGCTTGCGTCCAGCGCTGTGCCGGCACCACCTGGAAGATGTCGCCTGCACGGATGTAGTCCTTGGCCTTTTCCACCGCGGCCATATAGCCGTCCTTGGTGAAATTGCTCACGGGCGGCGCAACCTCATCGGCATCGCCGAGATCGCGGCTTTCTGCGGGCATGGCGCGTTCCAGATCGCGCACCGCGTCCATCACCCGTTCAGCAGCCTGTGCGTAGGCGGCCTTGGCCGACTGGCCGTCGCTGGCCCAGGCGGGAGAGACCACGGTGACCTCGCCCTTGACCCCGTCGAGCACCGCGATGACCGAGGGGCGCAGCATCAGCGCATCGGGCAGGCCGAGGGGATCGGGGTTCACATCCGGCAGATGTTCAACCAGGCGGATCATGTCATAGCCGAGATAGCCAAACAGGCCGGCTGCGGCCTGTGGCAGGTCATCGGGCAGGTCGATTTTGCTTTCGGCGATGAGGTCACGCAGGCAGTCTAGGGGATTGCCGTCCAGCGGTTCAAAGGCATCGGCATCAAAGCGGGCGGACCGGTTGAGCGCGGCGCGCTCCCCGTGGCAGCGCCAGACCAGATCCGGTTTCATGCCAATGATGGAATAGCGTCCGCGCACCTCACCGCCGGTGACGGACTCCAGCATGAAGGCGTCTTTCTGGGCGCCGGTCAGCTTCAGCATCAGCGACACCGGCGTGTCGAGGTCGGCGGCAAGCCGGGTGTAGACGACCTGGTTTTCGCCGGCCTCATAGGCCTTGGCGAAGGTGTCGAAATCGGGGGTCAGGGCCATCTGGATCTGCCTTGGTTACTGGAAGTTGGCCTGCACGGCGTTGAGCGCCTGCGGGTCGATGCGCGGCGCGGCGCGGGTCTGGGCATCCTGCACGAAGGCTTCGAACAGGGCCTGTGCCAGCGCCTGATCAAGCTGGGTGCCCATCGCCTCGGCCAGCGCTGCCATCTCCGGCGTGTCGGCCACCGGCAGGGTCTTGGTCAGGCGTACCACAACAGTGGCGGTGTCATCGCTGACCACGGCAACCTCGCTTTCGGCCAGATCAAAAACACGGGCCATCAACGGCTGCGGGGCGGCATCAATATAGGCAGCGCGGGTCAGGCCGGTCTCTGACGTCAACTCGACACCCTCGGGGAGGTCTTCGTCGTTTCGCAGCATGCCGGCAAGACGCTCGGCCTCGGCCTCCAGCGCATCCTGCAGCCGTTTGGTCTGCCAGGCAGCGCGCAGTTTGTCCTGCGCATCTGCGAAGGGTTCGGGGCGCGGTTCCAGTTCCTCATTCAGGCGGATTGCAAACAGGCTGCCATCTTCAAGGAAGGCCACTTCGGGGAAGTCTTCGGCGGTGACCGCGGAGGCGGCCTGGCGGAACCCGTCATAGGCGGCGATGCCATCGGTGCTGCCGTTGTGCCAGTCGATTTTGCCGAGTTCCATGCCGGGTTCGTCAATCAGCTCTTCCAGCGTGGCGCCGCCGGCCAGCATGTCGTTGATCTCCTCAGCGCGGGTTTCGATCAGGCGACGGGCACGGTCGGTGGCCAGTTCGGCGCGCAGCTCATCCTTGACATCCTCAAGGCTGGTCACGCGCGCCTCAAGACGGCCATTGATGCGGAACAGGGCCGGGCCCAGATCGCTGTCGAGCGGGCCCACGACATCACCGACCTGCGCGGCAAAGACGTCCTGACCGGCACTGGCAAGGTCGCCCATGGTCACATCGCCCAGATCCACGTCCTGCAGGCTGAGGCCACGATCCGCGACCAGCGCGTCAAAGGTGGTGCCGTTGATGTCGAGCTGTGCCTTGGCGCTGTCGGCAGCGTCCCGGTTGGCAAAGACCAGACGTTCCACCAGACGGCGCTCCGGCACCTGATATTCGGCGCTGCGGTCGTTGAACAGCTGTTCCAATGCTGCCGCGTCGATCTCGATCTCATCCACCAGCGCGTCGGGGCGCAGGGCAGCATAGGTGATCACCTTGGTGCGGGGCAGGGTGAACTGGTCGATATTGGCGTCATAGAAGGCTCGCAGCTCGTCTTCGCTCGGCTCGACCTCGGTGAGGGCAATGCTGTCTTCGCTTACGGTCAGCCAGTCGAAGCTGCGGCGCGCGCCGACATAGCTGGTCAACGTGTCGCGCAGCGTGTCGGGCATTTCGGTGCCGGCCATGATGGCGCCCTGCACCAGGGTACGGGCAGATTCGCGGCGCAGGTCGGCTTCAAACGCGGCCTCGGTCAGGCCGATATTATCGAGCGCATATTGATAGGTGTCGCGGTTGAAGGCGCCGGTGCCATCCTGAAAGGCCGGGATCCGGCTGATTTCGTCAAACAGGTTCTGATCACCGATCGACAGGCCAAGATCGCTGCTTTCCTGATCAAGGGCGGCAATGGCAATCAGCCGACCCAACACCACGCGGTCAAGGCCGAGCGCGGTCATCTGGGCGATGGGGACGCGCTGGCCCGTCTGGGCCTCAAGTGCGCGCTGCTCGCGCTGCAATTCGCGGGCGTAGTCATCGACCGAGACCTCCTGATCGCCAACCACCGCGACGGAGGACACAGAGCCTGTGAAGTTCACTGCGCCAAACCCGGCGAGACCGATAATCAGCATCCCCATCAGGATCCAGACAAATGTATTTGATAGTTTTTTCATGCCTGCAGCCATGATGTCCTCGTATTGCCGGTCGCCGGACTGCGCCGCGGCAGCCGGGAATGCTGAAATGTCGAGGCTCTGAATACGCTGCCACCTTGAAAGGGGCAAGGGACGACTGATCAGCGTCGGTGTTCAGAGCGGGTGAGTGGGATGGATGGGTCAGGCTGTCCAGCTTGTCAGCCGTTCAAAAAGCGTGCGGATGCCATGTGTATCGACATTGGCAAAGGCAATGCGGAACTGTCGCGCGCCGGTGGGGTCGCCATCCGGAGTGAACATGCTGCCGGGCAGCATCAGGATGCCAGCCTCCTTCACCAGACGTCTGGCCAGTTCGTCCGATGATGCCGCAAAGGGATGGGCGACATAGGCAAAATAGGCGCCACATCCGAGGAGCTGCCAGCCTTGCGCGGCAAGCGGGGCAAACCCCGTCTCAATCGCGGCGCGGCGGTTGAGCAGTTCCTGCCGTTCGCCGGCAAGCCAGTCATCGAGGTTTTCCAGCCCCCAGAGCGCCCCGGTCTGCCCCAGTTGGGCCGGACATATGGTGACGGTATCGAGGAATTTTTCCATCTCCAGCAGCTGGTCCGGGTGGGCGGCAATCGCGCCGAGCCGATGCCCAGTCAGCCGATAGGCTTTGGAGAAAGAATAGAGATGGATCAGCGTCTCCGACCAGTTCGGATCCTGAAACAGCGTATGGGGCGGCCCGTTGCGGCTGTCAAAGTCGCGGTAGGTTTCATCCACGATCAGCGCAAGACCATGGGCACGGGCAAGATCATAGAACCGCTGCACCAGACCGTCCGGATACTCCACCCCGCAGGGGTTGTTCGGGGTCACCAGGACGATCGCGCGTGTCCGGTCGGTGATCAGCTTTGCGGCGGCATCCGGGCATGGCAGCATGGCTGCGCCGACCGGCAGCGGACAGGTGACCACCCCCTGCATGTCGAGCCACATTTTATGGTTGAAATACCAAGGCGTTGGCAGAATCACCTGATCGCCCTCACCACAAAGCGCCGCGATAGTCGCGGCAAAGGCCTGATTGCAGCCAGAGGTGATGGCCACTTCCGCCGCAGAAAGATCGCCCGCGTAGTGACGGTTCATCTTGTCGGCGAGGGCTGCGCGCAGCTCATCCCGCCCGAGCACCGCGCCATAGAGATGGCTGCTGTCGTCAGTCAGGGCCGCCTCTGCAATGGCGCGGCGCAGCCCCTCCGGCGGGGGATCAGCTGGTGCGGCCTGACTGAGGTTCAGCAGCGGCAAATCCGCCGGCAGCGTCAACCCCTGAAGCCAGCGCCGGGATTCGACAATCGGCGAGACAAAGGTGTCACGGGTGCGGGCGCTCGGAAATGAAGCCTGTGGCATGGGTGGTCCTGTTCTGCGTCAGCGCAAGGGCCGGAACGGCGGCGCCTGATCGAGCCACTCCGCCGCAAGTTCACAGGTTTTGCAAGGGGTTTTGGCCTTCGTCAGTCAAGCCGTCACGCGATTGGACACCCTGCATTTGGGCGCAAATGAAAAAGACGCCCCCGAAGGCGCGCCTTACTAGATGAATTGCTTGGACCCGCAAAGATCAGTCGGTGCCGCGATAGGGCTCGACATATTGCAGCGCCATATCCCAGGGGAAGAAAATCCAGGTGTCCTGGCTCACCTCGGTGATGAAGGTGTCGACCATCGGGCGGCCTTTGGGCTTGGCGTAGACAGTGGCGAAATGTGCCTTGGGGTACATCTGGCGCACCAGTTCCAGGGTTTTGCCGCTGTCGACCAGATCGTCGATGATCAGCACGCCTTCACCGTCGCCCATCAGCTCTGCGTCGGGGGCTTTCAGCACTTCGGCCTGTCCCTGATCCTGGTGGTGGTAGGATTTCACGCCAATGGTATCGACAATGCGGATGTCCAGCTCGCGGCTGACGATCATCGCGGGGGCCATGCCGCCACGGGTGATAGCCACTACGGCGCGCCAGGCGCCATTATCGGGCCCTTGCCCGTCCAGACGCCAGGCAAGTGCGCGGCTGTCACGGTGCAGCTGGTCCCAGGAAATATGAAAGCCTTTTTCATGAGGCAGACGATCGGTCATGTTATTGATGCTCCTGTTAGGGTCTGGCGTCCGGGATCGCGCATCTGCCCTCAGAGGGCGGCGATCTTGACGCCGAGGGCGGCCAGCAGACCACCAAAGACCCGGTCGATCACATGTTTCAGATTGATATACCCGCGGCGCGTTTTCTCAAAGGAGAAGATACGGGCCACGAGGGTGTTCCAAGTGACTTCACCCAGAAAGATGCAGGTGAGCAGGGCGGTAAGGGCCAGGCTGCTGCTACCTTCGGGTACGGTACCGACAAAAACGGCGCCGAAAAAGGCGGCCGGTTTGGGGTTGGCCAACTGGGTGAAGATCCCAAGACGGAAGGCCGCAAAAGCAGTCTGCGGCAATTGTGCGTCACTGTCCTGCGACATCGGTTCGCTGGCATGACGCCACATGTTCCAGGCCATGTAGATCAGGAACACGGCGCCGCCGATTTTCAGCAGGGTCAGCAGAAATGGGGCATAGTCAAACAGCAGGTTCAGCCCGAAGAGCGCGGCAGAGGCCCAGAATACTGCCCCCGCGCCGATACCAATCGCCAGGGCCAGTCCGCTCCGCCAGCCATGGGCCAGGCCGACGCGCGCGGCCATGAGGACAGCAGGGCCGGGGCTGATGGCCGCCATCAGACAAAGCAGGACGGAAGCGGTAAAGGCGGCGAGTGTCATGATGCGGTCCCTGTCATTGGAAGAGGCGCGCGTGAGCCGCGCGCCTGCTGTGTCTTGCTCTGTGGTGCAGATGCGCGCAGCATCTGCTGGACCCGTGTTTATTTGCGCCCGGTTGCCGCGTCGATGTCGGGGGCGTCAACCGCCTTCATCCCGACGACGTGATAGCCGGCATCCACATGCAGATTCTCGCCGGTCACACCGGAGGAGAGATCCGACAGCAGATAAAGCGCGGATTTGCCCACGTCATCAATGGTCACGTTGCGGCGCAGCGGCGAATTATATTCGTTCCATTTCATGATGTAGCGGAAATCACCGATACCGGAGGCCGCCAGTGTCTTGATCGGGCCCGCCGAGATCGCGTTGACGCGGATGCCGTCTTTGCCGAGGTCTTCGGCCAAGTACTTAACGGATGCTTCCAGCGCCGCCTTGGCCACGCCCATGACATTATAATGTGGCATCACCTGTTCCGCGCCATAGTAGGTCAGCGTCACGGCGCTGCCACCGTCGGACATCATCTTTTCGGCACGCTGCATCACCGAGGTGAAGGAGTAGACCGAGATATCCATGGTCATCTGGAAATTGCTGCGCGTGGTGTCGACATAGCGACCGCGCAGTTCGTTCTTGTCGGAAAAGCCGATGGCGTGCACCAGAAAGTCCAGTTTGCCCCATTTCTCTTCCAGCGCGGCAAACAGCGCATCGACGGAGCCCTCATCGGCCACATCGCAGGGCAGGACGATATCGCTGCCCAATTGCGCCGCCAGCGGGTCGACGCGTTTTTTCAGAGCATCGCCCTGGTAGGAAAACGCAAGCTCAGCGCCGGCGTCGGCGCAGGCTTTGGCAATGCCCCACGCGATGGATTTGTCATTGGCAAGGCCCATGATGAGGCCACGTTTGCCGGCCATCAGTTGACTAGACATGCAGGTTCTCCGCCTGTGATCTTCGATTTAGACGACGTTTAGTCTGTCCCGCGGGACGCTTCAAGGGCGCTGTCTCTTGTCGTGGGCCCGTTGTCGACCTAGGTTGCCTTCAGCAACGCGCATTCACGCGCCAGCCAACCCAGACAAAACAGACTATGAGGTGCGCCATGTCCGATCGCAGCGGTATCTTTGCGGGAGAGGATCCCTTTGCCATTGCTCGCAGTTGGCTGAGTGAGGCCGAGGAGAGCGAGATCAACGATCCCAATGCGATTGCGTTGTCCACGGTGGATGCAGATGGTCTGCCGAATTGCCGGATGGTCCTGCTGAAGGAGATCGAGGACGCGGCCTTTGTCTTTTATACTAACTACGAGAGCGCCAAGGCGCAGGAGTTGGACGGGGCAGGCAAGGCCGCCTTTGTCATGCATTGGAAATCACTGCGTCGTCAGGTGCGGGCACGCGGCATCATCACCCGCGAGAACGGACCGCAGGCGGATGAATACTACAAATCCCGTTCACTCAAGAGCCGCTTGGGGGCCTGGGCCTCGGCGCAGTCGCGGCCGCTGTCCAGCCGTGGCGCCCTGATGGCAGAAGTGGCAAAAGTGACTGCAACCAAGGGGTCAAACCCGGATCGCCCGCCATTTTGGGGCGGTTATCGGCTGACGCCGCTGGAGATTGAATTCTGGGCTGATGGGGCTTTCCGCCTTCATGACCGTTTTGTCTGGCGGCGCGAAACCCCCGAAGCGCTTTGGACCGTGGACCGGCTGTGCCCCTAGGTTACGCGCGGAAAATAGCAGAATTGTGATATTGATGGGTGTTTTTAGCTTGAACTTCGTTCCGAGAATAGAGCATCACCTACGGGTTAAAAACTGAAGAATACGGTGGACTACGGCAGTGGCAGAAGACTTGAGCAGTTTGCAGCAAATACGCGGGCTGGTGAAATGGTTCGATCCGACCAAAGGGTTCGGATTTGTCGTCTCTGATGAGGGCGGACCAGATATCCTGCTGCATGTGAACGTGCTGCGTAACTTCGGCCAGAGTTCCATCGCGGACGGGGCCGAGGTTGAACTGGTGACGCATCGCACCGAGCGTGGTGTTCAGGCGGTGGAAGTCCTGTCGATCACGCCGCCAGCGCGCGACGACAGTCCGGTGCTGAGCGATTTTGCCGAGATGGATTCGGATGTTCTTTACTCTGAGCCACTGGTGCCCGCGCGGGTGAAGTGGTTTGACAAGGGCAAGGGCTTTGGCTTTGCCAATGTGTTTGGTCGCGATGAAGACGTGTTCCTGCATGTCGAGGTTCTGCGCCAGTCTGGCCTGTCGGAGCTGCAGCCGGGGGAGGCCCTGGGGATGCGGGTCATCGACGGCAAGCGCGGCCGTATGGCGGTTGAGGTGCTTGCCTGGGAAGCCGCCCTGCTGGAAAAACAGGACTAAGAAGATGCAGCCCCTCTGGATCCGAATGTCAGGCCCGATCATGCGCCGATTGACAGCAGGAGCCAGAGCCACCGCAGTGTGTATGATGTTTGTTGCCGAAGTTGTGGCAGCGGAGAGCGCGTCGGCCCAAAGCGGGCCGGACGCCTGCCAGCCCGATCAGGTCACCCTGCGTGGACCTTGGGGGCAGACCCAATTTACCGTGGAAATCGCTGATACTGTTGAAGAACGTGCCGCGGGGCTGATGCATCGGCCGCATATGGCGCGGGGCGCTGGCATGCTGTTTGTCTACGAGATGCCGCAGCGCGCCAGTTTCTGGATGAAGAACACACTGATCCCGCTGGATATGCTGTTTGTCGATGCTACCGGGACGGTTCGACACATCCACCACCGGGCAATCCCCGGCGATTTGACACCGATTCCCGGTGGCGACAACGTCTTTGCGGTGCTGGAAATCAATGGTGGTCTGGCAGCACGCTACGGGATTTCCGTCGGTACGGAGCTGCGCCACAAAGTTTTTTCAAAGACAGGCGCAATTTGGCCCTGTTAGGGCTTTTCAAATCAGATTGGCAACGCTAGGAAGGCGCACGGTCCGGGGCGTGGCGCAGTCTGGTAGCGCACCTGTTTTGGGTACAGGGGGTCGTGAGTTCGAATCTCGCCGCCCCGACCATTTCATCCTTCGGGATGCAACGTAGACGCCGACTTGCCTGTATCAGGCAGTCGGCGTTTCGCGTATCTGAGATACTCCAATGTCTAACACCGAATGATCGAGAAGGTGACCTCATATCCGGCAGAGGTCCGTTGCGCCAAACCTGCGCACTATCGGTGAATGGGGGCGGAAGGATCCGGCCCAGCCTGTGCCGGGCGGAGATTCGAAGTGGTTTCCAAATCGTCACCAAAATCACCTTAAAGGCGGCTCTGTTAAGAAGTGATTAACCAACTGTTGCGCTTTGGCGTCGAATTGGTTTTGCGCTTCGTGTGCACATAGAAAAAAATCTCCACGACACACGCTTAACTTTTTCGACGGGCATTTCACTTTTTCAACCCTCGGTCAGGTTGTGTCCTGCTGATACGACCCGATGTTATCTTCAGGATCCTTCTCGCAAGACGCGGGGCAAGCCCCTCTCTTCAAGGGGATTTCTCGCCTCATGACTTTGGTCGCGCGTGGACCGGCAGAGGTGTTGTGATCAACTTTGAATCGCAGCTTCGTGATTGCCCTCAGACCATCAAGCTATCGTCAATGAAAAAGTTGGTTACGAAACCTTAAAAATGGCGTTGACCAGCTATGCCTGAATACGTCAAATTGTGTACGTCGGATGATGCAGCACAAAATATGGTGGATTTCACCCCGCGCTGCACCAAACGGAGCAAAGCATCAAGCGCTAGCTGAAATGGGGTTTCGGCCCTGACTCGCATCTTCTATGAGGTGCGTACCAGGATGTTTTGTCGTGAACGACAACAAGGAATGCGCCGGAAAAGGCGTGATTTGTGACAGTGGGACTGCAGAAAAGAGGCAGATGGCATGAAGATTGAGCGGAAATTCACAAAATCTGGGCAGGACGCATATGCCGATCTGGAGTTCGTTCCTGCAACGTCGGAAATCCGCAATCCGGACGGTACCATCGTGTTCCGCCTTGAGGGCGTCGAGGTTCCGGCGGGCTGGAGCCAGGTTGCCAGCGACGTCATCGCGCAGAAATATTTCCGTAAAGCGGGTGTGCCCAGCAAACTGAAAAAGCTCCGTGAAAAGGGCGTTCCTGAATTCCTCTGGCGCTCTGCTCCGGCGGGTGATGATGTGGAGTTTGGCGGGGAGATTTCCTCCAAGCAGGTGTTTGATCGCCTGGCTGGTGCCTGGTGCTACTGGGGCTGGAAAGGGGGCTATTTCTCCACCGAAGAGGATGCGCGCGCCTATTTTGACGAAATGCGCTACATGCTGGCGACTCAGCGCGCTGCACCCAACAGCCCGCAATGGTTCAACACCGGTCTGCACTGGGCCTATGGTATCGATGGTCCGGCACAGGGGCATCACTATGTCGACTACAAAACCGGCAAGCTGACCAAATCCGACAGCGCCTATGAACACCCCCAGCCCCATGCCTGCTTTATCCAATCGGTTTCCGACGATCTGGTGCAGGACGGCGGCATCATGGACCTTTGGGTGCGGGAAGCGCGTCTGTTCAAATATGGCTCCGGCACCGGCACCAATTTCAGCCATCTGCGCGGCGAAGGGGAGCCCCTGTCCGGCGGCGGCAAATCCTCTGGTCTGATGGGTTTTCTCAAAATTGGCGACCGTGCGGCAGGTGCCATCAAATCCGGCGGCACCACGCGTCGCGCCGCCAAGATGGTGATCGTGGATGCGGATCACCCCGATATCGAACAGTTCATCGACTGGAAAGTGATCGAGGAGCAGAAGGTCGCGTCCATTGTCGCGGGTTCCAAGATGCACGAGAAGATGCTGAACGGTCTGTTCGAGGCCATTCGCAGCTGGGACGGGACCGAGGCCGACGCCTATAATCCGGCTGTGAACGACGGGCTCAAGCTGGCCATTCGCGAGGCGAAAAAGGTTGCGATCCCGGAGACATATGTCAAACGCGTGCTGGACTACGCCAAACAGGGTCATACCTCGATTGAGTTTCCGACCTATGACACCGACTGGGACAGCGACGCCTATAGCTCGGTCTCCGGTCAGAACTCCAACAACTCCATCCGGGTCACCAACGCCTTCCTGCATGCGGTGAAGAAAGACGCCGACTGGCAACTGATCAATCGCGTCGATGGCAAGGTTGCCAAGACGGTGAAGGCCCGCGATCTGTGGGAAAAGGTGGGGCATGCGGCCTGGGCCTGCGCCGATCCAGGCATCCAGTTCCACGACACAGTGAACGAGTGGCACACATGTCCGTCCGATGGCGAAATTCGCGGCTCAAACCCTTGTTCAGAATATATGTTCCTGGACGATACCGCCTGTAATCTTGCGTCGCTGAACCTGCTGACATTCCTCAAAGACGGGGTGTTTCAGGCCGAAGATTACATGCACGCCTGTCGCCTGTGGACGGTGACACTGGAAATCTCGGTGATGATGGCGCAGTTCCCGTCCAAGGAAATTGCGCAGCGCTCCTATGACTTCCGCACGCTGGGCCTTGGCTATGCGAATATCGGCGGCCTGCTGATGAACATGGGCTTTGGCTATGACAGTGCCGAGGGGCGTGCGCTTTGTGGTGCGCTGACGGCGATCATGACCGGTGTGTCTTACGCGACCTCGGCGGAGATGGCGTCTGAACTGGGGCCGTTTGCCCGTTATGAGCAGAACGCCAGCGATATGCTGCGGGTGATCCGCAACCATCGGGCGGCTGCACATGGATCGGTTGACGGTTACGAAGGCTTGGCCGTGAAGCCTGTACCGCTCGACAGTGCGAATTGCCCGGACCCGCGTCTGGCAGAACTGGCGATGAGCAGCTGGGATGAGGCGCTGGAATTGGGCGAACGCCACGGGTTCCGCAATGCGCAGGCTACCGTGGTTGCACCAACCGGCACCATTGGTCTGGTAATGGATTGTGACACCACCGGGATTGAGCCGGATTTCGCACTGGTGAAGTTCAAAAAGCTCGCAGGTGGCGGCTATTTCAAGATCATCAACCGCTCGGTGCCTGCGGCGCTGGACGGTCTCGGCTATTCCCCGGCCCAGATCGAGGAGATCGTCTCCTATGCGGTGGGTCACGGCACGATCGGCAACGCGCCGGGCATCAACCACACCTCGCTTGCAGGCCATGGATTTGGCCCGGCGGAGCTGGCGAAGGTCGATGCCGCACTGGAAAGCGCCTTTGACATCCGCTTTGTCTTCAACCAGTGGACTTTGGGTGAGGATTTCTGCACCGGCGTTCTGGGCATCCCGGCGACCAAGCTGAACGACCCGACCTTTGACCTCTTGCGTCATCTTGGCTTTGGCAAGGCAGATATTGAGGCCGCAAATGACCATGTCTGCGGCTCAATGACTCTGGAAGGCGCACCGCATCTGAAGGAAGAACACTATCATATCTTTGATTGTGCCAATCCCTGCGGCAAGAAAGGTAAGCGTTATCTTGGGGTTGAGAGCCATATCCTGATGATGGCCGCGGCACAGAGCTTTATCTCTGGCGCGATCTCCAAGACCATCAACATGCCCAATGACGCCACCATTGAGGATTGTCAGAAGGCTTATGAACTCAGCTGGTCACTGGGTGTGAAGGCCAATGCGCTGTACCGCGATGGCTCCAAGCTGAGCCAGCCCTTGGCAGCTGCGCTGGTTGAGGATGATGATGAAGCCGCCGAGGTATTGGAAAGCGGATCGCAGCAGGAAAAAGCCGTGACCCTCGCCGAGAAAATCGTCGAAAAGGTCGTCATCAAGGAAATCATCAAATCGCATCGCACCAAGATGCCTCAACGCCGCAAAGGGTATACCCAAAAGGCTGTTGTCGGAGGCCACAAGGTCTATCTGCGGACCGGGGAATATGAAGACGGCAACCTTGGCGAGATCTTCATCGACATGCACAAGGAAGGTGCTGGCTTCCGGGCGATGATGAACAACTTTGCCATCGCGGTGTCAGTTGGCCTGCAATACGGTGTGCCGCTGGAGGAGTTCGTGGATGCCTTCACCTTCACCAAATTCGAGCCTGCGGGCATGGTGCAGGGCAATGACAGCATCAAGAACGCGACCTCCATCTTGGACTATGTGTTCCGCGAACTGGCGGTCAGCTATCTGGACCGCACCGATCTGGCGCATGTCAAACCCGAAGGGGCCAGCTTTGATGATCTGGGCCGGGGTGAGGAAGAAGGCGTCTCCAACGTCTCCGAACTGAGCGAGACCGCCGCAACCCGGTCGCTGGAAGTGCTGAAACAGATCTCTTCGACAGGGTATCTGCGCAAGCGTCTGCCGCAGGAGTTGGTGGTTCTTCAGGGCGGGCAGACGGAAATGCTGGCGGATGGCGCCGATCCTGTCTCCGCCTTGCAATCGCTGGTTCCTGAGACCTCAACCGCGGCAGCACCGGCGGTGTCCGGCGGCATGGATGCCCGCACCAAGGCCAAGATGCAGGGCTATGAGGGCGAGGCCTGTGGCGATTGCGGCAACTACACACTGGTGCGCAATGGCACCTGCATGAAATGCAACACCTGTGGCGGTACCTCCGGCTGTAGCTGAGGAGTGCAGGCAACGGAATGATGATCGTCGCGGCACGAGGCGTGTCGCGGCGGTCCGGAACCCGGGATGGGTGCGCTCATCCCGACACGGATCAGGACACAGGCAACGACCTCGGGCGGTAACAAGAACCACCTGATCCGTGCACCTGGAGGGGGAGGCCGCTGTGCCTCCCTTTTTTCTTGCCAGACGACAGGTTGGCTGCGCCTTGAGAAGGTTAGATACGCCTTAGAACGTCTGAGAAAATAACGATAAAAACTGCAAGTACAGCAAGGATCAGGAAGGCTGCAGGCAGCGATATCAGCTCAGCGGTGACACCGATCATCGGCGGACCGATCAGGATGCCGCCGTAGCCAAATGTCGCAACGCTGGCAATGGCGGCGCCAGCGGGCAGATCCGGATCGCTGGCCGCGCGGCTGAAGGCCAGCGGCATGACCAGCGCATAGCCGATCCCCATCAGGGCGAAGCCGATCATCGCCGCGCCGTAGCTGCCCCAGCCGACCGCAATCAGCGCGCCAAGACTGGCACTTGTTCCGGCAAGACGGCCTGCTGTCACGGGGCCAATGCGCGCGACGACAAGGTCGCCAATCAGCCGCATCGCCACCATCGCAATGGAGAAAACCGCAAAACCAAGTGCGGCATCAGCCTCGCTTGCGCCGGTGGTCAGCACCAGGAAAATCGCACTCCAGTCGGCCATGGCGCCCTCGCCAACTGCGCCGCAGAAGGCGACGAACCCGACCGCCAGCAACGCGCCGCGTGGCAGCAGGGCCGGTTTCGCAGCGCCGCTTTCCGGGGCGGGGCGCGCGACCCAGGGGATCTGCGCCATATAAAGCGTGAGCAGCGCAGAAACACAGCCAGCCACCAGAAAATGCGCGGGGATCTGCGCGTCGATGGATGCCGCTGCATACCCGGAGAGCGCCCCGAGGCCGGCGCCAAGGCTGAACATCGCGTGAAAAGACGACATCATTGGCCGCGCCGCGCGGGCCTCGACCTCGCTGGCCCAGGCATTCATGGCCACATCCATGCTGCCATGGGCGGCACCAAAGACAAACAACGCTGCCGCCAGCAGCGGCAGGTTTGGCGCCAACGCCAGCAACACCAGGCCCAGCACATAGGCCAGCGCCACCCGGCGTGTGACATGGGCCGCGCCGATCCGATCAGCCGCGCGTCCGGCAAGCGGAAACGACAGGATCGCACCGGCCGCCATCAGCAGCAAAAGCAGTCCAAGCCCGCCGGGAGACAACTCGTGGATCTCAGATACCGCAGGGATGCGCGAGGCCCAGATGCCGAAGAGCGCGCCGTTTAGCACAAACATCGCCGACACCGCACGCCAAGGGCTGCGCAGCTGACGCGGTCGGCGGGAATGATCAGACTGGGCTTCGGACACGCGGGATCCTTCGGGAGTAAATCACTATCGGAGATTTCGCGGCAGGTTGCTCGGAAATCGGAGCAGACGCAAGCGGCCGCGTCATGGTTAATGATTGCGGGAAAATTAGCTCAAAACCCGAGGGGCATTTCACGCACGCTTTGTGGTGGGGCAACGGTTTCTTGGGATCGAGTTGCTACCTTTAGGAGAATTTTGCCGCAACCATTCTGGTGATGGCGATATCCGGAGGGGCTCTGATGGCCGAATTTGACACCGCCTGGACGGTCATTATGGCGCTCTTGGTGCTGATCCTGCAATGTGGGTTCCTGTGCTTGGAATCCGGCACCGTACGTGAGAAGAACGCCGCCAATGTCGCGCTGAAAAACATCGCCGATATCTGCCTCGTTGGGACCGTGTTCTGGATCGCCGGATTTGGCCTTATGTTTGGCAGCAGCCTGGGCGGGCTGGTTGGTGTTGATGGCTTTTTTCCGAACCTGTCCAATGTGGTAACGGGAACCGCGGGACATGTGCCGGATCACGCTCATGTCGGCGATGCTGACCACGGCGGCGGGCTGGAGGCGCATGTCTCCGCAATGTTCCTGTTTCAGACGGCCTTTGCCGCGACGGCGGCGACGATCGTCTCCGGCGCCGTGGCGGAACGGGAGCGGTTTCTGGGCTACATCGCCACCTCGCTGACCCTGGCGGGGTTGGTTTACCCGCTGGTCGGGCACTGGGTGTGGAACCCGGCAGGGTGGCTGCGTCAGATCGGCTTCATAGATTTTGCGGGGGCGACGGTGGTGCATAGCGTTGGCGGGTGGACCGCGTTGACTGCAGTGCTTTTTCTGGGTCCCCGGCTTGGTCGCTATGGGCACAAGAACCGGTTTTTCGAAGAAAACTCCGTTTCGCTGATGGCGCTGGGGGGCATGCTGCTGTGGATTGGCTGGGGCGCGTTTAATGGCGGTTCCGCGATGGTGTTCAACGCGGATGTGGCGCCGATTGTAGCGCGGACCATGCTGTCCGCAGCCGGGGCCGGCGTGACCTGTATCGTGGTGGGGCTGCTAGTGAACGGGCACATCCGGGCAGAGCTGTTGATCAACGGTATTTTGGGAGGGCTGGTGGCCGGGACCGCTGCGATCCATCTGGTGACCGGACCGGTGGCATTCCTGATCGGTGTTGCAGGGGCGTTGACCGTGATGTTTGTCCGCGACGTATTGGACGCGCTAAAAATCGACGATGTGGTTGGTGCGGTGCCGGTTCACCTGGCGGCGGGAGTTCTCGGAACGCTGGCGGTCGCGGTGGCGGTCCCCTACGAGGCGCTTCCGGCAGGCAGTCGTCTTGGTCAGCTGGGGATCCAGATCCTTGGTGTTGGTGTGGTTGCGGCCTGGGTGATGGCCACAATGGCACCGCTTCTGTGGATGCTGAACCGCCGCGGTTTGCTGCGGGCCAAGCCGCGGGACGAGGTGCGCGGTCTGAACCTTGCGGAAAACAATCAGCGCAACGCGCTTCTGGACTTGCTGGAGGATATGAAACGGCATCAGAGATCGGGCCGCTTCAGCCAGCGCGTGCGGGTAGAACCATCCACCCGGCTTGGTGCCCTGGCGTATCGCTATAACCGCGTTCTGGATCGCGTTGAGACGGAAATCGCCCAGCGGATTGACGCCCTGCGCCGCGAACGGGATATGCGCGCCATTGCAGAAGACGCGTTCGAAGCCATGTGTGAGGCCCAGAAGGAGAGCGCCTGGGCTGCGCGCCACGACAAACTGACCGGGATCGGCAACCGGAAATACCTTGAAGATTTCCTCGCCGCCCCGGTTCAGGTGCCGGGGGAGGTGACGCTCGTGATTGCGCTGGACCTGGACCGGTTCAAGGAGATCAATGACACCTACGGTCACGCGGCGGGGGATGCGGTGCTTCAGGTTGTGGCCCGACGGTTGTCAGGCCGGATGCAGGACGGGCGGGATTTTGCCTTTCGCATCGGGGGAGATGAATTCACAGCCTTTGTTCAGGTCTCGGACGGGGGGGCGGAGGCGGAGGAGCTGTGCCAGGACCTTGCCTTTACCCTTCTGGAGCCTTTTTATTATCAGGAGGTGCGTCTGCGGTTCGGGGTGTCGGTCGGGTTTGCCGTCATGGACCCGGGGGAGCCGTTGAAATCCACGCTGCGGCGCGCAGATCTGGCGTTATATGAGGCAAAGTCATCAGGATCAGATAATGTTGTGGCCTATAGCGATGCAATCGGACAGGCCCACAGCGATAAGATGAACCTGATCCGCGATTTCCGAGAGGCGTTGGAGCGCAACGAGATCACGGCACTGTTTCAGCCGCAAATCGAAGCAAAAACCGGGCGCCTCATTGGGTGCGAGGTGCTGGCACGCTGGCAGCACCCGCATCGTGGTCTGCTGACGCCGGATCTGTTCCTACCCATCGCCGAGGAGATGAACTGCAGCGCAGATTTGGATCTGGCGGTCCTTGATCTGGCCTTGCAGGGCTACTGGGAGCTGCATCGTCAGGGCATTGAATTGCCGGGTATTTCGGTCAATGTCTCCGCTGCCCGTCTGGCTGATCCGCAACTGGTCGCGGAATTGCAGAACCGCGATGACATTCCGCGGGGTGCGCTGACCTTTGAACTGCTGGAAACCGTGTTTCTGGATTCGATCAGCGATGATTACGCGCAGAAGATCGCCATGCTTAAGGATCTGGGCATCAGCATTGAGATCGATGATTTTGGGACCGGTCATGCCAGTATTGCCGGCGTTTTGGCCTTGCAGCCCGATCGGCTCAAGATCGACAGGGTTTTTGCCAGTGAAATTGATCGCAAACCAGCGCGTCAGGACTTGATGCGCGGGCTGATAGAAATGGCAGCCAGTGTCGGTGCCGAGACCGTGGTTGAGGGCGTTGAGACATGGGAGGAGGCCCGGGTGCTCACCACCTTGGGCGCGGATGTGCTGCAGGGCTACGTGATTGGCCGTCCGATGGCGTTTGAGGATTTGCTGCGCTGGCACAGCGCACGTGAGGGACAGGCTGAGACCGCTGCCGTTCACGATGGGCAGCTCGATGGGAGGCAGGATCAAGGGCAGGATAGCTCCTTGCGCAGCGCAGGATAGGCTCGGCCCTGTATCCTGCGCTGGTGTCGCCGACCGCCGCAGATGATCCCGCCGAAACATGAGGCCCAGCACAAAGGTCTGCGCGTATCCACAGGTTTCTACCGGTTCCAGAACGGGCGAATAATCCGGGCGCGGCTGCGGGTTACCTATGTCGAATCGCGCTGTCTGCCGCCTTCATCGGTTGCCTTGGAGGCGCAGGTGATACCGCATGTCACACAATGGTTTTCGAGTTTGGATGGTTTTAACATACTGATAAATATGTAAAATATATTGTCCTACAATAATATTGATAATGTCGGACAATACTGACATGCTTTTCTGAGACGGGGTTCGGCACACCCTCGACCCAAAGAGAGGCAGAGCATGGCAGCGCGTGATCCGAAACAATTCAGCCACAGCATGGCACCGCTCCCGGCGCGCAGCAGCAGCCGTGATGTTCTGGAAGCTCTGACGCATATGATTGAGGTGGACGGGCTTGGCATCGGTGATCGACTGCCGCCGGAGGTCGATATCGCCCGCCAGCTTGGAATTGGTCGTGCCAAAGTACGTGAAGCGCTGACCGCCTGGCAGAACATGGGCATTGTGACCCGAAACAAGAAGGCAGGCACGCGGCTCGCTACCGAGGTGGTTTCCAACGCAATTCACCTGCCCGTAACGGTCAAGCTGGAGGCCGAGAGCCTGCTGCGCACCCACGCCGTGCGTCGCCCGCTTGAGATCGAAACCGTGCGCTTGGCGACGCGCAATATCACGCCCCAGAGTAGCCGTATCATCATGGGGCGCGTATGTGAGTTGATCGCGATCCACGGTGCCGGGCAGGACTGGCGCGCGGCGGACTATCACTTTCATGAAGCCTTGCAGGAGGCCTGCGGCAATCCGCTGTTCGGTCAGCTGATCCAGCAGATCCAACATGGCTTCAACGAGGTCTATGAGGCGCCGTTCGGCAAGCCGCATCTGGGCGAGGCGTCGATCCCGCTGCACCTGCCGCTCGCCGAAGCTGTGGTGGCTGGTGATGAGAGCATGGCGGTGGAGGTCATGGAGCGCATTCTGGACATGGTCGAGGCGGAGATCCGCGAGTCTATGCAGTCGATAATGGAGGGACGCAATGACTGAGGGGCTGGATCTGGCGACATTGATGGCGGCGGTGATGGAGGACGGCAGCGGCGCGATCACACCGCCGATTGTGCAGACGTCGCTGTTCAGCTTTGACAGCTATGAGGCGTTTGAGGACCGAATGGCCGGGCGCAGTAACGCGGCGATCTACACCCGCGTGCAGAACCCGACGGTCGCTGCATTTGAATCGCTGATGGCCAAGGCAGAGCAGGGGGAGGCGGCCGTTGGTTTTGCCTCCGGGATGGCGGCTATTTCGTCGACGCTTCTGGCCTTTGTCAAACCGGGGGATCGGATCGCCTGCGTCGAGCATGTCTACCCCGATAGCTACCGGTTCATGGAACGGATGCTGCGGCCATTTGGGGTGGAGATCGACTATTACGCGCCGCATCAGCTGGAAGAGGAGCCGGAGCTGCTGAACGGGGTTCGGCTGGCTTATCTTGAAAGCCCCAGCTCGGTCGTGTTTCAGCCGCTGAACCTCAAGAAGGTGACGGCCCATGCCAAACGGCACGGCGTTCTGACGATGATCGATAACTCCTGGGCCAGCCCGGTGTTTCAGAAACCTCTGACACAGGGTGTTGATATTGTTTTGCATTCTGCGTCCAAATACATCTCCGGCCATTCCGATACAGTGGCGGGCGTGGTGGTTGCGGCGCAGCAGCATATTGACCGCATCCGCGATCTGACATTGCCACTATTGGGCGCCAAGTTGGCGCCGTTTGAGGCGTTTCTGCTGACACGAGGCCTGCGGACCCTCTCTGCGCGGATGCGCCAGCATCAGGCCACGGCGACGCTGTTTATTGACCGCCTGTCAGCACTGCCACAGGTGCGCCGGGTGCATTCTCCCGGGCCGAACGAGGTGCCGGGGCTGACCGGACGGTCCGGGCTGATGGCGGTCGAGTTTGACGACAGCGTGGATATTCCTGCGTTTTCAAATGCGCTTAGCCATTTTCGGTTGGGCGTCAGCTGGGGCGGATTTGAGAGCCTGATCCTGCCAGCCCGTGTCGGGCTTGCACAGATTGGCGAGGAAAATTCGATGCAGCGTTTTGGCGTTTCGCCGAACCTCGTTCGGCTGAACCTCGGGCTGGAGGAGGCCGAGGACCTGTGGGCGGATATCACATCTGCCCTCGCGACCAGCACGGTCTGACAGGGCCGTGTGCACCGTCACACGACAAGGGGAAGGACAAGATGAAAAAATTTCTGACAGGGATCACCACCGCAGCCATGCTGATGGGAAGCGCGGCCTATGCGGAGACAACGCTGAAGCTGGTCGAAGTGATCACCAGCCCGGAACGCACCAAGGTTTTGCAAGGCATAGTCGACGGCTATGAGGCCGCGAACCCGGATGTGACGGTTGAGATTATCAGCCTACCGTGGGGGCAGGCGTTTGAGAAGCTGGCCACGATGGTCGCCGGTGGCGATATTCCGGATGTTGTCGAAATGCCGGATACTTGGCAGGCGCTTTATGCAGGCTCCGGCCAGCTGGCCAGTCTGACTGATCACGTTGCCGACTGGGAGCATGGCGCCACCCTCACAGAGAAGACCGTCGCCATGGGCAGTCAGGCCGGGGATCTCTATATGATCCCTTACGGGTTCTATCTTCGGGCGATGTTCTACAACAAGGCACTGCTGGCCGAAGCCGGGGTTGAGCCGCCGGAAACCATGGCAGACTTTATGGCCGCGTCGGCAGCGGTGTCCGAGCTGGACGGAAAGTCAGGCTACTGCCTGCGGGGCGGTCCCGGTGGCACCAATGGCTGGGTGATGATGGCGGCCGCGATGAACGGCACCAATGACTTCTTCACCGAGGATGGCAAGAGCCGGATGAATGAGCCCGGCTCGGTTGAGGGGATCCAGTTCATGCTTGATCTCTACCAGAAGGGTTACGCGCCGAAGGATGCGGTCAGCTGGGGCTTCAATGAGATCGTAGCCGGCTTCTATTCCGGCACCTGTGCGTTCCTTGATCAGGACCCGGATGCGCTGATCGCGATTTCAGAGCGCATGCCAGCCGAGGATTTTGCGGTTATCCCGATGCCTGTCGGACCTTCCGGCAAGGCGTTTCCGACCATCGGTTTTGCCGGTTGGTCGATCTTCAAGGCGACCGAGCATGAGGGCAAAGCCTTTGATCTTGTGGCCGCACTGTCCGCACCGGAGGCCAATGGCACCTGGGCCAAGCGCGTCGGTGTGATCCCGGTCCACAAAGGTGCGGATCAGGATCCTTATTTCCAGACGGAGCAATTTGAAGGCTGGTTCAAGGAGCTGAATGGCGCACAGTATGAGCCGACAACCATGCCGACCTATCTGGAGAAATGGGGTTATTTCGCCAGCACTGTGGTTCTGGAAACCAGTCAGGAAGCACTGCTGGGACAGCGCAGCGCGCAGGATCTGGCGGATGAATGGGCAGAATTCCTGACCGATGAACACGCCAAATGGCAGGCAAAGCAGTGATTGCGCGCGCAAAAACAACCGTCGTGTCCGGGGTAACCGGGGCACGACGCTCGCTCTACTGGCAGTATATGGTAGAGCCGTTTCTTTACCTGTCGCCGATGATCCTGTTGATCGGCAGCGTTATGTTGATCCCGTTGATTGTTGGAATTTCGTATTCCTTTCAGTCGATTGAGCTGCTCAACCCCTTTGCTACCGGTTGGGTCGGCTTTGAAAACTATGAAAAGCTGTGGAGCGATCGCAAATTCTGGATCGCGCTGGAGAACACCTTCTTCTGGACCTTCTGGTCGATCTTCTTTCAGTTCTTCCTCGGGCTTGGTCTGGCGATGCTGCTGAATACGCAGTTCTTCGGCAAGAAGCTGTTTCAGGCGCTGGTGTTTTTGCCCTGGGCGGTGCCCACCTTCCTGTCGGCGTTGACCTGGGCCTGGCTGTTTAACCCGGTGATCGGACCGATCCCGCATTGGCTCGCGGCCCTTGGGGTGTTGTCTGAGCCCTATAATATTCTGGGCGATCCTGATCTGGCGATCTGGGGACCGATCACTGCTAATATCTGGTTCGGGGTGCCGTTCTTTGCGATCACGCTGCTGGCCGCACTGCAATCTATTCCGGGGGAGCTGTATGAAGCGGCAGAGATCGATGGCGCGACGCCCTGGCAGAGTTTTACCAAGATCACGCTGCCGTTTCTGGCGCCGATGATTGCCATCACAGTGATGCTGCGCACGATCTGGATCGCCAATTTCGCGGATCTGATCTTCGTGATGACCGGGGGTGGTCCGGCCAATTCGACGCAGATCCTGTCCACCTATATTTTCACCACTGCGTTCCGCAAATTGGACTTTGGCTATGCCTCGACCATTGCGGTGGCGCTGCTGATTATCCTGTTGGCCTATGCTGTCATCCTGCTTTGGATGCGCAAGCGGCTGGTCAAGATCTGAGGTTTTCCAATGGGTTCTGTCGCACGCTCAAGCAGCCGTCATCCGGCACTGGCGTTCGGGAAATATGCCGCCATCGCCTTCTATCTGGGCTTTGCGCTGTTCCCGCTTTACTGGCTGATGAAAATCGCAATCACACCGGATGCGTTGATCTTCTCAGAGGGCACGCGGATGCTGCCGTCCGCCGTAACGTTCGAGAATTTCACCACGGTGCTGTTTGAGACCGAGTTCCTTGCCTATTTCCGCAACTCGCTGACAGTATCGCTGGGGACTGCGTTCTTTACCACGCTGATTGCCGCCGGGGCGGGCTATGCTTTTTCGCGGTTTGTCTTTGCGGGCAAGCGGATCATCATCGCGGTGATGCTGATCACCCAGATGTTTCCGCTGCTGATGATCATTGCTCCGATCTACAAAATCGTGGCCGACCTCGGGCTGCTGAATTCGCTCACCTCGCTGATCGTGGTCTACACCGCGTTCAACATCCCGTTCGCCACCTTCCTCATGCAATCCTTCTTTGACGGGATCCCGAAGGATCTGGAAGAAGCCGCGATGATGGATGGTTGCTCGCGGTTTCAGGCGCTGCGCACGGTTGTGTTTCCGCTGACGCTGCCGGGGCTGGGGGCCACGCTTGGGTTTGTCTTCACCGCCGCGTGGTCTGAGCTGCTGTTTGCGCTGATGCTGATCTCGAAAAATGACGCGATGACTTTCCCGGTCGGGCTGTTGACCTTTGTGTCGAAATTCTCGGTGGACTGGGGACAGATGATGGCGGCTGGCGTGCTGGCGCTGGTGCCGAGCTGCCTGTTTTTCATTTTCATACAACGCTACCTCGTGCAGGGCCTCACGTCCGGCGCGGTCAAGGGATAGGGGGCCGGATCATGGCACGGATCGAACTCAGAGATGTGGCGAAACGCTATGGCGCCGTCGAGGTGCTGCGCGATATCAATCTTGATATTCGGGACGGTGAATTCATCGTCCTGGTGGGGCCATCGGGCTGCGGGAAATCTACGCTGCTGCGGATGATTGCGGGGCTGGAGCCGATCACCTCCGGTGATTTCGAGATCGACGGGCAGCGTATGAATGACGTCCGCCCGCGTGATCGCGATATTGCGATGGTGTTTCAGTCTTATGCGCTCTACCCGCATATGGATGTGGCGCGGAATATGGGGTTCTCCATGGAGATCCGCAAAGATCCCGCAGAGGAGCGCCGCTCCCGCGTTGCCAGAGCGGCGGAGACACTGGGGCTTTCATCTTTGGTTGATCGCCTGCCCAAGGCATTGTCTGGCGGTCAGCGGCAGCGCGTTGCCATGGGGCGCGCCATTATCCGGGATCCACGTGCGTTCCTGTTTGATGAGCCGCTGTCCAATTTGGACGCTGCATTGCGCGTTGAGATGCGGCTGGAAATTGCCCGGCTGCACAAACAACTGGGCGCCACCATGATTTATGTGACCCACGATCAGGTGGAGGCGCTGACCCTCGCCGATCGCATCGTGGTGTTGAACGGCGGCGATATTCAGCAGGTCGGCTCGCCGCTTGAGCTTTATGAACGCCCCGCCAACAAGTTTGTCGCGCAGTTTATCGGGTCACCCACAATGAATATTTTACCGGTGTCCGGTGCGGCCTCTGGCGTGATGGCGACAAATGGGATGATGCTGACGCTGGATCATATGCACGACACGGCTGCAGCGGTTGAGCTGGGCATCCGGCCTGAACATCTGGATGTGGTCGAGCCGGGCGAGGGGCATCTGATCGCTGTCGCCGATGTGGTGGAGCGCTTGGGCTCTGACACCAATATTTATGCCAAAGTTGACGGGCTTGGGCCGCTGATGGTCCGTAAGCACGGCAATGTTCCGGTCCAGAGCGGAGAGCGTCTGGGCTTGCGCCTGCAGGCCCAAAATGCGCATATTTTCGATGATCGCGGCATTGCCCTCAGGCCTGCAGCCTGAGCCGTTGCGATTGCGACCCTGGCAGCAAAAGGAGAGCAGCCGATGAGCACCCATTCCGCAGTCGGAGATCTGTCCGCGCCCGGGGTCTGGTTGGAGGATACGGGCCATCAGGCCTATCTGAGGGCAGATGCCAGACGGCAGCTGGATTTCTTCGCAGGCAGTCTGCGGGCGGTGCCGGGGTTTCACACTCTTGATGCAGCTGGTCGGCCCTTGCCGGATGACAAGCAGGAGCTGCATACCACCACACGGTTGGTCCATTCCTACGCGTTGGCGCATATCTGCGGCTATGCGGGTGCGGAGCAGATGATCGATCACGGTATCGCCTATCTCAACAGCCACCACCGCGATCAGATTCATGGCGGATACCTTTGGGCGCTGTCCGGAGATGCCATCGCGGATGATCGCAAGCTGGCCTACGGTCATGTCTTTGTCCTGCTGGCTGCGGCCTCGTCGAAACTGGCCGGGCATCCCGGTGCCGATGCCTTGCTAAGTGATGTGGCGGAGGTTCTGGATCAGCGGTTCTGGGAGACGGGGCCAAAACGATTTGCCGACGAATGGAACCGCGACTGGACACCGTTTTCAACCTATCGCGGGATGAACGCCAATATGCACGGGGTGGAAGCACTGCTGACGGCATATGAGGCCACCGGTGAGACGGTGTTTCTGGACCGCGCAGGCCATATCCTCGATTTTTTTGTGGGCGAGGTTGCGCCCGCAGAGAGCTGGCGCCTGCCTGAGCATTATACTGAGACCTGGCAAATCGACCGCACCTATGCCGGGGACCCAATGTTCCGGCCTGCTGGGACCACCCCTGGGCACTCCTTTGAACTGGGGCGGTTGATGTTGCAGCACTGGGATCTGGCAGGACGGCGCGATACGGGCGCTCCGACGCGCGCGCGCAGCCTGGTTGAACGGGCACTTGCCGATGCCTGGTTAGCTGATGGTGGTTTTGCCTATACGCTTGATTTTGAAGGCAAGGTCGCGATGCGTAACCGGTTCTGGTGGCCGGTGACAGAAGCGATTGGTGCCGTCGCTACGCTTGTGAAACTGGACGGCAGAGACGAAGACGAGCAATGGTATCGCCGCCTCTGGGGATTTGCGCAGGCGCATTTCATCGATGAAGACCGCGGCGGCTGGTATCCTGAAATTGATGGGAACGGACAGGTGACGCGGACGATCTTTACCGGGAAGCCGGATATCTACCATGCATTACAGGCCTGCCTGCTGCCGCTGGGGGCGCTGCCGCTGGGCCATGTGGCGGGGCTGAAGAAATTGCCCGCGCCGCTGTTGTCCTGAGCGGGGCCGGAGGCGCCTCAATCGAGTACCCGGCGCGCTTGGCAGAACGCGCTACCCTGCACTGGTCAATCGCGGCAAAATACGGACGTACAGAGACCAAAAAGGGCTTAGCGTATACACGCTAAGCCCTTGAAAACTTTGGCTCCGGCGGTAGGGATCGAACCTACGACCAATTGATTAACAGTCAACTGCTCTACCGCTGAGCTACGCCGGAATGTGGGGCTGATATATGGCCTCAGTTCTGGCGCGTCCAGAGAAAAAATGCGCTGGTTTCAAATTTTTTCGCTCCGGGGAACAGATCATTGCGCCAATGGTCAGAGACCCAAACTTGCCACTATGCCGCCGGGCAATCCTTGATGGTTTGACACCTTTCGCCAATCAATGCCGGAGTGCGCTGTCAGCCTACTGCCAACGCTGAAACTATGGTAGGCTCATCCCGAGGTGGGTTTGCGTTTGCAGCGCATCCGACGTTCGAAGCGGCGGATACCGTGGTCCATCAGCGCACCTCCAATGAAATGACGGGATTGAAAAACCGCGTCTCCCTTCGCTGAATGGCGGCAAATTATGTCGTTACACTGTTGCTGAGGGCCGTTCCTGAGGATGTCGGGTGATCATTATGGCACAGACATAGCATGCCCAGCGGCGCATGCACGAAGGGGGATGACATGGCGAAACTGACACATCCTGGCAAATGGCCGCCCACTGATATTGCTGGGGGCACAGCACCGCGGGCCTGGTTGCGATATGAACGGCAATATCCGGGGTCACGCCGCCCGTCGCGCCTGATATCGCATCCGACAGTGCCTTATGTGGCTGCGGCGCGTGTGGGCGGTACGGATGGTGAGATTGATCTGGCGGCGTTGAGTGCGGCGGCAGAACATTACCTCAAACAGCTGAAGCAGTATGTTAATGCAACGCCGCCGCCGCTGGGAAAGGCTGACCCGATGCTGGATCTGCTGGCCGATGTTGCCGCAAGCGGCAGCCTGCTGCATTGGTGTGATATCTGGCCCAAAATTGATGCCGAGCCAAGCCGTCTTGACGGGCAGATCGCCAGTTGGAACATGTCGCGCCATCCAAAGAGTGCGATGCCGGGCACCGTCATTCTGGTGGCGACAGAAGGCATTCCTGACCCCATGCATGGATCCTTTCTAATGCGGTTTCCGTCCGCCGGATTTCGGGTCCCGGTTGAGGTGCGCGCCACCGCTGATGGCTTTGATCTGGTCATCCGTGGCTTGACTGCGGAGTTTCCCGGCGGGTCCCATCAAGCGCTGTCATCGCTGCTGGCAGGACGCAGCGATGCTGAAAAACGAATGGTGCTGGGCGGATTGTCGCGCAGCCTCTCCGGCGTTCCCTTGGGGTTCCAGGCCGGTGTTGCACCGGCAACATTGGTTGCATCCTCCGCGACCGATGCCGACGATGCGCCCGTCGAGGCTGCGGTCTCAGACGACGGCAGCAGTACGACATCGCCACCGCCCTCTGATCCGGCGCCTGTCCCACCGACACCGCAAGCCGGTGCGCAGCCTCCGGCCCGATCCTCGGTCTATCGGATGATCTCGATGCTTGAGGATAACATTGCTAAGCAGGCCGGAGTTGTTCCGAAGTCCCTGTTGCTGCAGGACATTCGGTTTTCGGCGGAGCCTGAGAACGTCACCGACGGGGCCTGGGATATTACCCTGACCCTGCTGGCGCGTGGGCAGGATACGCCGCGGGGCGAACCGGTCAGTTATCGTCTGACAGTTCGGGTGCGTCTGGCGGAGCCAGGCGCAAATGAGGTTGAGTTGCTCTCGGTCACGCGGGTGCCGCTCGTCAGTCACGCGGTGGCCGGAACGGGGGTGCCGCTGCCTTTTGTGCGGGTATTTCCGGTGCCGCCGCCCGATTGGCGGGCCCCGTCGGGGAGAGTTCCGCCGCACCCCGCACCACCGCTTGCATGGCGCCGCCCGACGCGGCCGGACAGGATTTTGGATCTCTTCCGGGAAGACCGGGCGATTCCGCTGGCTCTTGGCATGAAGATGCAGCAACCGGCCTACGAGGTGCGCAACTGCCCGCGATTTGTGCCTGGCGACGGGGAGGGCCGTTTCCCCAAAGCCCTGCCGACCATCGGGTTGTCCGATCTGCCGCCGCGCCGCAATGTATCCAGTGCAATCAGCGCCTACTGGCACAGCAAAACCTTCTTCGACAATATGCGTGGGCTAGGCCTTGCACCGGAGAGTTACATGGCCACGGCGGAGGGGCCGCTGGCGGTGCACTACCGGTCGGGGATCGTGCCAGGGCCGGGCCGGGATGGGCGCACTATAAATGCCCAGGTGCGCTATGAGGTGGCACCGGATGCCACCCTGCAGAGCAAACCCAGCATCGATATGCATCTGGCGCTGGCCAATCTCAACCGTTGGGCGAGGGTGAAGACAGGAACGCCGGACAGTCGATTGGAGCCGTTGGGTATCGCCAGCTGCGGGCGTTGGATGTTGCATGAATTCGGGCATTACCTTTTGGCGGCCCGGATTGGGCAACTGGAGTTCGACTTTGCGCATAGTGCAGGGGACTCGCTGGCGGCAGTGTTCTTTGATCCGTTGTCCGATCTGTCCAGCCCGACCTATCCCGGCGATCCGAGGATGCGGGGGTGGACGTTTCCCTTTGTCTTTGCGCCGCGGCGGCACGACCGGACGCCCGCAATGGGCTGGGGCTGGTACGGGTTGCTGAACCGCTCGGTAATTGAGGATCCGCCTGATTCCGGCAGCGAGCATAAGGCCTATCTGACCGAGCAGATCCTGTCGTCCACCTGCTTCCTGCTTTATCGGTCATTGGGCGGCGATACGCTTGCAGGTGCGGAGGCAGACTGGACACAGCGCACCCGGGCCTCCGATATGACGCTATATCTGCTGATGCAGGGCATGGCCGGGCTGGCACAATCGCCGTCACGCGCTGAAATGCTGGAGGTGGGCATGGAAGAGGCCGGCTGGAGCGCCTCGGCCTCCGTCCCCTTGCCAAGAGGCGGAGCAGACTGGCAGCCCGCCACCTCTCACAAGGTGACGCGATGGGCCTATGAAACCATGGGCATGTTCCCTTCAGATCCGAGTGAGATCATCAGCAAGGCGGGGGCGCCGCCGCTCGTGGATATCTACATTCGCGACCGCCGCCCCAATGTCTTCCCCACCGGGGACGGGCCGGTGGAGGTTGGACCGGGCAGCTATGTGCCCGTCTCGCTTCATTGGGCCGCGGATGCCAATTGGGTAATGCCCGGGTGGTGGCCGAGCTGTGGCAACCGGGGGTCCGTCGCCGCCAATGGCGCGCGGCTGCGCGCCTGGGCCGGTTGGGTGCTGAGTGACAAACCGCTTGCTCAGATCATGGAACGCAGTGTTGTCTGGCACGGGGACCTTGATATCGGGCCGTTTGACATTGCGCCGGGCGGGGCCGACATGGCGCTGGCGCAGACCGATCAGCAACAGATCACGCAACTGACCACAGCAGCACGCAATGCCGCCCCTGCCGGAACCCAGCTGGTGGCCTTCTACGAGCTGAGCCAGATCAATGACCGTGCCAACACCGACCCGTCAGCCGGGTTCACAGTCATGATCGGGCCGGGGGCATCACCCCCGACGACGGTGCAGGCGCTTGTTGATTTGGTTGCCGGTGACAATAATCTGGGCCTGCATATGGAAGGTTAAGAGGCCCCGGCGGACGTGTCATGTGATATCAGCGGAGACCCAGGGTGTCGGCCATTCGGTCTTCGCCTTTTCCAGGATACGGTGCAGCGTGGGCACCGAGATATGCGCCCATGGGGTGCCGCCGGCCGCCGGGTTCACAGGGGCACTGTCCATCAGGCAATACCAGATCCCTGCCGCGATATGCCGCCCTGCGGTCGAGTCGGAGGAGTAGTGAACCCCGATCCGTTCGCGGTTCACCGCAATCCGGTTCGCCATGGTCAGCAAAGGCGAGGCGATTACATCGCTGCCAAGCAGATCGTTATAAGTTGGCTTGCGCAACAAGGTGCCGGCCGGGATTTGAACATCCGTGCCTGAGCCATCGGACTTATACCCTTTCACCACACCAAAACGCTGCGCCACACCCGGGATTTCCAACAACAGCAGGGACAGGAAATGTGCGAGGAACGCATGCCCACTGGGAAAGGCGGGATGGGCCGGTGGACCGAAGGGCACCGTCAGCCCGGGCCGCAGTATCGACGGGCGCACCCGTTTGAAATAGGCCTTGTAACTCATATAGGCGACATTGCCGACCGCCAGTCCAAGATCAATAAGCTTGAGCGTGAAAGGATGGTCAAAGCTGTTGGCCCCCAGGAAATGGATCAGATAGGCCGGCAGGCCATCGGCCTGAATATCGCATTCAACCATATATTGCTGACGATCATCCTCCATATACATCTTGAGCACTTCCAGCTCGGCGACAATGATGTCAAAGGCGGCCTCAGCCGCAGTGCGCGATTGTGCAGCGGTGCCGGTTCTGACGTATTGCCAAAGCAGATCCTTGTCTTCCAGCCAGCGATTGCCGACATGGGCCGGATGCCAGTTGTTAAACTGTGATGCAAATTCCAGCGCCGCCATGGTGCCGGGTTCGGATCTGTCGGCGGCCCGCAGCCATTCCCCGAGATTGGGGTCAAACGGCAAGCTCCAAAACCGCAGGGCAGGGTCCCAGTCTTCGGTCGTCCATTCCAGCGCCACGGGATAAGCGGCAGTGTCTGTCGGCAGCTGATAAGGGCTGATGATCATCGACAGAGGGAACGGGTCACCGCCGTTGTTGTCTGGGCTGAAGTCCAGCGTCCAGGGCAGCAGCCCCAGCTCCTTGGGTGTCGCGTAGTAGCTGCGCAATGTGCCGATCCCAGCGTCAGCCCCATTGCCGAGCAGATAGCCGTTGTCCTCAAGTCCGAGGCCCAGCCCTGAGCCGAGCCCCAAACCGTTCCCGAGTCCGAGACCGGATCCTAGTCCAAGACCAAGGCCGGATCCCAAACCCAGGCCAAGCCCCAGGCCCTGACCCGCGCCCAACCCGTTGCCAAGACCGAGTCCATTGCCCAATCCCAAACCGTTTCCAAGACCCAGACCATTGCCGAGGCCCAGCCCCAACCCGAGACCCAGACCGTTCGACGCACCTTGTGAACTGCCATGTTCCGCCATCATAAATCCCCCTTAAATCGTTGAATACGAGTTAAAAAACGTCCTACGTGGCTGCTGATATCTGGCCTTTGCCGGTCTGCCTCTCATGTTATTTTGTTATTGTCGGGTATCCCGATAATGCGCTGTGGCTGCCGTTTACTCGGGCAGTCCCGCGCGTATCAAACCGTCGATCAGACGATCCAGGGCCTCCTTTGATTTCAGCGGATACCAGGTCGCAAATTTCGAGACCGAGAATCCGGGATCGAGAGCGAGTATTTCCTGCGCTACTTTGTGCGCATTTTCGGCCTGACCGCTGAGGGCAAAAGACGCCGCAAGCAACCGCAGGCTGGCCATGAAACGGGGCTTGTTGCGGCGGGCGTTTTTCAGAAAACGGATCGCCTCCGGCAGGTTGTCATCGACAAATTCAGCGAGGCCAGCAGCGGTCAGAAAAAAGAAACTCAGAGGATCGTAGGGCGCCAGCCGCCAGACATTGAGGAGCCTGTCGCGGGCCTCTGCACCGTCGCCGAGGTAGGCATATGTCGTCGCACTCAGCCCCCAGGCCAGCGGCAGGTTCATATTATGCGCCAGCGCGTCCTCAAAGAGTTCCAGCGCGTCTTCCGGGCTGTTTTCATGCAGGCTGAGCACATGCGCGCACACAGACAGCGTCAGCGCGTCATCCGGGTCCAGTTCCACCGCGCGCCGGGAATGGTTGATCATGGTCAGTATGTCGTCACGCGGGTTGTGCGAATGGCCCTCCGCCAAAAAGAAATTCATACACCAGGCGAGATAAGCGTGGGCCTGGGGATATTTTGGATCAAGTGAGACGGCGCGCTTCAACAGGGCAATTGCCTCTTCATAGCTGTGGTCGTCCAGCTGATAGAGCCGGGCGAGGGCGCGCAGCACACATTTATAAGCATCCAGACTGTCAGTGCTGCGGGCGCTGATATGTTCAGCCTCCGTTGACAGCACCTTAGGTTCCAGCATCGCCAGCACACCGGAGGCGATTTCATCCTGAAAGGCAAACAGTTCCTGCAGATCCCCGCGATAGGTCTGAGCCCAGATGGCGCGGTTGCGCAGCACATCCATCAACTCAACAAAAATACGCAGCTGATCCCCGTGTCGGTCGACCGAACCAGTCAGCAGATAGGAAACCCCGAGGCCGCGACCGATCTCGGCCGGGTTCTCGTTGCTGCCCCGGAATTTAAGTGTCGAGGTGCGCGCCATGACAAACATCGTGCGGCTGCGGGACACACCTGAGATGATCTCTTCGGTGATGCCGTCGCCGAAATATTGCTCCTCAGCCTGCGCGCCGCGATCCTGAAACGGCAGCACCGCCAGCGTCGGGCGGTTTTTCCAATCGGCATGGGGGTGCAGGGGAACGGTATCACCGCTGCCGTCGCAGACCTGATAGACCTGAACCGGGCGATCAATGTTCTTCAGCAGCGGCGATCCAAGGTCGTGAAACCGCAGCGACAGTTTTCCGCGCACGATATCGCGGACCATCTTGGTGACCACCACGGTGCCGGGATCGGCCAGTTGATGAATGCGTGAGGCGATGACAACGCCATCAGATTGCACAGTGCCCTGATCATCGATCACGTCGTCAATATTGACGCCAATGCGGATCTTCATCGGGTTGGCATCGTCATTCTGCTGGCCCAGCCGGTCCTGAACCGCCATGGCCCATTGCACCGCATCTGTGGCGCTGGAGAATTCCACCAGCAGCGCATCTCCGGCATCGGACCGCCGCACGCCGTCGTAACGCTTCAACTCATCCAGCAGCACTGTATCGCGCAGGTGACACCAACGGCGCACCGTATCCGTTGTGCTGATTTCGATATGCCGCGTGTAATCGGCCACGTCAGCAAAGGCAAACGCCGTGAGCCGCGTAGAGATCTTGGGTAGGATTGTCGGGATGGGCCCCTGCATGGATGATGTCCTGCCGCCAATAGGGGGGCAGTATATCGAATAGTATAGAATTATAAAGAATGTAGCGCAGGGGAAGTCGTATCTTCGCCGACCATCCGCAAATCAGAGAACCCGCTGGGTGATCAGCTTTTGGAGATCTCAACCTCCGGGTAGACTGCGGTCTTTTTAACGACGCCGTAGACAAAGCTGGTGTCGATGGAGCTGATACCGCCAATGGGATGCAGACGCGCGCGCACGAAGCGTTCGTAATCCTCCAAATCCGCCACCACCACGCGCAGCAGGTAGTCGGCCAGGCCGGTCATCACAAAACACTCCAGCACCTCCGGTGTGTCGCGGATCTGGCGTTCGAAATTGGCCACCACGCTTTCCGTGTGGTTCTCAAGGCTGACCCGGACAAAGACCGTGACCGGCAGCCCGTAGACCTTTGCATCGACATCGATACTGTAGCCCTGAATGACATTGGTGTTTTCCAGAATACGCAATCGGCGCAGGCAGGGTGAGGGGGAGAGATTGACCTCAGCCGCGAGGTCGAGATTCGTCATCCGCCCATTGCGCTGCAGCGCCCGGATTATTCGGCGATCGGTGGCATCCAGTTTGGCTATCTCTGGCATAATATGCCAATCCTTTTCCAGTTTGAGGGTAAATTAGCAACTAATCACCAGCGTGGCCATCCTAAGATGCTGGAAACACAATAGGGTGATTTCCATGACAAAAACCGGCTCCAGCTTCTCCACACGCGCAATCCACCATGGCTATGACACGCAGTCGCAGCAGGGATCGCTGAACCCGCCGCTCTATCTGACGTCGACGTTCACCTTCGATTCCGCCGAGGCTGGTGGCGAGATGTTCACGGGTGAGCGCGAGGGGCATTTCTACAGCCGGATCTCCAACCCGACGCTGGACCATCTGGAGCAGCGCATTGCCAATCTGGAAGGAGGCGAAGCAGGGCTCGCCACGGCGTCCGGCATGGGCGCGATCACTTCGACGCTATGGTCGTTCCTTGCCGCGGGTGACGAGATCATCCTCGACAAGACACTCTATGGCTGCACCTTCTCCTTCATGACCCATGGTTTGCCGCGTTTTGGTGTGAAGGTGCGCCTTGTGGATATGACAGATCCGACCAATCTGGCAGAGGCGATCAGCCCAAAGACCAAGCTGGTCTATTTCGAGACGCCGGCGAATCCCAATAATCGCTTGATCGACATTGCTGCGATTTCCGAGATTGCGCACAAAGCCGGTGCCAAAGTGGTGGTCGACAACACCTTTGCCACGCCGGTCCTCACACGACCGATCGAACTGGGCGCAGATATCGTGGTGCATTCGGCAACCAAATTCATCAGTGGTCATGGCGATGTCATCGCGGGGCTGGTGGTGGGCTCCAAGGAGGATATCACCCAGATCCGTCTGGTGGGGCTCAAGGATATGACCGGTGCGGTCATGTCACCCTTCAGCGCAATGCTACTGATGCGCGGCCTGAAGACGCTGGAACTGCGCATGGAGCGCCATTGCAAATCCGCACTGAAAGTCGCTGAGGCACTGCAAGCGCACCCTGCGGTAGAGCGGGTCTATTATCCGGGCCTTGATGATTTTGCCCAGGGAGATCTGGCGCGGCGGCAGATGTCGGGCTTTGGTGGCATGATCCCGTTTGAGGTGGTCGGCGGCAAGGCCGGTGGTATCGCCATGATGAACCGGCTTGAGATGATCCAGCGCGCGGTCTCGCTAGGTGATGCGGAGACCCTGATCCAACACCCGGCCAGCATGACCCACTCGACCTACACCCCTGAGGAACGCGCCGAACATGGCATCGCTGAGGGTCTGGTGCGGATGTCGGTAGGGCTTGAAGGTGTCGACGATATCATCGACGATCTGATGCAGGCGCTGTCCTCGCATAACGCCTACGCCGCTGCCTGATCTCGGCTGTGCCCGGCGCCCCCGTTGGGGCGCCTTATGGTGACGGCCGCGCCCTTCGGGCCGCTCCATGTAAAAGGCCCCCTCCGCACTCCGGCGGGAGGGGTAGCTTCGACTTATGCCAACGAGTTTGACCATGACCCCGACAACCGCCGCGCCGCCACCCTCTCCTGAAATGCTGAAGACGATTGAGCAGCGGTTGCTGTGGCTGTCACATTGGATGATCCACAACGCCAACCACCTGCGCGCCAAGGAAGATGGCATCAAGATCGGCGGCCATCAGGCCAGCTCTGCCTCCATGGTGTCGATCATGACCGCGCTCTATTTCAGCGCGCTGCGGCCCGAGGACCGGGTGGCAGTGAAACCCCATGCCTCGCCAATCTTTCATGCGATCCAGTATCTGATGGGCAATCAGACCCGTGAGAAGATGGAGAATTTCCGTGGTTTTGGCGGGGTGCAGAGCTACCCGAGCCGGACCAAGGATATTGATGACGTGGATTTCTCCACAGGATCTGTGGGGCTTGGCGTGGCGATCACCTCTTTTGCGTCCATGGTACAGGACTACATCACTGCGAAATCCTGGGGGGCAGACGCGCCGCAGGGGCGCATGGTGGCGTTGGTCGGCGATGCAGAGCTGGATGAGGGCAATGTCTATGAATGCCTTCAGGAAGGCTGGAAGAACGACCTGCGCAATACCTGGTGGATCATTGATTACAACCGCCAATCCCTTGACGGGATCGTGCGCGAGGGGTTGTTTCAGCGGATTGAGAAGATCTTTGACGCCTTTGGCTGGGATGTGGTGAAGGTAAAATATGGCGCCTTGCAACGCGCCGCGTTTGAGGAGCCGGGCGGCGACAAACTGCGTCAGTGGATTGATGATTGCCCCAATCAGACTTATTCGGCGCTGACCTTTATGGGCGGGGCTGTCTGGCGTCAGCATCTGATGGAGGATCTGGGCGATCAGGGGGATGTGACTGCACTGATCGAGCGGCGTTCGGATGCGGATCTGGCAGCCCTGATGGAAAACCTCGGCGGTAATTGCGTGACCACCATGGCCGAAACCTTTGCCGCCATCGACCATGACCGTCCGGTTTGTTTCCTGGCCTATACGGTGAAGGGGTGGGGCACGCCCATCGCGGGCCATAAGGACAACCACGGCGGCCTGATGAACAAGACCCAAATGGCCGAATGGCAGCGCTATATGGGTGTCGCTGAGGGTGAGGAATGGGCGCCGTTCGCAACGGTCGAAAATGTAGCTGCGCTGCAGGGCTTTCTTGATCAGGCCCCGTTTTTTGCCAAGGGAGCGCGGCGCTATCAGGATGCGCGCTTACCCGTGCCAACGGTGGAGGTGAAGACCGATCGCGAGATGTCGACACAGATGGGATTTGGCAAGATCCTTGATGATCTCTCCAAAGGTGACAGCGACCTGGCGACACGGATTGTCACCATGTCACCGGATGTGACCGGGACCACCAACCTTGGCCCTTGGGTGAACCGGCGCAAGCTCTTCGCCCGCACGGCTCAGGCGGATGCTTTCATCGAGCATAAGATCCCGTCGACCGCCAAATGGGAGTTCACACCGGACGGCCAGCACATCGAGCTGGGCATCGCTGAGATGAACTTGTTCCTGCTGTTGGGGGCTGCCGGCCTGTCTCAATCGCTGTTTGGCAAGCGGTTGATCCCTATTGGAACCGTCTATGACCCCTTCGTCGCGCGCGGCCTCGATGCGCTCAATTATGCTTGCTATCAGGATGCCCGTTTTATGATCGTGGGCACACCGTCGGGGGTGACACTCGCGCCTGAGGGTGGTGCGCATCAATCCATCGGCTCGCCGCTGATCGGGATGAGCCAGGACGGGTTGGCCGCGTTTGAACCTGCTTTCGTCGATGAGCTGGCGGTGATCATGGAATGGGCGTTTGATTATCTTCAGCGTGACGGCGAGGGCGACCCGGATGAGCGCACATGGCTGCGCGATGAGACCGGCGGCTCGGTCTATCTCCGGCTGACCACCAACCCGATTGAACAGCCGGGCAAACGTGTTGACGATGATTTCCGGCAAGGCGCCATTGATGGCGCTTACTGGCTGAAAAAGCCGGGGCCGAACTGTGATGTCGTGATCGCCTATCAGGGGGCTGTTGCACCGGAAGCCATTAAAGCCGCTGCCGCCATTGGCGAAGGCCGCCGTGACGTGGGCGTGCTGGCGGTCACCTCGGCCGACCGGCTAAATGCGGGCTGGACCGCAGCGCAGCGGGCGCGGGCCCGTGGTCTGCCGCAGGCACAAAGCCATATCGAGACGTTGCTCGCCCAGCTGCCCAGCCATTGCAAGCTGATCACAGTGATTGACGGGCACCCCGCAACCCTGAGCTGGCTGGGGAGCGTTCAGGGTCATCAGTCTATTCCGCTTGGCGTCGAACATTTTGGTCAGACCGGTACCATCGGTGATCTCTACCGCCATTTCGGCATCGACGCGCAAGCCATCACCGCGGCTGCAGACGGGTTGACGGCAGGGCGACGGCTGAAGGTGGTGTAACGTCTGACCTCTCCTGAGGCAGGTCAAAGACTACAGATGTGGAACATGAAAAAGGCGCAGTCACCTGCGCCTTTTTTGAAATGTGATTGCCCTATGTGAAGGCGATCAGCTGTCAGTCTCCTGCGCCTCGCGGAAGATCCCGACCAGTCGCGTCACATCACCATTGTCGTCGCGAATAGCCATCCCCTGGCTCTCCACCTGGATCTCGACGCCATCAGGACGGATCAAACGTTTGATGAATGAAAAACCGTTACCCGTTTCAATGGCCTCGGAGACGATGCGCTGCACATCCTCACGGTCATCGGGGTGGAAGAAGGCAATCGCGCTGTCGATTTCCGGACTGTACTCCTCGGGTTTTACACCATGGATCTCATAGACCTTGGGCGACCAATAGGGGGTCTGGCCATCCGCATCAATGGACCAGAAACCGATCCCGACCATGTCCTGAACCAATTCGGCCTGCATCAGCAGCTCTTCGGCCCGTTCGCGTGCCTCCACGGTTTCTGTCACATCGGTGCCAATGGTGAAAACAGTCGGTTCCTCGGTGATGTGATGCGGGAACCGATGGCGGTCCATGCTGATCCAGCGGTCGCCCTCACCATCGGGCAGGCTCACTTGCAGCAATTCATTGTCGAACCCGTCCTTACTGTCGAGTACCTTTGCATCTTCCTTGAGCATCTGTTCATCGGCACCGGCGTCAGATGCGAGGGAAAACAGGTTCTTTGACAGGGCTTTCCCACGGCTCAATCCCAGGAGTTCCGCATAGGCTGAACTGATCCGGAGAATCTCACCATTGCGGGTTCGGTTCAGCAGAAGCAGCTTGGAATTGTCGAGGATCATTTCCATCTCATGGGCCATGCCGGGGAATTCCGACACCACCATGGTCACGCCGAGGATCTGTCCATTGACATCAAAGTAGGGCGAGCAGGTCAGCCGGATGCGGGTGCCCTTGGAGGTGAATTCCTCGGTCACGGTCTGGCCAAGGCGCAGCGCCTCGCTGCAGATCGGTGCCAGGATCGGAAAACCTTCGGGCAGGGCACATTGGCTGATGTGCGGGCTGGAGATGGGGCGGCGGATATTGAACATCCGGGTTGCCGCCAGAGTTGCCTGAGTGATCTGCAAAGCGCTGTCCGCCACAACAATCGCCAGCGGCGTGCTTTCGAGAACGGAGATCAGCTCGCCGGTACGACCACTCAGCTCGGACGCGGTGACCTGCAGTTCCTCGTTGACGGTAATCAGCTCTTCGTTGGTGGATTGCAGTTCCTCGTTGGAGGTTTCCAGCTCTTCATTGGTGGCTTGCAGCTCCTCGTTGGTGGATTGCAGTTCCTCATTGAGCGATTGCAGTTCCTCATTGGAGGTTTCCAGCTCTTCAATGGTCTGCTGCAGCGCTTCGCGGGTGGTTGCGACCTCATTCTCCAGGTTGCGGATCCGCTCAAAGGTGGCATCGCCTTCTTCGCCTACAATCGGTGCCTCATTCATCCGGGACCGGTCAACCGTGACCGGCGTGAAGACCACCAGCGCGGCGCGTTCGCTGATGTCCTTGGCGATAATCGGATAGACGTCGAGACGAATCTCCTCGTCATCATTCTCTGCCAGCAGGTGGCGCACGCCGCCCTTATGGGCCCCGTTTTTCAACGCGATGGTAATCAGGCTGCGGGCCTCTTCGCGCAGGGGGCTGCGCAGCAGATCAAGATGCATCCGCAACGAGCTGGTCTCATTGACCTCGATAAACTGACTGACCGAGCCATAGACCCGCGCGATGGAGAAATCTTCGGTCACCAGTAGGGAATTCTTGCCCAGAGACTGCGCGAGCGCCTCGAACAGCTGGCGATCCGTTGATGGCCCTTGCGGCGCTGGTGGTTTGATGGTCGGCCGTTGCGCCATCATCGGCACAGACGGCATGTTATAGGGTTGCTGGGTCTGATGTGCGCGCAGAGATCGCTTACGATAGACATGCGATGCAGAGCGGTCCTGGACGAACAGTTCATCAGATCCGGCGACACTCTCGGCGGTGCCGAGGAACAGCAGCCCATGCGGTGACATCGCATAGTGGAACCGCGACATGACTTTCTGCTGCAGCGGGTTGCCGAAATAAATCAGTAGGTTGCGGCAGCAGATCAGATCTACCTTCTGAAACGGCGGATCCTGACAGACGTTGTGGTCGGAGAACAGAACCGCATTGCGCAGGTTGTCGACCACCCGGACGCCATCGGTCTGGCGGATCAGGTATTTATCCGCAAGTTCAGAGGGGATATCGTTCAGCGCCGCAAGGCTGTAGACCCCTTTACGCGCCGTTTTCAACGCATCCTTGTCGATATCGGTCGCGAAAATCTGTACCCGTGATTTGAGCTGATTGGTCGGGTTGCCGAGCGCCTCAGAGACCACCATGGCAATGGAATAGGCCTCTTCGCCGGTGGCGCAGCCAGCCACCCAGATCCGCAGCGGGCCGGGACCGCGCTCCTTGATCAGTTGGGGCAGCAGCGCTTTCAGCAACTCGAATTCTTCGCGGTCGCGGAAAAACCGCGTGACCGAAATCAGCAAGTCCTTGAACAAGGCATCAACCGCATGAGGGTTGTTGCGGCAGAACTGGGTGTATTCCTCCTGGGTTTCGATCCCAAGGGCAATCATGCGCCGCTCGATCCGGCGGCTGATGGTTGTCTGTTTGTAGTCGCGGAAATCCACGCGGGTGCGCGCCAAAAGAATTTGTAGCAGATCCGACACCGGCGAGTCCCGCAGGCTGTTCTCATGCCGGAAGGAGGTGAAATCACGCGGGGAAGAGAGGATCTTCTGCAGGTTGGCGCCGATATCTTGCGGCCGCAGCACGAGATCGACGCAGCCGGTCTGCACCGCAGCTACAGGCATTCCATCGTATTTCGCGCTTTCGGCGTCCTGCGCAATGGTAATGCCGCCGGCCTCTCGAATGGCCTGTACACCATAGGCGCCATCACTGCCGGTCCCCGAAAGGATGATCGCCATGGAGTTGTCGCCGTTCTGCTCCGCAAGGCTGACCAGGAAGCGGTCGACCGAGGGGCGCGGCGTACCGGGTTCGGCATTGGGATCCTGCAACAGGTGCAGGCGACCATCTGAGAAGATGACATCGCTCTTGGGCGGGGTGATATAGACGACATTGGCCTCGGGGATCGTGCCATTTTGTATGGTGCCGACCTTCAGCTGGGTCTGCCGCGCCACCAGCTCCGTCATCAGGCTTTTGTGGTGTGGCGACATATGTTGGACAACAACATAGGCCGCAGGCACATCCACCGGGAGCGTCGCAACCAGCTCACGAATGGCTTCAAGTCCGCCTGCGGAAGACCCGATGCCGATAATGGTCAGGTCCTGAGTTGTTTGCGTTGTCATATGTGTGCCTATCGTCTACCGTCTTTTTTATCTATTAACGCCTTCAGCGCTACAAGGTCCATGACCAATTGGGAAAGAGTTCGATCTGGGAGTGAGCTGACATGGCGTGCTAGGTTTGGGGGCGGGATGAAGAAATTACAATTTAGGGTTGCATAAAGCTTGACTGAGATTGTTACCCCAACCTACGCTGTATCAATGGTTTGTAAACTACTCCTAACTAGAAATTAAAACATCTCCAGTGATACAGGTTGGGTGTAATGAACGTGGTGGCTATGACTGACAGTACCGAGACTGGAGAAGACCAACAACGGTTCATCGTGAACCTGATGGCAGAGAAGGGGGAGACGCCCTATGTCCGGTCCTGTGAAGTGGTCAGTTCCGCGTTCCGCAACCGAACCTCATTCGTGAATACGATGCCGCTTGAGGAGGTGTTTTGCGATCCCATTGCCGAAGGATTGAACGACTGCGTCAACCTGCTGTCGGGCGAAACACAGGTTATTTCTCTGCCGTCCCTCATCCTTGAAGTGCCAGGCCTGGTGCTGGCTGGGGCTCATGTCCTCGCAACCGTTAACGATGATGGCAGTCAGTCGATCATCATCCGGTTTCGGATCAGTCTTGGCGGGATCGGCTATGCATTCCGCCCTGATGTGGGCTTCGGTGCCGGGCTTGAGGATCTGACCCGAGAGGTGAGCGCGCAGGTGCTGACCGATCTGGCATTGCCGCTGCTCAATGTGCTTTCCGCGACAGAGGCCGGTCTGGTCGATGCAGAGAGTGCCATCGGATCCCTGAGCCAGCAGCTCGCCGACCGGGTTCATGAAATCCGCTTTCAGATCGAACTTGTGAAACGCTATACCGACGGTCTTGAGCGTCAGCGCAATAACCCTAAAGGCGCGGATGCCGTGAAAGATCAACCGCGCCGACTTAGTTCCTGCTAACGAATACTATTTCTTCACAGCTCTCAGTTGTTATTAATGTTATTGCGATGGCTGACCTACCACGCAATACATTCTGTCATAGGCGTTTGCAGTCCCATCTTATGGATCTCGCGCTTAGTTCCGGTTAAAATCCCTCAATCGCGTGCTCGTCGTTGTATGTGACAATAGTCCTCTTGTCATATGCGACGCCGCCTTCCACGGTGTGCTCTCTCCCTACCGACATCAGGTGACGTAACGGTGGTTCTCCATCGGAAAATCCCGACATGACCGCCGTGCCTGCCGCGATGATAAGTTTTAAGGTTAGATATTTTAATCTTGAAATAAATGCGGACTTCGGCCTAGGCTTCCTTAAGGGATCGATAAAGCGATCCTTGGACATCGTGTGATCGGTCTCCTGCGCATGTGCTCTGCCTCCGGTATGAGTGCGCCCGCGCAGGCCGACAAATGTGAAGAACGCCGCAAAAAGCTGGCGCAGCGCAGTCCAATCAGAAAGAGTAAGCGGCGGGGAGTTGCCACAGAAGCGGCCCCCATTGCTCAGACAGATCAGGGAGATGGATCAATGACGACACTGAAGACCATGGCACTGGCCACAGCCGTATCAACACTGGCCTTGGCCGCCGGCGCTGAGACAAAGATCGGTATGATAACGACGCTCTCCGGTGGCGGCGCGGGCCTTGGCGTTGATGTGCGCGACGGCTTCATGCTGGCAATGGAACAGGCGGGCCGCGACGATATCGAAGTGGTGATCGAAGATGACCAGCGCAAACCTGAAAGCGCTGTGCAGATCGCCGATCAGATGATCCAATCGGAAAAGGTCGATATTATGACCGGCATCATCTGGTCGAACCTTGCAATGGCGGTGGTTCCGGCGGCAACGGCACAGGGCGTATTCTATCTGTCGCCCAATGCCGGCCCGTCAGCGCTGGCCGGGAAGCGCTGCCATGAAAACTACTTCAACGTGGCTTGGCAGAATGACAATCTGCATGAGGCGGCGGGCGCCTACGCCAATGATGCGGGCCTGAAAAACAGCTACATTCTCGCCCCGAACTACCCGGCGGGCAAGGATGCATTGACCGGCTACAAACGGATGTATCAGGGCGATCTGGCGGGTGAGACCTACACCAAACTGGGGCAGACTGACTATGCTGCTGAGATTGCGCAGATCCGCGCCTCCGGTGCCGACAGCGTCTATTTCTTCCTGCCGGGCGGTATGGGGATTTCCTTCCTCAAGCAATATGCAGACAGCGGTGTTGATCTGCCGGTGGTTGGCCCGGCCTTTAGCTTTGATCAGGGCATCCTGCAGGCAGTTGGTGGCGCGGCCTTGGGCATCAAGAACACCTCGCAGTGGAACAAGGATCTGGACAACCCGGCCAACACAGCCTTTGTCGCCGCCTTCGAGCAGAAATATGAACGTCTGCCGTCGTTGTATGCAAGCCAGGGTTATGACACCGCGAACCTGATCCTCAGCGCGCTGGACAAGGCAAGTGTCGATGACAAAGAGGCCTTTCGCGCAGCGCTGAAGGCGGCGGAGTTCGAGTCCGTTCGCGGGGATTTCAAATTCGGTGACAACCACCACCCGATCCAGAACATCTATGTCCGTGAAGTCATTCAAGAAGGCGATGTTTTCACCAACAAGATCATCGCAACCGGTCTGGAAAATCACGCGGACGCCTACGCGGCTGAGTGCAAGATGTAAGACCGCATGGGGCGTGCGGGCCGGTGAGAGATCCGGCTCGCATCACCCAATTCCAATTGCTGCGGGGCGTGATGCCTCTGCCTTGGTGGAACTAACTCATGTCCCTCATTCTTATTCTGGAGCAGATCCTGAACGGATTGCAGTTCGGGGTGATGCTCTTTCTCATGGCGGCCGGCCTGACCCTGGTCTTTGGCGTTATGGGGCTGATCAATCTGGCGCATGGTGCGCTTTATATGGTTGGTGCCTTTGCCGCCGCTGTTGTGGCCGCCTGGACCGGCTCTTTTGTCCTGGCCCTGATCGCTAGCCTGGCAGCCGCCGCTGCCGCCGGCGCGCTGGTCGAATTCCTGGTGATCCGGAAACTCTATGACCGGGATCATCTGGATCAGGTGCTGGCCACCTTTGCGCTGATCCTGATCTTCTCGGAGGGCACGCGCTGGGTCTTTGGATCCTTCCCGCTGTTTCTGGATGTGCCGAGTTATCTTTCGGGTCCGATCAGCCTGCCGGGGGGCATTGAATACCCCCTCTATCGTCTGACCATCATTGCCATTGGCCTGGTGGTTGCAGCCGGTTTGTTCTGGCTGATCGCACGCACGCGCATCGGCATCCAGATCCGCGCCGGCGAAAGTGACCGGGAGATGATCGCGGCCCTTGGTGTCGATATTTCAAAGCTTTACACGCTGGTCTTCGCCCTTGGTGCTGCACTGGCCGGATTGGCCGGTGCCTTGGTCGGAGCCATCCAATCGGTGCAGGTTGGCATGGGTGAGCCTGTGTTGATCCTTGCCTTCGTGGTGATTGTCATTGGCGGCATCGGCTCGATTAAGGGCGCCATGGTCGGCGCGCTTTTGGTCGGGCTCACGGACACGCTTGGCGGCGTGTTCCTGCCGCAGATGTTCGCGCTGTTCATGGAACCGGCCAGTGCAACATCCGTCGGGGCATCGCTGGCGTCGATGCTGATTTACATCCTGATGGCGGTCATCCTGCTGGTGCGCCCGTCCGGTCTCTATGGGGGGCAGCACTGATGAACCGTGAAAAACTGTTGAACGCTGCGGTGATCCTGCTGCTGCTCGCGATCCCACTATGGGCGCATATGACAGAGGAGCCGTTTCTGATTACTCTCGCAACGAAGGTGGCCATCCTTGCGCTGGCGGGGGTTGGTCTCAATATTGCACTGGGGATTGGCGGTCTTGTAAGCCTTGGCCATGCGGCATTTTTCGGGATCGGTGGTTATGCGATGGGCATCCTGGCCGCCCATGCGCAGAATTACGAACCACTGGCCGAGTGGCCACTGCTGATCGAAGGCACCAACCAGATGCCGGTGATCTGGCTGGTGGCGGTTGTTGCCAGTGCGCTTGCAGCACTGGTGATCGGCGCGCTGTCGCTGCGCACCTCGGGCGTCTATTTCATCATGATCACCTTGGCCTTTGGTCAGATGCTCTACTACTTTGCCATCAGTTGGTCAGCCTATGGCGGTGAAGACGGGCTATCGATCTGGGTGCGCAATGAGTTTCCGGGTATGAATACGTTGGCTCCGCTGCAGTTTTTCCTGATCTGTTACGCCATTCTCTGTGTCGCGCTGTGGTTTGCCGCCCGACTGGCGCGCGCGCCCTTTGGTCTTGCGCTCTCTGCTGCGCGTCAATGCGAGGCGCGGGTGGAGACGGTTGGCATCACCCCTTACCAGCTGCGTCTGACGGCCTTTGTCATCTCAGGAGCGATCACCGGTCTGGCCGGCGCGCTGTTTGCCGATCTGAATCGTTTTGTCAGCCCCACCATGCTCAGCTGGCACACCAGTGGCGAGATCATGATTTTTGTTATCATCGGCGGCGTCGGACGGCTTTTCGGCCCGGTGATCGGGGCTGCGCTGTTCATTCTGCTGGAGCACCTTCTGGGTGGGATCAGCGATTACTGGCAGATCTATCTGGGCGGGCTGCTGCTTATCATCGTGCTTTACGCCCGTGGCGGCGTGATCGGTGCGATCAGCGGACGGGAGGTGGCCCATGACTGATCCAACGGGCGCAAAGCAGGTTTTGGAGGTCAGGGATCTTAGCAAATCCTTTGGCGCGTTGCAGGCCAGCAAGAACATCTCGCTGGATCTGCGCGCCGGTGAAATCCATGCCTTGATCGGTCCGAACGGTGCCGGAAAATCAACACTTATCAAGCAGATATCCGGGGAACTTCGTCCTGACAGCGGGTCCGTTTCGCTGCTTGGTCACCCGGTGGATGATCTGAGCCGTGTCGCACGAGCCCGGATGGGGCTGGGGCGTACCTTCCAGATCTCAGCCCTCGCGATGGACTTCACGGTATTGCAAAACGCGGTGCTCGGCGCGCTTGGCGCGCGGGGTGGCGTGTTTCGGTTCCTAGGCAATGTGATGCGGGACAAGGCATTGGTGGCGCAGGCGGAACAGGCCTTGGAGCGCGTGGGCCTACTGAGCGACGCAAAGCGGCGGACCGCGGACCTGTCACATGGCCAACGGCGCCAACTGGAGGTGGCGGTGGCGCTGACGCTGCAACCACGGCTGTTCCTGATGGATGAGCCGATGGCAGGCCTTGGGGCAGGTGGATCGCAGGCGCTGACAGGGTTTCTGAACACCCTGCGCCATGAGGCGCCGATCCTTCTGGTGGAGCATGATATGGATGCTGTCTTTGCTTTGGCGGATCGGATCAGCGTGTTGGTTTATGGCGAAGTCATCGCCACCGGCACCACCGATGAGATCCGCAACAACGCAGAGGTGCGACGCGCCTATCTGGGTGAGGAGGAGGCGGTATGACTTTGCTATCTCTAAAAAAAGTTACTGCGTCCTATGGGCCCTCTCAGGCCTTGTTTAGTGTGGAGCTGGACATCGGCGAAGGCGAGGTGGTGGCGCTGATGGGCCGCAACGGCATGGGTAAGTCGACCACGATCAAGACCATCTGCGGCATGTTGCCAGCGAGTGAAGGCACGCTGAATTTCGCAGGAAATGACCTGCGCAAGCTGCCCTCACATAAGATCGCGCGCTTGGGTATCGGGCTGGTGCCTGAGGGCCGTCGATGTTTTGCACCGCTCACGGTCGAGGAAAATCTGAGAGCTGCTGCAAGGCCCGGCCCCTGGGATTTCGCCATGGTCGCAGACCTCTTCCCCCGCTTGGCGGAGCGGCGCGATCAGACCGCGTCTTCTCTCTCCGGAGGGGAGCAACAGATGCTCGCCATTGGTCGTGCGTTGATGATCAACCCGCGTCTGTTGATCCTGGACGAGGCGACCGAAGGCCTCGCTCCCGTGGTGCGTCAGGAAATCTGGGCGGCGATTGCGCGGCTGAAACGCGACAGTGGTCTGTCGATCCTGGTGGTGGACAAAACACTGCGTGAACTCGCCGCCGTGGCGGACCGAGCGGTGATTGTGAACAAGGGCGCGACGGTCTGGACGGGTGCAATGGACGCGCTGACTCCCGAGCTGAAGGACCGCTATCTGGGCGTTTAGACAGGTCCCTGGCTTGGACTCGTGACCCGGCTTTGCTAGGCAGGGCAAAACACTCCCGGCCAAGGAACCCACCATGCCTGCAATCACCCTCTGCATTCCCGCCTATGCTATGGGCGGGGATGGTGCGCGCTACTTGGCGGATTCCTTTGACCATCTCTGCCATCAGAGTTTCAGCGATTTTGATATCGTTGTATCAGATCAATCCGATGATATGGCGGTTGCTGAGGTCTGTCAGACCTATGCCGACCGGCTGACCATCACCCATCTGTGGAACCGCGAGGGGCTGCGACAGGCATCGGCGAATGTGAACAACGCGATAGCCCATGCAACCGGCGATATCATCAAGGTTCTGTTCCAAGATGATTTGATTATAGACCCCAACGGGTTGGCGCACATACATGATGCAATGGGGCAGGGTGCGGACTGGTGTCTCTGCGGCTCTGGCGTTACGCGGGATGGCAGCAGTGTGACCCGTCCGATGCGACCTCGTCTGACGGATCGGATGCATTTTGGCAAGAATACCGTTTCCAGCCCCTCTGTTCTCGCCATGCGCCGTACCTCCGCGATGGAGTTCGACGAAGCCTTGATCTGGCTGATGGATGTGGACCTCTACAAACGTCTGTGGGACGCCTACGGAGATCCGGTGGTGGTGCCCGACACCGTGATCGCCAACCGTATGCATGAGGGGCAGGTCAGCGCGTCTGTCAGCAAGGCGTTGCGGCAGAAAGAGCTGCGATACATGGGCAGAAAATTTGCCAGGACCACCAGTTTTCGCGGCTGGTTGGAATATCTGCGGCAGCGGCTGAAGGCGCTCTAACATCGAAACGTCAGAATACATCTATGGGCAGCCTGAGATGATGCCCATAGGTATTTCAATTACTTATCGGGGCAAGTGAATGTTAAATCGCTCTCGTAAAGCCTGATCCAGAACTGGATCAAATTGTGCCTGCGAGGCTTGGCTCAGGATCTGTTCCTTGCGAGCTATCGCCTTTTCGATGAGGTCGGGTTTGTCCAGTTCAGCCCATTCCTTGGGAGAGGTGCGATCCCCGAATGTGGGATAGACAAAATCCTGCTGCATCCGGCTCAGCGTAGCGTCCGTGCCCAAATAGTGGCCAGTTCCGCTAAGGCAGACTTCAGCGATCTGATCGATGGCAACGGTGTCTTCGCTCACCTCAATACCGCGCACGCAACGCAGCGCCTGGCCGAGCATATCGTCGCTCAGGATCAGCGACTCAAGGCAGAAACCAAGCAGAGAGGCATGCATTCCGGCCGCCTCATACACCATATTGCACCCCGATAGCCCCGCCATCACGTTGGAGCACATCTGCTCCCATCCGGCCTGCATGTCGGGCAGTTTGCTATCAGAGGCGCCAGCGGCGGCGCCGCCCGGCAGGTCATAAAAATGATGCATCTGCGCGCAGCCCGCAGTCAGCAGGGCCTGCTCCCCGGATCCGATCGACATCGCCCCGGTTCGCAGATCAAGCCCGAAAGGCCAGGTGCCAAAGATCGCAGGCGCCCCGGGTTTGACGGCGTTGACGTACACCAGACCGGCGAGGCATTCGGCAACCGCCTGCACAATGGCTCCGGCAATCGTTGATGGTGCGGTGGCGCCGGCCATGCCCGCGGACAGCAAGAGAACCGGCATACCGCCCTTGATGCACAGCTCCATCACCTCGCAGCTTTCGGTGGCAAACTTCATCGGGGGCACAACAAAGCAGTTGGAATTGGACATAAACGGACGCTCGCGCCATTTGTCCTCACCGCCTGCAATCATATGCAGCATTTCCAATGCCGGCGGCACATGGCTCGGCTCGGTAAAGGATGTTCCGATATGTTTCAGCGTGCCAGAGCAGCTCGCGTAGACCGTATTCAGGTCCATTTCCATATTGTCGAGAATATCGCGGCACACCATAGGCCGCTGCAGGAAGTGGACGTTGTCCAATTGGTCGGTGATCCGGGCCGCGTCGTGCAAATCCTGCACGGTTGAATCGCGATATGTCCGGCCATGAACATCAACCACATGGACCGCAGCACCGGCGGTGCCGTAATGCACCCGCGTGCCTGAGAGTTCGAGGTCGTTCTTGCCGTCCCGGCTGAACAGGGTGACCGATCGGTTGGCCTTGGCAATCGTGTCTTCAACCAGGGCACGGGGGAACCGGATACGGCCATCGTCGCCTTCAATGCAGCCCGCAGCTTTCAGATAGGCAACCCCGCTTGGTGGCGCGTCGGCAAGGCCGATCTGCTCCAACGCGTCCAGCGCGGCTTCGTGGATACGTGCAACACCGGCGTCGCTGAGCGGGCGATACAGGCCGCCCTCCAGCCCGGCCCGAACGGGGCGCAGATGGTCGGCGAGGGGGGCTGCGCGGGCAGCACGGCGGGCAGCGCGGCCACCGCTTCGGGACGCACGAGGGGAGTTCGATTGATCTGTCATAAGGTCTCTCTGGGTCTGAAATGGAAGCTGATCGTTTCAGATCCGCCTCGGTCGTCCCCGCGCCGCCCGACCACGGGACGCGCCGATTGTGCGGCCGATCAGACTGATGAACCACCGTTCTCCTGACTGTTTCCCTGGCTGGCTGGCTGCCATGTCACTGCTCCGTTGTCGTCTGTACATCGTTGCACAGAGGGCGACCGATTCTATCTCATTTGCGACTTATGTGAAATTTGCGACCAATATTTCACAACGGAGATGCGCCAACTGCCAAATTCACCTCCGAGCATGATCGGTAAAAATGTATAAATATTAGCGCGTTAAAGGGTGAATTTCGTCTATATTGGTGTTACCAACTGAGGCACTCTGAGAACGCCATCATGCTGAACCCGGTGTTAAGCATTTGCAGAGATACTGGTCGGAGATGGGCAATCACGCGCGCCTGAACGGCGCGCCGTCAAAAAAAGGGCAGTGCCGATGACACCGGCCTTCATTCGCAGCACAGACCATGATCTCTCGGCGCATCGTAAGCAGCGGCGCCGGTGGCTTCGGACAGATGGTAGCGGATCAGCCCGGTGGGCAGCGATTGCAGGCCTCACGGCGGCGGCCCTTGCGGCTGCGCCCGGTTCTGCCGGTGACTGGAGTGGTTTTTTCCTCGGTGCCTCCATGGCGCGCGCGCAGGCCGCGCAATCAGTGCGGGGTTCAGTAAGCGCGTCGGGGCTTCACCTTGGCTATGATCATGATTTTGGTCGCGTGGTGCTGGGCGGGGAGGTCGAGGTTGATCGCAGCGGGCGTGTCCGCTCTGACCTGACGGAGGATCAGACCCGGCGGATCAAACTGCGGGCGGGTTACGATATGGGGGAGACGCTGGGATATGTCACCGTCGGCTCAGCCCGCAATGAAACCGCCACAGATAGCGACAACGGGGCGGTTTATGGCCTTGGGCTCAGCTACTCCCTCAACCGGGCTCTGCGTGTCAGCGGGGAATACCTGCATCAGGACGCAAGCGATGGCGCCGCCGTTCAGACGCCCTCGCGTGATATCCTGTCGATCCGCGCATCTTTTCAGTTCTGACGCCCCCCCTCTCACCATCCGTCAATAGGCGTGGCTGCCGGGATCGACCTCTTGGGGCTAGTGTCCAAACACACCTAGATCTGGCCATCACTTCGCAGCGTCTCATCCATCGTCGCGCGACTGGCGCAATGGGCAGATCAAGAGTTGCATGACGGCCCCGGTTTCAGAAGCCAGATGAGCGGTGGTTGGCCGGTCCGGCAAGGCACCGGCGCGGATTTGCCAATCGGCGATTAGACGCCCGAAATCAATCGGCAGGAACCTGCCTCACGCCCCTATTTTGGGCCAAATAATGCGCAGAAATTCGGAAAAACTCGACGGGGTCTGGAACAAAACCGCTGTCGATCTTCTTTAGGAGGGGCAGACGCGAGAGTAGCGCGTCTTTGAAAAGACACATGTCGAAAGACAGACAAGGAGAAGTCGAGATGACTCGTATCGTATCCATGGCCGCCATCGCCGCCGCCCTGAGCACCCCAGCCTTTGCCGGCAATCTGGAAGAGCCCGTCGTGGCCCCAGCCCCTGCCGCACCGCCCGTCGTGGTTGCCAATGACGGTGGTGATTGGACCGGTGCCTATATCGGTGGCCAAATCGGGCAGCTGGACGCAGACACCAGCAACGGCCTGTCAGGCGATGATGTCTCTTACGGTGTGCACGCTGGCTATAACTATGATTTTGGCCGCTTCGTGCTGGGTGGTGAGATTGACTATGACGCTACAGATGTCGATCTGGGCGGCGGTGCCGCCACTGTGGACTCCGTGATGCGCGGCAAGGTGAAGGCCGGGTATGACTTTGGTCCCGTCCTCGCCTATGTGACTGGCGGTGTGGCGCAGGTCGACACCTCTGTTGGTGATGAAACCGGTGAATTTTACGGTATCGGCGTCGCCTACCGCGTGACCGACCAATGGACTGTCGGTGGTGAAGTGTTGGAGCATGACTTCGATAATCTGGGCAGCTCCGGCATCAGCGCCGATGCGACCACCGTATCGCTGCGGGCTTCCTACCAGTTCTGATTTGCCCCCCAGTGATAACAGCGGCGCGTCCATTTCGATGGGCGCGCCGTTTTGCGTCGGCGTGAGGCTTAAGTCTGAATTGCAGGCTTGGCGGGGCTTTCTTGCTGTGTTATGCCAATCTTATGAACCGGATTTGCAACATTATTACCTGCTGCATTACCTGCTGAAATAGTCAGCGGGCTGGTTTCTGTCGTTCCCTTCTTTTGAACAAGTTGCTAAGCCCGCGCTGCGCGCCGCGTACCTGCGGCACCCGTTGGGAGATTGGCCAGAGGCGCATTGCGCCGCGGTCAGACGAAGGATTTGTGATGACGACGATCAAGCTGCACAACACCCGCACCAGAGGCAAAGAGGTGCTGAACCCGATCAATCCCGACGATGTGCGCCTCTATCTCTGCGGGCCGACAGTCTATGACCGCGCCCATTTGGGCAATGCGCGCCCGGTGGTGGTGTTTGACGTGCTATATCGCCTGTTACGCCACGTCTACGGCACTGATCACGTCACCTATGCGCGCAATTTCACCGATGTGGATGACAAGATCAACGCAACAGCGCTGGCCCGCAAGGAAGCAGGCGCGCCGGGCACGCTGGAAGAGCTGGTGCAGGAGCGGACCGAGGAAACCATCAGTTGGTATCTGGCGGATATGGCTGAACTGGGCGCGCTGGAGCCGGATCATATGCCGCGCGCAACTGCCTATATCCCGCAGATGAGAACGATGATCAAAGAGCTGATCGCCAAGGGCCATGCCTATGCGGACGGCGCCGGTCATGTGCTGTTCTCGGTGAAGAGTTACAAGGATTACGGCGCGCTGTCCGGCCGGTCGGTGGACGATATGATTGCCGGTGCGCGGGTTGAAGTGGCGGATAACAAACGCGATCCGATGGATTTCGTGCTGTGGAAGCCCTCCACCGATGAGCTGCCCGGTTGGGACAGCCCCTGGGGCCGGGGTCGTCCGGGCTGGCATATCGAATGCTCCGCCATGAGCCACAAGCTGTTTGGTGATAGTTTCGACATTCACGGCGGCGGCAACGACCTGATGTTCCCGCATCACGAGAATGAAATTGCGCAAAGCTGCTGTGCCCATCCTGAGGGCGATTTTGCAAAAATCTGGCTGCACAATGAGATGCTGCAGGTCGAAGGAAAGAAGATGTCCAAGTCACTGGGCAACTTTTTCACCGTGCGCGACCTCTTGGATCAGGGGTATCCGGGGGAGGTGATCCGGCTGGTATTTTTGCAAACCCACTATCGCAAGCCGATGGATTGGACCGACAAAAAAGCAAAGGAAGCAGAGGCAACGCTGCGTAAGTGGTATCAGCTTGCGGCAACGGCCCTAGACAATGAAGAACCATATGTTGGGGTGATCAATGCACTATCCGATGATCTAAATACAGCCCAAGCAATTGCCGAATTGCATCAGCTTTCTCATGCCGGAGATGCTGCAAGCATGCGGGCTAGTTTGAAGTTCATGGGTCTTATGGGTGCGGACACTCCAACATGGGCTGCCGGTGAGAACATTGATCTAACCTTATATGAGAGAAAACTATTCGATGCGCGGGAAGTCGCTATGCAGAGTAAGGATTTTTCCGAGGTTGACCGCCTGAAGGCGGCCTTTGTTGCTGCCGGGGTTGAGGTCCGGATGAGTAAGACCGGCGTTGAACTGGTGCCCGGCCCCTCATTCGATGCCAGCAAACTGGACGCGATCTAGCACCAAAACAGACCACTGCCCTCAGAGGTGGGGGCCACCCTCATTTGCCAAGCCATAAGGCCAGCCATGACCAAAGAACGTCTTTACCTCTATGACACCACGCTGCGCGATGGGCAGCAGACCCAGGGTGTGCAGTTCTCGACCATCGAGAAGGTGCAGATTGCGACGGCGCTGGACGGGCTTGGGGTGGACTACATCGAAGGAGGCTGGCCCGGCGCCAATCCGACCGACAGCGGGTTCTTTGACGCAGCCCCCCGGACGCGCGCGACCATGACTGCCTTTGGCATGACCAAACGGGCAGGGCGTTCCGCGGAAAACGACGATGTGCTGGCGGCGGTGTTGAATGCGGGCACAGCGGCGGTCTGTCTGGTCGGCAAAAGCCATGATTATCACGTCACCCATGCGCTGGGGATCACGCTTGAGGAGAACCTCGACAATATCCGGGCCTCCATCGCGCATCTTGTGGCGCAGGGGCGCGAGGCGCTGTTTGATGCCGAACATTTTTTTGACGGCTACAAGGACAACCCGGACTACGCGCTGGCGGCATGCCGCACCGCGCTTGAGGCGGGCGCGCGCTGGGTGGTGCTGTGTGATACCAATGGCGGCACCTTGCCGGGGGACGTGGGGCGGATCGTGGCGGAGGTGATCGCGGCCGGACTGCCGGGGGATCATTTGGGCATTCACACCCATAATGATACCGAAAATGCGGTGGCCTGCTCGCTGGCGGCTGTGGATGCAGGCGCGCGGCAGATCCAAGGCACGCTGAACGGTCTGGGGGAGCGCTGCGGCAATGCCAATCTGACCACACTGATCCCCACACTGCTGCTGAAACACCCCTATGCGGACCAGTTTGACATCGGTGTCAGCCACGAGGGCTTGAGTACGCTGACCGCGCTCAGCCGGATGCTGGATGAGATCCTGAACCGGGTGCCCACGAAACAGGCGGCTTATGTCGGTGCGTCGGCCTTTGCCCATAAGGCCGGGCTGCATGCCAGCGCGATCCTGAAGGATCCCAGCACCTATGAGCATATTGACCCGTCATTGGTGGGCAACGCGCGCATCATTCCCATGTCCAATCAGGCAGGGCAGTCAAACCTGCGCCGTCGCCTTTCGGAGGCGGGCCTGAGTGTTGAGAGCGGTGATCCAGCCCTCGCGCGGATTTTGGAGCGGATCAAGACCCGTGAGGCCGAGGGGTATTCCTATGATACCGCGCAGGCCTCGTTCGAGATCCTGGCGCGCGAGGAGCTGGGGCAGCTTCCAAGCTTCTTCGAGGTGAAGCGCTACAAGGTCACGGTAGAACGGCGCAAAAACAAATACGACCGGATGGTCTCCCTCTCTGAGGCGGTTGTGGTCGTCAAGGTAGATGGGCAGAAGCTGCTGTCGGTGAGTGAATCGCTGGACGAAACGGGCAGCGACCGGGGGCCGGTGAACGCGCTGGCCAAGGCGCTGACCAAGGATCTGGGCCAGTACTCCAAAGCGCTGGATGATATGCGGTTGGTCGACTTCAAGGTGCGGATCACCCAAGGCGGCACCGAGGCGGTGACACGGGTCATTATCGACAGTGAAGATGGCGCAGGGCGGCGCTGGTCCACGGTGGGTGTCAGCGCCAACATAATCGATGCGTCGTTTGAGGCGCTGTTGGATGCGATCCGATGGAAACTGCTACGCGATACCGTTGCCGGGGGCGTTGGCGTCTGATGACGACATTTGATGACGACCTGATTGCCTGCGCCGATCTGGTGCAGAAAGGCGATCCCGACCGGTTTGCCACGGTGATGGCCTCGCCAGTCTCTACGCGCGCCGCCCTGTTTGCGATCTACGCGTTTAATCTGGAATTGGCACGGGCACCCTGGGCCTCAACCGAGGCAATGATTGCCGAAATGCGTGTGCAATGGTGGCGCGACGTCGGCGCCGAGATCGCCGCCGGTGGCCCTGTGCGTCGACATTTTGTCGCGACACCACTGGCCAGGGTGCTGCGGCCTGACCTCGCGGTGCATATTGATGCGATGGCAGAGGCCCGGCGCTGGGACATCTACCGAGATCCGTTTGAAGATGAAGCGGCGCTGGCGGATCACATCGACAAGACCACAGGCTCGCTCATGTGGATGGCAGCGGCGACGCTGGGCGCGCGAAATGAGAGGCTTGTGCGCCGGTTTGCCTATGGCGTCGGGGTCGCCAATTGGCTGCGCGCAATACCCAAATTGGTTGCAGAGAAGCGCGTGCCGCTTCTGGATGGCACCCCCGAGGGAGTACGGGCATTGGCCCAGGATGGCCTCGCGGCGTTGAAAGACGCCCGCGCCAATCGCGGAGCGATGGCGGCATCTTCGCTGCCGGCGCTCCTGCCAGGCTGGCAGGCGGACAAGATCCTGCAACAGGCCGTCGCCGCGCCGCAGCGGGTTGCCGATGACGCCTTGGGAACAAGTGAATTCCGCCGTCGCACCAGCCTGATCTATCGGGTCTCGACCGGGCGCTGGTAGGTTCACTGAGCTTCAGATGGAAAAAAGACGCCGACGGATTTCCGTCTGGCGTCTTTTTCGTTTTTCTGCAGCGGGTTAACCGGAGATCACATGTCACGTACAGCTCGGGGTTTCAACGCAAGCCACAAGAGCGCGCCGCCCGCCAGCACCAAGAAGGGCGCCATCGCCATGTTCACGGCGGTCCAGCCTTCGACCGCACTACCGCCTGAACAGTTCATCAGCCCGCCCGAGGCCAGCGAGGCAAAGGTGACGCCGCCAAAGACCAAGAGATCATTCAGCCCCTGCATCCGGCCGCGCTCATAGCTCTCATGTGCGCCGGCCAGCATGGTGGTTGCACCAATGAAGCCAAAGTTCCAGCCAATGCCCAGCAAGACCAAGGCGACAAAGAAATTTTCCAGATCCACGCCCTGCAGCGCGACAGCCCCGGCTGCGGCAAGAATCACAAGGCCGGCGCCAACAATCTTTTCAACGCCGAACCGCGCAATCAGATGACCGGTAAAGAAGGAAGGCACATACATCGCCAGCACGTGGGCGGTCACCACGTCAGCCGCGCTGCCTTCGGTGAAGCCACAGCCAACAACCGCCAGCGGGGTGGAGGTCATCACCAGGTTCATCAGCGCGTAGGACACCATTGCGCAGATCACGGCCACGGCGATGGTGGGTGTCCGCAGCAGCTCCAGACGGCTGCGTCCCTTGGGCGCGTCCTCGCTGGGCACCGGGGGTTTGGGGATCTTGAGGAACAGAAACAGGATCGCGCCCAGAACATTGACTGCGACCACGGCCATATAGGTGCCGAGGAAGGGGATCACAAAGGCTTGGCTGGTCGCCTTGACGATCTGCGGGCCAATAATGGCTGAGAGCAACCCACCCGCCATTACATAAGAAATTGCCTTGGGTCGAAACGCATCGGACGCGGTGTCAGTGGCGGCAAAGCGGTAAAAGCCCTGCGCGCTCATGTAGATACCGGTCAGAAAACTGCCAAACAGAAAGATGGGGAAGGAACCAAGGTAGAGCCCATAGGCGCCAATGACCCCGCCAAGGGTGCCGCCTGCAGCCCCGACAAAGAATCCAGCCTTGCGCCCGTAACGCTGCATGATCGCGGAGATCGGCGTTGCTGCCAGCATGGAACCGGCGACGATCAGCGAAATCGGCAGGGTCGCGAAACAGGCATTGCTGGCAAGCGATTGACCTGCGAGACCACCAATGGTGAAGATCATCGGCATCTGCGCGCCCAAAAAGGCCTGCGCAAGCACGAGAATGACAACATTGCGTTTGGCGATGCGGTCGTCGGGGAGGGGGAGGCTGTCAGTCATGACAGATGCGTATCCCTGAATATCCGGCAGGGCAAGATTGATGCGGCATCAGTGCGTTATGCGCGCGAAAAAGACGCAAGGAGAGGTGACACATGACACGATCGAAAAATCCGGATGCAGCGGGGGCATTCAACGTCGGACGGATCATCACCAGTGACGCCTGCGTATCTGAAGGAGCAGCTTGGCTGGCCGATCACGACGCGCGATTTGCCGCCGCGATTGACCTCTGCGGACCGCTGCCCCTGCGCCGCAAACCCGAGGGCTTTGCCGAACTGCTCAGCGCGATTGTCAGCCAGCAGGTGAGCGTCGCCTCTGCCAATGCGATCTGGGGCCGCATGGTTGAGGCAGGGCTGGACACCGCCACTGCCGTTGCCGCCGCTAGCGAGGATGATCTGCGCGGTGTCGGTCTCAGCCGTCAGAAAATCCGCTACGCCCACGCCCTGGCTGCGGCCGGCATTGATTTCGACGCCCTACGCCAGTTGCCGGATTCCGAGGTGATTGAGACCCTGACGCAAGTTTCGGGCATCGGCACTTGGACCGCGGAAATCTATGCGATGTTCTCGCTTGGGCGGGCCGATGTTTTTGCCCATGGTGATCTGGCGTTGCAGGAGGGTGCGCGGATCCTGCTCGACCTGCCAGAGCGGCCCAAACCCGCCGCGATGCGCCGCATCGCCGAGGCATGGTCGCCGTGGCGGTCGGTTGCGGCGCGCGTGCTCTGGGCCTATTACCGGGTGGCAAAGGACAGGGAAGGGATCCGATGACACGAGTTTTATCAGCCGAGCGCAGAGCGCCCTTGTCGGGGCAGACCCGATCCGTGGTGGTGTTTCTGCATGGCTATGGGGCCAATGGCGCCGACCTGCTGGGGCTGGCTGACCCCTTGGGCGAACACCTGCCGGATACATTGTTTGTGGCGCCCGATGCGCCGGAGCGTTGTTCAGGCACGCCCTTTGGCTTCCAATGGTTTCCGATCCCCTGGATCGACGGCTCCTCCGAAGAGGAATCCATGCGGGGCATGATGGCCTCCATCGAGGATCTGAACGCGTTTCTGGATGCGTTGATGGTGGATGAAGATGTGCTGCCCGAGCAAGTGGTGCTGTTTGGATTCTCCCAAGGCACGATGATGAGCCTGCATGTCGCACCCCGCCGTGAAGATGCGGTGGCGGGGATCGTCGCCTTCTCCGGGCGGCTGCTCTCGCCGGAGACGCTAAAGGATGAGGTGGTCTCAAAAATGCCGGTGCTGCTGGTGCATGGCGATGCTGACGATGTGGTGCCGCCGCAATCACTGCCCGAAGCCGCAGAAGCGCTGGGGGAGGCCGGGTTTCAGGATGTCTTCGCCCATATCATGAAGGGCACAGGCCACGGCATTGCCCCCGACGGTCTGAGCGTGGCGCTTGCCTTCATGCGCGACAAGCTGAGCCTGTGACACCACTGCGACCGGTTCCGGTTGCAGCAGGATCAGAAAACAACACCAGCCGCGCAGCTTAACGCTTGCGCGGCTTTCTTGGTTTCCGCAGTTTTAAGCCTGCATCCGGCTCCGGTCGAGCGGGCTTTGACGCGGCGGCCTTGCGCCGGGCAATGGCCTGCCGGTTTGGCGCGGGTTTGGGTTTTGGTGGACCGGGAATAGTTGGCGCCTCCAGATCCTCCCAAGTGCCGGGGGACAAGCCGTCCAGCGTCCAGATCCCAATCGCCGCCCGGATGAGGCGCAGGGTCGGGTGGCCGACAGCGGCTGTCATCCGCCGCACCTGGCGGTTGCGGCCTTCGCGGATGGTGAGCGCGATCCAGCTGTCAGGCACGGACTTTCGCACCCGGATCGGTGGATTGCGTGCCCAGATCCCTTCCGGTTCCTCAATCAACGCGGCTTTGGCTGGGCGGGTCATCCCGTCTTTCAGCTCAACGCCGCTGGCCAGCGCCTGAATGGCGGCGGCATCCGGTGTGCCCTCTACCTGTACCCAATAGGTTTTCGGCATCTTATGCTGCGGGTCCGAAATCCACGCCTGCAAACGCCCATGATCGGTCAGCAGCATCAGCCCCTCGCTGTCACGGTCCAACCGCCCCGCAGGGTAAACCCCCGGCAGATCAATCCAGTCGCTGAGCGTCGCACGCGGACTGCTGTCGCTGCCACGATCGGTGAACTGGGGCAGGACATCATAGGGTTTGTTGAAGCGGATCAATCTGGTCATCAGCCTGCAATAGGCAGCGCTTTGCTGAGTGGCAAGGGTGACGAGCGCCTCCAGCGTGGTTTGGCCGGGTGCAGATCAGCGTCTGGCCGTCATGCTGCTGTCATGGAAGCATCCTAGTGATCGATCAGAAAGCTGGTCCGAGGCCGTGTCAGAATCATTGATAATGGGGGCTTGCCAGTTGCAAGCCACGATATATAGTTAATTCAAAGCAGGGGCGGGTTCCCCGCTCTGATGTCGGAACACAGGCAGACAGGGCGGTAGAGCCGTTGCAGAACATGCAGATACACCAGCAACAGATTTCAGATGGGTGTACAGCCGTCGCCCATGGTGAGCCTGTGAGCTGCTGCAACAAGGGGATGCGTCCGCTGATCGGTCTGCGAATACCCGTCTGGCCGCATCGAAGCCCTCTGTCGGTTCGCCCGCAGTATGCTGAGATTCATATGACTGATCCAAAGACAAGCGCGTGGGCTCCACGCGCTTTTGTTTTTTCTGAAACCACCGCTGTGTCGGCCCGTGCGCGGGGGCAGGGTGGTGGTCGATGGCCGGGACCTTGGCGCAGGTCCAGGCCATTGAAACGAGGAGGTGCAGTATGACCGTCGCCGTTGGCAATCTCAGAACCTTGATTCTGAACGCAGATATGCAGCCGCTCAGTTGGGCACCGCTGTCTGTCTGCAATTGGCAGGATGCCTTTGTCGCCGTTCATCAGGAGCGTGTGATCCAGGTCAAAACCTACGAAGATGTCGAGGTGCATTCTGCCTCGCAATCCTTCGAAGTCCCTTCTGTTGTCGCCCTAAAACGCTATCGCAAGCGTAAGAAAGTCGCCTTTACCCGCTATAACGTCTTCCTGCGCGATGAGTTCTGCTGCCAGTATTGCGGCAAGCGGTTTGCCGCCAAAGATCTGACATTTGACCATGTCATCCCCCGCAGCAAAGGCGGCGCATCTTCCTGGACCAATATCGTGGCCTGTTGCAGTGCCGATAACCTGCGCAAAGGCAATCTGAAGCCACAGCAGGTCGGGCTGAAACTGCGCCGCAAACCCTTTGCCCCCAGTCCGCATGAGCTGGACGCCATTGCCCGGCGCCTGCCGCGTCCCAAACCAGAGCTGCACCAGACCTGGATGGACTTTCTCTATTGGGACAGCGAATTGGACAGCTGAGAAACCACAACAGATTTATCCATAAAAAAAGCCCCGATTAGCAAAGCTGTCGGGGCTTTTGGTTGTCTATATCCCGAAATCTCAGCCCTTGGCGCGTTGCACCATGCCAAAGAGATCGCGCGGATCGTCAGGGTCGGCCAGCATATCCAACTCAAGGAAGAAATCCGTATCCTTGATCCGGTCGCGGATGTAGCGCAGGGCCGAGAAATCCTCGATCGCAAAACCGACGCTGTCGAACAGGGTGATCTGCTTGTCATCGCGGCGACCGGGTTTCTGGCCCAGGATCACCTGCCACAGCTCGGTGACTTCAAAATCCTCAGGCATCTGTTGGATCTCGCCTTCGATCCGGGTCTGGGGCGGGAATTCCACAAACACGTCAGAGCGGGACAGGATGCCCGGTGCAAGCTCCGTTTTGCCGGGGCAATCTCCGCCGATGGCGTTGATGTGGACACCGCTTCCGACCATGTTGTCGGTCAGGATCGTGGCATATTGCTTGTCGGCGGTGCAGGTGGTCAGGATCTGCGCGCCCTCGATGGCCTCTTCCGGCGTCTTGCAGGCCACAACGTCCAGCCCGCTGGTCTTCAGGTTCGCCGCGCATTTCGCGGTTGCAGCCGGATCAACATCATAAAGCCGCACGGATTTCAGCCCGCAGATCGCCTGCATCGCCAGTGACTGGAATTCTGACTGGGCGCCATTGCCGATCATCGCCATCGTCGTCGCCCCTTTGGGGGCCAGATGCTTTGCCACCATAGCCGAGGTCGCAGCGGTGCGTAATGCGGTCAGGATCGTCATCTCGGTCAGCAGCACCGGATAGCCGGTATAGACATCCGCCAAGAGGCCAAAGGCAGTGACTGTCTGCAGCCCCTCAGAGGTGTTTTTCGGGTGGCCGTTTACATATTTGAAGCCATACGCCTCGCCGTCGGAGGTTGGCATCAACTCAATCACGCCCACATCGGAGTGGCTGGCCACGCGCGGCGTTTTGTCAAACAGCTCCCAGCGTTTAAAATCTTCTTCGATATAGGTGGCCAGATCTTTCATCACGGTGTCAATTCCAACATGATGAATGAGGCGCATCATATTGTCGACGCTGACAAAAGGCACAAGTGCCTTGTCCGAGGGTTGGGTCATGACTGGGTCCTTTCACGGGGGCTGAGGTGGATGGCTGCCAGCATGCAGCGCACCGACCCGCCAGCGGTTTCAATAGTGGGAATGGTGAGCGGCAGCAGGGTCGCACTGCGCTCAATTATGGCAATTTGGTCCGCGCGCAGCACCTCTGCCGCACGCGAGGACAGCGCCAGCAAGCGGCTGTGCCCGGTCAGCTCCAGCGCATTGCCCGCAAATCCGGCGATCTGTTCGGGCGTAAGATCAATCACCCGGCGTCCGGTTTCCTCCAGCCGCGCGGCAACTTCGGCCCGACGCGTTGGATCGGTGATCATATCAAGGCAGATCAGCGCATAATCCGTGCCGATGCCCATCAGAACATTGGTGTGATAGACATCACGCCCCTGCGCGTCCCGCGCTTCAAACACCATCGGTTCAAAGTTGAAATGGGTGCAGAAGCGTTCCAGCAGCACCGGATCGGCACGGTTGGATTTCACGGTATAGGCGATGCGTCCGATATGATCGAGCACCATGGCGCCGGTACCTTCGAGCGCCAGCCCGTCCTGTTCCAGCCCGGAATAGTCGATCACATCCTGAACGCGGTAGTCCCGCTTCAGCAGTTCGATCACATCCCAACGGCGTTCCTTGCGCCGGTTGGCCGCATACATCGGGTAGACCGCAACATGGCCGCCGGCATGGGTCGAAAACCAGTTGTTGGGGAAGACGCTGTCCGGGGTCTCTGTGCTTATGTCGTCAAACACATGCACGTTCACACCTGCGCCGCGCAGCGCTGCAACAGCTGCGTCGAATTCAGCCAATGCCTGGGCCGAGGTGACATCGGCAGTCTCACGCGCAAGGGTCTGAAACGCATTATCGTCGCGCGTCTCCGGATTGGAGCAGAAATGATGCGGTCGGATCATCACCACCGCACCGGGGGCCTGAAGCTGGCTCATTGATAGCTCCGTGTCGGGCGGTCAAAGACGCGGCGACCAAGGGCCGAAGCGCAGAGATCCACCATCAGATGCGCGGTACGACCGCGCTCATCCAGAAACGGGTTCAGCTCCACCAGATCCAGCGAGGTCATCAGGCCGGAATCATGCAGCATTTCGCAAACCAGATGACCCTCGCGTACTGTGGCGCCGCCGGGCACGGTGGTGCCGACTGCGGGGGCTACAGACGGATCCAGAAAATCAACATCGAGCGAGACATGCAGCATTCCGTTGGCATCTTTGACCCGCTGGAGAAAGGCAGAGAGCGGACCGGCAATTCCATTTTCGTCGATGTCACGCATGTCATGACGGTGAATATCGCTGGCCTCAAGCGCGAGGCGTTCCGGGGTATCCACGGAACGCAGGCCAATCATGCAGACGTTTTCTTGCGGGACCGGATTGGCAACCTCGGGAAAGCCTGCAAAATCAGGGCGCCCGGTGAAATAGCCCACTGGCGTCCCGTGTAGATTGCCGCTGTCAGAGGTTGCAGGCGTATGGAAATCGGTATGCGCATCAAGCCACAGCACGAATTGCGGGCGGCCTTCCTTGGCCGCGTGGTTGGCCACGCCAACAACCGATCCCAAGGACAGCGAATGGTCGCCACCAAGGAAGATCGGCAGGCCATCTTTCATCGCCTCTTCGGCGGCGCGGATCAGGCGATTGGTCCAGCCGATCGTTTCATTGCGGGCAAAGACCAGACCGTCGTTGGTATCGGGTTCATGGGTGGCAGGACGCAGATTGCCCTGATCGATCACCTTGTGACCCAGACTTTCAATTGCGCGCCCCAGACCGGCGGTGCGATAGGCATCCGGCCCCATCAGGCATCCGGCGCGTCGCTTGCCGCTGTCCACCGGGGCGCCGATCAGAATACAGGTCTTGGATGTCACGCGCATATCTCCTCTGCGAACTGTAGATACTCTTAGAAACCTCCGATTTGAGGTGGATTCCAGCGATCAAATCGCCCATATAGTAGGGCAAATAATCAAGTCGGAGGTTAAATTGGACAAAACGGATGAGCGCCTGATTGCTGCGCTACGTCATAATGCACGCGCATCCCTGTCGGATCTGGCGTTGCAGCTGAACCTGTCGCGGACCACCGTCCGGGCCCGGATCGAACGGTTGCAGACCAAAGGTGATATCCTTGGGTTTTCTGTTGTACTGAAAGAGGATGTCCTACGCGATCCGGTGCGCGGGCTGATGATGATCGGCATTGAAGGCCGTGGTACCAGCCGGATCACCCGGCAGCTTCAGGGGCTGCCAGAGGTGCGGGCGATCCACACGACAAACGGGCGCTGGGATCTGATTATTGAGCTGGGCACCGAAACGCTCGAAACCCTGGATGCCGCCCTTGCCAAGATCCGCACATTCGAAGGGGTGGTCAGCAGCGAAACCAACCTCCTGCTTGCCACAAAAAAGGACAGCTAATTCGGGCAACGCCAGGCCGATCGATTGTGGCGCCCAGCATCTGTGTTCCTGTCAGATCCGGTTCTTGCGCATGTGGTTGGCTGCAGCGACCCAAAGTACGGCCAGAAAAAGCGAGGCAATCGCATTCCAGCTGGCCATTGAGAGGCTGAACAGCTCCCATGGTACATCGTCGCAGCGCACCAGAGGTGCCGACATGATTTGCTGCATCAGATCCTCGCCGCTGAGGTTGCCAATCGGGCCGGAGGTGCAGGAATTCGGACCTTCCCACCAGCCACGCTCAACACCGCTGTGATAAGCACCGATACCCGCTGTGGCCAGCGCAGCCAGCGCGCCGAGATAGGGCAGGATCACCATTGGCACCATCAGGGCCAGCACCCCAATCAAAATCGCGGCGCCATGCGGGTAACGCTGCCAGATGCACAGCTTACACGGCGGCATCTCGCCCAGATACTGGAACCCGAAGGCCCCCAGCAGAAGCGCAGCTGAGCCAGCGGTGGCAATCAGAATGAGAAATCGGCTCATGTTTACAAGACCTTTAGTGCGAAAAACCCGCCAAACAACAACACGACAAAGATCGTGAAGACAAGGCCCAGATGCCGTTCAATAAAGTCGCGGATGGGCGCGCCGAATTGCCACAGAAGCCCCGCAACGATGAAAAACCTCATAGCACGCGCCAGAATGGAGGTCGCAACAAAGGTTGCGATGGGCATTCCGGTCCAGCCTGACATTATTGTGATCACTTTATAGGGGAAGGGTGTGATGCCCGCGATCAGCACGGCCCAAAACCCAAAATCATTGAAGCGCTGATTGAATTCCGCCATCGCATCCGCCTTGCCCATGGCAGCAAGCACCGGTTGACCGATGCTGTCGTAAAAAAACGCACCGATCGCGTAGCCCAGCAATCCCCCCGCGACCGAAGCCACCAGCGCCACCAATGCGATCAGCCAAGCCCGAGAGGGGCGGGCGAGGATCATCGGGATCATCAACACATCTGGCGGGATCGGAAAAACCGAGCTTTCAACAAAGGCCACACCCGCGAGGCACCACAGCGCCTTGGGATGATCGGCCAGAGCCATAGTTCGGTCATACAGCGCGCGCAACATCCTCGGGGCTCTCCTTGGCAATCCGATGAGAGCGGTGCCACGTGGGGGCGGGCGGGTCAACCACCATGGCCTCATGAGGCGCCCAAACGTCGTTCAGACTTCAGGTGCATTTTTCACCACTTCGGGCGCGATTTGCCTATGGACCTCCGCGACCGCCTTGGGTAGGAACAGGACAGAGGCCCAAGTGGCGGAATGGTAGACGCAGGGGATTCAAAATCCCCCGCCTTTGCGGGCGTGCCGGTTCGAGTCCGGCCTTGGGTACCAAGGGTTTCAAGGGGCTGTGCGATTGCGTCGCGCGGCCCCTTCTTCTTTTCGACATCCTCGGAAGCAGAACCCAAGCCCGGCAACTGCCTCGCCGCCGGGCAACTTCGCCGGCGGCGAGGGCGAACACTTTCGCTGTAATCGCGCAGGGATGAGAGCAAGCGCTACAACTGCAGATGTCTGAGTCTCCTTCCGATGCGCATGGCTGGAGCCCGGCCGCGTCACATCTGCATGCGTATCTCTCACAGTCAGAAGACCGCGCATTCGCGGAAACGTCAGTATCTGGGCGAGAATGGGCGCGTTTCGCGGGCGGGCCATGGGCTCGCTGCGATGGCGTCTTTCAGGGCGTGGTAGATCTTCGGGTCGATGGCTGTGCCCTGCATGTCGTCCATAACTGCAAATGCCTTCTCCAGCGGCAATGCCGAACGATAGGGACGATCCGCAGTCATCGCGTCAAAAATATCAGCGACGGTGAGGATGCGCATTTCAACTGTCAGATCCGCCGCTCCGAGGCCGTGCGGATAGCCGGTCCCATCCAGCCGTTCGTGATGCGCCGCCACCACTTCTGCGACATCTTCGAAAACCGAAATCCGTCGCAATATGTCATGACCCAGAACTGGGTGCAGTTTCACCTGCTCCATATCCTGATCGTTCAGACGGCCGGGTTTATCCAGAATCGCGTTGGACACGCCTAACTTACCCAGATCATGCAGAAGCCCGGCACGGACCATCCAGCGCCGATGAGGCAGGTCAAAACCGAGCGCCTCACAGATCATATCTGTGTAATGTGCGACCCGTTCGGAATGGCCATATGTGAAAGGACTTTTGGCATCGATCACCTTTGAAAAGGCGTAAGAAACCTCATCCAGATAGTCGTCATCGACGGGCATGCTCACCCGTGCTGCGCGATCAGAGAACACGCTGGTCTCCAGCCTGTTGCTGGTTAGCCTGTCGTAAAATCCGGGCGCGCGGATCACGCGGGTAAAGATGGGCACCAGCTCCGGATCGAACCAGCTGCCTGCGCGGGTTTCCAGTTCATCCGCCGCGGCGCCGGAGCCGAGCTGTAGCGTGAACACATCCGTGACCTGCGCCATAAGCGCGATACGGGAGAACAGCGGAATCTCCTTTTGGCTGGTTCCGGCCGGATGGCCGCCACCATTCCAATGCTCGTCCAGACCGGCAATCCCATTGGCAACCTGTTCCGAGAAGCGCATCAGCCGGGCGATTTCTGCGCCCCTGTCACAGCGGGTCTGGATCAGTTCAGTGGCCAGACTGCCACTGCGGCCAATCACGCCAGTGACGGTTTTCAGCCGCTTCAGACGGCCGTCCCCCTGACCGGTGTGGCGCAGCACGAAATCCAGCTTTTGCCGGGTCGTGCCATCGACAAATTTGAAGTTGCGCTTAAAGGTGAGATCATCGGTTCGGTAGAGCGCGCAGATCCGGGCGGCGTTGGAGCTGCATCCCAGATCCTTGAGCAGAAGCGTAAAGTACAGATCCGCGCGCTCCTGCTGCGACAGATGCAGGTAATCTGCCACCTGCATGCCAATCCAACAGCAGCGGACGCAATGCCCCTCTGGCTGACCTTCGGTGAGATCTAGCGCATGGCTGAGTGCACCCAGCAGTTCGCCCAGCTGGATGGTCTGGCCACCGACCCGCGAATAGGTCACATCGTGCAGCACGCCAGTGGAGGCGGCCGCAAAACCGGGGGCCGGATCCGATCCGGGCAGCGAATACGGGGTCGGAGTGGCCACCATGGCGCGCATCCTTGTTCAAACGCGCGCCTAGCCTACTATAGCAGCCTTAATCTCAGGTTACTGCGGCGATCATCCGCCCTGTAGGCATCGGCATCAGGTCAGGCGACACGATTTGCCGAGGCCTCAAGCAGCGTTTGGGTATAGGGATGCTGTGTCCTGCCCGCACGCATCGCCTCAATGCTGAGCACCTCAACGATCTTGCCATGCTGCATCACTGCTGCTTGGTCGCACATATGCGCCACCACCGCGAGATCATGGGAAACCATCACAAAGGTCAGCCCATGTTCGGCACGCAAATCACTGAGAAGGTTCAGAATTTCTGCCTGAACAGAAACATCCAGCGCTGAGGTCGGCTCATCCAGCAGCAAGATATCCGGTTGTGGTGCCAAGGCGCGGGCAATGGCGACGCGCTGGCGTTGTCCTCCCGACAGCTGATGCGGATAGCGAAAGCGGAAGGCCGGGCCGAGACCCACGTCTTTTAGCAATTGATCGACCCGATCGTCGATATCGCGAAACCCGTGCAGGTGCAGCGTCTCCGACAACACCTGATCCACCGACTGGCGCGGATGGAGCGAGGCATAGGGATCCTGAAACACCATCTGAACGGTCTTATAGAACTCCCGGTCGCGGGTGGGGCCAAGTCGGGTGCCTTCGACCGAGATTTCACCGTTCCATTGCGGCGCAAGTCCGGTGATGGCTTTCAGAATAGTGGATTTTCCCGATCCGCTCTCCCCGACAAGGCCAAAGCTGGCACCTGTCTCAACGCGGAGAGAGGCCGCTTTGACGGCATGGACCAGCGCGCCGCGGTCGCCAAAATAGACGTTCAGATTGTTGATTTCCAAGGCGGTTGTCATCACCGTCCCTCCACGCTGGGGGCATCTCGCCAGGCGGGATCACGTTGCAGGACCTCCAGCCGTGGACGCGGTGCGTCAAATCGGGGCAGGCTGCCCAACAATCCCTTGGTATAGGGGTGCTGGGCCTCATGCAGGCGATTGGCGTCGCAGACCTCGACGATGCGACCCGCATACATGATCAGCACGCGGTCGCAGAATTGCGAGACAAGGTTCAGATCGTGGCTGATAAAGATCAGCCCCATGCCGCGTTCCTTCACCAGCCGATCCATGATCGACAGCACCTGCCCCTGTACCGAGACATCCAGCGCCGAGGTCGGCTCATCCGCGATCAGAATTTCGGGGCTGGGGATCAGCATCATAGCGATCATGATCCGCTGGCCCATACCGCCCGACATCTCATGCGGGTAGGCGGTCATCACCCGTTCCGGGTCGCGGATCGACACGGCCTCCAGCATTTCCAGTGCTTTGGCATAGGCCTCGGCCTTGGTGGATTTGCTGTGCAGGCGGTGCGCTTCGATCAGCTGATTGCCAATGGTCATCACCGGGTTGAGCGAGAATTTCGGATCCTGCATCACCATGGAGATCTGCTCGCCGCGCACATTGCGCATCTCGCGCTCTGATTTGGCCAGAAGATTTTCACCATGCAGATTGATGTGATCGGCCTCAACAATGCCAGGATGACGGATCAAGCGAAGGATGGCACGACCGGTCATGGATTTTCCCGACCCGCTTTCGCCAACAATCCCAAGCCGCTCACGCCCAAGCGAGAACGACACGCCGCGCACGGCATCAAAGATACCGTTGCGGGTGGGAAAGCGCACCCAGAGGTTTTCTACATCCAATAGCGTGCTCATGAGGCGCTGTCCTTCGGGTCCAATACATCACGCAGGCCATCGCCCAGCAGGTTGAAAGCCAGCGAGACCGCAAAGATGGCGAGACCGGGCATGGTGGCAACCCACCAGTGATCCAGAATAAACCGGCGCCCTTCGGAAATCATCGCACCCCATTCCGGGCTGGGCGGCTGTGCCCCCAGACCCAGGAAGCCGAGGCCAGCCGCGGCCAGAATGATGCCGGCCATATCCAGTGTCACCCGCACAATCAGCGAAGACACGCACAGTGGCCAGATATGCTTGATAATGATCCGCAGCGGACCTGCGCCTTGCAGTCGGATCGCGCTGATATAGTCTGAGGACCGGATCGTCAGCGTCTCTGCCCGCGCCATCCGCGCATAGGGCGGCCAAGCGGTAAGAGAGATCGCCAGCACGGCGTTTTCAATCCCGGCGCCAAGGGCGGCCACAAAGGCCAGCGCCAGAACCAGCCTTGGAAAGGCGAGGAAGATATCAGTGATCCGCATCAGGATGATATCGGCCCAGCCACCGACATAGCCCGAGACCGTCCCCACGAGAAGCCCCGCAATCGGCGCAATCATTGCAACCAATGCGACGATATAAAGCGTGATGCGGGCACCGTGGATCAAGCGGCTGAGGATGTCACGACCAAGGGAATCCGTGCCCAGAATATGCCCCTCACTGCCAAGCGGTTGCAGCCGGTTGGCGAGGTTCTGCACATAAGGGTCATGCGGTGCGATCACCGGTGCCAGTAGCGCGATGGAAATCAGCAGGATCAGAATGCCAAGGCCAACCATGGCCATATGGTTCTGCCGCAACGAAAGCCAGCCCTGATAGAGCGCGGCCAGCCGCGCCTGACGACGTGATGTCGGCGTATCAGTCAGCAGCCACGCGCGCAGGCCCTGCTTTGGGGCCGGGGTTTGCGAAGACATGCTCATTTCGACCTCGGATCAAAAACTTTGTAGAGAAGGTCGGAGAAGATGTTGAGGCAGATGAACACCAACCCAACAACAACGGTGCCGCCCAGAACTGCGTTCATGTCAGCGGACAAAAGTGCGGTGGTGATATAGCTGCCAATTCCCGGCCAGGAAAAAATGATCTCGGTCAGAACCGATCCCTCAAGCAGATTGGCATAGCTGAGCGCGATCACGGTGATCAGCTGCACGCGGATATTGCGAAATGCATGCGTCCAGACCACGGCCCATTCGCTCATACCCTTAACGCGGGCGGTGGTGACATATTCCGCCGAAAGCTGCTCAAGCATGAAGGACCGCGTCATGCGGCTGATATAGGCAAGGCTGTAGTACCCCAGCAGCGCGGCAGGCAGCACGATATGTGAGAACGCATCGCGAAACGCGCCCCAGTCGCCGGCAATCAGCGAGTCCAGCAGGATCATCCCGGTGACTGACGGGATCATATCCTCATAGAATATCCCCTGACGGCCCGGCCCACCGACCCAGCCCAGGATACCGTAAAACAGCAATAGCCCCATCAGGCCGAGCCAGAAAATGGGCATGGAATATCCGACCAGCGCAATCACACGGGCAATCTGGTCAATCCAGCTCCCCCGGCGCACAGCGGCGATGACGCCCAGTGGCACGCCAAGGATACAGCCGAAGAAAATGCCAATGGTGGCCAGCTCAAACGTCGCCGGGAACACACGGGCAATATCGGTGGACACATCGCGTGCTGTCAGCAATGAGGTGCCGAAATCGCCCCGCAGGACATCGGTGACATAATAGAAAAATTGCACCGCCAGCGACCGGTCGAGGCCCAGCTCTCGATAGGCGGCGTTATACTGCTCCTCCGTGGCGCGTTCGCCGACGATGGCCAGCACCGGATCAATGGGCATCACCCGACCGATCAGGAAGGTCACAAATAAGAGGCCCAGCATTGTGACCGCGATGGACGACAGCGTCACCAGTGTGCCGCGCGCCCAAGGGGGGAGAGGCAGCCAAGGCCGCCGCTCCGTTTCTGTTGCGAAATTCGCCATTTTACTTGGTCACGTCCCAGTACGCGGCCGAGGTAATGGCCCCGCCGAGGCTCAGCCCTTCGACATTGTCGGCCATGCCAGCCTGTTCGATCAGCTGGAACATGACGGCAAAGGGAGCAGTGTCGCGGAACTGCGCCTGGATCTCGTGGTACATTTCCGCGCGCTTCTCGGTGTCGCCTTCGACCACAGCAGCCGCAACCTTTTCAGTCAGCCCGCCAGTGTCCCAACCATTGCGCCAGGCCAGAAGACCGGTTGCATTGGCTTCGTCCGAATTGTCAGGATTATAGGCAAAGGTGCCTGCGTTGGTATGCGGATCGGGATAGTCCGGGCCCCATGCGCCCAGATAGATATCCAACTCGCGTGCGCGGTATTTGCCCAGGATCTGCTTGCCCGTGCCAACCTCAAGGTTGAGCGTGATTCCCGCCTGCGCGAACGTGTTCTGCAGCGACTGTGCAATTTCCAGACGCTCTTGTGCCTCGCGCACACCGACGGTCAGCTCCAGATTTTCGACACCGGCCTCAGCCAACAATGCCTTGGCCTTTTCGACATCGAAGGAGAATGGGTTTTCATCCACCGCGCCGAGATACGTCTTGGGCAAGAAGTTCTGATGGCCGACATACCAGTTCTTGAGGAAGCTGTTTTCCATGCCGTCATAGTCGATCAGATATTTCAGCGCCTGACGGACCTGAGGTTTGGACAGCTCCGGATGTTTCTGATTGAAGGAGACATACATCAGGCGGCCCCGCATTTCGCGCAGCACCTCGACACCGTCCACACCCTCCAGACCGTCCACATCCGACGGTGTCAGGTCGCGGGCCACGTCAATGTCGCCACGTTCCAGCATCAGACGCTGGGTGGCGCTTTCCTGAACGTGGCGCACGATAACGCGCTTCATTGCTGCCTCGCCGCCGTAATAAGACGGGCTGGCGCTCAGGGTGACGCTTTCCTTCGGCTTCCAGCTGGCAAGACTGTAAGGGCCGGAACCTGCAGAATTGGTGGTCAACCACTTGTTGCCCATATCGCCGTCGACTTCATTGGCCATGACCAATTCCTTGTCAACGATCGCGCCAATCGTGGCGGTCAGGCAGTTCAGGACAAAGGATGTCGCATAGCGCTTGTCCGTTGTGATCGACAGCGTATTGCCGTCGACCTTGATGGTGTCATCGACGTTTTCGGGCGTAAAGCCAAACTGCGTAATGATGAAGGACGGCGTCTTGTTCAGAAGAACCGCGCGCTTCAGCGAGAACGCCGCATCCTCAGCGCGGACCGGGTTGCCGGACTGGAAGGTCACGCCGTCGCGCATGGTGAAGGTGATGGTGCGGCCATCCTCAGAGACGGTCCAGCTTTCGGCCAGATCCGGCTGGTAGCCTGCGTCCAGATCGGACGGGTCAAAGTTGACCAGTTTGCCATAGATATTGCGGATCACATCTGCGCCTGCAAACTCAAAACTCTGCGCCGGATCCAGTGTGGTGATATCATCAATACGGTTGGCAATGACCAGCATATTGGCCGGTGTTTCTGCCATCGTGGCCATCGGGGTGAGGCCAATCGCCAGCCCCAGCGCGGCGGTGCCAAGAAGGGTTTGAATGGTTTTCATTTTTAACTCCCTATCGTGTTTTTAATCTTGGAATATCGCGCTGTTGTCAGCGTCTTGTTGTTGTTTGGGTCTAAAACGGGCGCGATTACGGGCCTGCGTTCTTGGCTGGGTATTGCCAGGTGGCATCAAGGACCCGCAACCAATTGTCGTGGCACAGTTTCTTCATCAAAGAACCGTTGATTCCGTGCTGGCGCAAGGCGGCACGAAGGGCCGGGAGGCCCGCCACGGTTTCGATGTCCTGTGGCACTGTGGCGCCATCAAAATCCGAGCCGAACCCAACACGATCCTCTCCCAGATGGGTAACCAAGTGGTCGATATGGCGCAGCACGCGATCAAGCGGTGTATCAGCATCCATGCGGCCATCTTCCCGCAGGAAGGCCACGGCAAAGTTGAGACCAACCATCCCATCGCTATCACGGATGGCGTGCAGCTGGCGATCGGTCAGGTTGCGGCTGTGGGGCGTCAAAGCATGAGCGTTGGAATGTGTGGCCACCAGCGGCGCGCCACTCAGCTCCGCAACATCCCAGAACCCGGCCTCATTCAGGTGGGACAGGTCGATCATCACCCCCAGCTGATTGCAGCGCTGCACCAGCCGTTTGCCATCAGCCGTCAGACCTGGCCCGGTATCGGGTGACCCTGGAAAGCGGAACGGCACACCATGGCCAAACCGGGTCGGGCGGCTCCAGACCGGGCCGAGAGAGCGTAAGCCCGCCTGATAGAGCACCTCAAGCATATGGAAATCCGGGTCAATTGCCTCAGCCCCCTCCATATGCAGAACCGCCGCCATCACGCCATTTGCGAGACAATTGCGAATATCATTCGTGCTACGACAGATTTTCAGCGCGCCATCGCGTTCCAGCTGAAACAGGATTGCCGCTTGTGACAGGGCCACGGGGGCGGCTTCGGACCAGCTGATTTCTTGGGACAAGGGCAGGTCATAGCTGTCCGACGACATCTTGTCGTGCATATCGATGTTGACAACATCAGGCACATAGATGGCAAAGAAGCCGCCGCTAAAGCCGCCGTGGCGCGCTTTGGTAAGGTCAATTTGCCGCCCGCCATCACCCTGAAACCCGTCTTTGCCGGGAGAAACATCGCGATTGTGCAATTGCAGCAAAAGATCGTTGTGGCCGTCGAAAATCAGAGGATCAGTCATTTTACTTCCTAATTCCCTGATATGAGGTCGTATCTTTTGCGCTAACGCAAGGGAATTTACGCTGGTTTTAAAGATAAGTCAGAGCAACGCCCAAAAAGTAGCGTCTGACCAGCGGGATGCAGGAAGGGGCGGGTCGCCCTGTCCGAGGATCGCTCGACCGGGCCGGGAAGATGTTCGATTAACGCGCGAATGCGAGTCGGGACTTCAATCCCGTTTCAAGCCATAGCTCGCAAACGCCGCCAGCGCCTCGTCCATCTGCGTCGGGCTAAGCAGCCTTGGCGTGCCAATGCTGCGCGCGCGAATATAAGTTGCCGCCAAATGCTCCAGCTCGGCCATCCGCCACATGGCGCGCGCCAGTGTGTCGCCTGTGCAGATGGCGCCATGGTTCGCCATCAGGCACCCCTCGCGGTCCGCCATTGCCGCAACCACATGGGCTGATAATTCGGTCGTGCCGAACAGCGCATATTCTGCCAGCGGCACGTCATGCCCGCCAAATGCTGCAACCATATAGTGGCAGGCCGGGATGGGCATGTGGTTCACAGCGAGGGCACAGCAGTTCACCGGGTGGGCATGGACGACGGCCATCGCCTCTGGCTTGTCTGCGAGCAGTGCCTGATGAAATTGCCACTCAGAAGAGGGGGCAGGCTGCCCCTCATTTGGATCTGGGCTGCCGACCACGGGCATCCGGACAATCATGTCCGGGGTCATCGCCTCGTAGGGGATGCCGGATGGGGTGATCAGCATCTCCCCCCCGGCGATCCGCAGCGAGATATTGCCTGAGGTGCCCTGATTGATGCCACTCCGGTTCATCTCCAGGCAGGCATCAATGATCGACTGGCGCAGTGTGTCGCTGTCATCCGGGGCGGGTTTTGTCATCGCACGGTCACCCCGCCTTGCGAATGAGATCGGGGAAAAGCGCCGCCAGCCCCTCGGCAGAGGCGTCGCAGATGCCACGTTCAGTGATCAGCCCGGTCACCAGTCGGTTAGGTGTTACATCAAAGGCGGGGTTGCCGCAGGCGGTGCCTTCGGGGGTGACGCGCGCGAGGCCCATGTCACCACTATCAAGCACGCCTTGGACATGGCTCACCTCGCGGCTGTCGCGGTCCTCGATCGGGATTTCAGCAACGCCATCAGTCACTGTCCAGTCGATGGTGGGAGAGGGCAGGGCAACGTAGAAGGGCACCCCGTTGTCATGCGCGGCCAGCGCTTTCAGGTAGGTCCCGATCTTGTTGCAGACATCGCCCTGACGGGTGGTGCGATCAGTGCCGGTGATCACCAGATCAACCTGCCCGTGCTGCATCAGATGGCCCCCGGCATTGTCCGTGATGTAGCTGTGGCTAATACCATGGCTGCCCAGTTCCCAGGCGGTCAGCGCACCCTGATTGCGCGGGCGGGTCTCATCGACCCAGACGTGGATGGGGATACCGGCATCATGCGCCTGATACATCGGGCTGGTGGCCGTGCCCCAGTCAACAGTGGCGATCCAGCCGGCATTGCAATGGGTCAGCAGGCGCACTGGCTCACCTGCAGGTTTCTTGGCCGCGATATCACGGATCAGCGTCAGCCCGTAGGTTCCGATGCGTCGGTTGATTTCGACATCCTCATCGGCGATGGCATGGGCAAGCTTCAGCGCCGCCTTGGCGCGGTCTTCCTCAGGCAGAGGGATCAGCGTCTCCATGCATCGGTTCAGCGCCCAGCGCAGGTTGATCGCGGTGGGGCGGGTGGCATTGAGCTGTTCCCAGGCGGCCTTCAATGCGTTGTCGGACGGATCCAGATCCGCTGCCAGCGCCATACCATAGGCGGCCGTGGCTCCGATCAGCGGCGCACCACGCACCCGCATCTCGACAATCGCGGTGGCAAACTCGTCCAATGTAGCAACGGGCTGGATGCGAAATTCATGCGGCAACCAGCGTTGATCAATGATCATCAGGACCGATTGATCCTCATCCCACCAGAGCGAACGATAATGCGTGCCGTTGATTTTCACGTGGGGTCCTCCGTTGATGGCGAGCCCAGCGCCGCCGTTGGATGTTGTCCTAGCGCATTGGCGATAAAGTGCAATCATCTTGCACGCCTAGCCGCCGCGTAGTCTCTGCATCAGATATATTTCATTCTCAGGGGCGAGCGGTTCATCCAAACTGGCTGCGATGATGCGGCCATCCACAGCGACGGATACGCCTGCGTCCAAGGCCGGGGTGAGCGCGGGGTAGGTGGACTTCAAAGCAGCAATCATCGTGCCAGTGGTACTGGCCTCAACCTCTACCGCCTCTTGGCCGTCGGCAAAACGCCGCAATCCAGACCAAAGGTGAACGGTCAGGCGCAGCATCCCCGCGCCCTGACCTGTTGTGATGTGCTCAGACGCCATTTGCCGGGCCTCAGCCGTTGTTGGCGCGTTGCTGATCCAGGGCTGCCAGAATACGCGGTGGTGACATCGGCAGCGCATGCAGCCGCACACCCGCCGCCGCAGAAACCGCATTGGCGATGGCAGCGAGAGGCGGGCAGATTGATGTCTCGCCGACACCGCGCACGCCAAAGGGATGGCCGGGGTTTGGCACCTCGACAATCACCGTGTCGATCATCGGCAAGTCAGAGGCGACGGGGATCCGGTAGTCGAGGAAGACCGCATTCTGCAACCGACCATCCTCCCCGTAAATATATTCCTCATTGAGCGCCCAGCCGATACCCTGTGCGGCACCACCCTGAAACTGCCCTTCAACATAGGTGGGATGGATCGCCTTGCCCGCGTCCTGAATGACTGTATAGCGCGTCACGGCGGTTTTGCCGGTTTCCGGGTCAACTTCGGCATCGACGATATGCGTGGCAAAGGAAACACCGGCCCCTTCGGGGGTGGCTTCAAAATGGCCTGAGATAGGTCCACCGGTCTGGCCCATGTCGCGGGTGATTTCCGCCAGTGGCAGCGGGTCAAAATTGCCCGCATTCGGACCAGAGGGTACGGCGTGGCCATCCTCCCATTTGACAGCATCCTCAGGAATGCCCCATTTGGCCGCCGCGCGTTTGCTGAGTTTGGTCACGGCATCCTCTGCCGCCTTGATCGTGGCCAGGCCACTGGCATAGGTCACCCTGCTACCGTGGGAGACATCATTGTATCCCAGCGTCGCAGTATCGGCGATGGTGACACGGATGCTCTCATAGGGAATGCCCAGAACCTCTGCCGCCATCAGCGCCATGGAGGCACGAGACCCGCCGATATCGGGCGTTCCAACAGAGATCTGGCAGGTGCCATCCTCTGAAAGCGACAGCGAAACGGAGGTTTCGCCACCATGGTTGAACCAAAAGCCGCAGGAGATCCCGCGCCCCTGACCGGGATTCAGCGGGGCACTGTAGTGCGGATGCGCTTTGGCGGCCTCCAGCGTTTCGACCAGACCAATGCGTTCGAACTTTGGCCCATAGGAGGCTCTGGTCCCCTCCCGGGCGGCGTTCTTCAATCGGACATCAACAGGGTCGAGATCCAGTTTGCGGCAGAGCTCGTCAATCACAGATTCCACCGCATAGGCCGCCATCGGCGAGCCGGGCGCCCGGTAGGCGGCCTGTTTGGGCCGATTGCTCATGATATCATAACCGACCTGCTGAACATGTTGCAGATCATAGGGCGCAAAGGCACACATGGCGGTCATATCCGCAGGCGCACCCGGAAAGGCACCGCCCTGCAGGCGGAAGGTGCCCTGTGCAGCTGTGATGATGCCATCCGCTGTCATACCGATCTTGATATCCATGGAGGTCGAGGCCGTGGGACCGGTCGCGCGGAACACTTCCGGGCGACTCATCACCAATTTCACCGGGCGATTGGCCTTGCGCGACAGGGCAAGGGCGACAGGTTCGATGAACACCGTGGTCTTGCCGCCAAAGCCGCCGCCGATTTCCGAGGCGGTCACGCGCAGCTGCGATGTCTCAATCCCCAACAGCGCCGCGCAGTTCTTCTGTACATACCAGTGGCCTTGCGTACAGCACCATAGCTCACCTTTGCCGTCCTGGCCCAGCTGGGCCAGACAGGCGTGCGGTTCAATATAGCCCTGATGCGTGGCCTCTGTGACGAAATGCTCCTCCACCACCAGATCGGCCTTGGCAAAACCCGCCTCGACATCGCCATGGCCGCTTTCGTGATAGCGCACCACGTTTGGGTGCATCCCGTCGGGCACGGAATAATCGGCAGCGCCTTCGCGGATCACCGGCGCATCCTGCGCCATCGCCTTATCGACATCGGTCACATGGGGCAGCACCTCATACTCAACCTCGATCAGCTTTAGCGCGTCACGTGCGGCAAGGGCAGAGGTGGCAGCGACGGCGGCAATGGCATGGCCATCATAGAGCGCGGTATCGCCTGCCATCACGTTTTCCAGCACGTTCCACTGTTCGCCTTCCAGCCCCGGCGCGGGCTTGATCGCGTCGGAGAAATCGGCACGTGTCACGATCGCCTTCACATCGGCCAGCGCTTCGGCCTTGCTGGTGTCGATATGTTTGATCCGGGCATGGGCATGGGGGCTGCGCAGGATGGCCCCGAAGAGCATGCCCGGTGCCGTGGCATCGGCACCAAAGCGCGCCTTGCCCGTGACCTTGTCCAGACCATCAGGTCGGTTGGGGCGGGTTCCCACTTGGGTGAAGTCGGTTTTTCGTTGATCCAGAGCCATTATGACGCCTCCCGCATCTCTGCTGCCGCGTCCATCACGGCGCGAATGATCTTGTCGTAACCGGTACAGCGGCAGAGGTTACCCGCCAGCCAGTAGCGGACTTCAGTTTCGGTCGGATCCGGGTTCTTTTCCAACAGCGCCTTTGCCGCGACAAGAATACCCGGCGTGCAGATCCCGCATTGCAGCGCGGCATGGTCGATGAACTTCTGTTGCAGCGGATGCAGTGTTTCACCGGGCGCGATGCCTTCGACCGTGGCAATCTCCTGACCTTCGGCCTCAACCCCAAGGACGAGACAGGAACAGACCAACCGACCGTTCAAGGTGACCGAGCAGGCACCGCAGTCACCTGTGCCGCAGCCCTCCTTGGCACCGGTGAGATTCAAACGGTCACGCAGCACATCCAGCAGGGTTTCGCGCGGATCGCAGAGATAGTCGACCGCATCACCATTGATGGTGGCTGAGACGTGGATTTTCGAGCTCATACTGTGTCTCCCTTGGCACGGGTATAGGCGATTTCGGCAGCGCGGCGCGCCATCACACCGGCGACCTGAGTGCGAAAGGCAATGGTGCCGCGTTTGTCGGTGATCGGTGCGCAGGCATCGGAGGCGGCGGTGGCCAAGCGCTCCAGCGCAGCGGTATCCAAGGTGGCGCCAACTAGCGCATCAGCACAGGCCTGCACCCGCAACACAGTGGGGGCGACAGCCCCCAGTGCAACACGCGCCTCCGCAATGGTGTCCCCCTCCAGCCGCAACCAGACACCGCAGCCAACGACTGCGATATCCATTTCGGTCCTCGGAATGAACCGCAGATAGGCATCCCCCTGACCCGGTTGAGCGGCGGGCAGATGCACAGCTGTGATCAACTCGCCGGGGGTGAGCGTGGTCTTTCCGGGGGCGGAGGGAATATCCACGGCAGCGGCGCGGCGATGCCCCTTTGGGCCGGTGATGCTGACAGTTGCGTTGGCGGCCACTAGGGCTGGGACGCTGTCCGCAGCTGGCGAGGCATTGCACAGATTGCCGACAAGTGTCGCGCGGCCTTGCACCTGGGTTGAGCCGATGAGATCCATCGCCTCGACCACACCCGGCCAGGCAGCACACAGGGCAGGTTGCTCGCTCATCTCAGCCCCTGCCACGGCGGCGCCGATGGTCCAGCTGCCATCATCTTCCTGCCGGATCTCCCGAACCCCCTCAATCGACTTGATGTCGATCAGCGTATCCGGGGTCACGATATCGGCCCGCATCTGCACCAGCACATCTGTGCCGCCAGCCAGCACGCGGGTCACACCCTTAGCTGAAGCCGCCAGTTCTGCCGCCTCGGCAAAACTGCTGGGTCGGTGATATTCCATTGGGACTGTCCTTCTGCTGGCCTTGCTGCTGGCGACTGTGGTTGAATCCGGGGGACCCGCGTGGGGACCATAGGTAGGCGTGGCGTTGATCCTATGATCGCTAAATGGTCCCTGAACGTGGCGCGTGCCCGCCGGACCATCTTGCGACCAGATGTGCGCTTGGGCAAGCCGCCATCACGGCTTCGCCGGATCATAGGCGGGAAAATCACCTGTCACGGCCGTTCCATTCACATTCCGAGCGGGCCGTCACCGCTCTCCAAGCAACGGCAGCACACGATACAAATGGGGAGGGTTTTACGCTTTTGCCCCTTGCGGTGCCGGATCCACTCTTTTATGGCGTCGGCGTTTCCGAATTTTTGTGCAAAAAATATCGCCACCAAAGGGGTTTGACTGTCAGAGTTGGCTTGCACTCAGGTGTGACAATCTGCCACAGTGCGCCGAATCCAACGGATGTGGGTACGGGGGAAAACTTCGGGATCAGTGTCAGATACGCAGAAACCCAGTGCCCTTTGGCAATGGGGCGGACCGCAAGCCTTGACTTGGCCGGATGCGCCTGAAACGCTTAAACCTCTGGACCTGCCGGAAATTGTTGCCAGAACGCGCGACAAATCACACCTGGCGTCTACATGTCCCCAAGGGTTCAACGACCCCCAGCCGCACCTCATGCGGCTAACGGTTTCGACGACAAAAAACGTGGGAGAACAACACATATGACCAACACCAAGCTGGCCGTTAGCGCCCTAGTAGCAACTGCCTTTATGGCGCCTGCTGCCATGGCAGAAGAATTCATCACAATTGGTACCGGCGGCGTAACCGGCGTGTACTATCCGACCGGTGGCGCGATCTGCCGTCTGGTCAACAAAACCCGCAAAGAGCACGGCATCCGCTGTTCCGTGGAATCCACTGGCGGCTCTGTCTACAACATCAACACCATCCGCGAAGGCGAGCTGGAATTTGGTGTGGCACAGTCCGACTGGCAGTACCACGCCTACAACGGCACCTCCAAATTTGAAGAGCAGGGCGCCTTTGAAGGTCTGCGCGCGGTGTTCTCCGTGCATCCCGAGCCCTTCACCGTTGTGGCCCGCGCCGATGCCGGCGTGACCAGCTTTGACGACCTCAAAGGCAAGCGCGTCAACATCGGCAACCCTGGTTCCGGCCAGCGTGGCACCATGGAAGTGCTGCTGGAAGCCAAAGGCTGGGGCATGGATGCCTTCGCTCTGGCGACCGAGCTGAAAGCGGCCGAACAATCCGCAGCGCTCTGTGACAACCAGATCGACGCGATGGTCTACACCGTTGGCCACCCTTCGGGTTCCATTCAGGAAGCCACCACCGCCTGTGACTCCGTTCTGGTGACCGTTGATGGCGAAGCCGTTGAAAAGCTGATCGCCGACAACTCCTTCTACCGGACTGCAACCATCCCCGGTGGCATGTACCGTGGCTCTGACGCAGATGTAGGTACGTTCGGTGTGGGCGCAACTTTCGTCACCTCTGATCAGGTCTCCGACGAGGCGGTCTATACCGTAGTGAAAGCGGTCTTCGAAAACTTCGATGACTTCAAAAAACTGCACCCTGCATTCGCCAACCTCAAGCCCGAGGAAATGGCAACCGCAGGCCTTTCCGCGCCGCTGCATCCCGGTGCCGCGAAATACTACAAGGAGCAGGGCTGGGTAGAATAACCCATCTCTGATGATTGCAGCGGGGCGCCAATTGGTGCCCCGTTTTGCCCTTGCCGTGAAGGCTTTGCCCTTTGCCATGAGGCGCTGAAACTCCATCAGGGAGCAGGGCGCGTCGGGGCCAAGGGCAACACCCAAGAATAACCGGCCGCAGTGTCTGACGGCCTCAGGGGGATACTCCATGACATCCGATGTTCAAGGAAATCGACCGCTTACCGAAGAAGAGCTACAGGACCTCGTCGCATCCTCAGATGCCGGCGCGCGCAACCCGGTTGGGTCGGTTGGGCTGTTCTTGGCGATTGTAGCGGTAATATGGTCCGTCTTTCAGGTTGTGCTGGCCTCGCCAGTTTCAAATCTTTTGTTGCCTGGCAGCGTGGTCAACAACTCGCGCCAAATCCATTTGGCCTTTGCGATCTTCCTGGCTTTTGCGGCGTATCCCGCGCTGAAATCCAGCCCACGCAACTACATTCCGATTCAGGATTGGATCATGTCAATCGTCGGAGCAGCGATCGCGCTCTATGGTTACATTTTCTACCAGAAAATCGTGAATTCCGGCGGGCTTGCCGATGATACGGACAAATGGGTGGCCCTAATCGGGTTGCTGTTGTTGTTCGAAGCGGCACGCCGCGCGCTGGGGCCGGCGATGGCAATTATTGCCTGTATTTTTCTTGCCTATGTGTTCTTTGGCTCCTCCGACTGGGTGCCGGAAGTCATCCGCTGGAAAGGCGCGAGCCTGAAAAAGGCGATGAGCCATATGTGGATCACCTCTGAAGGGGTCTTTGGCATTGCGCTGGGTGTCTCCACCAAATTCGTGTTCCTCTTCGTGCTGTTCGGCGCGCTCCTGGATAAGGCAGGGGCCGGCAATTACTTCATCAAGATGGCCTTTGGTGCGCTGGGGCATCTGCGCGGTGGGCCGGCCAAGGCCGCTGTTGTTGGCTCGGCCGCCACCGGTCTGATTTCCGGCTCGTCCATCGCCAATGTGGTGACAACCGGCACCTTCACCATTCCGCTGATGAAGCGGGTGGGTTTCAGTTCGGAGCAGGCCGGTTCGGTCGAAGTTGCCTCTTCGGTGAATGGCCAGATCATGCCGCCCGTCATGGGGGCTGCTGCGTTCCTGATGGTGGAATATGTCGGCATTTCCTATGTCGAAGTGATCACCCATGCCTTCCTGCCGGCCGCGATTTCCTATATCGCGCTGGTCTATATCGTCCATCTTGAGGCGGTTAAGCGGAACATGCCCACGCTGGGCAACCGCGTGGTGTCTATGGGACGGACCATCGGCGGCATGGCCGCGTTTTTCGTTGGCTTCGCGGCACTTTGCTACGGCATTCAATATCCCATTAAGGCGATCACCGCCGCGATCCCCGGCGCCTCTGGCCTTGTGCTGTCGCTATCCGTGGTTGCAGCCTATCTGGGACTATTGTGGTTGGCGGCCGGGACCGATGATCTGGTGCCGGATGATCCCAATGCGGCTGAGGTCGAGCTGCCAGTGGTAGGAGAAATCTACAAGGCGGGCCTGCACTATCTGCTGCCGATCATCGTCTTGGTTTATTTCCTGATGATTGAGCAGAAATCGCCGGGCCTGTCCGCCTTCTGGGCAACTGCGCTACTGTTTGTGATCCTGCTGACGCAAAAACCACTGAAGGCGCTGTTCCGGGGGCAAAGCACTCTGGCGCACAGCTTCCTTGATGGGGTGCATGACCTGTGGAACGGGCTGATTGACGGCGCCCGCAACATGATCGGCATTGCCTTGGCCACCGCCACCGCAGGCGTCATTGTTGGGACTGTGACGCTGACCGGCGTTGGTCAGGTGATGTCGGAACTGGTGGAGTTGATGTCCGGTGGCAACCTGATCCTTATGCTGATCATGGTCGGTCTGCTGTCGCTGGTACTGGGCATGGGACTGCCGACCACGGCCAACTACATCGTGGTGTCCTCTCTGATGGCCGGCGTTGTGGTCGAACTTGGCGCGCAGTCGGGGCTGGTGGTGCCGCTGATTGCCGTACATCTCTTTGTGTTCTACTTCGGCATCATGGCGGATGTGACACCGCCAGTGGGTCTGGCCAGCTTTGCCGCCGCTGCGGTGTCGGGGGGCGATGCCATTCGCACCGGCTTTGTGGCGTTTTTCTACAGCCTGCGCACCGTGGCGCTGCCCTTTGTCTTCATCTTCAACACGGATCTGTTGTTGATTGATGTGACCTGGGTGCAGGGCATTTTGGTAGCGATTTCTGCGACCATCGCCATTCTGGCCTTCACCGCCGGTACGATGAACTACTTCCTGACTCGCAACCGCATCTATGAAAGCGTGTTGCTGGTACTGGTCGCCTTTGCCCTGTTCCGCCCGGACTTCTTCATGAACCGGTTGATGCCTCCGTTCGCCAGCACGGATCCAGCCGCATTGGTGGAAACCGTGGCCACGGCCCCAGCCGGTAGCGAGCTACGGATCACCGTGGAAGGGCCGGATTTCGACACCGGTGAGCAGAAGACCACAACGCTGATCCTGCCTGTCGCTGATGGTGGCGATGGTCAGGCGCAGGTTGATGCCTTTGGCCTGATGCTTCTGCCTGAGGATGGTGTGGTCAAGCTGGACGAGCCGATGTTCGGCACGCCCGCGCAGTCTGGCATGGACAGCTTCGACTTCTACGGTGACGAGCCTGTCCGCCTGCTGAGTGTGCAAGCACCGGCAGACCAGCTGCCCAAGGAATTGATCTTCATCCCGGCGCTGCTGCTACTGGCGATGATCGCCTTCCTGCAGCGCGCACGGGCCAGCAAGGAAGGAGTCCCGGCATGAGCAAATCTGTTCTCTGCGCATTGGAGCTGAGCGACAAAACCATTGACGCCAAGGTGTTGCGCGAAGCGGCACGGCTGGCGGATCTGGATCAGGCACAGCTGGATGTGGTCAATGTCCTGCCCGATTTTGGCGAAAGCTGGGTCTCGGGGTTCTTCGAGGATCATCACCATGACCGCGCGGTCAAGGAAACCGCAGATCACTTGGGTAAACTCTGTGAGGAGATCCTGGGGGCGGAGCGCAACGCCAAGGTGCGCCATGTGGTTGCCACCGGCAAAGCCTATCAGGAGATCCTGAAAGTCGCCGATAAGGCGGGGACCGATCTGATCGTGATTGGCGCGCATAAGCCGGAGCTGTCGGATTACCTGCTTGGCCCCAATGCGGCACGGGTGATCCGGCATTCGACCTGTTCTGTCTATGTGGTGCGCTGACCAACTGATCCGCAACCACTTCTAACCCATGTGAAAGGGGCGCTACAAAGGGCGCCCTTTTTGCTTCTGTGTGAGATGCTCTGGTCGCCCGCTAATCCGCCGGAGCGCCGTAGCCGGTCATCTCAAGATACCCCTTGCCAAGGTGGCTGCCGCTGAGGCGCACCGGCCCCTCCCAATAGGGAAAAGACATCGCCATCCATGCCTGCGGGTTGATAGCTGTAACACGGACATCCAAATCACGCGACGGCAGTCGCAGCTGCCACTCCGTCGGCACCTTACGACCGGCAACCAGAGTGAGCGTGACAGGGGTTGCCTGCAGACTGCCCGGCTCAAGCGGAGTTGGGGTTCCGTTGGCTGCAATCCATGTACCGGAGGTGAACAGGCTGGCACCGCGCAACTGGAATCCCATCAGCTTCTCACCACTGTCAAACCGCAGCGAAAACCAGTCCCAGCCGCTTTGATCTTCTGACAGGGGCTGACTGGACCACTCACGATCAAGCCAACCGTCACCCGTCACCGCCACCGGCCCATCCGGCAGATCCAGCGTACCGGCCACCTGATAATGCGGCTGGGAATAATAGTAGCTCGCCTGCCCATCCGCCGATTTCACCGAATAGCCCCCATCGCCCTGCATCACCAGCGGGCCATTGGCGCTCAGCGACAGGTCGTAGCGGAAGCTTTCACCGGTTGCGCGCAGGGACAGCTCCCGCAGGCTTTGGGCGCTGCTGCGCATATGCCAGTCGTCTATATAGGCCTCAAACGGCGCTGCGGCGACGCCAGCCTGACCGATGCCGCCGCGGGCCAGCCGCTCCGCGGAATAATGGGCGTTCGGCGTCGTTAGGCCAGCGTGCCCCATCCAGATCTGCGGATCTGTCCAGACTGAAGCCGTGTCAGCCTGCCTGTTGCCATCGGGGCGCAGAGCTGAGCGGAACAGCGTCCATTGCACGCCGTAGTCGCGCCCATCATCACCGGTCAGGTTGGCGGTCAGATACCACCATTCAATCCGGTAATCCGGATGGGCGGCGTGATCGCGCGGAAACACCAGTGGGCGACCCGGAACCGGCACGGCAAAGCCATCCGCCTCGGTTCCCAATCCGGCGTAGCCCTGTGCGGCAGCGGGAGCAGCAAGCGGCGCCAGCAATGTTACGGCCAGGGTGAATTTGCTGACAACTGCGGCAAGGGTGCGTTTAACGTTCATTTGCAAAGACCCTCAACAGATCGGCGGGTTTCAACTTCGACAGCCGACGGGCGGGCAGAGCAGCGGCCAGCGCTGCCGCAATCAGCGCCATCAGCAGCAACTGCAGCCAATCCAGCGGGAACAGGGACATCGGCAAACGCCAGCCAAAGGCCTCGACGTTGACGACGGCCAGAAGCGCCCAGCCCAGCAGCAACCCCAAGGGCAGCGCCAGCAATGCGGTCAGCCCCGCAAGGATCACACTGCGCAGGATTTCATACCGGGCCAGTTGTCCACGTGTCAGCCCCATGGCCCAGATCGGCGCCAGTTGCGGAAGGCGCTGGCTCCAGAGTGTCAGCAGGCTGGTGAGCATGGCAAATCCCGCTACACCAAAGGTCAGAAGGTTCAGCGCGCCCGTCACCACAAAGGTCCGGTCAAAAATCGCCAGCGATTGCGCCTTGAGCGCGCTCTGGTCGATAAACGCGCTGCGCGGCAAACCAAACTCACGTTGCAGCACCGCGCGGACCTCCGCGACATCGGCAGGCGGCAGCCGCAGACCAAACCGGCGGTTTTCAATCGACGGGCGATGCAGCAGCAGCGTCTCAAGCCCCACAATCGCCTGCGGGTTGGGGTTTCCGTAGTCGGAATAAACACCGGCAATCCGCATCCGCCAGTCCGGCGCGATCATCAGCGTATCTCCGGAACCGAGATCCGCGCGCCGCGCCAGCTGTTCGTTGATCAGCGCGCCACGTCCCTCGGCCAGCTGCTGCCAGACCGTCGGCTCAGCCTGCAACAGTGGCCAGTTATCGCGATAGGTGGCATCGTCCACCACACCGTAGACCTCCATCGGTGCGCCGGTTCCCTCCGTTCCCACATACCGCTCATCACTGTGGCGGATCGGCAGGGCGCGAATGCCCCTGTCGGCGAGCCACGGCAGCACGTCGTGTGCCATGTCCTCCTGCGGCAGCGTCATATACAGTTCTGACGCCAATCGCTGATCCAGCCAGCCCAGAAAGGTGAGGCGGAAGCTGGACACCATTGTTCCAACGCCGATATTCGTCGCCAACGCCAGGAGCAATGCCATCAGCGCCAGCGAAAGACCGGGCAATTGCGCCCGCATATCCGCCCAGAGCCATAGCGTTACCGGCCGGCGCGCCAGCTGCACACCAACCGACGCCAACCGGGACAGGGCCAAGGGCAGCAGTAGCGCGGCCCCCAGCATCAGCCCAGCGAGAAAGGCAAACCCCGCAAGCAGCCCGTCGAACAGTGCAGGCATCGCGGCCGCGCCCAATACAAGAAGGGCGCCGGACAAAGCCGAGAGACGATGCCCGCGCAGGGCCTGCTGACCGCGTGCCGCCGCAGCCGGAGCCGCCAGAATGGGCAGGCGCGACAGGCTGACCCAGCTCTGCGCCCCGGCAAGTGCCATTCCCGCCAGCGCCATTGCCAGGCCGGAAAACACCCAGCCGAGCCGCAGTTGCAGGCTGCCATCCAGCGATGCGCCATAGAGGCCTGATAGCGTCGCCCCAACGCCGGGGAGTAAGGCCGCAGCAATCAGGTAGCCCAGGAACAAGCCAAGCAGCGCCGCCAGTATTGTAATCACCAGAAGTTCTGCAAAAATAAGCCCAACCAGCGTATTAAGCGGCACACCTAAACTGCGCAGCGTGCGAAACAGGCCGCGTCGCTGCTCAATCCCCAGCGCGATCGTACCCTGTACGATGAATAGGCCCACCGCAAAGGACAACAGTCCAAAAGCCGTGAGATTGAGATGAAAACTCCGGGTCAACTGCGCAGTGTCCGCGCCAGTGGATGCAGTTTGCAGGCGCAGATGAGGGGCCAGTTCTGACAGTGGGCGCAGGCCGATCGGTTGTTCGTCAAGCACCACCAACCGGCTGATCAGAAATGGTTTTCCCAGAAGACGCGCGACAGTTGCGATATCGCCGACCACCACATCGCGCGGCACCGTAGTGGTGCGTGTTACAGGCGGCAGGCTACGCGACAACAGATCAAAATCACTATCAGGATGCGCAAACAGATGACCCGGGGCCAGAAGCAGGTCGGCAGGGGTCAACGCCTCTTGCGCGCCTTCTTCGGAGGATGTGTCGGTCGCAGCCAGCCGGGCCATCATCGGGTGCGACAGGATATCGATCCCGATCACCTCAATATCCGCAGGCCCCGCTTCAGCTGTATCCTCCGTGAGTGTTCCGATCAAAACCGGTGACAGCTGCCAACCTTCACGTCGAAGCTCAACATATTGACCCAGTTTGATATATCCATTCTGAGCGATCAGATATGTCTGCCCGGAAGGGGAGATGCGGGCCGCAGCCTCGGCGTAGCTGGCGCGGGCCTCTGCGTTGATGGCCTGCACCGCAGACCAGAGTGCCGTGGCCAGGGCTAGGCCGGTCACCAGCATTGCCAACTGTAGCGGGTGCAGGCGCCAATGAGACAGGATCGCCGAGAATGTTGCCCCGATCACGCCTTACCCTCGCGCAGGTTGCCATCGGACAAGGTGCCGTCACATGAGCGATCGCCCCGCAGGCGCCCCTTGCTAAGATGACGCTGCTGATCGAGCAGTTCAGCAATGGCCTGCGAATGTGTCACCAGCAACAGGGCCGCACCGGTTTCGCGCACCAGATCCAGCATAAGCTCCATCACCGAAGCACTTGAACCTTCGTCAAGATTTCCCGTCGGCTCATCCGCGAGAAGGAGCTTTGGTCGCATGGCGAGCGCGCGCGCAATAGCAACGCGCTGTTGTTGCCCGCCAGAGAGCTGCTCCGGGTAGCGCTCTTGAAACTCCGCCAACCCAAGTCGCTCAGTCAGTGCCTTTATCCAAACCGGATCAACGCGCCCGGCCAATCGGGCATGAAGGCTGATATTCTGCCCAACGGTTAGGGCGGGGACCAAATTGAATTGCTGAAACACCAATGAGACCTGCTGACGCCTGAGCGCGGCACGTCCCGTGTCATCCAGCTCTTCAAGAGAGGTGCCATCGACCATGATCCGCCCGCTGTCGGCCTGATCCAAAGCCGCCGCCAGATGCAGAAGTGTGCTTTTTCCAGAACCGCTATCCCCGGTCAGCGCTAGGCTGTGCCCAGATCCCAGTTGTAGTGATACCCCGTTCAGAACAGGAACATCACCGGAGGGGCCTTGATAGGATTTATATAGGTCCTCAATAATGAGCATCACTTTACAACCCCATGCCTGTACAACAGTTTTCTACGGCTCACGTTGTGTGCAACTCCGCACGGGCAGGGATCAAATCCCGGCGCCGAATACCCCGGCACACAGCACAACATTGACGCACGGGGATCTAGCCCCCATTTGGACAGTGCCCATGCAATTCTGCGGGGCTGCTTAAATTAGGTTTTGCCATGTTGCTGCTCTCACCGCCATCCCGCCACCGCCGTGAAATTGTCGCACTGGCTATGCTGGTGTTATGTCTGGGTGAACCTGCTCTGGCGGACTCTGGAAATACCAGTCGCGATGCGCTGTGCCGCAGCCGGGCGGAGGCCTACGCAGGGGCGCCCCGCAGCGACTCCGCCGACCACCTGAGACTGGGCAATGATCGCGTCGGGATCACGTTCTCCGGCACCGCCCGTATCGGGATCAGCGTGCAGGATGGCAAGGTCCGCAGCGCCGGCTCCCGTCGCGGGTCGGACGCCGAGGATCGTGACGATTATTTCAATACACCAGAGGCGCGCCGCAAACGACTGGTCAAGCAGCATTATCGCGATTGCATGTCCCAGCGCTGATTGAATAGACTGCGCGAAACAGCGATCTTGACCGATCCGGTCACAACAGATCCGGGCGCTGACCGCACGAAACCCGGCGCATGAGGGGCAGGGGGTATGACACTCATCCAACAGCTGCTGATGGGCAGCTTGTACCTTGGTATTTGTCTGGTGGTCGAAGCCGGGTTGCTGGTCTTCTGCATCCATATATTGCGCGAACGGCTGGGTATTCTACAGCGCAGACGACGGTTCTTGCAAATCAGCGTTGTACTTGCGGTGGCGATTGGTCTGATCGTCTTTGCCCATACCCTGCAGGTCTGGATCTGGGCCACGGCGCTGATTTTTTCCGGCGCTATAGGTGATTGGAATACTGCGATTTATTTCTCACTCGCCACTTATACGACGTTGGGCTATGGCGATATTGTTCTGGGCGAGGGCATGCGGATATTCGCGGCCTTTGGTGCGGTAACCGGGCTTTTTGCCTTTGGCATAAGCACGGCCTTTCTGGTCGCCGCCCTGCGTGAGGTTTTCCTTCTGGAAGAAACTGCGCCCGTGAAAGACCGCTGAGACGTCGCGAGCTGAGTTTACAGGACAGGGGCCAACAAACGGGCAACTGGCGCGCCAAAACGAATGCTGAGAGGTTGCGCCTCCAGGTCCGTCGTCAAAAGACGCGCAGAGGCCATGTCCTGCTCCAGCATATCGGCGACCTGATCCGCGGCCTCACTATCAAAACACATTGCCATACTCTCGAAATTCAACCGAAACGACCGGTTGTCCAGATTCATCGTACCCACTGCCGCAATGCTGTCATCCACCACAAACACCTTCTGGTGAAGAAACCCGGCCTGATATCGGTATATATCGATACCAACATCGCGCAGGTCATCGAAATACGCATAAGCAGCCAGCCACGTGGCGTAGTGATCCGCAGTATCCGGCAGCAGGATGCGCACATCGACGCCGCGCAGGGCGGCATTTTTTAGTGCAGCCATAACATCCTGATCCGGAACGAAATATGGCGAAGATAGCCAGATTCGCGACTGTGCGGCGGCAATTGCAGAGAAATACAGCATGGAGCCATTGACGGTGCTGTCGCCGGGGCCTGTTTCGATCACCAACGCAGGTTTTCCGCCCTCAGACACCGGCGCGCACTCCCACGTCAAAAGATCAAGGATCGGATCTTCTGTAAGCCAGAACCAGTCTTCGGCGTAGCCGAGCTGCAGTTGCTGGACTGCAGGCCCCCTGAGCCTCACCTGCGTATCGCGCCAGTCGCCAAATTTGGGATCGCGGCCCATGTACTCATCACCGATGTTCATCCCACCGGTAAAGCCGACCCGACCATCGACAATCACTGTCTTGCGATGATTTCGAAAGTTGAGATGAAAGCGATGTTTAGGGCCGGGTCGGGTGCTTGGATCAACCTGATTGACACCCGCTGCATCCAGATCCGCACGGTATTGCTGCGAAAGCCCATGGCTGCCGACCGCATCGGTCATAAACCAGACAGCCACCCCGCGCTCACGCGCCCGCAGCAGCGCAGATTTGAGCCGCTGGCCGATCTGATCGTCGCGCACAATATAGAAATGAACCAGAACATAGTCTTCGGCCGCATCAATGGCGTCGATAATCGCATCGCTGATGTCGGTGCCGTTGATCAGCAGCTCAAAGCTATTGCCCCGACAGACCGGATATCCGGCGAGCCGTTCGAAGGGCGCCTGATTCACCGCAAGCTGATCCCGGTCCTGAGTATACCGGGTGGAATAGACCCGCAGCGCGTTCAGCACCCGTTCTGCCTCACGCCGTGTCGCGCGGTAGCGGGAGAATTTACGCTGCCCGAAGAAGAGATACAGCGGCAGCGCCAGAAGCGGCGCTGAGAGCAAAAATACCACCCAGCCAATAGCGCCCTGCGGCGTGCGGGCAGTGCGCGCCGCCTTGAGAGACGCAAGCCCCGCAAGCCCCCACATCAACAGCAGCGCAGATGTGCTTATCACGACCTCGACCATCACAGCGCCCCTCTGTGGCTCATCTTGAGCCCGACCCTACATTCGGTAGGCGCCTTTGGCTATATCTCCCTGAAAGGGCTGGTTTTTCGATCCAAGCTATGAGACCGTTTCGCCATGAGCATCCGTCCCTATGTCAAGCCCGGCGCCTATGCGTTGTATCTGGCCGCCAAGCGGTTCAACGACAAGAATGGCTGGGTGCTGAGCAGCCACATCGCCATGTCGCTGATGCTGGCCCTGTTTCCGTTCATCCTATTCACTGTGGCGCTGACCGGCGCGGTGGCGGGAGCGTTTTCCGATGGGATTGATCTGAAAAACCTGGTCGAGCTGGTCTTCGGGTCATGGCCCGACAGCGTCTCGGATCCAATTGTGCGCGAGGTTTATTCCGTCCTTGCAACCTCCTCGACAGGGGTGGTGACTTTGGGCGGTGTGATTGCGATCTACTTTGCCTCAAACGGGGTGGATGCGGTGCGGCTGGCGATGGTTCAGGCCTATCATGAGCGAGACCACAGGCCATTCTGGAAAACCCGAGGCCTGTGCATCGGTCTGGTGATCCTTGGTGGTGCCGGCATCATGGCAGCGGCCGTGTTCGAACTGATCCTGCCGCTGTATGCGCGCCATCTGGCCAGCTTCTTCCCGCAGGTGCCCCTTGCTCGCAACTGGGAAAGTGGTCTGAATGGCATATTGGTCGCTGTAATCCCGTTGATTGCTGTTTGCGCCTTTCACATGCTGCTTCCAGCCAAGCGACACCGGTTCACGCAGGTGCTGCCCGGTGTACTCCTAACGGTGGTTCTGTGGTGGGCTGCGGGGCTGGCCTTTGCCATCTATATCAGCAGCTTCGCATCGTATTCAGCCACTTACGCTGGGCTTGCCGGTGCAATGGCGGCGCTCATCTTTCTCTACCTCAACTCTGCCATTCTGATTCTGGGAGCGGAGCTGAACGGCGTATTGTTGCACCCGACCTCCAAGACAAAAGTCTGACGGGCAAGATATGTGCCATCGCGCGTAATTGTTTCGCAAATTGCAACAATAAGGCAGCTTTGCCACAATTGGGTCACGATCACGGCCCAGTGATCAATGTATCCTCAGATCATATCGGCCACGACAGCTCAGATGGTATGAGGATCAGATGCGTCTCTTGCAAAACAAACTTCCGACCCGCCCATTGGTCCAGCGCTTGCTTGCGCCCCGTGCGGGGCTGAAACCATCCACGCACACGGACATGCCGCGTGTGACCCTACGCTCGGAAGGCACTTCGCTGGAAACGCTTGCCCTGCAGACGATGGCACTCCGCTCGTTTGGTGCTGCGGTGCAGCCGCGCTGAGCTGAAATGTGCCGCAGGGACCCAACAGGGCAGGGCACGATACCCCACCCTGATTACCAGTTCGCGTCAGTCTTCCGCCGCGTCTGACGCATCGCCGCGAAAACCGGTGGCGACCACGAATTTCTCGGAGCTGTCGGACCGCGAAGACGGTGGTTTGACATGGTAAACTTTGGTGAATTTCTGCTTCAGTAGTTTCTGCAACTCGCCCTCCGCACCGCCGGCCAGCACCTTCGCAACAAACGTCCCGCCATCTTCCAGCACATCGAAGGCAAAATAAGCCGCCGTTTCGCAAAGAGAGATGATCCGCAAATGGTCGGTCTGTTTGTGACCCGAGCTGGCCGCAGCCATATCCGACATCACCACATCCGCCTTACCGCCGAGCCATTCCTTGACCTTGTCATCGGCACCGTCGTCCATGAAATCCAGCTGGTGGAATTCGGCACCGGCCAGCGGCTCCACCTCTTGCAGATCGACACCAATGATACGGCCAACCGCCTTACCCGGTTTTTCGCCCAGGGCATTGATCCGCTTGACCGCAACCTGCGCCCAGCCACCCGGCGCACAACCGAGGTCAACAACCCGTGCACCATTGATGAGAAACCGAAACTTATCATCGACTTCCATGATCTTATAAGCCGCGCGCCCACGGTAGCCCTCGGCCTGCGCACGTTTCACATAAGGGTCGTTCAACTGCCTCTGCAACCAGCGGGTCGAGCTGAGTTTACGCCCCCGGGCGGTCTTGACCTTGACCTTCAGATCGCGCTGCCCGCGCCCGGAGGTGTTTTTACCAGTGGGTGTTTTTCCCGTGGGTGTCTTTGCCATATCCGCTGTTCCTTGTCGCCCGTGACCACATCTGGTCAGCTATCGGACGCTCATATCCTGTCTAAGGCCGTCAAAACGGCCCGTCTTCCAGTACGCCATCGGCGCTCATCTGTGCATAAAGCAGACCTTCGCGCAGGCCCCGATCCGCCACGGACAACCGATCTGTCGGCCAACACCGTAACAAGGCCTGCAGAATTGCCGCACCGGACATGATCAGCGCCTGACGGTCTTCGCCAATGCGCGGGTCACTGCGGCGCCCTTGAGGGCCGAGTTCTAGATAAGAGCGGATCACCTTGTCAATCTGATCGCTGGTCATCCGCAGCCCGTCCACCTTCGTACGGTCATAACGTTTTAGTCCCAGATGGGAGGCTGCAACGGTCGTGACCGTGCCGGAGGTTCCGACGATCTGAAATCCCTGCCGGGTCTGCTCATCCTTGTAGGGGGCAAAATCCGCAAGGTTTTCCTCAAAAAACCAGCTCATCAGCGCGAACCGCGCGGCATCATCCTCCACATCGTGGAACTGATCGCGCAGCGTAGCCACCCCCAGGGGGACGGATATCCAGTCCACCACCTTCGCCGCAGGGAAGGGGCTCTCTGCCGGGTGGAACCCCGCATGAAGCCGCATGATCGCCGAGGGACGATCGCGCCGGGGGATAGAAGAAATGTCGATCCAGACCAATTCCGTAGATCCGCCGCCGATATCCACCACCAGCAATTGATCCGTTTTGGTCGACACCAATGGCGCACAGGAAATTACCGCCAGACGGGCTTCTTCCTCTGGTTGGATAATTTCCAGCGTCAGGCCGGTCTCGCGGCGCACTTGGCGAATGAATTCGCGCGCATTCTTGGCGCGGCGACACGCCTCGGTCGCAACCAGCCGCATCCGTTTGACCCGGTTACGCTTGAGTTTCTGCTGACAGATGCGAAGCGCCTGAATGGTGCGCGCCATGGACGCGCGCGACAAACGCCCGGTCCGCTCCAACCCGGCGCCCAGTTGCACCGACTTTGAGAAGCTGTCCACCACATGAAAGCCGCTGCCCTTGGGTTGGGCAATCAGCATCCGGCAGCTATTTGTTCCCAGATCGAGCGCCGCATAGAGCGCATCAGGATCTGGGCGGGCCGGTGCAGGGCTCTCTACCGCTCGGGGAAATGCGCCCGCACCTTTGGAACGCCTGGGCGCCATGATTCACGCCCTCCGATAATCGTGTTGATACAAGCATATGTGGGCGCATCGCTGCGTGCAAGATGGGCCGAACGCTACAATGACGATTTGCAGCAGCAGGAATTGACGTTTTTTGAACAGTTTTGAACGCTTTGCCGACCAAATTCATAAAGCTGTTGAATATTATGAGAGAGCTACGCAGTAGCCAGCGCCGGGCCGCGTTGTTATCCAGAAGCGACCCGGAAAAAGGTCGCTCAGAACCAACGTCAGGTCGAAATCCGACGAACGCGCCCGGCGATGCCACACTAGAAACGCATTTACACAGACGCAAAGGAAGCCAAGGCAATGCCCGACGTCACCATCGTATACTGGCGCGACATCCCCGCTCAGATCATCGTCGGCAAAGGCCGTCGCGGGGCAAAACGCCAATTGGAAGAGCGGTTTGAACAAGCCATCGACCGTGCCGCCATGAAGGTGAACGCGAAGGACGCTGATGCCTATCTCGCAGAGTGGCGCAAGGCGGCGCCCTACGCGGTTGAAGGTGAGCCTGCAGACATCGCAGAGGCCGAGGCCAAGCGTCTAGAAGCGGATTATGATCAGGACCGTCTGAAGACACTGATCGCCAACGACGGATGGGCATGAGCCTGACATCTTTATGGGAGGCCACGATGGCTTTGTTGAACTTCAAGAAACGCGATGCCGGTGCAGTCCAGCCCAGCAGCCCCGAGGTCGAGGCCTTTCTGGAAAACTACTCGATCGAGGTGATGCCGCGCACCGCAGCCAAGGTTGAAAACTTCCGCGATCTGCTGCCCGCAGGCACCCGCGTCTACATCGCCCATATCGAAGGCACCCCAATTGAGGAGATGGTGGAGACCGCCAAGCGCATCAATGCCGAAGGATTCCCTGTGATGCCGCATTTCCCCGCGCGTATCATCCAGGATGAGGCAACGTTGGCTGATTGGATCGCACGCTATCAGGGCGAGGCTGACGTCAAACAGGCATTGCTGCTGGCCGGTGGTGTGGCCAAGCCACATGGCGCATTCGACAGCTCCATGCAGATCTTGGAAACCGGGCTGTTTGACAAGGCCGGTTTCAGCAATCTGCACGTGGCTGGCCATCCGGAAGGCAACAAGGATATCGACCACGACGGCAGCATGAAGAACGTCTCTGATGCTCTTCTGTGGAAACAGAAATTCTCTGATCGCACGGACGCAAAAATGGCGTTAGCCACGCAGTTCGCTTTTGAGGCAAAGCCGATTATCGAATGGGCAGACAGCATCAAGGCCGCCGGCGTTGACCTGCCGATCCATATCGGTATCGCCGGTCCGGCAAAGCTGCAGACGCTGATCAAATTCGCCATCGCCTGTGGTGTTGGCCCCTCCCTGAAGGTGCTGCAGAAACGGGCCATGGATGTCTCCAAGCTGCTGCTGCCCTATGAGCCGACCGATGTGATCGCCGAACTGGCCGCCCACAAGGCCGCCAACCCCGATTTCAACATCACCAATGTGCATTTCTTCCCGCTGGGTGGCATCAAGACCAACGCCACCTGGGCCATCAACAACGGCGGCGCAGCAGCGCAGCCGGTCAATTCCCAAGGATAAACAATGACCCGTACTGTCGTAGAATCTAAGACAAAAACCGCAATCCTGGGATTTGATGAGCCGTTCTGCGTGATCGGTGAGCGTATCAACCCCACCGGCCGTAAGAAACTGGCCGCCGAACTGGAAGCGGGTGATTTCTCCACGGTTGAGAAAGACGCGCTCGCACAGGTGATGGCGGGGGCCAACATCCTCGATATCAATGCGGGTGTTGTCTACAACTCCAACCCAAACCCGAATGAGACCGAACCGCCCCTGATGACCAAGATCGTCGAGCTGGTGCAGGGCCTCACCGATACGCCGCTTTGCATCGACTCCTCTGTCCCCGGTGCGCTTGAGGCCGGCCTGCAGGCCGCCGAAGGTCGTCCGTTGCTGAACTCCGTCACCGGCGAGGAAGAGCGTCTGGAGCACGTGCTGCCCCTGGTCAAAAAGTACAATGTTCCGGTTGTTGCGATTTCCAACGATGACACCGGCATTTCCGAAGATCCCGATGTGCGCTTCGCCGTCGCCAAGAAGATCGTCGAGCGCGCCGCAGATTTCGGCATTCCTGCGCATGACATCGTGGTTGACCCGCTGGTGATGCCGATTGGCGCGATGGCAACTGCTGGTCAGCAGGTGTTTGCCCTGGTCCGTCGCCTGCGCGAAGAACTGGGCGTCAACACCACCTGTGGTGCCTCCAACGTCTCCTTCGGCCTGCCAAACCGTCACGGCATCAACAACGCCTTCCTGCCGATGGCCATGGGGGCGGGCATGACCTCTGCAATCATGAACCCGGTTGCTCTACCGATCACTCAGAAGAAGATCGCAGAAAAGAAAGCCGAAGTTGAGGCCGCGGGCATCATCCTCCCCGAAGGTATGGAAGACGAGGCTTTCGTTCAGATGTTCGGTTTGGGCTCCACCAAGCCACGCGCTGGCAAGGAAATGGAGGCCATCCGCGCCGCCAACCTGTTGACCAACAACGACCCACATGGTGGGGAGTGGATCAAGGCCAACAAAGAGCCTGCCAAAGAGGGTGAAGAGGGCCGGGGCCGGGGTGGTCGCGCCGGTGGCCGCCGCCGCCGCGCCTGATCCGGGATCAGCGACAAAAACAACAGAGGTCAGGCTTCGGTCTGACCTTTTTTCTTGTCAGCCCCAGCAGGACAGCGTCCAAAAGCCCCAGCAGCTGCCACATGGTCAAAACTGCAAGATAAGGCAGAGGCAAAACGAGCGACCCACGGGTAAAACCATTCCTTCATGGACGCAGGCCGCTCTCTCCCGCCCCGGATTTGTCGGGATTAACCAATAATAGTGCGCGAGCAGAGCAGCGTCCACTTCTGCCGCTCGGACCGGCAAGCCCTTGCCGTCCAGCTGCACGCGGACATCGCGTCTGCTTAGAGATCAGTTTTGACTTGGGAAAAGTGGCGCACCTGAGAGGATTCGAACCTCTGGCCTCTGCCTTCGGAGGGCAGCGCTCTATCCAGCTGAGCTACAGGTGCCTATATGGGTCGTATAGCCGTCACAGGATGGGTCTGCAATGGCAAAAAACACCGGAACCATAATTCAATTCAGGCGTTTGTAGTCTGTATGTAGTTGCTTCGGATAGCCCATGACGCGCAGTGAATTCCTTTGCCCCCCCCCCCTTTCAAGCGGAGCTTTTGCACGCAGCAAAAAACCCATGTCGCGTCGCAACATGGGTTTGCAAAGCCTCGGGACAGGCGGTCAGGAACGGGCGTGGTATCAGCCGTTCCAGCTGCGGACGACGCCACAGTCCATATGGACAAAGTTGGACCGATTATATTTGCCAACACCACCCGCACGGCAGGCCTGCGCAGCCTTGGCCATCTGCGATACCGATCGCGATGAAAGCCGCAGATCTGCCGCCTGACCGCGCATGTGAAGTGAATTTTTCGCAACCCCACGTGACCGGCTGCGCAACATGGCGTTGGTTTTCGGGCTCCGATAGCCCGACAGCATCATATAGGGTTCGTTCACATCAAGGAGGTTGTGCGATGCAGCCATGATATCAATGGTGCGCAGATCAATGTCCTTGACCTGATCGTTGCGCCAATCGCGCATGAAGTGGTTCACTTCCTTCACCGCATCCTTGATGTATTTTCCGTCGATCCAATACACCATATCGATCCGCTCACCGGTGCGGCCTGAGAACATTCGGATCCGCCGAATGTCGCCCGCGCCGCGCAAGAAGCCAGCTGCATTGGAGAAGGTCGGAGCGGCGACCAAAGTTGTTGCCGCGAACGCACCCAAAAGGGCACGACGGGAGAAACCCGATTTTTCAGTAGTAGCCATTGTCACTGCGCTGTCCCGTACGCCTGATGTCTCTGCCTGTGCCCGATGTTACGGACATAGTGTGGTCCTGTTTCCACGCGAGAATGTATTGCACATACAGAATCGCGCGCCAAGTTTTGAATGTTGCAGCTCGACATGAACTGTGAATTTCGGCAATTTTTTGCGCAAAAGGGAAATAAATGGTTAATTTCCCCTCAATGTGTCGTGGCAGCCACGGGCTGTATGGGCCTTATTGCGGCCCATAAGACGCAGGTGCCTGTTGCCTGTTTGCGCTGATCAAAATGTGAATGGACAGCGAGGGCTGGCGTTTACCAGGATTTCATGTAGGCAACCGCAAACTGTGAAAAGCAATTCATTTGAGGACCGTACCCATATGTCGCCTGTCATTGTGACCCGTGCCATTTCGACTGTTGGCCCGACGCTGAAGGCGGGGCTGTTTGCGCTTGCGCTTGGCGGCTTTGTACTCAGCGCACCGCATGGTGCCGCAGCGCAGGTAACCGCGTTTAAGCAAGCTGTTGCCGAGGCGGCCTCGGCCAGCGATCCGGTTGCACAGTTCTACCGCGAGACGGGGTACACCGCGATCTGGACCGGGAGCGATGATGCCGCCCGCGCCCGTCGCGCTGCATTGTTCCGCGCTCTGGGCGAGGCGCCAATGCACGGGCTTCCGGATCGGACATCGGAAATCAACACACTGATGGACGTCCTGCGCACGGTCCAGACCACGCGTGATCTGGGTCGGGCCGAGGTTGCAATGAGCCGGGCCTTGGTCGGCTATGCCAGTGATTTGCAAACCGGGCTCCTGCAGCCGCGCCAGATTGACGATGGCATTGTCCGTAAGAAGCATCAGCCTGATTTTGCCGCTTATCTGGCGGGTATTCGCGATCAGGCGCCGGTTGCTTATCTGCGTAGCCTCGCCCCGCAAAGCGCCCAATATCAGGCCTTGCTGCGTGAGAAGATGCGACTGGAAGCGCTGCAGCGGGCCGGTGGTTGGGGACCGCAGGTTGCCGCCAAGAAACTGGAGAGCGGAGACAGCGGTCCGGCGGTCATCGCGCTGCGCAATCGTCTTATCGCCATGGGCTATCTGCCGCGCAGTGCGGCGCGCCGCTATGATGGCGCGCTGGAGCGCGCAGTTCAGGCGTTTCAATCTGATCACGGCCTGACAGCTGACGGCGTTGCCGGTGGTGGTACTCTTGCGGAAATCAACAAACCTGTCTCGGCGCGGCTGAAATCAGTGCTGGTCGCAATGGAGCGTGAACGCTGGCTGACGCCTGAGCGCGGCACCCGCCATGTTCTGGTGAACCAGACCGACTTCACTGCCAAGATCATCGACAATGGTGAGGTGACCTTTGTGACCCGCTCGGTCATTGGCAAGGACAATGCCGACCGACGCTCGCCGGAGTTCTCCGATGAGATGGAGCATATGGTCATCAATCCCAGCTGGTATGTCCCACGCTCCATCGTGACCAAGGAATACCTGCCCAAGCTGCGCAACAATCCCAATGCGGTCGGCCATATCGAAATCACCGACAGCCGCGGTCGCAAGGTGAATCGCGCCACCGCTGATTTTTCCAAATATACCGCGCGGACCTTCCCCTTTGCGATGCGCCAGCCGCCGAGCCGCAAAAACGCGCTCGGGCTGGTGAAATTCATGTTCCCGAACAAATACAATATCTACCTGCATGACACGCCGCAGAAGAGCCTGTTCCAACGCGAAGTGCGCGCCTTCTCGCATGGCTGCATCCGCCTCGCGCAACCCTTTGAATTTGCCTATGCTTTGCTGGCTCGCCAGACCGAAAACCCCAAGGACTTCTTTCACCGCATTCTGAACAGCGGCAAAGAGACCAAGGTCGTGTTGGATCAGAAGGTGCCGGTTCATATCATCTATCGCACCGCCTTTGTGACGCCTAAGGGGCAGCCGGAGTACCGGCGCGACATCTATGGCCGTGACGCCAAGGTATGGGCCGCGCTGGAACGGGCAGGGGTGGTGTTGCCGGGCGTACAAGGGTAATCCTCGGGCCTAAAGGCAACAGACCGGAAGGGCCCGACATGTTTACAGTCCGCGAAATCGCCACCTCGCTTCAGGCAGAGGCTGATGGAGATCTGGATCTGACGGTCCTGCGTGCCGCTGAACCTCAGGATGCCGGGCCGGATGATCTGGCGATGGCGATGGCCCCCAAATATGCCGAGAGCCTGGACGAGGGCAGCGCCCGCGTGGGCCTTGTCTGGGAAGGTGCTGACTGGCAGGCCATGGGCCTGCAGGCGGCAATCTTTGCACCGCGCCCGCGCTTGGCCATGGGCGGCATCACCCGGCTGCTGGATCCCGGACAGGGATTTGGGTCGGGCGTTCACCCCAGTGCTGTTATCGACCCGGAGGCCGAACTGGGCGACGGCGTCTGTGTCGGCCCGCTGGCAGTGATCGCTGCTGGCGCGCGCATTGGCGCAGGCTCGGTGATCGGGCCGCAATGCTACATCGGTGCGGATGTGACCCTCGGCCGGGACGCCCAACTACGCGAAGGTGTCAGCATTGGCGCGCGCGCGACTATCGGCAACCGGTTTCGTGCCCAACCCGGTGCGCGGGTTGGCGGCGATGGGTTTTCCTATGTCACCCCTGAGGTGTCAGGCGTGGAAACCGCCCGCAAGACCATGGGTGATCAAGGCGAGACCAAAGCGCAAAGCTGGCTGCGCATCCATTCGCTGGGAGCCGTGGACATCGGCGATGATGTCGAGCTTGGCAGCAACTGTACCATCGACAACGGCACCATCCGCAACACGGTGATCGGCAGCGGCAGCAAGCTGGATAATCTTGTACATGTCGGCCACAACACCCGTGTCGGCAAGGATTGCCTGCTCTGCGGGCAGACCGGGATTTCCGGCTCGGTCGATATCGGCAATAACGTGGTTCTGGGCGGACAGACCGGCGTTGCCGACAATATCTTCATCGGCAATGGCGTGATCGCAGGGGGTGGCACCAAAATCCTGTCCAATGTACCAGCGGGTCGCGTGGTGATGGGATATCCGGCTGTCAAAATGGAGACACATACCGAGATGTATAAGGGGCAGCGACGCCTTGGCCGTCTGATGCGCGACATTGAAGCGCTGAAGAAGGCGGTTTTCAAATAACGGCGCAGCAACTACATCACGCAGAATACCATTGATCAGGGGTCCCTTATGAGCACACAGGACAAGGTCATCGCCATCATTGCCGAACAGGCTGTGCTGGAGCCATCGGATGTGACACTCGACAGCACGCTGGAGGATCTGGGGATCGACAGCCTCGGCCTCGTCGAGAGTATCTTCGCCATTGAGGAAGAGTTTGATATCACCATTCCTTTCAATGCCAATGAACCGGAAAAAAGCGATTTTGACATCTCCAACGTAGCGGCAATTATTGCGGGCATCGACAAGCTGATTTCAGAAAAATGACAATGCGGATTCGGCTTGGAGACGACAAATGAACCGGGTTGTCATCACCGGGATGGGGACGATCAACGCGCTTGGACACACTGTGTCCGAGACGATGACCTCAATGGCCGAGGGGCGCTGCGGTATTGGCGAACTTGAGTTTCAAGATGTTGATCGCCTATCCATCCGAATTGGGGGTCAGGTGCGCGGGTTTGAGGCGGAGGGTCGCTTTAACCGCCAGCAGATGAGCCTTTATGACCGGTTTACCCAGTTCACGTTGACAGCCGCCAAAGAGGCGATAGACCAATCCGGTCTGGAGTTTCATGGCGAGCTGTCGCAGAAATCCGGCGTGGTACTAGGCACGGCCGGCGGCGGCGTATCGACCTGGGACGACAACTATCGTTCGGTCTATGAGGCGGGGAAGAACCGTGTCCATCCCTTCGTCGTTCCAAAGTTGATGAACAACGCCGCAGCCAGTCATGTCTCCATGGAACACAATCTGAAGGGGCCAGGTTTCACGGTGTCCACCGCCTGTGCCTCCTCCAATCATGCGATGGCACAGGCGTTTCAGATGGTCCGCTCCGGGATGGCGCCGGTGATGATCACAGGCGGGTCGGAGTCGATGCTGTGCTTTGGCGGGGTGAAGGCCTGGGAGGGGTTGCGGGTAATGTCACGCGATGCCTGCCGTCCCTTCAGCGCCAATCGTAATGGGATGGTGCAGGGCGAAGGCGCCGGCGTGTTTGTCTTCGAAGACTACGAGCACGCCCGCGCCCGCGGTGCCGATATCATTTGCGAGGTCATTGGCTTTGCGATGTCATCGGATGCCGCCGATATCGTGATGCCCAGCAAACAAGGCGCAGCGCGGGCCATTGCTGGCGCCTTGCAGGATGCGAAGCTGAACCCGGAGGATGTCGGCTATGTCAACGCCCATGGCACCGGGACCGCCGCCAACGACAAAACCGAATGTGCCGCGGTGGCCGATGTCTTTGGCCCGCACGCTGATAATCTGATGATATCTTCCACCAAGTCCATGCACGGCCACCTGATTGGCGGCACAGGCGCGGTGGAGCTGCTGGCCTGCATCATGGCTCTGCGCGACGGAGTTGTGGCGCCCACCATCGGTTATGAGGAACCGGATCCCGAATGCGCGCTCGATGTGGTGCCGAATGAGGCGCGGCAGGCCGATGTGACTGTCGCCCTCAGCAATGCCTTTGCCTTCGGTGGGTTGAACGCGGTGCTGGCCCTGCGAAAGATCTGAGCGCGCAGCCGGATACCCGGAAGTAAAACATAAAAAAACCGCCGCGATCCGGGCCCGGATCGCGGCGGTTTTCAGTGTGGGCATTTGTGCCTGGTGACTTACTGTTTCACCACATCCACAACGTTATAGCCGGCAGTAAAGCCACTCAGCGACAGCTCCATATTGATCACCTGATCAGGGGCAGGTGCCGGGCGCAGGCTCAATGTGGCTTTCTTGCCTTTCTTGAAGGCTGAGATGTCGGTCTCGGTAAGGCCGATCTGCGCCACACAGCCCATCGGGTTGCAGAACGAGTAATTATACCGCTTGCCCGGTGCGCCATCAATGGAGATGGTCAGTGCTGCGGGCAGCAGCGTTTCCAGCGGAACAATGACCGTGGCGCCGGCAACTGCCTGGCTGCCTTCCTGATTGATCCGGAACATCGAAAACTCTGCCATCGGGTTCCCGGACGTATCGGTCATGATCTGCAGCAGTGAGCAGGGGTCGCTTTCTTCTTCGCTCTTGACGCAGGCCAGATCCCAGTCGCCGTGAGTTTCTTTGGAATAGCGCTGGCCCAGTTGCGGGCCGTCCTGCACGGGCTGGCCCAGATCCAAGACGTCATCGGCCTTCGGGGCCTCCGTCGTGGCCTCTGCGGCGGGCTGGCTCTCTTCGGTCTCGGCCGCCCCAGCGGTGTCCTGCGCCATCACGGGCAGCGGCAGCGCCATCAGCGCGGCCAGGGTCATCGGGGTCAGGGACTTGATCATGATTGCCTCATCTATCCTGTGTTATCGGCCCGATGTAGCATGCCCTAAACCCGGTGTCAGTCCCATAACCATCTCAGGCCCCAGCACTGGCGGGGAATTGATCGGATTGCACGTCAGAGATGGAAGCCGCTGGATTAAAACAAAAAAGGGAGCAAAAAATGCTCCCTTTTTCGTATTTTTTCTCCCCGTCGGACTGGCCGACTTAGTTATTGGGAGGACGTTACGAAAGGGTCGGCCATCGGTCAACATGCAAAGAGAAAAAAATGTCGCAGTTGAGGGATTAATTGACGCCTTCGCATAGCGCGCGCGCAATGGGCACGAAACACGCCTGACATACAGGGGGACAGCCACCAGAATGCCCAATAACGCGGCACAAAAAAAGGCCGTGCGCGAAGCACGGCCCAGTCTGACAGGGAGGAAATGTCCGCCGAACCAACCGCATGATGGTCGACGGGCAATTATCACTCTCGCATTCAAAGGTTAATTTTGTATTTTCATTTCACAGAAACCGCAGTGTGCGGGATGACAACAGCCGGGGGCAGATCATGCAGGACAAGTTATTTATCGGGGGCGGTGGTGAAATCTATGCGGATCCACAGGCGCTCACGCTCAAATACGCCAATCGTCATGGGTTGATCGCAGGCGCAACCGGCACCGGCAAGACCGTTACCCTGCAGATCCTGGCAGAGAGTTTTTCCAATGCGGGCGTTCCGGTGATCCTGTCAGATGTGAAGGGCGATCTTTCCGGGCTCGCGAAATCCGGCAGCGCCTCGCATAAGCTGCACGACGCCTTTACCAGCCGGGCCGACAAAATCGGATTTGGCGACTATAGCTACCATGCCTGTCCGGTCACCTTCTGGGATCTCTACGGCCAACAGGGCCATCCGGTACGCACCACTGTCGCCGAGATGGGGCCGCTGCTGCTTGCGCGATTGTTGGAGCTGAGCGAGGCACAGGAGGGCATTTTGAACATCGCGTTCCGTCTCGCGGATGAGGAGGGGCTGGCGCTGTTGGATCTAAAGGATCTACAGGCGCTGCTGGTCTGGGTGGGGGAAAACCGCGCACAGCTATCGCTGCGCTACGGCAATGTCTCTACCGCCTCAATCGGGGCAATCCAGCGCCGATTGCTAGTGTTGGAAAACCAGGGCGGCGCGCAGCTCTTTGGGGAACCTGCGCTGGACCTTGCCGATCTGATGCGCTGCACGGCGGATGGGCAGGGCATGGTCAATATCCTCGCCGCGGACAAGTTGATGGCTGCACCGGGACTATATGCAACATTCCTACTGTGGCTGCTCAGCGAGCTGTTCGAAGAACTGCCGGAGGTGGGCGACCCTGACAAACCGAAGTTGGTCTTTTTCTTCGACGAGGCGCATCTGCTGTTTGATGATGCCCCCAAGGCGCTCATAGACAAGGTGGAACAGGTGGCGCGTCTGATCCGTTCCAAAGGGGTCGGGATCTATTTTATCACCCAGAACCCGGCTGACGTGCCGGAAGACATCCTTGGCCAGCTTGGCAACCGCATCCAGCACGCACTGCGAGCGTTCACCGCGCGCGACCGCAGGAACCTGCGCATGGCGGCGGAGACCTATCGAGAGAACCCGCGGTTTTCGACTGAAGAGGCCATCCGCGAGGTTGGCGTTGGCGAGGCGGTCACCTCTATGCTGCAAAAGAAGGGCATCCCCGGTGTTGTAGAACGTACGCTGATCCGCCCGCCCAGTTCCCAACTGGGACCAATCACCGCCGCCGAGCGTGCGGCGTTCTTGCAGACCTCGGATATGGCGGGAAAATACGATCAGGCCCAGGACCGACGCTCCGCTTATGAGATTCTGGCGGAACGCGCTGCCAAAGCCGCTGCTGAGGCTGAGGTCGCAGAGGAAGCGGCCGAAATCGCGCCGGAACCCATGGCGCGAGAGTATAACGCCGGGCGACGCTATTCAGGCAGCCGGGTCAGCCGGTCGTCATCGCGGCGAATGAAACCGCGCGACAGCTTTGCCTCCGCCATGTCCGAAGCGGTGATCAAGGAGCTGAAGGGCACAACCGGACGTCGGCTTGTCCGTGGAATTCTCGGGGGGCTGTTCAAGGGGCGCTAAGCCTCTCGCCCGATAGCCGGACCAAAAGAAAACGCCGCCCGGGATACCCACGGGCGGCGTTTCGATTTTTATGGGCCCGGTTATCAGACCGGTAGCGCATCTCCGAATTTAGCGTTCCGGGATCAGGCCACGGGGGCTGAAGCGTAACACCAGCAACAGGATCAGACCCATGGTCAGCAAACGCATATGCGACGCACTTTCCAACAGATGAACCTTGAGCGCGTTGGTGTCCGCCATGCCTGCGGTCAGCGTTTCGATCAGCAGAATGCCCATCGGCTCCACCTTGATCCACAGGAACCAGATCAGCAAACCACCCAGCACCGCGCCAAAGTTGTTGCCGGACCCGCCGACAATCACCATCACCCAGATCAAAAAGGTGAAGCGCAAGGGATTATAGGTGCCCGGTGTCAGCTGGCTGTCCAGCGTGGTCATCATCGCCCCGGCTATGCCACAGATCGCAGAGCCAAGGATAAAGATCTGCAGATGGCGGCGGGTCACATCCTTGCCCATCGCCTCGGCAGCCACCTCATTGTCACGGATTGCACGCATCATACGGCCCCAGGGGCTTTTCAATGCCATCTGCGCCATCCACAGCAGCGCCAGCAACACAACAGTGAACAACAGCGAATAGCCCAGTTTCACATAGAGCGTGGAAGCCAAAACCGGGTCCAGACCATAGTCCGCAGCCTTGGCGACAAACGCGGCATCGTTCTGCAGATCAACCTCATAGGGCAGGGGCCGGGGCAGGCCGACGACGTTCTTCACGCCGCGCGACAACCAGTCCTCATTCTTCAGAACCGAGATGATGATCTCGGCAATGCCAAGCGTCGCAATCGCCAGATAATCCGACCGCAGACCCAGCGCCGTTTTGCCGATCAGCCAGGCAACACCTGCCGCCAGCAGACCGCCTGCGGGCCAGGCCAGCAGCACCGGCAGGCCAAGCCCGCCAAGGTTGCCTTCAAGTGCGGGGTTGATCGCCTCGACGCCGGCCACCGCCGGGTCAAAAATCGCCCGGTACACCACGAAACCCAGGATCAGCACCGCCAGCAGCACCGCAATACGCAGCTTTCCGGCAGGCATCATCCGCATGGTTGCAACGGCCGCAACCAGCGTCATCGCCCCCATGGACAAGGCCATGATGATCCCGACACCGCCCTGGCTCCACGCACCCGGTGTTGGCGTGGTGGAGACCAGTACGACGGCCAGACCTCCCAAAGCGACAAAGCCCATGATGCCGACGTTGAACAAACCGGCAAAGCCCCATTGCAGATTAACGCCAATCGCCATGATGGCCGACACCAATCCCATATTCAGGATTACCAGAGCCGAGTTCCAGGACCCGGAGAAGAAGAGGAAATTGGTGCTGCCTTCAAGCAGGATCAGCACGCCAACAAACAGAAACAGCAGGGATGTTTTGACTGTCTCGCTCATACCACTTTTCCTTTGAAAAGGCCCGTGGGCTTGAACAGAAGCACGACCACAAGGATCGCAAAGGACACGGCGAATTTGTAATCCGTGCTCAGAAGCTGGACGAGGCCATCCGGTTTCATCGTTTCAGGCACAACATAGGTCAGCACCTTTTTCCACGCATAGGTGATCGTCACCTCGGAGAATGCGATGATGAAGCCACCCGCAATGGCACCCACCGGGCTACCCAGACCGCCAACGATAGCGGCGGCAAAGATCGGCAGCAACAGCTGGAAATAGGTGAAGGGTTTGAAAGATTTGTCCAAGCCATAAAGCACACCGGCAATGGTCGCGAGGGTCGCAACGATCAACCAAGTATACATCACCACCCGCTCCGGGTTGATGCCCGAGAGCAGCGCCAGATCTTCGTTGTCTGAATAGGCGCGCATGGATTTGCCGGTGCGGGTCTTGTTCAGGAACCAGAACAGCAGTGCCACAACCACAACCGCAGTGATCACGGTGATACCCTGCGTGGTCTTGATCGCCAGACCTTCACGCAGGCCGGTCAACGCCTTGAAATCCCGCGCAGAAATGATGAACCTTTCGCCGTCAGAAAACCGCTGGTCACCCGGCCCGATGATAAATCGAACAAGGCCGTTCATCATAAACATCACCCCAAGCGAGACCATGACAAAAATCACCGGCTTGGCCTTTTGCGCGCGGTAGAAACGATAAACGGTACGATCCGTAATCAGCATCAACAGCATACAGCCCGCGATACCGATAGGCAGCGCCAGCAGAGCAGTCGGTAGGGGGCCAAAGCTGATGCCCATCGACTGGAACCACCAGGTCACGAGAATGGTGATCATGGTGCCAAAGGCCATGGTGTCGCCATGGGCAAAGTTCGAAAACCGCAGCACCGAATAAATCAGCGTCACCCCCAGCGCACCAAGCGCCAGTTGACTGCCATAAGCGATTGCCGGAACCCCGACAAAATTGGTAAGCGCCACAAGGGCGTTGAGGAAGTCCATCTCTTAGCCCCCCAAGAAGGATTTGCGTACTTCGGGATCTGCGAGCAGTTCCTGACCGGTGCCGGTATAGGCATTGCGCCCCTGTACCAGCACATAGCCTTTGTCCGCGATCTCAAGCGCTTGTTTGGCGTTCTGTTCGACCATCAGGATCGGCAGCCCGGTGCGGGCGACCTCGATAATGCGGTCGAACAACTCATCCATCACGATGGGCGAGACACCGGCGGTCGGCTCATCCAGCATCAGGACCTTCGGTTTGGTCATCAGCGCGCGGCCTACGGCCACCTGTTGGCGCTGGCCCCCGGACAACTCACCGGCCGGCTGGTTGCGTTTCTCACGCAGGATCGGGAACAGCTCATAGACCTGCTCCATCGTGTCGGAGAAATCATCCGTGCGGATGAAGGCGCCCATCTCAAGGTTTTCCTCCACCGTCATTGAGGTGAAGATATTGCTGGTCTGGGGTACAAATCCCATGCCCTTCACCACCCGGTCCTGCGGAGTAAGCTGGGTGATATCCTCACCGTCCAGGCGCACAGCACCAGAGCGGACATCCAGCATGCCAAAGACAGCTTTCATCGCGGTGGATTTGCCGGCACCGTTGGGACCGACGATCACCGCAATCTCACCCTTGTCGACGGCAATCGTACAATCGTGCAGAATGTCCGGACCCTTGCCGTAGCCGCCGGTCATGGTGTCGCCAATCAGGAACGGTCCGCCATCGGCCTTCGTCGTCGGGCCGCTTTTGTTATGCGCTGGTTGCATCGTCCCAGCTCCATGCGCGTTGGTGATCGAGGCGTCGCGATTGCCGTGATCATTCTGGTAGGGGTTATCGCTCATGCGCCCGCCTCCAGTTTGTCTTTGTTTTTCAGACCGGTGCCGAGGTAGGCTTCGATCACCTGTTCATTGGCCTTGATCTCGCCCAATGTGCCCTGTGCCAGTTTCTTGCCTTCGGCCATACAGATGACCGGATCGCAGAGGCGGCCGATGAACTCCATGTCATGTTCGATAACAACGAAGGTATAGCCGCGCTCCTCGTTGAGGCGCTTGATCGCGTCGGCGATCGTATACAGCAACGTGCGGTTCACGCCGGCGCCGACCTCATCCAGAAACACGATCTTGGCGTCGACCATCATGGTCCGGCCCAGCTCCAGCAGCTTCTTCTGGCCACCAGAAACCTGTCCGGCCTTCAGATCGGCGATATGGCTGATGGTCAGGAACTCCAGCACCTCATCCGCCTTGGCCCGCAGGGCGCGTTCCTCGTCGGCGATACGTTTGCGGCCAAACCAGGTGTTCCACAGGCTTTCGCCCGATTGGGCACCCGGAACCATCATCAGGTTTTCGCGGCAAGTCATCGACGCAAATTCATGCGCAATCTGGAACGTCCGCAGCAGCCCCTTGTGGAACAGCTCATGCGGCGGCAGGCCGGTGATATCTTCACCATCCATGGTCACCCGCCCGGAGGTGGGCGGCAGAACGCCAGCAATTACATTGAAAAGAGTGGTCTTTCCGGCGCCGTTTGGCCCGATCAAACCGGTTATGGAGCCCTTAGCGATTTCTAGCGATGCGCCATCAACCGCGTGGAACCCGCCGAAGTGCTTGTGCAAGTCCTCGACGACGATCATGTCATTTCATCCCCCACCGTCTTTTTGACGGCTTTTGAATTTGGAACAGCCCGGGCAGAACCCGGGCTGATCATCTTGGTTTGATCCGGTGTTAAGGGATCAGCGGAATTTCACGGTGGCGTTGGCGCCGTCCTTGACTTCGATCTCACGGTAGGAGCCTGCGCTCTCACCGGGGCCGATCAGCTCCACGCCGGTGGCACCTTCATAGTCGATGTCGCCGCCGTTCGCGAGGATCTCAAGCGCCTTGCCCAGTTCACCGGGGTTGATTTTCTCACCCGGTGCGTTCGCCACTTCAAGGATCTTGGAGCCATAGTCGGCCGGATCCTTGGAGTTCGCGGCCTGCATGGCCAGCATGAATAGCGCCGCCGCGTCATAGCTCTCCGGCGAATAGGCGGAGGTGCCGTCAAAACCGGCGGCTTTTGCCAGCTCAGCATAGATGGCAGCGCCTTCGCTGTCGGAGCCTGCGATCTGGCCGAAGGAGCCGTCAAGATCCGAACCGATGTTCTTGGGCAGGGAGTCACCGATCATGCCGCCGGGCAGACCGAAGGTGTCATACGCGCCGGAGTCGAGCGAGGCCTGAATGATGCCCAGACCGCCCTGATCCAGGTAGCCGGCCACAACCAGAATATCGCCGCCGGCGGACGCCAGCGCTGCAACTTCTGCGGAGTAGTCGCCTTTGCCGTCTTCATGCGCGGTCACGATGGTGACTTCGCCGCCAACTTCCTCAAAGGACGATTTGATCGCGTCGGCCAGACCCTTACCATAGTCGTTGTTGGTATAGGTCAGTGCGATGGAGTTGATGCCACGCTCTTTCAGCACTTCTGCCATAACCTGACCTTCACGGGCATCAGACGGCGATGTGCGGAAGAACAGGTCATTGTCTTCCATCGAGGACAGACCAGGCGAGGTGGCGGAGGGAGAGATCATCACCATGCCATTCGGAATCGCAACGTTCTGCAGAATTGCGCCGGTCACACCCGAGCAGTCACCGCCGACAATTCCGTTCACGCCGTCAGCGACCAGTTTTTCGCCGTTGGCCGTGGACAGACCATTGTCGATGCAACCCGTGTCCGCGCGCACAGAAACCACAGTGGCTGCGTCAAGCAGCTTGCCGGATTTGGTTACTTCTTCCATCGCCAGTTCGGCGCCCGCACCCATGGCAGGAGCCAGCGATTCAATCGGGCCGGTAAAGCCGAGAAGCACGCCCAGTTTCACTTCCTTGGCGTGGCCACCTGCAAATGCGGTGCCAGCAGTCAGGGCAGCGGCGGCTGTGGCCATCATCAGTTTTTTCATTTTTGAAACTCCCATTTGTTGGAACTTATTTGTTCAAATCGGACCCTAGGCAAGCACGCCAAAAAAGAAAAGGCCTCTAGCGCCAACACTCGACAGGTTTTTTGGTGTGTTCGGTGACAATAGAATGTTCACAGCCACATACGCAGAAGAGCGGTTGCGCAGCTCCACCAGAGAGATGATCAGCCAACTTTCATTGACGTCGCAAGTGCCGACGCCAGCGTCGTTTTCCGTTCTGAGGCCCGCTGAAATTGGGTCAGATGCAAAACCGTGCTAGTCTTTGTTAAGGTGCCCTTTACCAGAGCAACAAGGGCGCATGGCCGATGGTTTGAACGAGAGGCGACTGCAGATGACAAGACCCGCTATTCGAATAATCCAAATCTGTCATTCATGTATATATCCCGGTCGGTCTTCGGCGGCTGCACTGAAGCGCTCCCCCATCCCGCTTGCCGGGCGCAGGTTGTCCGCTCGCAAGGACAGCGTCGTGTCGTGGCTTGCCAAGTTCACCTCTGGCGCGGCACTGCTACTGACGCTCGCGACAGGGGCATCAGCGGAGGCGCTGACCAGCAGTCAGGGCGCGCTGCGCATCGAGAAAATGGCGCAGGGGCTGGATATTCCATGGGGCTTCGACTTTCTCCCCGATGGTTCGGTGCTGATCTCAGAGCGGGCCGGCAATCTCCTCCTCCTGCGCGACGGCCGCCTGACGCGGATCAAGGGAACGCCGAAGGTGAGCGATCAGGGGCAGGGTGGTTTGCTTGATGTGATGGTACCCAGAACCTTCGCCAAAACCCGGCGGATATACCTAACCTATGCAAAACGGGTTGGACGCGGTTCTGCAACTGCCGTCGCCACCGGCCAACTGGCCCGGCGCAACACTCAATTGCAGGGGCTGCGGGATATCTTTGTTGCCGCGCCAGCCGTCAGCAGCGGCCGCCATTTTGGATCGCGACTGGCCGAGGGGCCCGATGGCCATATCTATGTCACGCTTGGGGATCGCGGTGACCGCCAATCAGCGCAGGTTTTGGCATCGCATCAGGGCAGCATTCTGCGGCTAACGCCCGAAGGCTCCGCACCGCGCAGCAATCCCCTGACCAAACGCCGCGGCGCCCAGCCCGAGATCTGGTCTTATGGGCACCGCAATCCGCAGGGGTTGACCTTTGCCGCCGATGGCAGCCTTTGGTCGGTCGAACACGGCGCCCGTGGCGGAGATGAGGTCAACCGCATCGAAAAGGGAGCCAACTATGGCTGGCCGATCATCTCTTACGGGCGGCATTATTCCGGGCTGACAATTGGCGAAGGCACCGAAAAACCGGGCCTGAAACAGCCCCAGTACTATTGGGATCCCTCGATCGCGCCCTCTAATCTGCTCGTCTACTCAGGCAAGATGTGGCCCGACTGGCGTGGCGACATCTTCGTCGGTTCGCTCAAATTCGACTACATCGCGCGCCTGTCCGGCTCCCCGCTGAAAGAAGTGGAGCAAGTCAAAGGCGAGCAAACCGGCCGTATCCGCGACCTGCGCGAGGCCCCGGATGGCAGTATCTGGTTTGCCTCGGAAACCGATGGCGCAATTTACCGACTGTCACGCTGATAGGCGCCGCCTTAGGTGTATTGGTGGATCACACCGCAGGCGGTGCCGACTTGCTGCCCCGCTCACGGTATGGCGTGGTGTCATAGTGGGCGCGATAGCATTTTGAGAAATGCGACGGCGACGCGAACCCACAGGCAAGTGCCACGTTGATCACGCTCATATCGGTCTGCATCAACAGGTTACGTGCCTTCTGCAACCGCAGTTCCATGTAGTACCGCTTTGGCGAGCGATTCAGGTAGCGGCGGAACAGCCGCTCAAGCTGACGGGTCGACATGCCCACGTTCTGCGCCAGGATCGATGGGCTGATCGGCTCTTCGATATTGGCCTCCATCATCTGAATCACCATGGAGAGTTTGGGGTGCCGCACGCCGATCCGCGTTGGAATCGACAGGCGCTGAGTGTCCTGGTCGGTGCGAATCGACGAATAGATCAGCTGGTCTGCAACGGAATTGGCGATATCCTCCCCATGATCGCTGGCGATCAGCTTCAGCATCAGGTCAATGGAGGAGGTCCCGCCCGCCGTCGACATCCGGTTGCCATCGATAACAAACACCGACTTGGTAAGCTCAACCTCGTCGAATTCCTCATTGAAACTATCAGCGTTTTCCCAGTGAATCGTCGCCCGTTTGCCATCCAGCAATCCCGCGCGCGCCAGCGAATAGGAGGCGGTGCACAAGCCCCCGATCTTCAGCCCCTTGCGGGCCTCGCGGCGCAGCCAGGACAGAAGCTTTTTTGTGGTGGCGTCCTGCACCGAAATGCCGGAACACAACAGAATTGTGTCATCGCGCTGCAACTCCACCAGATCATCATCAACCTGAAAGGATGTTCCTGCCGAACAACTCACCGTGCGGCCACCCTCAGCAAGCAATGTCCAGGTGTACACCTCGCGCCCCATCATCCGGTTCGCAATCCGCAGGCATTCCAGCGCAGAGGCAAACGACAGCATGGAAAAACTATCCAGCAAAACAAAGGCATAACGTCGAATTTGGGGGCCAGTGGCCGGGCTTGTCGTGGGCTTGCTTTGCGTCCGCATGGCCAGCGTCCTTATTCAAAATCTCTGTTTTTCGCAAAGCCGGATTTTGCGAAATTCGGGCACCGTGTTCACAGCTTCGCGGTGTCGTCAAGACTTTGCAAATCTAAACTGGTCAGCGCGGGTGCGATTTCGTATAGATGTCCCTCGTTAACCTAAGACCTCTTATGCGGAGACACAGCTATGAGTGAGTGGCAAAAATCGACCTGGCGCCAGAAACCGCGGGTGCAAATGCCAGATTATACCAACGCCGACACGCTGTCGGCTGTTGAGGCTCAGCTGTCCAAGTATCCGCCATTGGTATTTGCAGGTGAAGCGCGTCGGTTGAAACAGCACCTCGGTGCTGCGGGCCGGGGTGAGGCATTTCTGCTGCAGGGCGGCGACTGCGCCGAGAGCTTTGACCAGTTCAGCGCCGACGCCATCCGCGATACCTTCAAGGTGATGCTGCAGATGGCGATGGTGCTGACCTATGGTGCCAAGGTGCCGGTGATCAAGGTGGGTCGCATGGCGGGCCAGTTCGCTAAACCGCGTAGCGCACCAACCGAAACCGTGAACGGTGTGGAGCTGCCCAGCTACCGCGGGGATATCATCAACGATCTGGCCTTCACCGAAACATCGCGTGTGCCCGATCCGCAGCGTATGCTGCAAGCCTACACCCAGGCGGCAGCAACTGTGAACCTGATCCGGGCGTTTTCGACCGGCGGCTATGCCGATGTGAATCAGGTCCATGCTTGGACCCTGGGTTTCACCGAGGGTGAGAAGGCAGAAAGCTACCGTGAAATGGCGAATCGGATCACCGACACGCTCGACTTCATGAAAGCTGCCGGCATCAACAACGACACAGCGCATACGTTGCAGTCGGTGGAATTCTACACCAGCCACGAAGGTCTGTTGCTGGAATATGAAGAGGCGCTGACCCGTCTGGACTCCACCTCCGGCAAATGGCTGGCTGGCTCCGGCCATATGCTTTGGATCGGCGATCGTACCCGTCAGCCCGACGGCGCACATGTCGAATTCTGCCGTGGCGTTCAAAACCCGATTGGTCTGAAATGTGGCCCGACCACCACCGCCGAAGATTTGAAGGTGCTGATGGCCAAGCTGAACCCCGAAAACGAAGAGGGGCGTCTGACCCTGATCGCGCGGTTCGGTGCAGGCAAGGCCGGTGAACACCTGCCGCGCTTGATCAAGGCGGTTCAGGACGAAGGCGCCAAGGTGACCTGGGTCTGCGATCCGATGCACGGCAACACCATCAAATCCTCCTCCGGCTATAAAACCCGGCCGTTTGAAAGCGTGCTGCGTGAGGTCCGTGACTTCTTTGCGATCCACACCGCAGAGGGCACGATCCCGGGCGGCGTTCATTTCGAGATGACCGGTCAGGATGTCACCGAATGTACCGGTGGCGTGCGTGCGGTTACAGACGAGGATCTGAGCGACCGCTATCACACGGCCTGCGATCCGCGCCTGAACGCCAGCCAATCGCTGGAGCTGGCCTTCCTCGTGGCAGAAGAAGTGTCGCAGCTGCGTGCCCGCACCTCTGAGCGCCAGGTTGGCTGATCCTGTTTCTGGCGATATCCAACGACGGGGATCGCCAGTCGAAAACGACCAACCCTCATCCCGGATCGGGGTGAGGGTTTTTTATTTTCAACCACTTACCTGACGCTCCTCATGTCGCTCCAAGCCGTTGGGTGACATCCATGCAAACACGGGAGGACTACAGTTCAGGCCGCAAAAAACGGGAAACGCCCCGGACCTTCTGTCGCGGGGCGCTTGCTTTCTAGCTATGTCCAGTAGCGCGAAAGTAACTCGGAATATTATGGTATTGAGAAGGCCGTATTTCAGTCCTTGCTGACAATCAGACGCAGGTGGCTGCCGCGTTTCTTGGATTTTTCCTCAGCCTGCTCCGCCGCAGGGGCTGCCGGTGTCTCATTCGACATCTGGCGGCTGCGCTCAATCAGGGCACGGGCCTCGGTCATGACAGTAGGTTCGCGCTCAAACCGCGCCTGTGTTTCAGCAAAACCGGGGTTGGGCGTGTTGACGTCCTTCGCCGCAGGTACCGGGGCCGCAGGTTTCACCGGTGCGGCCTGATCTGCTGCGCGCGGCTTCGCCTTGAAGGGCGCATCGCCGGTCGGGCTGACCTGACGGATCTGTGTTTCAGTCACCGAGAACCGCTGCGAGGTTCCAGTTGGATTGCCTTCGGAGATGAAGACCCCAAGCGCCCGACTGACATCTCCCAGATCGCTGCGCAAAGGCAGCAGCAACATACGCGCCTCGCGGGCACCGCGCAGGCGGTTGTTCTCGGTCTGCAAGGTCAGCTCGATAATGGCAGGCGTGTCGAACATCGTCTCCAGCGCCGCGCTGACCTGTTTGCGGGCCGCCGGGGTGAAAAACGCAGTGATTGGCATCCCGCGCACTTCCATACCGGCCATTTCGTTAACCCGCTGGCCAGCGAGACGAAAACGGGCGATGCCGGGAGCGATCCGCTCCAGAATGAAGGTTTGAGGAAGGATGTTTTCCAGCCCACGCGGATCGATCTGCGAGCGGCTGGGGATATCGTCGCCACGGCGCAGAGCGGTCCAGTAAGCCTCCGCCTGTCGCATGGGCGACAGTGATCCCGCTGCGCGGAAGCGATCCATTGCCACAACCTTGGTTTGACCTTCGGTCTGATTGTTATCTTTGCGGCCGCCAAAAAACATCGCTGTCATCCTCGCTGGATCCGGCTGGGTCATGCGTCAAGCTAAAGTTGGTTGCCTAACGATTAATGCCGAATTGGTTATCCTGAAGTTAACATGCCACAATCTTATTCAATTTTGGACTATTTCTTTAATCAATGGTTAACACTTTAGGATAGGTCCCCGCGCTTATGGACTTGTCCGCTGGCCGTTTGTAAACCTGTGGCGAGGCGAAACAGCGCCTTGGGCGCCCGGGGAGGCAGCAGACAATGACCATCTATTCAATGACCGGCTTCGCCGCAGGGCAGGGCAGCACCGGGGCGCATAGCTGGTCGTGCGAATTGCGCTCCGTGAATGCCAAGGGGCTAGACCTGCGCTTGCGCATCCCTGACTGGCTGGACGGGCTCGAAACCAGCCTGCGCGGGCAATTAAGCAAGGCTTTGTCGCGCGGTAATGTCTCCATGACACTGAGGATCAGCCGCAGCGAGGAGGCCGCTGCCGCCCTTCAGATCAACCAACCAGCACTGGCAACGCTGCTGACAGCCGTTGCCGAGGTAGAACGACAGGCCGCCGCCGCAGGGGTCACATTGGCACAGACCTCTGCCGCAGATCTTCTGGCACAACGGGGCGTGCTGGAGCAGGCCAGCGGCAGCGATGATCCTGCCCCCATCGTGGCGGCTCTCAGCACTGATTTTGCCACAATCCTGTCCGACTTTGTTAACATGCGCGCCACTGAAGGGGCCGCGTTGAAAACTGTTCTGATGGACCAACTGGATCAGATCAGCACGCTGCGCAACGAGGCAGCACAACGCGCCGTGGCCCGCAAGGCCGAGGTTGCCACAACCCTGCGCAGCAATCTGGCGCGGGTGCTGGAGAACAGCGACGGCGTGGACGAAACGCGGCTGGCACAGGAACTGGCCCTGCTGGCGGTCAAAGCGGATGTCACCGAGGAGCTGGATCGGCTGACCGCCCATGTCGCGGCTGCGCGTGAACTGCTGACCAAGGGCGGCGCCGTCGGGCGCAAGCTGGATTTCCTGATGCAGGAATTCAACCGCGAGGCCAATACGCTCTGCTCCAAGGCGCAAAACAGTGACCTGACGGCGGTCGGGCTTGAGCTGAAAGCGGTCATCGACCAAATGCGCGAGCAAGTCCAGAACATCGAATAACGAACCAGAATAATAACGCATTAAGACAAAGGAGAGCACGCCATGGCAGATCGGCGCGGCCTGTTGATTATCCTTTCTTCGCCCTCAGGGGCCGGGAAATCCACATTGGCGAAACGGCTGCGGTCCTGGGATCCCAGCATTGAATTTTCCGTCTCGGCCACCACGCGCAATCCGCGTCCCGGTGAAACCGACGGGCAGGACTATCACTTCATCACCACTGATGCCTTCAAGACCGCCGTGAGCGAAGGCAACATGCTGGAGCACGCTCATGTGTTTGGCAATTTCTATGGCTCACCCAAGGGGCCGGTGAAGGCGGCGATTGATGGCGGGCGTGACGTGCTGTTTGATATCGACTGGCAGGGTGCGCAGCAGATCCGCAACTCAGACCTGGGTCAGCACACGCTGTCGATCTTCCTGCTGCCGCCCTCGATCGGAGAGTTGCGCCGCCGACTGGAGGGCCGCGCGCAGGATGATGCCGCGACCATCACCCGCCGGATGGAGAAAAGCTGGGACGAAATCAGCCACTGGGGCAGCTATGATCACGTGCTGATCAACGATGATCTGGATGCCACCGAGCTACAGCTGAAGACCATTATCACCGCCACCCGTCTGCGCCGCATACAGCAGCCGCATCTGGTCGACCATGTGCGCGGCCTGCAAAGCGAATTTGAGGATCTGTCATGACCATCTATGCCCTGGGCGACAAAACACCCGAACTCCACGCCGACACATGGGTCGCGCCGGACGCCAATCTGATCGGCCTTGTGGTGTTGGAGGAGGGGGCCTCGGTCTGGTTCGGCAGCACCATCCGCGCAGATCACGAGGAGATCCGTATCGGACGCGGTTCTAACGTGCAGGAGAACTGCGTCATGCATATTGACGCAGGCTACCCCCTGACCATTGGCGAGAACTGCACAATCGGCCACAAGGTGATGCTGCATGGCTGCACCATCGGCGACAATTCCCTGATTGGGATGGGGGCAACCGTCCTCAACGGGGCAAAGATCGGCAAGAACTGCCTGATCGGTGCGGGCGCCCTGATCACAGAGAATAAAGAAATCCCCGATAATTCTCTGGTCATGGGCGCACCCGGCAAAATCGTCCGCGATGTGGACGAGGCCCTGGTGCAATCCCTGCGCCAAAGCGCCGAGCACTACCAGGAAAACATGCGTCGTTTTCGCGACGAACTGACAGAGGTCTGACACGTGAGAAATTCCAAAGGGTCGCTGATGCGGCCAGATCCCTTGCCCTTCAGCGCGAGCCATCCGGTTGTGACGCCACTCAGCCCGTCGGTGGTCTATGCCAGCGAAACGCCGGATGCGCTTGACGACCAATACGAAGGGCGGGTGCACGGCTATACCTACTCCCGCGAAGGCCATCCCAACGCCGATGTCGTCGCCAAGCGGCTCGATGCGATGGAAGGGATGCCCGGTGGGGTCGTGACCGGGTCCGGTATGGCGGCGGTTTCTGCCGTTCTGCTGGGCCTGCTGAAAACAGGCGATCATGTGATTGGTGGCAATCAGCTCTATGGGCGGTCTATGCGCCTGATGGCCGAGGATCTGCCGCGTCTGGGCATCGAAACCACTCTGGCGGATCCCGGTAATGTGGCCGCAGTGGAGGCCGCAATCCGCCCCGAAACCAAGATGATCCTGGTCGAGGCGGTATCAAACCCGACTCTGGCCGTGGCCGATATCGACGGGTTGGCACAGCTCTGCAAGGACCGCGATATCCTTTTGGTGGTCGACAATACCTTCACTACGCCGCGGGGCTTTCAACCTTTTGATCATGGCGCCGATATCGTCATCCATTCGATCACCAAACTGCTGGCGGGGCATTCCGATGTGATGCTCGGCTATGTCGTGGCCAAGGATCCTGAGATCAACACCCGTCTCAGCGTCTATGTGGTCACCACCGGCATGACGCCCAGCCCGTTTGACTGCTGGCTTGCGGAGCGTGGCATGTTGTCATTTGAGCTGCGGTTTGAACGCGCGCAGGCCACGGCGGTGACGCTCGCCGACCATCTGGCAGGGCTGCCCGGGGTCAAGCGGGTGATTTACCCGACCCGCAAGGATCATCCCGATCACGAGCGCGCCATGGCGCTGTTGGACGGGAAAGGCTGCAATATGGTCAGCTTTGAGCTTGAGGGCGGGCGCGCTGCGGCCAATGCCTTTACCCGTGGGGCCGATGGGCTGAACTTTGCCCCGACCCTTGGCGATGTGGGCACGACGCTGTCGCATCCGGCCTCATCCTCACACCGCGCCCTCAGCACAGAGGATCGCGCCAAACTGGGGCTGAGCGAAGGGTTCTTCCGCGTCTCGGTCGGGCTTGAGGATCCGGAAACACTCTGCGCTGTCTTCACCGAAGCGGTCGCGGCTGCCACGTCATAGTTACAATCGGTTTGTAACACGACCGGCACAGCAACAAGGCGAGGGGCAGATGACACAGGATTTAATCGACGGTTTCATGGAAGCCATCCCCTTGCCAGCGGTGCTGGTCGATCAAAGCGAAAGGTTCATCGCCGCAAATGCGGCGGCGACCACACTGCTGGGTGCCAATCTGGTCGGACGTCATTTTGCCACCATCCTGCGCCAGCCCAATGTGGCCACGGCGATCGAAAGCTGTCTCTATGAACGCAGCGCCAAAACCGCCCGTCACCTGTCCAACGACGGCGCACAGGACACCACGTTCGAGGTCGCCTTGCGCTATATTCCCGGCATTGGTGCGGTAAATGGCGGAGCGGCGCTGATCAGTCTCACGGATATCACTGACCGCGAGCAGGCCAGCCAGATGCGACGTGATTTCGTCGCCAATGTCAGCCATGAACTGCGCACGCCGCTGACCGCGCTGATGGGGTTCATCGAAACGCTGCGTGGCCCGGCGCGTGACGATGCCCCGGCACGCGACAGGTTTCTCACAATCATGCAGGGCGAGGCAAATCGGATGAACCGCTTGGTCGGGGATCTCTTGTCGCTGAACCGGGTCGAGAGCGAAGAGCGGGTGCGCCCGCGCGAGCAGCTCGACTTGGGCGCGCATCTGGCCTCAACATTGAAATCACTGGAACCGGTGGCGGAGGCTGCAGATGTGCAGCTTATTCTGGAAATACCAGAGGAGCCGACGCTGGTCACCGGGGATCCGGATCAGCTGCAGCAGGTGTTCACGAACCTTGTTGAGAACGCCATCAAATATGGCGGCGATCAGGTGACCCTGCGCCTCAGAACACGCGACCGCGACCCTGCCGTCCGCGCCGCCGCCGTCCGGGTTGAGGTGATCGACAATGGCGCCGGGATCGACCCGGTGCATTTGCCCCGGCTCACGGAACGGTTCTACCGCGTCGACACGCACAGATCGCGTGAGCAGGGCGGCACCGGGCTGGGGCTGGCGATCGTCAAACATATCATCAACCGCCATCGCGGCCGGATGCGGGTGGAAAGCTCCGCTGCGACGGGCACGGTGTTCACCGTGATCCTTCCGCGCTGACACGACGGTGAGGCGTTGGCGCACTGTATGTGACAATAAACTGCGCGCCCACCGCGAAATTCGTCGCGAAAAGTTAAGAAAACCCACCGCCGCCCGACCGATTTGTCACAAAAAACGGGGCAACAACCGGGTTTGTCATACAGCTGTTACATAGCCGTCACAAAAGGCACATGCATCGCCCTTAGGTGAGGGCGCAAGATCATCACGGGATGATCCTGAAAATTGACACCCAAGGAGACACAGATGTCCTTTGTGAAACTCACCGCTTCCGCCCTGGCCATTTCGGCTGTTTCTGCCACTGCTGCGGCAGCGCGCGATCAGGTTCAGGTTGCCGGTTCCTCGACCGTTCTGCCCTATGCCTCCATCGTGGCCGAAGCCTTTGGCGAGAACTTCGACTTCCCGACACCGGTCGTTGAATCCGGTGGGTCCTCTGCCGGTCTGAAGCGGTTCTGTGAAGGTGTGGGCGAAAACACCATCGACGTGGCCAACGCATCGCGCCGCATCAAGGACAAGGAAATCAAGGCCTGCGCAGAAAACGGCGTGACCGACATCATCGAAGTTCAGATCGGTTATGACGGCATCGTGTTTGCCAATGACATCAAGGGCAACGCCTTTGAATACACGCCGACCGACTGGTTCCTGGCCCTGTCCGACGAGATCCTGGTTGATGGCAAAATGGTCGCCAACCCCAACAAAACCTGGGCCGATGTGAACAGCGCCTTCCCGGCGCAAGACATTCAGGCCTTCATCCCCGGCACCAAGCACGGCACCCGCGAAGTGTTCGAAGACAAGGTGATCCTGGCAGGCTGCGAAGCCACCGGCGCCTTCGAGCATCTGCTGGCCCACGCCGAAGGTGACAGCGACAAAGCCAAGAAGAAAGCCGCAGAGAAAGCCTGTATCTCCCTGCGTACAGACGGCAAGTCGGTCGACATCGACGGCGACTACACCGAAACCCTGGCCCGCATCGAGAGCAACAAGGACGGCATCGGCGTCTTTGGTCTGGCGTTCTACGAGAACAACACAGACAAGCTGCAGGTTGCCACCATGTCCGGCATTGTACCCACCACCGAGAGCATTGCCGAAGGTGAATATCCGGTATCGCGCCCGCTGTTCTTCTACGTGAAGAAAGCCCACATCGGCGTGATCCCCGGCCTGAAAGAATACGCTGAATTCTTCGTCGCAGACGAAGTAGCCGGCCCCGATGGCCCGCTGGCAGAGTATGGTCTGGTTGCCGATCCTGAGCTGACCAAGACTCAGGCTGTGGTCTCCGAAGAAGAGGTCATCGGCGGCAACTCCTGATCGCCCGGCCAGAATGACACTGCGGGCCGGGGCATTTGATATTGCCCCGGCCCAATTCATGACCACCACAAGACACCCCTTTGCAATCCGGCGTGGTCGGCTCTTGCAGAACCGGATTTTCCGTCTCACTCAAACGGAGTAGCTGATGCCGACAGTTTGGCTCGTGATTGCCCTTCTTGCCCTTTCCGGGCTGGGCTTTGTGCTGGGGCGCAACCGCGCGCTTGCCTCGGCAGGAGGGAACGCCAAGGCGTTGCACTCGTTGCCCGCTTACTACGGTCACAACGTGGCCTTCAGCGCGCTGGTGCCTGCACTGGCGGTGCTGGCCATATGGTCGCTCGCCCAGCCCATGGTCATTGAGAACCGTGTATCCGCCATGATCCCTGCGGAACTGGTGCCGGAGAATTCCACGCTTGGCCTCGTGATGAGCGACGTGCGCCGTCTGGCCGAAGGGCTGGACCTGGCGGTAGAGCAGGGCGTTCTTTCCTCGACCGAAGCCCGCAACCTCGACAGTGGTGAAACCAATATTCGCGCCCGTCTCGGCGATATCGGTGTTGCCCTCGGCTCTGAAGTGCGCCCAGAGGTGCTAAACGCAGCCCAGAGCTATCGCAACCTTTCCAACAAGGGTCAGATCATCATGTCGGTGATTGTTGGCCTCTTGGCTATGGTCGGCTTTGCCTGGGCCTATGGCCGCACGCACAAGGATTTCCGCGCCCGTAATGTGGTGGAACAGGGGATCATGGCGCTGCTCATTCTTGCTGCCAGTCTCGCGATCCTGACCACCGTCGGCATCGTCTTCTCAATGCTGTTCGAGAGCATCAACTTCTTTGGGCTGCATGCCTGGAGTGACTTCTTCTTTGGCACCACATGGGCGCCGAACTTCCGCGGGGACAGTGACCTGTCGATCCTGCCGTTGCTGTGGGGAACGCTGTATATCTCCGCTATTGCGCTGCTGGTCGCGGTGCCTGTCGGGCTATTTGCTGCGATTTATCTCTCTGAATATGCCAGCGGTACCACCCGCGCCTTTGCCAAGCCGCTGCTGGAGATCCTCGCCGGGATCCCGACCATCGTCTACGGCCTCTTTGCGCTGCTGACTGTTGGTCCGCTGCTGGTGAAATTCTTCGGCCAGGGCGAAGATGGTATTCTGGGGGTCGAATGGATGAGCGGGGCGACCTCGGTGCTGACTGCTGGTCTGGTCATGGGCATCATGCTGATCCCCTTTGTGTCTTCGCTGTCCGATGACATCATCAACGCAGTGCCTCAGGCGATGCGCGATGGCTCGCTTGGACTGGGTGCGACCAAATCCGAAACCATCCGTCAGGTTGTCATTCCGGCCGCGCTGCCGGGTATCGTCGGCGCTGTCCTGCTTGCGGCATCGCGCGCCATCGGTGAGACGATGATCGTGGTTATGGGGGCAGGGGCGATTGCGAAATTCTCTCTCAACCCGCTGGAATCAATGACCACGATCACCACACGTATTGTCAGCCAGTTGACCGGCGATACGGATTTCGCCAGCCCCGAAACGCTCGTTGCCTTTGCCCTTGGTCTGACCCTCTTTGTCCTGACCCTCGGCCTCAATGTCCTGGCGCTTTATATCGTGCGCAAATACCGGGAGCAGTACGACTAATGACCGATATCAGCCAAAACACACCCGGACCGAACACCGCCGGATCCGACGCCCGGCACGCAGGTTCCCTGCTGCAACAATCGGATCGCACCCGCAAACGCAACGCCGCAGAGCGCCGGTTCCGTGGCTATGGTATTGCCGCCATCACGGTCGGCCTGCTGATGCTGGCGGTGCTGGTCTTCACCATTGTAAGCCGCGGGACCGGCGCGTTTCAGCAGACCTTCATCACGCTGGATGTGGAGCTGCTGGAGAGCAAACTGGATAAATCCGGCACCCGCGATCTGGACGCGATCAAGAAGGTGACCACCTTCGGGTATGCGCCGCTGATCAAAAACGCGGTGCAGGCGAAAGTTGCAGAGCTGGAGATCGACACCGATCTGAAAGCCAAGGCGATGGCAGGTATCCTGTCGAAAAACGCCGCCGCCCAGCTGCGAGCCTATGTGGTTGAAAACCCCGATCAGATCGGTCAGACGGTGACATTCCGGTTCCTCGCCTCCAGCCGTGTTGATGGCTACCTGAAGGGCCGTGTCAGCCGCGACAGCATTGTCAACGACAAGAGCATCTCGCCCGCGCAACTCGATCTGGTGGATGCACTGGTGGCAGCGGAGGTCGCGGCGAAGACTTTCAACCTGGATTTCATCACCGGCGCCGATGCCTCTGATGCGCGTCCAGAAGCGGCCGGCATGGGCGTCTCCATGATGGGCTCTCTGTTCATGATGCTGGTGGTTCTGGCACTGGCGCTGCCTATTGGGGTTGCCGCCTCGATCTATCTTGAGGAATTCGCCCCCAAGAACTGGATCACCGATGTGATTGAGGTGAATATCTCCAACCTCGCAGCCGTGCCATCAATCGTGTTTGGTATTCTGGGCCTTGCAGTATTCATCAACTACATGCACCTGCCGATGTCAGCGCCGCTGGTGGGTGGTCTGGTGTTGACGCTGATGACTCTGCCGACAGTGATCATCTCGACCCGCGCCTCGCTGAAATCCGTGCCGCCCTCTATCCGGGATGCCGCACTGGGGGTCGGGGCCTCGCGCATGCAGGCGGTGTTTCACCATGTCCTGCCGCTGGCCGCACCGGGTATCCTGACCGGCACCATCATTGGTCTGGCGCAGGCCCTGGGTGAGACCGCACCGCTGCTGCTGATCGGCATGGTCGGCTTCATCGCCTCCAATGCGCCGGAAACGATTGCCGACGGCCTGTTGGCACCGAACTCGGCCATGCCAGCACAGATCTATGAATGGGCCAAACGCGCAGATCCGGCATTTTACGAACGCGCCTGGGGCGGTATCATCATCCTGTTGATCTTCCTCGTCACCATGAACACAGTGGCCGTAATCCTGCGCCGCCGCTTTGAACGCCGCTGGTAAGAGGGGGCAATTATGAACCAGATGACTGCATTGGACAAAGACGTGCAAACTCAGAAAACCAAGATCGCCGCCAAGAATGTGAATGTCTATTACGGCGAGTCCCACGCGATCAAGGACGTGAACGTCGAGATCGAAGACAACACCGTCACCGCTTTCATCGGCCCGTCGGGCTGCGGCAAGTCGACCTTTCTGCGCTGTCTCAACCGGATGAATGACACGATTGATATCTGCCGGGTAACTGGCGATATCTCCATTGATGGCGAAGATATTTACGACAGCCGCGTGGATCCCGTGCAGCTGCGCGCCAAGGTCGGCATGGTGTTTCAGAAACCGAACCCGTTCCCCAAGTCGATCTATGACAACGTCGCCTATGGTCCGCGCATCCACGGCCTGGCCGCCAATAAGGCGGAGCTGGACGAGATCGTTGAGAAATCCCTGCGCCGTGGCGCCATCTGGGATGAGGTGAAGGACCGTCTTGATGCGCCCGGCACTGGTCTGTCTGGCGGCCAGCAACAGCGCCTGTGCATTGCGCGCGCCGTCGCGACCGAACCCGAAGTGCTCTTGATGGATGAGCCATGTTCGGCGCTGGACCCGATTGCAACCGCCCAGATCGAAGAGCTGATTGACGAGCTGCGCAACAGCTATTCGGTGGTGATCGTCACCCATTCCATGCAGCAGGCCGCACGGGTGAGCCAGAAAACCGCCTTCTTCCATCTTGGCAATCTGGTGGAATTTGGTGCGACCGGCCAGATCTTCACCAATCCCGAAGATCCCCGCACCGAAAGCTATATCACCGGCCGTATCGGCTGATCGAGGACTGACCCATGGTAGAACAACATATTGCATCCGCGTTTGACCGCGACCTCGAAGCTATTCAGGCTCAGATCATGAAAATGGGGGGCCTTGTCGAGGCTGCCATCATGGACGCGGCCCGCGCGCTGGAAACCCGGGACGAAGAACTGGCCCAACAGGTCCGCAAGGGTGACAAGGCCATCGACGGTCTGGAAGAACTGATCAACGAAGAAGCCGCCCGCGTTATCGCCATCCGTGCGCCCGCCGCCGTTGACCTGCGGCTGGTTCTGTCGGTGATGAAAATCTCCGGCAACCTTGAACGCATCGGCGATTATGCCAAGAACATCGCCAAACGGACCGCCGTTCTCGCGCAGGGGCCGAATGTCTCCGAAAGCGCCGCCGCCATGCGCCGTATGGCCCGCGAAGTCGAGCTGATGCTGAAGGATGCGTTGGATTCCTACATTCAGCGCGATGTGGAATTGGCGCAGGACGTGATCGCCCGCGACCGCGACGTCGACCAGATGTACAATGCGCTGTTTCGCGAATTTCTGACCTTCATGATGGAGGATCCGCGCAACATCACCCCCTGCATGCACCTGCATTTCATCGCCAAAAACGTCGAACGCATGGGCGACCATGTCACCTCGATTGCCGAACAGGTGGTCTATCTGGTGACCGGCGATAAGCCCGAGGATGACCGGCAAAAAGCCGACACCACATCGTCTGTACCGCAGGAGGTCTGACCATGGCTGCCGACCAACCCACCGTTCTGGTGGTCGAGGACGAATTGGCCCAACGCGAAGTTTTGGCCTATAATCTGGAGGCAGACGGCTTTCGCGTACTGCGCGCAGAACATGGCGAAGAAGCGCTGCTGATCGTCGAAGAGGACATGCCGGATATCATCGTACTGGATTGGATGATGCCCAATCTGAGCGGGATTGAGGTTTGCCGCCGTCTGAAAACCCGCACGGAAACCCGCAACATTCCAATCATCATGCTGTCGGCCCGCTCGGAAGAGGTCGACAAGGTGCGCGGGTTGGAAACTGGCGCGGATGACTATGTGGTGAAGCCCTATTCGGTGATCGAGCTGATGGCGCGCGTACGCACGCAGCTGCGCCGGGTCCGTCCCTCAACCGTTGGTGTGCGGCTGGAATTCGACGACATCATATTGGACGCTGAAACCCATAAGGTCAGCCGCGCAGAAGCGCCATTGAAGCTGGGGCCGACAGAATTTCGCCTGCTTTCCACCTTTATGGAAAAACCCGGTCGGGTGTGGAGCCGCGAACAGCTTTTGGATCGGGTCTGGGGACGGGACATCTACGTCGACACCCGCACTGTGGATGTTCACATTGGCCGCCTGCGCAAAGCGCTGACCCAACACGGCGGCAGTGACCCTGTGCGCACGGTCCGTGGCGCGGGCTACGCGTTAGGATAAAGCGTTAAGTAACTGAGAGAAAACAAAACCCCGCCAGAACGCGGGGTTTTGTTTTATGATATCTACCTTGGCAGCGGATCTTCGGGCTGCGCTTGCCCAGCCAACCAGTTGCGGAACTTGATCAGGGCAGGGTCCTTGGCCCGGGCCTCAGGCCAGACGAGGAAATAGGCACCCGGGCTTTCGGTCGCAGTTGGGTGCAACGCAATCAATCGCCCCGTCGCCAGATCTTGCTCCACCAGATAATCCGGCATCAAGGCCACACCCAAACCATGTAGTGCCGCCTGAGTAATGGTTGCGAATTGATCATACATGGTGCCGGACAAACCGTCCTGCAGCGCAATGTCATGGCTCTCAAACCAGTGCTGCCAGGCCTGAGGGCGGGTCTGGATATGCAACAAGGGCAGGGCGGCGATATCAACCGGGGTGCTGATCTGGCGCCCCTCTAGCAAGTCGGGCGCGCAGACCGGCAGCATCTGTTCGTGTTTCAACAGCAGCGCCTGGGTTCCAGGCCAGTCAGCAGTTCCAAAATGTATTGCAGCATCAAACCCTTCACTGACGAAGTTGAACGGCTCAAGTCGGGTCGACATATTGATCGTCACATCCGGATGCAATCGCGCAAATTCCGGCAGCCGGGGCATTAGCCAACGCATCCCAAAAGCGGGAAGGATCGCCAGATTGAGACTGCCCGCCAAGGGCGCCGCCTGCACGCGCAGCGTTGATTGGGCAATCTGGTTCAACGCCTGGCGAATATCTGCGGCGTAGGTCTGCGCCTCCGGTGACAGCGTCAGCCGCTTCTGGACCCGGCGCACCAGGTCCACGCCCAATTGGCGCTCCAGCGCCTGCAATTGACGGCTGACTGCACCTTGTGTCAGCGCCAATTCATCCGCCGCCGCCGAGGCGCTGCCCAAACGGTCCAGCGCTTCCAGCGCCCGCAGCGCAGCAATTGAGGGGAGAAAACGTCTCGGGGTGGCCATATATGAGCTTTTGTAATGTTTGCTTGTGGTTCTCTCGCTGTCCATCCTCTTACCGCAAGGTTAAGGTCGGCGGCAAGTTGAGGATCAAAAAGGTGACGAAAAATGACCGATAGACCTGCTTTGCGCGCCAAGGATGCCCCGGATCTGGGCCAGTTCAACTGGGATGATCCTCTGCGGCTGGATGACCAATTGAGTGAAGATGAGCGGATGATTGCGGCCTCGGCACGTTCCTATGCTCAGGAAAAACTTCAACCGCGCGTTCTAAATGCTTATGAGAACGAAGAAACCGATCCAGAAATCTTTCGCGAGATGGGCGAGATGGGCCTGCTTGGAACGACCATCCCGGAACAATACGGCGGCCTAGGTGCGGGCTATGTTTCCTATGGGCTGGTGGCGCGCGAAGTAGAGCGCGTCGACAGTGGTTACCGCTCGATGATGTCCGTGCAAAGTTCGCTCGTGATGTATCCCATTTACGCATATGGCAGCGAAGAGCAGCGGCAGAAATACCTACCAAAACTCTCTTCCGGCGAATGGATTGGCTGTTTCGGCCTGACCGAACCGGATGCGGGTTCGGACCCCGCCGGCATGAAAACCCGTGCGGAAAAAACCGATGGCGGCTACCGCCTGACCGGGTCGAAAATGTGGATCTCAAACGCGCCGATCGCGGATGTTTTTGTCGTCTGGGCCAAATCCGAAGCCCATGGCGGCAAGATCCGAGGTTTTGTTCTGGAAAAAGGAATGAAGGGCCTGTCCGCACCGAAAATCGCCAATAAGGCATCGCTGCGCGCCTCTATCACCGGCGAGATTGTCATGGACGGCGTCGAGGTTGGTGACGACGCGTTGCTGCCCCATGTTGAAGGGTTGAAAGGCCCATTCGGCTGTCTGAACCGCGCGCGCTATGGTATCAGCTGGGGCGCAATGGGCGCCGCAGAAGCCTGCTGGCATGCCGCGCGCCAATATGGTCTTGACCGCAAGCAATTCGGGCGGCCTTTGGCTAATACGCAGCTGTTTCAGCTGAAACTGGCCAATATGCAGACCGAAATCACGCTTGGCCTACAGGCCTCCCTGCGCGTGGGGCGTCTGATGGATGAGGCCAATGCTGCGCCGGAGATGATTTCCATCGTCAAACGCAACAACTGCGGCAAGGCACTCGAAATTGCGCGCCATGCCCGTGACATGCACGGCGGTAATGGGATCAGCCTGGAGTTCGGCGTCATCCGCCACATGGTCAACCTGGAAACCGTGAACACCTATGAGGGGACTCATGATGTTCATGCCTTGATCCTTGGACGCGCCCAGACCGGTCTTCAGGCTTTTTTCTAAGCGCATCTGCCCAACAGCTGATCAATAAAACCATTAAAAAGCGCACCGTTGCCGGACAACGGTGCGCTTTTTCGTTAAGATCGTAACTGAGATGTAAATCCCTGTGGTGGTTAACGTTCATGGCGTATGCCGCATTCATGCAAATTCAAACTGCATTTTTGCAAAGCACGCCCATACCTACGACAACGCAAAGGAAGGCAGGTATATCTGGCGAAATTTTCTGCTCCGTCTGGCACCGAATGGTAAAGAGCGTAAATCTGAACCTTTGTGCATTCACTGGCCAACAGAGGACAGCACGCAACGGCAGGGTTAATGCCTACCTGAACCTACGCAGTACGGAGAGCAAAACAGCTGCTCTACACGAGGGGTTCTGCAAACGGTGTTACAGCACCGCTGGACAGTCCGCTAAACTGCGATTTTACAAAATCGCGCGGGAAAATCCGATCAAGAGACCAGAATGGCGGGTTAATCGCGCTGCGCAAACGCAATCTACAGCAGCTTGATCCAGTCAGATCATGCGAATATCCCAAAGCACAGATGAAATCCCGCAGGATCACCCGTGTAGATACGCCAAACGCGTCAACCTCAATCAATGAAAGGTAAAAGCGGTGCGAGCTCAATTTGCTTAGCATATCTTCGCCTCATTATTATGCCTGTAATCAGTATTATGTTGTTTATCAGTGATGTAGCGTCACTGTTGCAGGTCTGGCCCATACGCGAGACACTTTCGCTGAACATACGTCAGCTGAGGCCCACATGGATCTGCAAGGCAAAACGATTGTCATCACCGGCGCAGCAACGGGTATCGGGCGCGCCTTGGCCATGGCGATGGCAAGGTTCGATCCCAAGCATATCGTCTGCGCCGATATGGACGGAGCGGGTGCACAACATACTGCGGATGAAATCGGTGGCAGCGCTTATACTGTTGACGTCGGATCGGACTGCGCCATCGCTGATATGATTGATGTGATCGAGCGTGATATCGCGCCGATTGATCTGTTCTGTTCCAATGCCGGGATCCTTCGGATCGGCGGACTCGAGACCTCGCTCACCGATTGGCAGAAAAGCTGGGATATCAACGTGATGGCCCATGTCTCAGCCGCGCGCCATCTGGTGCCGCGGATGATCCAGCGCGGTGGCGGATATTTTCTCAATATCGCGTCAGCGGCAGGATTGTTGAACCAGATTGGCGCAGCGAGCTACGGGGTGAGCAAACACGCCGCTGTCGGGTTCTCCGAATGGCTTGCGATCACCCATGGCGATCAGGGTATCGGCGTCTCCGTGGCCTGTCCGCAGGCAGTGAAAACCGCCATGACCGAAGGTATGGAGCACAGCGCCGCGGCGGTGGATGGCATGATCTCGGCCGAGGATGTTGCCAATAGCTGCATTGAGGCCATTGAAAGCAATCGCTTTCTTGTTCTGCCCCATGCAAAGGTCGAAGGTTATATTCAGGCCAAGGCCGCAGATTATGACCGCTGGATCACTGGCATGCAGAGACTGCGCGATAAGTTCGACCTTCCAAAAATCTGACTGAGGTTTTTCAGGATTTTCCACATCAGAACACGGCAATTTCAGGACTTGGAGATCGGACGCATCAGCCCTTCTTGTGCAACACTGGCGACCAGTTGGCCGTCTTGCGTGAAAATAGAGCCCCGGTTGAACCCGCGGCCGCCGCCGGCAAAGGGCGAGTCCATCGTGTAAAGATGCCAATTGTCAAATTGCACCGGCGCGTGAAACCACATCGCATGATCAAGGCTGGCGGTCATCGCCTGACCTTTCACGAAACTCAGGCCATGCGGTCGCAACGCTGACCCCAACAGACCATAGTCGGACACATAGGCCATCAACACATGCTGAAGCTGCGGCGTGGCGCCTTTTGCCGCTTTCATTCTGACCCACATATGATTGATATCACTACATTTATCCGGGCTTATCGGATCTCGTGGCTCGACATCGCGGATCTCAAACGGGCGCTCTCGTGTGAATTCGACCCGCAAACGGCCGTCCAGCTTCGGGGCAAGCTGGCGCAGGAGAACATCGCGCGACACCAATGCGTCTGGCGCTTTGACTTCGGGGATCTCATGTTGATGCGCCCAGCCCGGCTCATCAATGTGAAACGAGGCCGCCAGATTGAGGATTTGTTTGCCGTTCTGCAAAGCCGTCACGCGCCGGGTTGTGAAGCTGCCGCCGTCGCGCGCAGGATCGACGGCATAGATCACTGGTTTTGACGGATCCCCCGGGCGGATGAAATAGGCATGCAGCGAATGGCACAACCGATCCTCAACCGTGGAATAAGCCGCCATCAAAGCCTGTGCAATCACCTGACCGCCGTAGATCCGCGTCGGTGTTTCCCCACCAGACCCAATCCCGCGATAGAGATTCCGGTCAAGTTCTTCCAGGTCGAGTAAATTGAGCAAAATCTCAGCTGGGTCAGGCATCTATTGGTCCCTGTTGATGTGCGCGCGGGCGGGTAGTCGCGGTGAACCGCCCTGCCCTGATCGGCTGGACAGCAGCATTAGCTGGTTACGGCGCCATGGACCAGCGCCTTCAGCTCCGCCCGCGACGGATAAGAACTGGACGGTGCGAGCTGAGTAAAAAAGACCACACTCAAATCCAGAACCGGATCAACCCAGAAGAAGGTCGAGGCCATTCCCCCCCAGCTGAAATCCCCAACAGATCCCGGGCATCTCGCCCTGGCCGGATCCAGCACAACCGCACCGCCAAGGCCAAACCCCATACCATCCATCGGCTGCTCCGCAAAACTCTGCGGACCCATCGATGCAATGTCACCGGGCAGATGATTTTGGCACATAAAATCAATGATCTGCGGGCTGATCAGGTGATCCTTTCCCAGCGCGCCGCGCAGCCGGATCAGCTCTGCAAAGCGCATATAATCGTCGATCGTACTCAGAAGACCGCCGCCGCCCGAGTGCATCTCGGCGGTGTCAAACGGGGTGTCGTCATATGAGTCAATCAGACGCAAACTGTCGGCACCTTGCTGCGCGTCATTTAGGGCCATGGCGTCGCCACTCAGCGGCGAATAGAGCGATGCCAGTAAATTACCGGTTGTTTCCTCGCTGCGAAATCCAGTTCGCTCCATGCCGAGAGGATCAAAGATCTCCCGCTTCAGCATGGCGCCGAGGCTCTCCCCGGTCACGACCTCAATCACCCGGCCAATCACATCGATACCAACGGAATACTCCCACCGCTGACCGGGTTCAAAGGCAAGCGGCAGCGCTGCCAGCTCTAGCACCTGCGCCGCAAGGGGGCCCTGGCCGGGTTTGAACATCAAATCCGTCTTTGACATTTCTTCGGACAGAACACCGGGATTGAATGGATAGCTCAGCCCACTGGTATGGGTCAGCAGCTCATGCAAAGTTGGCGGCCGACAGAATCTGGTCTGCGTAATGTCAGTTGCACCGTCAACAAGACAGCGCATACCATTGAATTCAGGAAGAAACTCAGACACAGGCATGTCCAGGTGCAACAGCCCCCGTTCCAGCAACATCATCAGAGCCAGCGAGGTCACCGGCTTCGTCATTGAGTAGATGCGCGCCACGGTATCGCGGGTGAATGGCAGATTCTCGACAATGTTTCGCTGGCCCGCAGCGTGGAAATAGCGCTCTTTACCATTGCGATTGATCAGCAGCGAACTGCCGGCGTATTTGCGTTGGTCCACATAGCGGTGTTGCCATGTCCTGATGTGCTCAAGGCGCGCAGCGTCCATGGGGGCTCCTGTTGTCGGTGATCTGGCAGCTTAGCCGATGATCTTGGTCATCGCCGGGACAGTCTCTGCGGTGAACCAGGGCTGATCCTCAGCCTCTGCTTCCATTGCGGTCCTGATCTTTGCGATCGTTTCTCCGCGCAGTTGCTGTTTGATTGCGGCATAGGTCTCGGATGGCAGCTCTGCCAGCGCACGCGCTTCTTTCAGCGCATAGCCCAGCAGATCTTCTGCATCATCCGCAATGATGTCCACGATATTAAAGTTCCGCGCAGCGATGGGGCCGATGGTTTGCCCTGTCATCATCAGTCGTCGCTGGATATTCGGGTTCAATGTAGCGCGGGCGATCTCCAGCGGCGCAATCGGGAAATCAACTCCGGCTTGTACTTCTGCAAGACCAAACTTGGATTTCACCTGGGCAACCCGTACATCACTGCAAAGGACAAAGAACAAGCCACCCGCAATTGCCGCGCCATTCACAGCGGCCACTACCGGCTTCGGGCAGGCATACAGCGCAAGAAAGGCCTCATTCAGCCCTCGCACCGCGGCGCGCTGTCCGGCCAGATCGAAGTCCCGCGCCACCTTCAGGTCCAGCCCTGCGGAAAACACCTTGAAAGCGCTGGTCAGAAGCAGCGCCCGAACAGTCGGATCTTCGCGGATCTCCTTGATAGTACGCGCGAAATCCATCAGGAACTCCGAAGATAGCGCATTGACCGGCGCACGCGCCAGTTTGATTTCAACAACCCCGTCGCCATGTTCGTGCCGGATCAACCAATCGCTCTCAGTCATCTTTGGGTCTTCCTTTGGACACTGACACTGCTGCCAGCCGTTTCGATTATCATGCGCGGTTTGCCCACCAAGGTCGAGTATTTTGACCTACGTAGAACCACGCATGACACCTAACATTACAGCTTTTGCAAAGCGTTACCGCTACGGTCGCATACTCAGGGTTTCTGCAGCAGACATCAGCTGATCCGCATAGATCGTCTCAAGCACATTCGGGCTCACATGAAAGGACGGACCACCAACGTTCAGCCCATAGACGCGCATTCCGTTCAGCGACACCACTGGAACCGCAATTCCGTTCACATCCGGCCGCCAGTCGCCATAGCCAGTACAAAAACCACGGGCGGCATATTCGTCCTGCGCCCGGCCCAGACTGTCCTGACGTGAGAGCCTGCCGTCCGGATCAAGCGCATCCGCGATCTTCAGGCTTTCGGCCCGTTGATCCGGGGACATACCAGCAAGGATCGCGCGCCCCACGGCCGAGAAAAACAGCGGCAACCGCATCCCCACATGGGCTGCCAGCGACACATCCTCGCGTGAGCGATGCACGGCAATATAGATGACATCCGCATGATGTGCCTCTCCCAAGGCACTGGTAATATATGAATTTTCGCCATTTCGCAGATCCCTGAGGATTTGCGACGCACGGTCGCTGATATCCATCCCGGCCAGGACACCATAGCCCAGACGCAACACCCCTGCCCCCAGCCGGTAGCTGCCGGATTGCGGATCCTGAATCAGGTAGCCCAGCTGGCACAGCGTATAGGTCAGGCGTGAGACTGTCGGTTTAGGCAATCCCGTCCGTTCAGCCAGATCGGTGTTGGTCAGTTCCAGCTCATTGCGGCGAAACGCGCGTAGAACATCAAGCCCCCGCGCCAGGGCGGTGACAAAATTTCGATCTTTTTCGCCATCCGCTGACGCTGTGTTGTCACTGTCCATGTCACGTTCCGTGTCAGATGCGCTTCAGTCAAAACTTGCAGACAAGGCCGCCAGCCCGGCGCGCGCGAAGTCCGGCACAAACGCCCCAAGGCGCGCCGCATGTTCCGGGTTTGAGGCGTTGCCATCAAGCCCTCTTTTGCGTACCCCCTGAAGGATTGCAGCCATCCGGAAGAAGCTGAAAGAGAGGTAATAGCCAAAATCCTCAACACCCGGCAAATTTCTGCGGTTGCAATAGCTTGCAACGAACTCCTGATCCGATGGCAGGCCAAGTTCCCGCCGGTTGACACCGGCCAATCCACGCCCCTCACGTCCGGGTGGCATCTGCCATTGCATAATGACACCGGCAAGGTCTGCATAGGGGTGGCCGATGGTCGACAGCTCCCAATCCAGAACCGCCCGGCAATTTGTCCCCTCGGTCGCGTAGATCATATTGTCGATGCGGTAATCACCATGCACCAATCCGCGCTGACCATCGTCTGCGGGCATCTGTACGCCCAATGCCGCGATCAGATCATCCATCTCTGCGATGACCTCCACTTCACTGGCGCGATATTGCTTGCTCCAGCGACCGTGCTGACGCTCGAAATAATTGCCCTCAGGCCCGTAGTCGGCCAGCCCAACGGTGGCGACATCCACATCGTGCAGCGCCGCCAGAACGCGGCTCATCTCATCCATTACCGCAGCGCGCTCGCTGGCGAAAACATCGGGCAAGGTCGGATCTGAGAAGTTTCGCCCAACCACATGTTCCATAACGTAAAATGATGATCCGATCACGGTCTCATCCTCACAGAGATGATGCATCTTTGCGACCGGAACCCCGGTTTCCCGCAGCGCCATCTGCACGCGAAACTCGCGCTCCACCGCATGGGCAGATTTCAGCAAAACACCCGGCGGTTTGCGTCGCAGAACATATGCGCCCGCCTCGGTCTGTAGCAGATAGGTTGGGTTAGACTGGCCGTTCTGGAATTTCCGGGCCGTGATTTCCGTGTCAAACCCCGCCAGACGCCCCCGCATATACCGCTGAACAGCTCCAAGATCGAGCGCAAGGGACTCCTCCCCGACGCTTTCATCAGGGTTTCCAGGTGATATCTGCGACGCCATCAGTGCCCTCCAACCGGAGTAAACTCAGCCGCCAGCCGCCGCCCGGCAGCGTCATATTCTCTGGCAATCTCATCCACCAGTGCCCCGGCCGCACGCACATCCCTAATGGCGCCAATACCCTGACCGGAGCCCCAGATCTCTTTCCAAGCCTTTGGCTTGGAAGAGCCGCCAGAGAAGTTCATCGCGCTTGCGTCAGCACTCTCCAGATTGTCGGGATCAAGACCTGCGTTCTGGATAGATCCGCGCAGGTAGTTCCCAGAAACCCCTGTAAATAATGATGAATAGACAATGTCATCCGCAGCGCTGTCGACAATCATCTGCTTGTAGCCCTGCTGCGCATTCGCCTCTTCTGTGGCGATAAACGGTGATCCTACATAGCCGAAATCGGCCCCCAACGCCCGTGCTGCAAGCAGTGACGGACCATTGGCAATCGCACCGGAGAGCGCAAGGGGGCCCTTAAACCAGCTGCGAATTTCGCTGATCAGCGCGAGCGGTGATTGCTGACCGGCATGGCCACCTGCCCCGGCGGCGACCGCGATCAGACCATCGGCGCCTTTTTCAATAGCTTTGCGGGCAAAACGGTTATTGATCACATCATGCAGAACAACACCGCCGCAGCCATGGGCAGCGTCGTTCACCTCAGGACGCGCCCCAAGCGACGTAATCCAGAGGGGAACCTTCCAACGGTGACAAATCTCAAGATCGCGTTCCAACCGAGTATTGGAGCGATGCACAATCTGGTTCACCGCAAAAGGTGCGGCGGGACGATCCGGGTTGTCCTGGTTGTGACGATCCAGCTCTTCTGTGATCTGCTGCAGCCAGGCCTCCAGGAGTGGTGGTTCGCCATCCGCTTCACGCGCGTTCAATGCCGGAAAGGATCCAACGATGCCAGCCTTGCATTGCGCGAAAACCAGCTCTGGCACCGATATGATAAACAAGGGCGCACCGATCATCGGCAGCCGCAGTCTCTGCAGGGCTGTTGGCATCGGCTGCCCACCCAGTGTGAGGCGAGTTTCCTTCATTTCCAATCCTTTATCCAGCATATCTCACGCCGCTTCCCGGTCGGAAAACAGATCTATCGCAGAGCAGAATTGCATTTCGCAATTTCATTGACAACGTAAGATCCGCACAGAAGACTTGACGTCACAACGCGCCCATTCGGGCATCATGACAGGACACTCAGCTATGCACGCCATGCTCTCAACCGCCCCCGGTGGTCCCGAAACCTTGCATTGGAGCGCGCAAGAGTGCCCCGAACCCGGCCCGCAGGAGGTGGTGGTCAAAATCCATGCCGCCAGCGTCAACTACCCGGATACGCTGATGATTCAGGATCTTTATCAGATCAAACCACCCCGTCCCTTTGCGCCCGGTGGAGAGATCGCGGGAGAGATCATCGCGCTTGGTCGTGAGGTTCAGGACCACAAGATCGGAGATCGTGTGCTGGCGCTGACCGGCTATGGCGGCTTTGCCACTCATATCGTGATCCCGGCTGGCACTGCGATCCAGATTCCGGATCAGATGCCCTATCTGGATGCCGCCGGGTTCGTCTTCACCTATGGTACGTCCTACCATGCCCTGAAGGAGCGCGCCAATCTGCAATCGGGTGAAACCGTCCTTGTCCTCGGCGCCGCCGGTGGTGTGGGATCTGCCGCGGTCGAGCTGGCCAAAGCCGCTGGCGCACGCGTTATCGCAGCTGTGTCCTCCGCCGAAAAGGCTGCGTTTTGCCAGGAGATCGGTGCTGATGCCACGGTAATCTACGGCCATGCGCCGGACAAGGAAGACCAGATCAATTTTGGAAAGAATATCAAAGCCCTGGCAGGGAAAGCGGGTGTGGATGTGGTCTATGATGCGGTGGGAGGTCCCTATGCGGAACCAGCCCTGCGCGCCATGGGGTGGCAGGGTCGTTATCTCGTTGTCGGCTTTGCAGCAGGTATCCCGAAAATCCCTATGAACCTGCCCCTGCTGAAAGGCTGCCAGATCGTTGGTGTCTTCTGGGGCGCGGCCGTGCAACGCGACCCAGCGCAGCACCTGCGTAATGTGGGGGAGCTGTTCGAGCTCTATGGTAGTGGCAAGATCCGGCCCCGAGTACATGCAACATATCCGATGAGCGAGGCAGCAGCTGCACTGACGGAAATGCAAAACCGCAATGTGCTGGGAAAGATCATCCTGACAAATACGCCTGAGTGACACGGGCAAACCCACGCAACGTTAGCGATAGCTGGCTTGCATATCATTCTGAAAGATATATCAATATGAGCCAATTACAGGAACCTGACCGCCAATCGTGGATGCTGCCGCCCGTCGCTGGAAACCTGCGGCCAGCACATAGCCCTGCGGCCCTCTCCGCACCGCTGACGGCCAGGGCATCTTAAGAGCAAGTGGATATCGATATGCACAACATCTTGGTTTTGAACGGACCCAATCTCAACCTGCTTGGCACCCGTCAACCTGAGGTCTATGGCCGCGAAACACTCGCCATGGTCGAACAGCGTTGTGTTGAACACGGGCACTCCATTGGCCTCTCCGTGAGATGCGAACAATCGAACCATGAGGGGGCCCTGCTTGACGCGCTGCATGGCGCGCGCGGCGTTTACGCCGGTGTGATCCTCAATGCGGGCGCCTATACTCACACCTCCATTGCGCTGATGGACGCAATTTTCTCCATTGAGCTGCCCGTGGTTGAGGTTCACCTCTCAAATATCCATGCGCGTGAAGATTTTCGCCACCGCTCTTATCTATCGCGTGCGGCACTGGGACAGATCTGCGGCTTTGGCGCGCAGGGGTATATTATGGCACTGGACGCGCTCCGCGCCCATCTGGACGAAGACAACGCGGGATGAAACTTCGGGCCTATCTCAACTTTCTGTGCGGCGCACGGACACTTGAGGAGTTGTGGCTGGAGCATGTCGAGCAGATGAAGGCCTATCGGTTTGATCGGCTGATCTACGGCTATACGCGTCACAAAACCAAAACCTCACTGGGCGATCCGGAAGATTTCGTCATCCTTTCAAACCATTGCGCGGAATATGTGCAGGGGTTTGTCAATTCCGGTCTCTATTTCGACGCCCCCATGCTGCAATGGGCATTAAACAACGAAGGCGCCGGCAGCTGGCGGATGGTGCAGGAGCAACTGGCGCAGCAAACGCTGACACCACAGGCGCAGAAAGTTATCGATTTTAACAAGGCCATGGGCGTGCGGGCTGGCTATACGGTAAGTTTCTATTCAGCCTCTCAGCGCTTCAAAGGGGCAATCTCACTCGCGGCTGAGGAAGATCTGAGCCAGGATGACGTTGATGAGATCTGGGCGAAGGACGGGCATGACATCATATTGATGAACAATGTTGCGCATCTGAAAATCCTGACGATGCCCTACGATCCACCGAACCGTGGCCTGACAAAACGTCAGCGTGAGGCATTACAATGGGTTGGCGACGGTAAAACCACTCAGGACATCGCATTGCTGATGGGGCTGACACCCGCAACCGTAGAAAAACACCTGCGTCTGGCACGTGAGGCCCTCGCTGTCGAAACAACAGCCCATGCGGTCCTCAAGGCCGCTCTTCACAACCAGATGTACGTTATGGAAAATTGATAAAATCAAAAAATATACATTCCATAGATTGTTTAACGTATCTTTTGCAAATCCATTAACCTATTTTTCATAATTGGGTATGGAATTCATTACTTCCAGAATGCGCGAATTACATGCACAGTCACAACGTTCCGTGAGTGGGGCTTTGGCCTGGGACGGCGCAGGGCATGACCCTTGGGATTTCAAGGCTCTCTAACCTGTCCGGTCGCTGCGTGTATTGTTCCGCGCCAGCGCCGGGATATTCTGAGGGGCTCTGCAAAACAGCAGCGCCCCTCAACATTTTCCAATCTCAGATACGTATCATGATGTTACAGGGCCGCTCCATCTCCCCACGTAGCCCTTCAGATTGATCCGAGACCAACGCAGCGCCTTCGCGTCAGCGCAAAGAAAAAGGCCGGTGAAGCGATCGCTTCACCGGCCTTCCCATTGCTCAAACGAGCGTAGCTCGGACAGGATTAGCCCTGTGCGGCCTTGGCAACCTCAGCGGCGAAGTCTTCTTTTTCGACTTCGATGCCTTCGCCCACTTCCAGACGCACGAAACCAGTGATGGTCGCGCCTGCTTCTTTGGCGGCTTCTTCAACGGTCAGGTCAGGGTTCACAACAAACTGCTGGTTCAGCAGGGTTGCTTCGGCGACGAATTTCTTCATGCGGCCGACGATCATCTTCTCGATCACCTGCTCCGGCTTGCCAGATTCGCGGGCGATGTCCATCTGGACCTGCTTTTCTTTCTCGACAACCGAGGCGTCCAGCTCAGCTTCGCTCAGCGCGGCGGGATTTACAGCGGCGATGTGCATCGCAACCTGCTTGCCGATCGCCTCGTCACCACCGTTCATGGCAACCAGAACACCAATTTTGCCCATGCCGGCAGTCGCAGCATTGTGCACGTAGGACACAACGGTGTCGCCTTCGAGCGACGCCATGCGGCGGACATTCATGTTCTCGCCAATGGTGGCGATTTTGTCGGTCAGCGTGTCAGCAACAGTCTTGCCGCCCATGTCAGCCGCCAGCAGCGCGTCAACGTCAGCAACGTTCACAGCGGTCTTGGCGATGCCGGAAACCATTTCCTGGAATTCAGCGTTTTTGCCGACAAAGTCAGTTTCCGAGTTCACTTCGACAGCAACACCTTTGTTGCCCTCGACGACCACGGCGACCAGGCCTTCTGCAGCCGTACGACCGGATTTTTTGGCCGCTTTGGCCAGACCCTTGGTGCGCAGCCAATCAACGGCGGCTTCCATGTCGCCATTGGTTTCGGTCAACGCCTTCTTGGCGTCCATCATGCCTGCGCCGGTGCTGTCGCGCAGTTCCTTAACCATGGATGCGGTAATTGCCATCTTAGGCTCTCCTCAATTCAAAAACGGATTTGGGGCAGGTGATACCCTGCCCCTCATGTCAGTTCCGTGACGGGACGGATCAGGCTTCGGCAGCAGCTTCTTCAGCAACGGCTTCTTCAACCGGTGCATCTTCCAGTGCGCCGAGATCAACGCCTGCCGCACCCAGCTGAGCGGACATGCCGTCCAGAGCTGCGCGAGCAACCAGATCACAGTAGAGCGCAATCGCGCGCGCTGCGTCGTCGTTGCCGGGGATGATGTAGTCAACACCATCGGGCGAGCAGTTGGTGTCGACGATGGCCACAACCGGGATACCCAGTTTGTTGGCTTCGGCGATGGCCAGCGCTTCTTTTTTCACGTCGATGACGAACAGCAGGTCAGGAACGCCGCCCATATCACGGATACCGCCGAGGGACGCTTCCAGTTTCAGCTGGTCACGCTCCATGCCCAGACGCTCTTTCTTGGTCAGGCCTTCGGCGCCGGACGCCATTTTCTCGTCGATTTCCTTCAGACGGTTGATCGACTGGGAAACGGTTTTCCAGTTGGTCAACGTGCCGCCGAGCCAGCGGTGGTTCATGAAGTATTGAGCGGATTTCTCAGCAGCATCTGCGATTGGCTGAGCCGCCTGACGCTTGGTGCCGACGAACAGAACGCGGCCGCCTTTTGCGACGGTGTCACGAACAGCATTCAGAGCTGCGTCGAGCATCGGAACTGTCTGGGTCAGGTCCAGAATGTGAATGCCATTGCGCGAGCCGTAGATGAACGGCGACATACGCGGATTCCAGCGCTGGGTTTGGTGACCAAAGTGTACGCCTGCCTCAAGCAGCTGACGCATGGAGAACTCGGGAAGAGCCATGTATCTTTTCCTTTTCCGGTTTCGTGCCTCGGCGGGGGTCTCAGAGCGAATGCTCCAACCGGCGGTCTGCCGGGGATGTCTCCCCCGGTCAGGCCAATCCCCACCTGCGGATTGAATGGCGCGCGTATATGCCAGCGCTTGGGATTGCGCAAGAGCAAAAGTCTGACCGCCATCCCATGCGCCACTTAGGTTATAGCGGTATCCTGCCCGTTTGCGGGCACATCGCCCGACCGAAGCGTGGTATGTCCCGCCCTGACCTCAGCCTCGCAGGCGGCGGCCAGAGCCTTGCGGTCTGGAAAGTCAGACACCTGAAGCGGATCATGATAGTGTAGAACAACCTGACCTTGACGCGCTGCCGCAAGGGTTTTCAACAGATGCGGGCCGAATTCCATGTCTCCCCACCAGCCGTAGAAACGTGGCTCTTCGCCTTTGGGCGGGAGGAACACGACAGACACGGGCTGGATCGAAATGTGATCGCGCAGTTCGGGATGGAAAAACGCCGCAAAAAGAGTGGTTTTAAACGGCAAGACCCGCAAACCGTCGGTCGATGTACCTTCTGGGAAGAACAAAAGCTTATGGCCCAGAAGCAGACGTTTCTGAAACACCGCCGTCTGTTTCCGCGCCTCCCTCGCGTCCCGCTTGATAAAAACCGTGCCGGTTGCGCGCGCCAGCCAGCCAATACCAGGCCAGCCCGCAACCTCGGCCTTGGAGACAAAGTAAATCCGTTTGCGCGCATTCAGGGCAAAGATATCCAGCCACGATGTGTGGTTCGCCACCACCGCGCCGCGGTTGGTCATCAAGGCCCCCTTGGTGCGAAACCTCATACCCAGAACGCGAAACGCATTGCGGCAGACCCACTGCGTGATGAAGGGCGTGACGGGTCGGTTCAAGCCGCAGAGAGGACGTTCGACCAGACGAACCAACAGCAGGATCAGCAACCCGCCAAAAACCAATATCCCCAGCACCAATCCGCGTGCAACAACCCGCAACCACCCCATGGCGGTGATCTTAATCGGAGCCGCAGCGTCTCCACCTTCCCAGGTGCTCATGTGGTGCTCCGCCCTGCGCCATAGATCCGCTTTTGCCGCGCATTCATCCGCGCAGTGTCGAGCACAAGGCAGACATCGGTGGTATTGAACTCATAATCGACAAACGCGCCATCTCCGACGCAGCCGCCAAGACGCAGATAGGCTTTGATCAGGGCCGGGGTGTCCAGCATCGCCTGACGGCGGTTCAAATCCTCTGCTGCGATCAGATCCATCGACTGATACTCCCGCGCAACCGGGCGTAGCGCCTCAGGTGCCAGGTGATTGTGATAGAGCATCGACAGCGCATTCGCTAAAGGAGTGATCTCGGTTCCATGGAAGCTTGCGACACCAAACAGGATCTCAATATCATGCTCCGCCACATAGTCTGCCAATGCGGACCACAGGTGGAACATGGCGGTGCCGCCGCGGTAATCAGGATGCAGGCAGGATCGCCCTAGTTCCAACAGCCTACGACCCGAAGCTGTCAGCTTCGAGAGATCATATTCCCCCTCAGAATAAAATTGCCCAGCCCGCAGGGCCTGATCGCTCCGCAGCAGGCGATAGACACCCACGACCATGTCGCGCTCAAGATCCCAGAGCAGCAGGTGATCGCAGTACGCGTCAAAATGATCCCGCTCCAACCTGACATCGTGATCCACCAAAGCGCCACCACCGCCCAGCTCGCTGACAAAGACCTCGTATCGCAGCGCTTGCGCCGCGCGTAAATCCGCCGATGTCTGTGCCAGTTTGACCTGAAACGCAGGAGAACTGCCGCCCATGACCTTGCTCAACAATGGTTTGCCTTGCGTGCAGCTAGCCTATAAGGCACGGCATGTGCAAGTTTCGTTCAAATTGGTGAACAGGCGTTAACCGTTCATCAACGCTTATGACGGATCAAAGACTGGAATAAGGGCCACCTGAGCGCCGTTGAACACCACCTTACCCTGATCGGGGAAATTCACGGTGATCTTGCCGGCAGCATTGGACTGGACCTGCCCGGTGCCCCACTCGGGGTGGTCGGGATGGGTCACGAACATGCCAGGGGCAAGTATAGCGTTAAGGTCGTTCATGCGTGAGGGGCCCACTTCGGAGGAAAGATATGTCAGTAGATAACGCTAATCTCGCGGCTTTGATAGGGTCGCGCATTTGCCACGACCTGATCAGCCCGATCGGCGCGATCAACAACGGGCTGGAACTTCTTGGAATGTCTGGGGATATGTCCGGCCCCGAGTTGGAGCTGATCTCCGACAGTGTGGCCAACGCCAATGCCCGTATCCGGTTCTTCCGGATTGCCTTTGGCGCAGCAAGCGATCAGCAGATCAGCCGGGCTGAAGTGGTGTCCGTCCTCGAAGATATCGGCAAAGGCGGTCGGTTGAAATATCAATGGGCCCCGCAGGAGGCCTCCAGCCGGACAGAGGTGCGGCTCGCCTTCCTCGCGGCGCTGTGCCTGGAAACCGGCCTGCCCTATGGCGGCACGGTCAAGATCCTCTGTGCAGATGGCAAATGGACCGTCATTGGCGAGGGCAGCAAGCTGAATATTGATGATGATCTCTGGGCGCGGGTCAGCGGCGGCACCTCCTCGGCAACGGTGACACCCGCGCTGGTTCAATTCGCCATGCTGCCAGAAGCTGCAAAAGATCTGGGTCGCACGATCCGTGTGGAACAGACCCTGGAACGCGTCACCGTCCATTTTTAATCTGGCCGCTGCTGATCCGGACTTACCGCTGAATATAATGAAAGCGCTGCAATCACTTGCAGCGCTTTTTTAATGTCAGACCGGTTCTTGATCTTTAGCTGCGCAGAGCGCCATGGCCACGCACCAGATATTTAAAGCTGGTGAGTTGCGCCGCCCCGACAGGGCCGCGCGCATGCATCTTACCCGTCGCAATGCCGATCTCGGCCCCCATGCCAAATTCGCCGCCATCGGCAAACTGGGTTGAAGCATTGTGCATCAGGATCGCGCTATCCAGCTCTGCGAAGAACTGCGCTACAGCACCATCGTTTTCGGTGATGATGCAATCGGTATGCTGCGAATGATGGGCACGGATATGGTCAATCGCGGCGTCAATATCATCAACCTGTTTGGCCGCGATGATGGCATCCAGATATTCACAGCCCCAATCTGCGCTTGTGGCGGCGGTCATGCCATCCGGCCCCGGCAAACCAGCCTCAGCCCGGATTTCCACCCCCGCTGTCGCCAGCGCAGTCAGCACATCGCGGCCGATTGTCTCGGCGATATCGCGGTGGATCAACAAACATTCCGCAGCCCCACAGATACCGGTCCGGCGGGTTTTCGCGTTCAATACGATCTCCAGCGCCTTTTGCGGATCTGCATCTTTGTCGAGGTAGATGTGAACGATCCCCTCCAAATGTGCAAAGACAGGCACCCGCGCCTCGCGCTGGACCAAACCGACCAACCCCTTACCACCACGCGGAACAATCACATCAACCGTATCGGTCATGGTGAGCAGTTCCTGAACCGCAGCTCGGTCACGTGTCGGCACCAGCTGAACGGCGTCCTCGGGCAGGTCGGCGGCACGCAGGCCCGCAGCCAAACAGCCATGAATGGCCTGACTGGAATAAAAGCTCTCCGATCCGCCCCGAAGGATCACCGCATTGCCCGATTTGAGGCACAGCGCGCCGGCATCCGCTGTCACATTGGGGCGGCTTTCGTAGATCACGCCGATCACCCCAAGTGGGGTGCGCACACGCTGAATGTCCAACCCGGACGGTTGTGACCATTCGGCCAAGACCTCTCCCACGGGATCAGGTTGCGCGGCAACCGCACGTAACCCGGCGACGATACCGGAAATCCGGTCCTCATCCAGCGCCAGCCGGTCCATCATGGCGGGCGATAGCCCCTTATTGCGACCAAAATCGAGATCCTTGGCATTGGCTGCCAATATCTCTGCCCGAGCGTCCCAAACCGCATCCGCGGCGGCATTCAGAGCATCGGCTTTGCGTTCAGCGGTGGCAGTCGCCAGTTTTGCGGCGGCTTGCTTTGCACGTTTGCCGATGTCAACCATCAGTGCAGCAATATCTTGTGTCTCATTCATTCGTTGAAACCCTTTGTAGCCCCTTTTGACACATCTGGTGGTCAGGCCGGGTCAGCCCTAACATGGATTGCAGCTACAGCGCCATATCATCACGGTGGATGACAGCCGCGCGGCCTGCATAGCCAAGGATTGCCTCGATCTCGGTCGACTGGCACCCTTTGATGGCAGAAGCTTCTTCAGCCGTATACCGGCTGAGCCCCTGCCCCAGTTTTCTCCCGTCTGGACCCAGGATGGCCAGCGGGTCACCGCGGCCAAAGTCTCCTTCGATATGTCGGATGCCAGCTGGCAAAAGGCTTTTGCCGGAGCCGAGCGCCCGTGCAGCGCCTTCATCCACAGCGACAACACCGCGCGTCTTCATTGCCGCGATCCAGCGCTTGCGCGCAACCTGCGGATCATCCTGCGCGGTGAACCACGTGGAAGGCGCGCCATTTTCAAGCAATTTCAATGGATTATTGGGCGAACCTTCGGTGATGGCCATAGCGCAGCCCGCCGCCGTCGCCATTTTGGCCGCCAGCAATTTGGTGATCATACCACCTTTGGAAAGGCCTGAGACACCGTCCCCCGCCATTGCCTCGATCTCGGGCGTAATCCGGTCAATGATGTCATAGCGCCGGGCCGTCGGATCCAACACAGGGTTGGCGGTGTAGAACCCATCAACATCCGACAGCAGAATAAGCGCATCCGCGCCAACCGTCACCGCCACCTGCGCCGCCAGCCGATCGTTATCACCATAGCGGATTTCATCTGTGGCGATGGTGTCGTTTTCATTGACGATGGGCACAACGCCAAGGCCAATGAGAGTCTCCAATGTGGCGCGGGAATTCAGATAGCGACGTCGATCCGCGCTGTCTTCCAATGTGACCAGCACCTGTGCGGTGGTGATCTCATGCGGGGCGAGCGCCTCCTCATAAGCGCCTGCAAGCCGGATTTGACCGACGGCCGCCGCTGCCTGTGACTGTTCCAACGGCAGCTCCTGTGCCGCCAGCCCCAGCACCCGACGGCCCAACGCGATAGAGCCGGATGAGACAAGGATCACATCCTTGCCCATGGATTTCAACCAGGCGACATCCGCCGCCAAGGCCCGCAACCAATCCGCCCGCAATGCACCGCTTGTCCGGTCCACCAAAAGGGCGGACCCGATTTTAACAACGATACGCTGGGCGTCGGTCAGGGTTGCCACGTGTCCTGCTCCTCTTGGGGCTGCTGACGCAGGCGATCTTCATCGATCTGGGTCCGCATGGACCGCAACACCTCGTTCAGACCTTCGCGGCTGACACCTGACATCATAAAGACAGGCCCACCCACGGCAGCCTCAAGTGCGGCTTTTGCCTCTGCGCGTTCCTCGTCGTCCAGCGAATCGATCTTGTTCAGCGCCGTGATACGGGGCTTCTCCGCCAGCTCGCCGCCATAGGCCTCCAGCTCATTGATGATCGTCTGGTAATCCTCGGCAACCGTCTCTGAGGTGCCATCGACCAGATGCAACAGGACCGCACAGCGTTCGACATGGCCCAGGAACCGATCCCCAATACCACGCCCTTCATGGGCGCCAGCAATCAGACCGGGAATGTCGGCCACCACAAATTCAACCCCGTCGATACCCACAACGCCGAGATTTGGGTGCAATGTGGTAAACGGATAATCAGCGATCTTGGGTCGCGCATTGGATGTGGCCGACAGAAAAGTCGACTTGCCCGCGTTCGGCAACCCCAAAAGACCGACATCGGCGATCAGCTTCAAGCGAAGCCAGATGGTCCGTTCAATTGCATCCTGACCGGAATTGGCACGTCGTGGCGCTTGGTTTGTTGCACTTTTGAAATGCAGGTTACCAAAGCCGCCGTTACCGCCCTTGGCCAAAAGGAAGCGTTCGCCCACCTCTGTGAGGTCAGCCAGAACCGTTTCCTGATCTTCATCCATAATCTCGGTTCCAACGGGAACGCGCAGAATGATGTCATCGCCATCCTTGCCGGTGCGCTGACGGCCCATGCCGGACTGACCATTCTTGGCAAAGAAGTGCTGCTGATAGCGGAAATCAATCAGCGTATTCAGCCCCTCGGTCACCTCAACCCAGACGGAACCACCACGACCACCGTCGCCACCGTCGGGACCGCCATATTCCATAAACTTTTCACGGCGAAAGCTGACGCAGCCGTTCCCGCCCGCGCCGGAGCGAATGTAGACTTTGGCCAGATCGAGGAATTTCATGTCAGCTCCTTGCTGATGACCTGCCGCCAAGGGCGGAGGGATAAGAGGGGGCGTACCGACGGTGCCGGGGCTTGCTGCCCCGACTTAACGCAAACCGCGCGGCGCGCCAATCACAGTTTTCGGCTGTAGGTCCATGTTGGTACGGTTGCATCGCGCGCCACGGAAAAGGTCTCCGCATCGCCAAGATACTCAAACCCGCAATGGGTCAGCACACGTGCGGAGGCCGGGTTATCCTGAAACGCGCTGGCAAAGAGCGCGTTGCACCCTTGCGGATTGGTTTCGACCAAAGCGCGCAACGCGTCTGAGGCGAGGCCATTGTTCCAAAACACCGGGGCAATCCAATAGCCGACTTCGCTCTGGTCGCGATCAAGCCGTTTGAGGCTGATAATGCCCTTCAGCTCTTCGCCACCGTCTGCAGTGCCATCAATGGCCCAGACATCTTCTTCGCGTTCCTCGTCCAGGGCGCGGGCAACAAAAGCCTCAATCGCGCCGGGTGGCAGCGGATGCGGAATAGCGGTCGTCATACGGGCAACGCGTTCATCGCTGACATAGTGGGCAATCAGCCCCTCGTCAGATTTGCGCAACGGGCGCAGAACAAAACGCCCCGCATCGATCACGGGCTGTTCTGTTCTTTTATGATCCAAACTCATGCCCTTGCTCCTCTCGAAGAATACCAACACTCATCTTGCTGCCGGATTGCTACCGGACAAAACCGCGGGGCCTTAACAAACTGTTGCGCCCTGCCCTAACGCAAAGCCGTTGAGAACTGGTTAGGTTTTGCCACCGGGACAAAATAAAAAAGGGACCGGCGATGTCGCCGATCCCCTGATTGTGTCTCACCTTTCAGGTTCGGCTTATTCAGCGGCCTCCGCCACTGGCAGAACCGAAATAAAGGTGCGGCCCTTGAGGCCCTTGTGGAAGGTTACAGCACCGTCCGTGGTTGCAAAGATGGTGTGATCTTTGCCCAGACCAACGCCTTCGCCCGGCCAAAACTTGGTGCCGCGCTGACGTACGATGATGTTGCCAGAGATGGCTGCTTGGCCACCATAGAGTTTCACGCCAAGGCGGCGACCGGCTGAGTCGCGGCCGTTACGTGAGGAACCACCAGCTTTCTTATGTGCCATTGTCTATCTCCTTAGCCTTTAGCCAATTCTTTGGCCTGCTCAACCCATTCGGGCTTCACTTTGACCGCGTCGATAGCAGCAATGTCAGCATCCGACAAGGCCGCGATCTGGGCAAAGCTGGTCAGACCGGCTTCTTCCAGCTTCTTGGCAGCAGCGGGACCGACACCGGTCAGCTCGGTGAGGTCATCACCAGAGGCAGCAGGTGCAGCCTTTTTCGCAGCCGGAGCGGCTTTGGCAGCAGCAGGTGCATCGCCCTGGCCGCTGGCAGCTTTCACGCCGGACTTGTCAGCGCCGGAGGCCAGGATCTCGGTGATCTTGACCAGAGTCAGCTTCTGACGGTGACCCTTGGTGCGCTTGGAGGAGTGCTTACGACGGCGCTTCACAAAGTGAATGACCTTCTCGCCTTTGATCTGGTCGATGACTTCGGCCTGAACCGCAGCACCATCAACAAAGGGCGCACCCACAACCGGTGCATCACCACCGAGCATCAGGACGTCGTTGAACTGGATTGTTTCGCCAGCATCAGCAGCCAATTTTTCCACGCGCAGCATATCACCGGCCTGAACTTTGTACTGCTTGCCGCCGGTTTTGAGGACCGCAAACATATGCGTCTTTCCTTTTCTACCCGCGTCCTACGGTCCCTTTCGCATCAGATGCGTCCAGCGTTTCGACCCGAAGGCCACCTCGAACAGCGCGCCCCTTGGGGGCGTATGACAAATAAACCCCGGCACAGAGAATCCGGGCCGGGATGCGGGCTTATGCGGCGAAACGGGGGAGCTGTCAACCCTGGGCGGTCATCGCCAATGCAGCCTGAATAGACGTCCGGATATATAAAGGTCGCAGCGCAGTTACCTGCCTCAGAGATCCTGCGCTGGTTCCAACTCTTTCAGCCGGTAGGCCAGCACCTCAAAACGGTTGGCAGTAATTTCGAATGTCACCGCATTGAGCAACTCATAAACCCGCTGCATCAGCGGATGCTCCAGCGCCATGATATACTCTTGCAGTTCATCATCGCTGAACGCCTGATAGGTATAAGCATTCGCCGCCATGTTTGCGGCCTGCAGTGCCATCTGGGTCGAGGCCTGCTGATCCTTCATAAAGGCGCGCAACCCGTCCGCGTCCAGCTGCAGATCAATTACGCCGGCGGCACTGGCCGCCATCAAGAACCGAAACTGGATTTCCTGCACCGCCTTCACGCTTGTACCGTCGGCATCGATTGCCTGCCCCATGCGCTGAAACAGCTGCGGGCGATCACTGCCTTCAGTCACTAAGTCAGAGATGATGCGCAGCCCTGCCTGCTGCTTGGTCTCATCATCCTCAACCATATGCGAGGCATTCTCTGCCTGCACCAGACGCGCGCCCAGCGGGCTGGCGTAGAACTCCGCGGCATGGGCCAGCGCGTCCTCTTCCAGCGTTTCCTCCAAAATCCCGAGTGCAATCTCGCGCATTTCCTGACGGTCAAACACATCCTGCGACAGCCGCCCCCAGGCGACACCGAAGTCACCAGCATCCACCCCCAGCATATCCGGCGCCATTTCGGCCGACAGGGCTATACTGTCCAGCGCCACGTCAAACCCAGTGGTCTCAAGAAAGGCGAGCACCCTGCCCCGCTCTGCGGCCTGAGCGGCGGAGATTGCAAATAACGATGCAAGAACAAGACTGAAGAGCGCTTGCATCACACGGGTTCGGAACGACATGAGCTGTATCATACTCCAAAACCTAAGCGTTTTCCGGCGCGAGACAATGAAAAATCCGTTTTCCCGCTCAATGCGCAAAATCCCCCTTGCGCGCCTGCGAATTCCACTTTAAACGCCCTCTCACCCCCCGCGGAGAGGTGCCGGAGTGGTCGAACGGGGCGGTCTCGAAAACCGTTGTTCCTTCACGGGAACCCAGGGTTCGAATCCCTGTCTCTCCGCCATTATTATCTGAAAAATCTGATCACTCCTGATGTGGCCCGGCAAGTATTGCGGCGGGCTTCTCTGCCATTGTCGCCGCAATGTCGGCAGGAATGCCTGTCATTCGGCGCGGGTCCACACCTATCATTAAGTATTTTCGGTAAAAAAAGGACTGAGGCTGATCAGGAGTTGCGATTTGACTATTGCGTTCCCAAACGGATTTAACTGTCCGCTCTATACGCGCGCGGTTCTTCTTATGCGAAACCGTCACTTCGCAGACGCCGAACAGGTGATGCGCAGCTCTCTCGCGTATGAGGGGGAGACTGCGCTCAGCTATCACTATCTGGCTGAAATCGTCGCCTCCCGTCCCGGTCGCATCGGCGAGGCAATCACCCTTCAGGAAACCGCCCTGTCCCTGGCCCCGTCAAATTCGGTTTTTATTGCCGCTCTTGGATCCCGCCTGAAAGATGGCGGATTTGACAGGCAAGCCCTAGAGACCCTGGAAACCGCTCTATCGATCGATGAGAACAGCCCGATCGCGCTCCCTCTGATCATGAGGCTTCGGCGCAAATTTCTAGCATGGGAGAGTGCGGCGCAAGAACAGCGCTGCCTTGAGAGCGTGAAGCAGGCCGGGCACACCCCGGACCCGCTGGCGTTGCTGACCTATCTTGATGATCCGCAGGTCCAGCTCGACAATGCACGACTACGGGCTCCCAAACCCAAACGGGCCAAACCGACACCCCATGATCCCGGTGCCAAGATCAGAATTGGGTATTTCTCCAGCGATTTCTATGAGCACCCGACGATGCATCTGTTCAGAGGTGCACTGAAGGCGCATGACAGGGAGAAATTCGAATTCTTCGTCTACGATCTGTTGCCAAAGGATCGATCAGAAGAAAGCGCCTTCGTTCGCGAATTCGCAGATCACTACAGGGTCGTCTCAGACCTGACGGCTGAGGCGATTGCCAACCTGTCTGTCCGCGACAAGGTTGATATCGCCATCGACCTGAAGGGGGACACGTTCGCCTCAAAACAAGAGATCTTCGCCCATGGTGCAGCCCCGGTCCAAGTCTCGTTTCTTGGGTTTCCAGGTACAACCGGTATGGACATGATAGACTATATGATCGCGGATCATGTCACCATTCCCGAAGGCGCCGAGCGCTATTATAGCGAAACCATCCTCAGACTGCCCAACTGCTATCAGCCCAACAGCAATTGCCGCCACGTCCCCGAGGTCCGTAACACAAGATCTGACTACAACCTGCCGCAGGACAAATTCGTTTTCGCCAATCTGAACAACACCTACAAGGTCGGCCCGCGAGAGTTCGCCACCTGGATGAAAATACTTAAAAGAACTCCGGAGTCGGTGCTGCTCTTTTACATGGGCAAGGATGATCTCTGTGATGTCATCGCTCAAAAGACCGAGGCCCATGGCGTGGATCCGGATCGGATCATCCCCTGCGGTGCGTTACCGCAGGCTGACCACCTTGACCGGATAGCACAGGTCGATCTGTGCCTGGATTGTTTCAGCTACAATGCCCATACAACCGCGTCCGACGCCCTGTGGGCCGGGGTTCCGATACTGACACTTGCTGGCAAACAGTTCGCAGCCCGCGTAGCCAGCAGCATACTGAGCGCAGCGCATCTGCCAGACCTGTCTGTGAAATCCGAAGAACTCTTCATCGACAAGGCTGTCAGCCTAGCAAAGAACCCAGATGAAATGATGCGGATCAAACACCACCTGAGAGAGCAGAGATTTGCCCTGCCGTTGTTTGACACCGAAGCCTGGACGAGGGATTTCGAGAACGCGCTTCATCAAATTTATCACGAGACCCAGTCCGCAGCTGGAAGCTGAAATCGTTGCGCAAACGACAACATTCCAAAACTCGCCGATTGCAGCGCCTGTGGCTGTGGCGCCTATAATAGGAAGTCTGTCAGCACCACGAGACGCTGGCGCCGTGCTGACAGATGAACACTTAGGGTGACCAAGGCAGCGGCTGAAATTGAGGCGTCTGCTGGCCCATGTCAGCCAAACAGCTCATGCGCCAACTCCAGCGCATCGATCAGCACATCGACCTCTTCCTTTGTGTTGTACAACCCGAAAGAGGCCCGACAGGTGGCGGCTACGCCAAGGTGGTCCATCAGCGGCCCCGCACAATGCTGCCCTGCGCGCACGGCCACGCCCTTTTTATCAAGAATAGTGGAAATATCATGCGCATGGGCGGCACCCTCAAGCGTAAAGCTGAAAATCGCTGCCTTGTCAGCAGCTTGCCCCTGAATATTCACCCAATTCAAACCGCTTAGTCGCTCGTTGGCATAGGTCGTGATGGCGGTCTCATGTGCGGCGATATTCTTCATGCCGATGTCCATCATGTATTCTAGCGCCACGCCCAGACCGATCATCTGAACAATTCCGGGCGTGCCAGCCTCAAACTTCATCGGCGCATCATTATAGATCACCTGATCACGGGCGACTTCCTTAATCATATCGCCGCCGCCCATAAAGGGGCGCATCTCTGCCATGCGCTCGGGCCGAATGTAGATCGCACCGGACGAGGACGGCCCATAGAGTTTGTGCCCGGTGATGGCGTAGAAATCACAACCGATATCCTGCACATCCACCGGCATATGCACCGCGCCCTGCGAGCCGTCGACCAAGACCGCAACCCCCTGTTCACGCGCTTCATGGCAAATGGTTTTCACATCTACAATGGTTCCCAACACATTGGAACATTGGGTAATTGCGATCAGCTTGGTCCTGGGGCCAATCGCATCCAATACCGCCTGCGGATCAAGGCTACCGTCAGCAGAAGTCTCAACCCACTTCAGCACCACCCCCTGACGCTCACGCAAGAAATGCCAAGGCACGATATTGGCATGATGTTCCATCACGCTCAGGATAATCTCATCCCCGGCTTGCAACTGCGGCATCGCCCAACCATAGGCAATGGTGTTGATGCCTTCGGTGGTGCCGGAGTTCATCACAATCGTGTTTTCATCCCCGGCATTCAGAAAACGGGAGATGGTGCCACGCACACTTTCATATTTCTCGGTCGCCAGGTTAGAAAGATAATGCAACCCTCTGTGAACGTTCGAATATTCCTCTGAATATGCACGGGTAATTGCATCAATCACCACCTGAGGTTTCTGCGCCGACGCGCCATTGTCCAGATAGGTCAGCGGCTTGCCGTTCACCTGGCGGGACAGGATCGGAAAATCGGCGCGAATTTTTTGGACGTCATACATGGTCGGGAAGTCCCAATAGTGCCGGGGCATGGGCCCCCAAGAGCAGAGAGAGAAGGAAGACGATCAAAATCGCCGACATCAGAACCGAGCCGATGGCTCGCCAGACAGATGTAAACTGATGTGCTTCTTTGATGAACAGCAGAAAGATCGCCAGCATGACGAAATTTGCCACCAGCGCAATCAGCGAGGCCGCCAACGGCAGGACCAGATGCAGCAGTATCACCGCAGCCAAAAGCACAATCTGCACCGCGTTCAGCCAGACGTTGACCGCAAGTATATCAACAAAACGCGCCTGCCCGCCGATCCACCGACCCGTCCAGGTCAGCAGCGCGGTAATGCCAAGATGCAGGGCAAAAACCGCACCCGCATAGGGCAGCGGGGACATGCTGGGCAGGAGACTGCCGTCGCTAGGCAGCATCGCATCTGCCACTTCAAGCATCAACGTGTTCAGCACCGCCGTCAGCAACAAAGCCAAAACGAGCGCCTGACGGGGCCAGTCAACCGACAAAAGCACCCGCGCCGCCGCAGTCGGCGCACTGAAGGTCAGGCTCGCAAGTGTTTGATAGGGTATCATTTTTTACCCCAATAAGACTGCGCCATACCGCTGATCCAGAACCAGAGAAACAACATAAACCAGAGCCCGCCGACCAGTGTTAGTTCAAATCCTGAACCGATAAAACCGGCTACGAGACCGTTCAGCAGCATCAGCGGGCTGGCAGCCAGAAAGGCCCAGAACAACGCCAGACGTGCTTGTGCGCTGCCGCCCGAGCCGCCAAACATCCGGGCAAACCCATGGGCCAGGAACGCCAGCACATACAGCAACAGCGGCGCCATGAACAGCAATGCAAGCAGCGATCCGCCCAGCAGCATGTTCAGCTCTTGCCCGGTTAGATGTGCCTCCCGCGCCCGCACCGGCATCTGCGCGATGAACGCCAGAGCACAGCCAGCCATCAGAATGGCGAGCAGCCGGTCTTCATGCAGCCCCATGGCAAGACGCCGCGCAAAAACTTTGCGCGGCCCCTTATAGGTGGCGACAATGTCCTGACTGACGGACATCAGCGGCGCCGGGCCAACCAGCCTTCCAGCCGGTCCACAACATTTGCCGCGATATCAGCGTCTTCGATCTCCTCAACGGCTTCGGCGAGAAACGCGAGTGTCATGAGATCCGTCGCTTCGCCGTGCGGCACACCACGAGACCGGAGATAAAACAGCCCTTCTTCGTCGATCGCACCTGAGGTGGAACCATGCGAACAGGCCACGTCATCGGCGTAGATTTCAAGCTCAGGTTTGGCGAGGAACTGGCTGTCCTCGTCCAACAGCAATGACTGGGAAATCTGATACCCATCAGTCTTTTGCGCGCCTTCCTTCACCAGGATCTTGCCTTGGAAGACACCGGTGGCGCCGTTGCGCAATACCTTCTTGAAGACCTGACGGCTCTCGCAGTTCACAGCGTCATGGGTGATGAAAACGGTGTCGTCGTGGTGGAAATCCCCGTCGCCAACACAAGCGCCAGCGATATGGGCCACGGCGTCATCGCCGGTCAGCTCGATCACCGCCTCATTCCGTGTCAGGACACCGTTCACGGTCAGGGTGAAGGATTTGAACACAGATTCAGTGCCAAGACGCGCAAACAGATGTGTTGCGGCGCGACGCTCATGATCGCGGCCCTGTGCGCGCACCAGATGCAGGGAGCCACCGTCAGCAACGTCAATTTCCATGCATTTGTTGAACCGTGAGGCAGCAGGCCCGTTTTCCAGAATGGTCGCGGTGGCCCCGCTTTCGACACGGATCACGTGGTGCAGGATCGCATCCGAGTCTTCCGACGCGTGACGATAAATGAGGCTGACCGGTTTCGAAGGTGTCCCGGTGACGCGGATCGCGACACCATCCTGCGCAAACGCGGTATTAAGCGCCGCCAGCGGACGTGCGACAGGTGTCTGGCCGCGGGCTTCAAGAACGCCGTACAAGTCCTTGGCCCAATGAATATCTTTGGCACAGATGTCCGCAATGCGGTCAATGCTGATCCCCTCAAGCGCCAGTTCATCTGAGGCATCTGCGTCAAAAACGCCATCCACGAACACGATCTTGATACGATCAAATTCGCTGAACATCGGCGCCTCGCCCGCATCAAAAACGGCGGCCCTCGGTGCCTCAGCCGCAGTCAGCGTGTCGGGGCGGGTGTATTTCCAATATTCATCGCGACGACTGGGCAGACCGAGCGTCTGAACGCGGGACAGCGCAGCCTTGCGCGCCTCTGTCAGACAGCCGCCCTCCGGCATCGTCAGCGTGGCCAGACGCGCCTCTGTTTCGCTTTGTTTTCTGTCAGCAAGCGCCATTTATACACCCTCTGCCAGAATGTCGGCGTAGCCGTTGTTCTCAACTTCCAACGCCAACTCCGGGCCACCGGTTTTGACGATGCGACCATCGGCCATGATATGAACGACATCGGGTTTGATGTGATCCAACAGACGCTGATAGTGGGTGATTACGAGGAAGCCACGGCCCTCATCCCGCAGGGCATTCACACCTTCGGAGACCAGTTTCATCGCGTCCACATCCAGACCCGAGTCGGTCTCATCAAGGATGCACATTTTGGGCTCAAGCATAGCCATCTGCAGGATTTCGTTGCGCTTTTTCTCACCACCGGAAAAGCCGACGTTAACTGGACGCTTTAGCATATCTGCGTCGATCTTCAGGGTTTTCGCCTTGGCGCGGACCTCTTTCAGGAAATCGGAGGCGCTCAGCTCTTCTTCGCCACGGGCCTTGCGCTGTGCGTTCACTGCGGTGCGCAGGAAGGTCATGTTGCCAACACCGGGGATCTCAACCGGGTACTGGAACGCGAGGAAAACGCCAGCGGCGGCGCGCTCTTCCGGCTCCATGTCCAGCAGATCTTCGCCCGCCAGCGAGGCCTCACCGTAGGTCACCTCATAGCCGTCGCGTCCGGACAGCACATAAGACAGGGTCGACTTGCCGGAGCCATTGGGGCCCATGATGGCGTGCACTTTACCAGCTTCAACGGTGAGGTTGACGCCTTTGAGGATCTGCTTGTCCTCTTCTTCAAGTTTGACGTGCAGGTTTTTGATTTCGAGCATTTTTTCCTCGTTTATATCTCTTCGGGGATAGACCCCGGTTGTTCCTGTGCCCCCAAGGGGCGAATTCGTTAGCCGATCACTACGGCTGTTCCGCTGGCGGACACCATCAACATGGACTGGCCCACCACCTCATAATCCAGATCGACGCCAACAACGGCATTGGCGCCTTTGGCGCGGGCGCGGTCTTCCAGCTCTGCCAGCGCGGTTTCGCGCGCGTCCTGCAGCTTGCTTTCATAGGCGCCAGAGCGACCACCGACGATGTCGGTAATGGACGCAAAGACATCGCGCACCACATTGGCGCCCATGATCGCCTCACCCACCACGATGCCCTTGTATTCGGCAATCTGGTAACCTTCGACGTTTGGTGTGGTTGTGATGATCATTTTTTCCAATACTCCAGCACTTTTTGTCCTTGCCGGGAGGTGCCCCCCCAAAGCAACAAGGCCGGTCCTCCAAAAATCGCCAAGCAGACCAGCCCAGCGACAACTCCATTCACGGCAAAGGCCAAGATAACGGTAATCAGGAAAACGAAGAAAAGAGGTGCGGCGATGCGCTGCAAGAACCAGATGAACGCGACAGCACGAACGCCTTCTTTCGCGTTGTATTCAAAGGTCTTAACTTCAGATTCCGCCCTCTCTTCCATGTTCACGGATTACCCTACCGAGCCTTCCAAAGAGATCGCAACCAGCTGCTGCGCTTCCATGGCGAACTCCATCGGCAGCGCCTGCAGCACGTCTTTGCAGAAGCCGTTCACAACCAGGGCCACCGCCTCTTCCTCGTCCATGCCGCGTTGGCGGCAGTAGAACAGCTGGTCGTCATCGACCTTGGAGGTGGTCGCCTCATGCTCCACACGCGAGGAGTTGTTCTTAACCTCAATGTAGGGAACAGTATGCGCCCCGCATTTATCGCCAATCAGCAGGCTATCACACTGGGTGTAGTTGCGGCTGTCCTTGGCTTTGGGGTGCATCGACACCAGACCGCGATAGGTGTTCTGCGCCTTACCAGCCGAGATGCCCTTGGACACGATGCGCGACTTGGTATTCTTGCCGAGGTGGACCATTTTGGTGCCGGTGTCGGCCTGCTGCATGTTATTGGCGATGGCGATTGAGTAGAACTCGCCCTGGCTTTCCTCACCGCGCAGGATGCAGGAGGGGTATTTCCATGTCACGGCAGAGCCGGTTTCCACCTGTGTCCACATCACCTTGGACCGGTCACCCCGGCAGTCGGCGCGTTTGGTCACGAAGTTGTAAATGCCGCCTTTGCCGTTCTCATCGCCCGGATACCAGTTCTGGACGGTGGAATATTTCACCTCGGCGTCTTCTTCGATGATGATCTCCACGACGGCCGCGTGCAGCTGCGCGATATCGCGGGCCGGTGCAGTACAGCCTTCCAAGTAGCTGACATAGCTGCCTTTATCGGCAATGATCAGGGTGCGTTCGAACTGGCCGGTGTTTTCCGCGTTGATGCGGAAATAGGTCGACAGTTCCATCGGGCAGCGCACACCCGGCGGCACATAGACAAAGGAGCCGTCAGAGAATACCGCGGAGTTCAGCGTGGCATAAAAGTTATCGGAGACCGGAACCACGGTGCCGAGGTATTTTTTGACCAGCTCGGGGTGTTCGCGGATCGCTTCGGAGATCGAGCAGAAGATGACGCCTGCCTTTTTCAGCTCGGCCTGGAAGGTGGTGCCGACCGAAACGGAGTCGAACACCGCGTCAACTGCGACCTTGCGGCCTTCGGCAGGCATGTTCTCAGCCCCCTCGACACCTGCAAGAATCATTTGTTCTTTCAGGGGGATACCCAGCTTTTCGTAGGTAGCGAGCAGTTTTGGATCGACCTCATCCAGCGATTTCGGCTTCACCTCCATCGATTTCGGACGGGCATAGTAATACTGGTCCTGAAAATCGATTTCAGGATAGTCGACCATCGCCCAGGTCGGCTCTTCCTTCTGCAGCCAGCGGTCATAGGCCTCAAGCCGCCAGTTCAGCATCCACTCCGGTTCTTCGTTCTTTTCTGAGATCAGCCGCACGATATCGGTGGTCAGGCCCTTAGGCGCGTATTCCATCTCGATATCGGTTTCCCAACCGTACTTATAGGCGCCGCCCACCTCGCGGACCGCATCGACCGTTTCCTGGTCGACGCCTTCTTTTACCTGAACATCATCCAATGCTGTCATGGTCATCTCCTGCACTCACGCCACCCGGGCGCGATGTTTCTTTTGTTTGGCGCACCAGCTTTCGGCAAAGCGCAGCACATCCGTTTCTGTTGTGTCCGGCCCAAGCGAGACGCGTACGGCGCTCTGGGCGGTTAACTCGTCATATCCCATGGCGGTCAGCACAGCGCTGGCGCGCACTTTGCCGCTGGAGCAGGCACTGCCTGCGCTGATCGCAAAACCCGAAAGGTCCATTTGCATGACCTGGGTCTCGCCCTTCCAGCCCGGGGTTGCAAAACAGCTGGTGTTGGGAAGGCGTGATGCCGATGTCCCAACAAAAATAGTATCGGGACTGCCAGCTGCAAGGGCCGCTTCCATTGTGTCGCGCAGCATTGCAACCCGCTCCCATACACCATTGGCCAGCGCCTGTGCCGCGGCCTCGGCAGCGGCCCCGAAGCCGGCGATTCCGACAACATTCTCCGTGCCGGAACGACGGCCCATTTCCTGGCCACCACCTTTGATCTGCGCCGCCAGATCGGTGCCCCGTTTCAGAACAACCGCGCCGATCCCCTTGGGGCCGCCCAGTTTATGCGCCGAGATCAGCGCCATGGTTGCGCCCATCCAGTTGAAGGCTACGGGCAGCTTGCCAAAGGCCTGTGTCGCATCAGTCACCGCCAGCCCCTGCGGTAGCGTTTGGATCACGCCGGTTTCGGAATTGGCCAGCTGCAGGGTGGAGGAAACCGGGTCTGTCACATGGACCTCCCCCTCAGGCGAAACCTGCAAATCTTCGACAGCCCAAGCCCTTACCGCGTCATGTTCAACCGATGCAGCATGAAGATCACGGCCACTCATCGCCAAGGCGGCCCCCTCGGTAGAGCCCGAGGTAAAGACAATATCTGCACCATCCGCCCCAAAGGCCGAGGCGATCTGCGCCCGCGCCTTCTCTACCAGCGCCTTGGCGGCCCGCCCCTCAGCATGTACCGACGACGGGTTTCCGCAAATCTCCATCGCAGAGACCATCGCAGCCTTCGCAGCATAGCAAAGCGGCGTGGTAGCGTTGTGATCAAGATAGACGCGCGACATAGGCAGTGTTGGTCCTTGCTCTTACCCCTCGCCGCCGCTCAGAGCAGGCATGCGATAGTTGATTTCGTCGAAACAGCGCATCAGCACCAGTATAAATTTTCCAAACGTGCGGGTCAGATCAGTCATCCACAACTGAGAACAGCGTCGGAACCGCCGGACAGGGAACCAGATCATTTTCGATCACGTCCGACAGGCGGGTCTGATGCAGGAAAACATACACATGGGCGCTCAGCCCTTCCCACAGACGGTTGGTCAGCGATTGCGCCCGACTTCCTGATAGCCCGCCAGAGGCACCTGCCCCTTTGTGCATGGCGTCAACGGTTTCATCCACCGCACTCAGCACATCGACCACCCGGATGTCCGAGGGCGGATGCGCCAGCCTGTAACCCCCGCCGGGGCCACGCACCGACACAACAAGGCCGCTTCGACGCAGCTTCACAAACAGTTGCTCGAGGTACGGGAGCGAAATATCCTGACGTTTGGAAATATCACCCAACACCACCAGACTGCCCTCCGGCTGCAAGGCGATATCCGCCAAGGCCACCATCGCATACCGCCCTTTGGTCGAAAGTTTCATATTTTCAAATCCTCAGACCCTGACAACACAGCGAAAAGATTGACCTCGAACGCTGCAATGCGTATCTCAGCGGGACGGCAGCGAAACTTGGCCTCTGCCACCAATTAGAACCGTTCTAAGGTGCCCTACGGAATTCGTCAAGTATTCCCGGCGGCATCCCCGAAAATAAGAGTAGGATTCACCCACACATGCCTGAGGTCATTTTTCCCGGACCCGAAGGCCGCCTGGAAGGCCGCTATCACCCGCAAAAAGAAAAAGACGCGCCCATCGCCATCGTGCTGCATCCGCATCCGCAGTTCGGCGGGACGATGAACAACAAGGTCGTCTACAATCTGCATTATGCGTTCTACAACATGGGCTTTACGGTGCTGCGGTTCAATTTCCGCGGCGTTGGCCGGTCGCAGGGCGAATATGATCAAGGTGTGGGCGAATTGTCCGATGCCGCATCGGCGCTGGATTACCTGCAGTCGATGAACAACAACTCCAAGCATTGCTGGGTTGCAGGCTTCTCCTTCGGTGCCTGGATCGGTATGCAGCTGCTGATGCGCCGCCCTGAGATCACCGGCTTCATCTCGGTTGCGCCACCGGCCAATATGTATGATTTCTCGTTTCTAGCGCCCTGCCCGTCTTCCGGTCTGATCATCAACGGGACAGCCGACCGCGTGGCGCCGCCTGCGGATACGGTGAACCTGGTGAACAAACTGCATGAGCAGAAAGGCATCACCGTCACCCATACCGAAGTCGAAGGCGCTGATCATTTCTTCCAGGACCCTCATATGGATCCGATGATCGACAATGTCTCTGATTACGTCAAACGGCGGCTCACCGAAAGCTCCCGCTGATGGGCACGATTGAGACGCTGGCCCAGAAATTGGCCGCCGACACGCTAAAGGTACAGGACGCCACCGGCGAAGAACGCCTTTATATGGAGGTGAGCCAAGTTCTGGGAGCGGCGTCTCAATCCCTTGAGGAAGCTTTCCTCACCGAAATGCGGGTGCGCCTTGCCGAACGCAAGGCGCGCGCTTTCCTCAACAGCAAAATCAGCGCCGCCAAGGCCAAGATCGCATCCAAGGCCCCAGACCATGACTGACACCTCATCGCGGCTTGAAAGCCAGTTCCGTTTCTTGCTGGAGGCGGACAAGTTGCGCCGCGTGGATCGTCAGAACCTGATCCTGGACGGCTCGCGCTGTGAAAATTCCGCCGAACACAGCTGGCATCTGGCTCTTTATGCGCTGGTGTTGGCCCCGTTTGCCCCTGCTGATGTCTCGATTGAACGGGTGGTACAGATGTTGCTGCTGCATGATCTGGTTGAGATCGATGCAGGCGACCATCCGATTGACGGCGATGTGGACTGGGAGGCTGTTGCCAGCGCCGAAGCCGTCGCGGCGACCCGGTTGTTTTCGCTGTTACCAGCAGATCAATCCGCTTTTCTGCACGGTCTGTGGCGCGAGTTTGAAGCGAGCACGACACCGGATGCACAATGGGCCAAGCGCATTGATCACTGTCAGCCAATCTTTCAGACGCTTTATAATGCGGATGTGCCTGCTGCGCATATCGAGGTGGTCCGCGGCAATCTCTATGGCGGGCGCGCCGCCGCGTTGAAAGACGCGTTCCCCGAGGTCTATAGCCATGCGGTCGCAAAGCTTGAGGGGAGCGACCCACAGGATGTGCTGACACCGCCCCTGGCCTTCCTTAATGAGGTCGACGCCCTGAAGACGGTTCTGCGCGCCACCACGCTCGGCGATGGTAGCCGCCACGAGAATTCCGCCGAACACAGCTGGCATATCATGCTCTACGCCTGGGTGCTGGCCCAGCACAGCCATGCGCCAGTGGACATGGCCAAAGTCCTGCAGATGCTGATGCTGCACGACATTGTCGAAATTGATGCAGGCGATGTGCCGATCCACGCAACCCTGTCGGAGGCTGATCACGCTGCCATTGCCGCAAGTGAACAGGCCGCAGCAGAACGGATTTTCGCCCTTCTGCCAGAAGATCAGGGCCAGGCGTTTCGCAGCATCTGGGAGGAGTTCGAAGCCGCCGAGAGCGCCGAAGCGGTCTATGCCAAGGCCATCGATCGCGTGCAGCCCGTCTTGCTGAACCTGATGTCCGGCGGCGGCAGCTGGCGGGAGTACAACGTGACTCTCGCGCAGCTGGAGGCCCGCGTTGGCCAGAAAGTTGCCCGCGGCGCGCCCGCAGTCTGGGACCATGTCCGCGCCACTGTTGCCCCTTGGTTTGCCGAAAACACCAGCGCCTGATCCGGGCGCTGTGTGGGCGGGCTGCGCTCGCAGCTGATCTTCACCGGAGGTCTGATCATGCCACTTCACTATCTTTATCTTGTTCTGGCTGTTGCTGCAGAGACGATCGGCACCACCGCGCTGCAGGCCAGCCAGCAATTCACCCGCCTTGGCCCGTCACTGCTGGTGGTGGTCGGCTATGGGCTGGCCTTTTATCTGATGGCCCTGACGCTGCGCCACATGCCCGTCGGGATCGTCTACGCGATCTGGTCTGGCCTCGGGATCTTCCTCATTGCTATCATTGGCTGGGTCGTCTTTGGCCAACGGCTTGATTTGCCAGCGGTTCTGGGACTGCTATTGATCCTTGCCGGTATTCTGGTGATCCATCTGTTTTCCAACACCGCAGGACATTGATTGCGATCAGTATAGCTTCGCGAATGGCTGACGAAACGCCACACCCCGGGCCGGATCGGCGCCACGCGGGCAAAAAGATGTATTTCCTCTGGTCTTTGGTGGCCTATCACGCTATGCGCGCGTCAACTTCCTTACAAAGGCTGACGTCATGGACCTGCGCAACATTGCGATCATTGCTCACGTGGACCACGGGAAAACCACCCTGGTTGACGAGCTTCTGAAACAATCCGGCGCCTTCCGCGAAAACCAGGCTGTGGCGGAACGCGCCATGGACAGCAACGATCTGGAACGCGAGCGGGGCATCACAATTCTGGCCAAGGCCACTTCGGTGGAGTGGAACGGGACCCGGATCAACATCGTCGATACCCCCGGCCACGCCGATTTCGGCGGCGAGGTCGAGCGGATCCTGTCCATGGTGGACGGTGTTGTCCTGCTGGTGGACGCCGCTGAAGGCCCGATGCCGCAGACCAAATTCGTGACCTCCAAGGCTCTGGCCCTTGGTCTGCGCCCGATCGTGGTCGTGAACAAAGTCGACAAACCTGATGGCGAACCGGACCGCGCGCTGGACCAGTGTTTTGACCTCTTCGCCAACCTCGGCGCGGATGACGACCAGCTGGACTTCCCGACGATGTATGCATCCGGTCGCTCTGGTTGGGCTGATATGGAGCTGGACGGTCCCCGCAAGGATCTTTCGGCCATGTTCCAATTGATCGTTGATCACGTTCCTGCCCCCAAGCAGATCGAGCATAAGAACGAGCCGTTCCGCATGCTGGCAACCACTTTGGGCGCCGACCCCTTCATGGGCCGCATCCTGACCGGCCGTGTTGAATCCGGCACCCTAAAGGCAGGCGACAACCTCAAGGCGCTGAGCCGCGAGGGCGACCTGATCGAGAACTTCCGCTGTACCAAGGTTCTGGCCTTCCGCGGTCTGGGTCAGCAGGCCATCGACGTAGCCGAAGCCGGCGATATCGTCTCCATTGCGGGGATGACCAAGGCCACCGTGGCGGACTCGCTGGTGGATACCTCGGTCAGTGAAGCCCTGCCCGCGCAGCCGATTGATCCGCCCACCATCACCGTAACCTTTGGCATCAATGACAGCCCGCTGGCGGGTCGCGATGGCAAGAAGGTTCAGTCCCGCGTCATTCGGGATCGTCTGATGAAGGAAGCCGAATCCAACGTCGCGATTCAGATCTCCGACACCCCCGGCGGCGAGGCCTTTGAGGTCGCCGGTCGCGGCGAACTCCAGATGGGTGTTCTGATTGAGAACATGCGTCGCGAGGGCTTTGAACTGTCGATCTCCCGTCCGCAGGTTCTGTTCAAAGAAGAAGACGGCGTCCGCATGGAGCCGGTTGAGGAAGCCACCATCGACGTCGATGATGAATATTCCGGCGTTGTCATCGAAAAATTGACCGGTCACCGCAAGGGTGAGCTGGTTGAGATGAAACCCGCAGGCGTTGGCAAGACCCGCATCATTGCGCATGTGCCCTCCCGTGGCCTGATCGGCTATCACGGCGAGTTCCTGACCGACACCCGCGGCACCGGCGTTCTGAACCGTGTGTTCCACGGCTGGACCCCGCACAAAGGCTCCATCCCCGGCCGTCGCGCTGGTGTTCTGATCTCCATGGAGAACGGCACCTCGGTCGCCTACGCCCTGTGGAACCTCGAAGAGCGTGGCAAGATGATGATCGGCGCGCAGGAAGACGTCTATACCGGCATGATCATCGGCGAGCACAGCCGCGATAACGATCTGGAAGTGAACCCGCTGAAGGGCAAGAAGCTGACCAACGTCCGCGCCTCCGGCACCGATGATGCCGTGCGTCTGACCACACCGATGAAGCTCTCTCTGGAAGAGGCGATTGCCTATATCGACGATGATGAGTTGGTGGAGGTGACCCCGAACTCCGTGCGTCTGCGCAAGCGCTACCTCGATCCGCATGAGCGCAAGCGGATGGCCCGCGCCAACGCGTAAGCCCCCTTCGACACTGAGACCATCAAAGGCCGCCCACAAGCAGGGCGGCCTTTTTGCTATCTGTTTACCGCGTGCTACCCTTCGGGAAACAGGGATTTATCCAAGGGAAGACAGCATGCGCAAACTACAGGTTCAGGGCGTTCATCATATCACCTTGACCGGTGCCGACCGGCAGACGTCAATCGATTTCTGGGAGGGCGTGCTGGGCATGCCATTCATTTTCGACCAGCCCAATCTGGATGACCCGGACGAAGGACATCTCTACTTTGATCCCGGCGATGGTCGACTGATCACGGTCTTCACCAATGAGACCCGAACGGCCGAGCGTCGCCGCACGCCGATGGATCCCGGCTGTGTCCACCATCTGGCCTTCAACGTCTCAAAGGCGACATTTGCCCAAGCCGTTGAGCGGCTGGACGACCGCGGCATCGGGCATTCGGGACCAAAGGACCGGGGCTTTATGGATTCGATCTATTTCAAGGACCCGATGGGGCTGCTGATTGAGCTTGCCTGCTATAAATTCGAACCGCCAATGGGATGCTCCCATGCCGATGTGATGATCACCGCACATCGAATTCGGGTCGCCGCCGGAGACTACAATATTCAGGAGAAACACCTGGCCGACGCGATTGAGCAGTTGGTCGAACGTCGGCAACAGACCCTGTCTGAGGACCGCAGCCCCCGGAACCCCTATTGAAACTGCACAGGCATTCTGACAAACGAAAAAGAGCGGCCAACGGCCGCTCTCCTCACATCTTCAACAGGCTGATCAGTGGCTATTCGCTGATCTCAACCACCATCAGCTCCCGCTCAGAGGCGTCGCGCGCATGGCTTAGCGCCTCTTGATATTCGGGGCTGTTGTAGCAATCCACGGCGGCATCTACGCTGGGGAACTTTGCCACCACGTTACGAGGGCGTTCCTTGCCTTCCAACTGGACAAACCGGCCACCACGGGCAATGAATTGCCCTCCATGTTTGGCAACGGCCGGTCCCGCCAGCTCGGCGTATTTGCCGTAGGCCTCGGCATCGGTGACGGTAACATGCGCAATCCAGAGTGCTGGCATCATTTATGCTCCATATAGCTTGTTGTCGATGAAAGAAGTCAATTCGGACAGGGCCTCATTGAAACCGTCAGGCTTTGCTACACCAGCTTGCGCAAAATCGGGGCGACCACCGCCCTTGCACCCGATATATGGCTCAAGAAACTCCAGTACAGATTTCGCTGGTAGTTTGTCGGCTAGATCTTTGGTAACGCCAACAGCGATCCCAGGTTTCAATCCGTCGTCACTCATCAAGATAACGAAACCTGAACCGACTTTTTGTTTTTGTCGATCGACCAAAGCTCGCAGGTCCTTTGCAGAAGTGCCTTCAAGTCTAGCGGCTGAGTAAGAGATCTTTTTGTATTCTTTTGGCGCAAGATCCGCTTCAGCTTTAGCCGCGGACAAATCTGCCCGAATTAACTGTAGCTCGTTCTGCAGCGCCTTGCGTTCATCCATCAGCGCCCTGAGACGGTCCATGACCTCCTCGGGCTGTGCCTTGAGGCTATTGGCGATCTCCGCCATCCGCAGGGCCTCGCGGTCAAGATGGGCAAAGGCCTCGGCGCCTGTCAGTGCCTCGATCCGACGCACCCCGGCAGAGGACGCACTGTCGCTCAGGATCACAAAGGTGCCGATATCCCCGGTCTGGCGCACATGAGTGCCGCCGCACAGCTCGATCGAATAGGTGTTGCCATCCTGGCCCTTGCCGGTGGCGGCTTCCCCCATGGAGACCACGCGCACTTCATCGCCGTATTTTTCACCGAACAGTGCCTGCGCGCCTAGGGCGCGGGCATCATCCGGCGTCATGATCCGGGTTTCAACGACGGTGTTCTGGCGAATAAACCGGTTCACATCAACGGCCACCCGGCGCAGTTCTTCCGCGCTCAGCGCCTTGTTATGGCTGAAGTCGAACCGCAGGCGATCATCCGCATTGAGCGAGCCGCGCTGCGCCACATGATCCCCCAGCGCCTCGCGCAGGGCCTCGTGCAGCAGATGCGTGGCGGAATGGTTCGCACGAATGGCGCCACGGCGGAGGTGATCCACCTCCAACTGGGCTGCGGCGCCTTTGGTGATCATGCCGCTCTCGACCTTGCCAAAGTGAATGAAGACGCCAGCGGCTTTCTTGGTGTCCGTCACCCGAACCACGCCGCCGTCGACACGGATCTCACCACTGTCGCCGACCTGACCACCGGACTCCGCATAGAACGGGGTCTGGTTCAGGACGACCTGCACATCGGTGCCGACACCGGCTTCGGCAACCTGAGCGCCATCAACCACAAGCGCCATGATCTGACCTTCAGCCGCCTCGGTCTCATAGCCAAGGAAATCGGTGGTGCCAGCCTGATCGGCAACATCAAACCAGATGGTGCTGTCCGCCGATTCACCCGACCCTGACCATGCCGCGCGCGCCTTGGCCTTCTGCTCCGCCATAGCGCTGTCAAACCCGTCGGTGTCCACGGTCCGGCCCTTTTCGCGCAAGGCGTCCTGGGTCAGATCCAGCGGGAATCCGAAAGTGTCATAGAGCTTGAACGCCGCAGCACCGGGCAACGGAGCGCCCTCATCCAGACCGGACAATTCGTCGTCCAGCAGCTTCAGGCCACGATCCAGCGTCTGCTTGAACCGGGTCTCTTCCTGATGCAGCGTCTCTTCGATCATCGACTGTGCGCGGCCCAGCTCAGGATAGGCTGCCCCCATCTGCTGCACCAGCGCTGGCACCAAGCGGTGCATCACCGGATCCTTGGCGCCCAGAAGATGCGCATGACGCATCGCGCGGCGCATAATGCGACGCAATACATAGCCGCGCCCGTCGTTCGACGGCATCACACCGTCGGCCATCAGGAAGGATGTCGAACGCAGGTGGTCTGCAATCACCCGGTGGTGGACGTTCTGGTCACCATAGGGATCCACATTGGTCACATCGGCAGAGGCTTCGATCAAGGCCTTGAACAGGTCGGTGTCGTAGTTGTCGTGGCTGCCCTGCAAGAGCGCGCCGATCCGTTCCAGCCCCATGCCGGTATCGATCGACTGCATGTCGAGCGCCTTCATCGTGCCATCTTCGAACTGCTCGTTCTGCATGAAGACGACATTCCAGATCTCGATGAACCGGTCGCCATCTTCATCGGCACTGCCCGGAGGGCCGCCCCAAATGTGATCGCCGTGATCATAGAAAATCTCGGTGCAGGGGCCACAGGGGCCGGTCGGCCCCATCTGCCAGAAATTGTCGGAAGTATCGATGCGAATGATCCGGTCTTCGGGCACGCCGACCTTCTTCCAAATCTCAAACGCCTCGTCATCGGTGTGATAAACCGTGGTCAGAAGGCGGCTCTTGTCGATGCCGAATTCCTTGGTGATCAGCTCCCAGGCAAAGGGGATCGCCTCTTCCTTGAAGTAATCGCCAAAGGAAAAATTCCCCAGCATTTCAAAGAACGTATGGTGACGCGCGGTATAGCCGACATTGTCGAGGTCGTTGTGTTTACCGCCTGCCCGCACACATTTCTGCGAGGTCGTCGCGCGTTTGTAGTCGCGGGTTTCTACCCCGGTAAAGCAGTTCTTGAACTGAACCATGCCCGAGTTGGCGAACATCAGGGTCGGATCATTGCGCGGCACCAGCGGGCTGGAGGACACAATCTCATGCCCCTGCTTGGCAAAGTAGTTCAGAAAGGTTGAGCGGATATCATTGAGCGTCGGCATAATCGGATCTCTCGGCTGGCTGTCTCAGCGGTTCGGGAAGATGTATCCGCCCCCAGAGAGCCTGTCCAGCGCTGCGGTGCGGAAAGCCAACATGAAAAAGGGCGCGGAGAGGTCCGCGCCCTGATTTGATCAGATTTTCCCAGCATTATCTGTGCTATGAACGGGTATATCGCGTCTTGGCACATAACAGGGCCACCTGCGCCCTCATTGTCAGGCTTCTAGGATATCGTCGTCCGCGCCTTCCGGTCGGTCAAACTCAAGCCCATGAGCCGCGCGGATCTTATCCTCGATATCATAGGCGATATGGGAGTTTTCACGCAGATAGGTTTTGGCGTTTTCACGCCCCTGCCCAATGCGCTCATCCCCGTAGGAGAACCAGGCACCGGATTTTGCCACAACACCTGCGGCAACACCCAGATCCAGCAGTTCGCCCATCTTGGAGATGCCTTCACCATACATGATGTCGAATTCCACCTGTTTGAACGGTGGGGCCACTTTGTTCTTCACGACCTTCACGCGGGTTGCGTTACCGACGACCTCATCCCGGTCCTTGATCGCGCCGATACGGCGGATATCCAGGCGGACCGAGGAATAGAATTTTAGCGCGTTACCACCAGTTGTGGTTTCGGGCGAGCCGAACATAACGCCAATCTTCATCCGGATCTGGTTGATGAAGATCACCATGCAGTTGGAACGGCTGATGGAGCCGGTCAGTTTGCGCATGGCCTGGCTCATCAGGCGGGCCTGCACGCCGACGCTGCTGTCGCCCATGTCCCCTTCCAGCTCCGACTTGGGTGTCAGCGCCGCAACAGAGTCCACGATCACCATGTTCACCGCCCCGGAGCGCACCAGTGTATCGGTGATTTCCAGCGCCTGCTCACCGGTATCGGGCTGCGAAATCAGCAGCTCGTCCAGATCGACACCCAGCTTGGCCGCATACTGCGGGTCCAGCGCGTGCTCCGCATCCACAAAGGCGCAAACGCCGCCTTTCTTCTGCTGCTCTGCAATACAATGCAGGGTCAGCGTTGTCTTGCCCGAACTTTCAGGGCCATAGATTTCGACGATACGCCCCATCGGCAAGCCACCGATACCCAGTGCGATATCCAGCCCCAGCGACCCGGTCGAGGAGGCCTCGATCTCATTCAGGGGGTTTCCGTCGCCGAGCTTCATAATGGAGCCCTTGCCGAACTGCCGCTCAATCTGCGCCAAGGCGCTATCAAGCGCCTTTTGTTTATCGCCGCTCTTCTTGTTGTCTTTCATGGTCAAAAGATCCGCCATAGTCCCTTGTCCCTTTCTATGTGTCACACCCGCGAGCGGGCGGCAATCACTGCTTTGTTCGCCTCTTGTTCTATATGAGATCAAAAGGAGAACATTGCAATGAAAATCTGACGTGGCCACTCCTGCCCCGATCTGGTGGCCAAGAGGGTTAAGAGAGTGTTATCCAAGGAAGACCCTTCGTCTTAGCCGCGGATTTTTCACGCTATGCTGATCTTTTTCAAGGAACGACTGGCGCTGCTGAGCGTGCCAAAAACCGGCACCACGGCCTATCAGGCGGCGCTGAGCGCCCGCGCCGATATGGTATTTGCCAACCCGCCACAGCTGAAACACGCCCCTGTATACCGCTACAACCGCTGGATTCGCCCAATGTTGGCCAAGGTTTGCAACGCAGAAATGGAGCTGGTCGCTGTCATGCGCGAACCGGTCAGTTGGCTGGGCAGCTGGTACCGGTTCCGGCAGCGCGACGATCTGCGCGGCCATGCTAACAGCACGCTGGGGGTCAGTTTTGACGATTTTCTGCGGGATGCCTGCAAGGGGAAGCCGCCGCCCCATGCCGATGTCGGCAGCCAGGCCAAATTTCTGGAAGCCCAGCCCAATGGCTGCGCCGTCAGTCATTTATTCCGCTATGAGGACCCAAACGCGCTTCACGGGTTCCTCAAGGAGCGTCTCCAGACCGAAATCGACCTGCCCCGCCTCAATGTCAGCCCGCAGGCTGATCTGGCTCCCAGCAGTGCTGCGCTGGAGGTTGTCAGACGCAAGCGAGCGGATGAGTTCGCACTCTATGCAGGCCTGAGCTGACGCCAGCACACTCGCTACCGGCCGGACTACGGGCACAACCGTACCAGGGTCCGAACGCCGCCTGTTAATGCAGCTGTTCGTGAACAGTTTCTGTCAGCTGGTTGAGCGAGAAGGGTTTGGGCAGGAAGACCGAATTCGGAACCGATGGCTCGGCCTCGCCAAAGGCCCCCTCGGCATAGCCAGAGACAAAGACCACGCGGGTATCCGGACGCGTCTTCAGCGCCTCACGCACCCAGCTGGGCCCATCCATACCCGGCATCACCACATCAGTGACGAACACATCGACTGTCAGACCCGGATCCTCCAGAGTGCGCAGCGCGTCTTCGGCAGATTCCGCCTCAAGCACCGTATAGCCCCGCATCCGCAGCGCACGGGACGCAAAGGCCCGTACGGGCGCTTCATCCTCCACAAGGAGGACAACCCCTTCGCCATGCTGAGCGGCAACCGGCTTTGCGGTTGCATCGACGGTGATCGCGGCAGCGGCTTCTGCCTCCACCTGCGTGTTCACAGGGAAGAACAGAGTGAACTGGGTGCCCTGATCCTTGATCGAGTCGACAAAGATATAGCCACCCGTCTGTTTGATGATGCCATAGGCTGTCGAAAGACCAAGCCCGGTCCCCTCACCCGTCCGTTTGGTGGTGTAGAAAGGTTCAAACACTTTTTGCAGCTTATCCGGGGATATACCGACGCCTTCATCGGAAACCTTGACGGTGACCCAGTCGCCAGCAGGTACAACCGCGCGGTTGCGTTCCAGCGGTTGATCCAGCACCACGGCCTCGGTCTCGATACGGATCTCACCGCCCTGCGGCATCGCATCGCGCGCGTTCACGACCAGATTCATCAACACCTGTTCCAGCTGACGTTTGTCCGCCCGGATGGACCGCATGACCGGATCATGGCTCAGCGTCAGCGTTACCTTCTCACCGACCAGTCGGTTTAACAGATGGGTAAGATCAGACAGGGTGTCGCGCACATCAAGCACTTCAGGCTGCAAAGTCTGCTTACGCGAGAATGCCAGCAGCTGGCTTACAAGAGCCGCCGCGCGATTGGCGTTTTCATGGATCTGGATCAGGTCGCCAAAATCCTGATCGCCCTGATCATGGCGCAACAGCAGCAGATCGCAATGCCCCGAAATGGCCGTCAGCAGGTTGTTGAAATCATGCGCCACACCACCAGCCAACTGGCCAATCGCCTGCATCTTCTGGCTCTGGACGAATTGCGCCTCCAGCGTTTTAAGCTCAGTCGCATCGTTCAGCACAGCGATGAGTACGGTTTCCCCTTCCTCAATAACCCGCGTAAGGGTCACCTGCACAAAGACTTCCTTGTCACGACGTGTCAGGCGCAGAAACTCGGATTTATGCGAGGCCTGCCCGTCAGCAGTGTCGCGCAGCCAGTCCGACATCGGGCGGCCCAGGCCATCCATCAACTGGCCGATATTCAGATTGCCGCAGGAGCTGATGCCAAGCAGATGCATCCCCAGCTTATTCGCCGAGAGCAGTGTTCCTTTGGGGTCCACCTTAACAAACGGTACCGGCAGGCTCTCGAGAGAGGCCTGACCGACCGAGGTTTCGTTGTCAGCCAGTTGCAGGAAATACAGTTCGCTGCGTCCCTGACTGCGGTTCTTCTCGCAGACCAGAACCTCAATCAACCCGCTTTTGGTGCTCATGGTGTTGATCTGTCCGGACAGCACCGGCAAGGATGTGAAAAGACGATCGGTGGACTTCACCCGTTCGCCAATCAGACTGCGGGCCGCCTCGTTCATGAACAAAACCGCCCCGGTCCGACCGACCGTCAGCATCGGAATCGGCACCGCATCGGCGCCACGGCTGGTGGTGGGACGATCCGTGATCTCCTCCACCCGCCAAAGAAAGCTACCGCCCTGCATCTGATGGACGGCCAGCCGCACATGGCCGCGGCGCGTCACGATATCTTCGCGCGCGGCCCCGTCAACACGGGCGCGGCTTTGCAGGCGGAACAGAACCGCAGAGGGATTGGCGAGGATTGATCGCAACGTGCCCGCAAGCGTTTCGGTATCGGCATCCGCAAAGCGTTTCAGCGCCGCCCCGTTGGAGGCGTGGATCATCCCGTCATCATCGCAGACGAAGGTCGCGGTCGCATCTTTGTCGATGAACCCCGTGAGCAGAGCAGCCGCCATTGACCGGGCTCGCAGCCGGGTACGCGCCTGCACCAGCATCATCAACGCCACGGCAATCAGCGTCAGGCCAACAGCCACAAGCCCGCGCGTGATCCACTCCGGCGTCTGAAACAGCCAGGGCGCGGTGATAACCATGCCCGACAAAAGCAAAACCGCCGCCAGGCGAGCATGTTCCGGCGTGTAGACGCGCAACTGTGGAACGGGTGAAGCATGGCGACCGTTCATTGCGGCTCCCTCGATGAATTTATGTGCTTATATCGAGACGAATTAGGTTAAAACTGCGTTAATACCGCAGGATCCGAATTGCCTTAAAGTCGATCAATCGTCGCCGAAACGGGACAGAACAGCAACATAGAAACCATCTGTTCCACCGTGGACCTGCCAGCCGTGATCCTGTTGCAACTGCCAATTAGGGTTCCTGGCCAGGAATGCCGCGACCTGATCGCAGTTTTCCGCATTCAGCATCGAGCAGGTCGCATAGGCCAGCGTTCCACCGGTTGCCACCAACTGGCTGGCGTCGTTCAGGATCTGCGCCTGTGTCTGGCACAGGTCATCCAGCCGCGCCTGCGTCAGGCGCCATTTGCCTTCGGGCGCGCGCCGCCAGGAGCCGGAGCCGGAACAGGGTGCGTCGCATAGCACCAGATCAAACGGGGCTTTGGCAGCAACATCATCAGGCGCCAGCACTGTGATCGCAGCCCCAGCCCGGTCTGCGCGTGCAGGAAGGTCTTTCATCCTTTGCGGCGCGATATCATGGGCAAAAACTGCAAGATTTCCTCGCGCTGCGATGGCGAGGCTCTTACCTCCGCCACCAGCACAGAAATCAAGAACCCGCTGACCGTCAGCCAGGGGCAGTGCTTCGATCACCGCCTGACTGGCGGCATCCTGCAATTCGACCAATCCGGTCAGATAGGCCGAACTGTTGCGCAGCTTGCGCGCCCCTTCGGTCACTGACAGCGCCGTATCCGCTGCGGGGTGCGCTTCGGCAAGGATCCCCTCCTCCGACAGCGCGATAAAAGCTGCGTCGCGATCGATTTTTCGCTGGTTGACGCGCAGATGCACTGGCGCGCGCTGCTGCAACGCCCGCGCTGCCGCCTCTGCGGCATCGCCAAGGCTGGCCGCAAACGCAGGCCAGAGCCAGTCCGGAATATCAAGCGCCTCCGTCGGCTGCATCTGAGGCGCAGTGCTGATCGCAGACTCCTCGGCGGGTTCAAGCGGCGCAGGCGCATGGCCTACTCCGTTGAATATCTCAGCCACATCAACGCCTTCTGCCCGCAGAGCCCCCAACATCAGCTGCCGACCCGTTGTGTTGGAATCAGAGATCTCCCCCGCGCCACCACCGCCCCCAAGGGCTGCATAAGAACGCAGGCACCGCAGGGCCGCAAAAACATGGTCACGCACCGCTGCGCGATCTTTGGACCCGGCAAAGCGGCTGCGCCGCGCCCAGGCCGTCAGTGCTTTTTCGGCAGGTTCTCCTGTCAGGATGTGATCGAGGATTTCGATAGCGGCCTGACGGCGGGCAGCCGGGGTCATACCCCGGCCTCTTGGTGATGCGTCACAGTCATTGGGCAGCGCTCCTGTCTTTAGCCGATACGATAGTTCGGCGATTCACGGGTGATCTGCACATCATGCACGTGGCTTTCCTTCAGGCCCGCGCCGGTGATGCGGACAAATTCGCAGTTCTTGCGCATCTCATCCACCGTCGCACAGCCGGTATACCCCATGGCCGCGCGCAGACCGCCCACCAACTGGTGGATCACCGCACCGGCCGAGCCTTTGTAGGCGACCTGACCTTCGATCCCCTCGGGCACCAGCTTGTCGCTGGCGGCATCTTTCTGAAAATAGCGGTCTGCGGAGCCGCGCGCCATTGCGCCCAGCGATCCCATGCCGCGATAGGACTTGAAGGAACGACCCTGATAGAGGATCACCTCGCCCGGACTTTCGTCAGTGCCTGCAATCATCGAGCCAACCATGGCGCAGGACGCCCCTGCCGCGATGGCCTTGGCAAAATCGCCAGAGAACTTGATGCCACCATCGGCAATGACCGGGATGTCACCGGCGGCGCTGGCGCAATCCATAATCGCAGTGAGCTGCGGCACACCAACACCCGCAACCATACGGGTCGTGCAGATGGAGCCCGGGCCGATCCCGACCTTCACCGCATCGGCACCCGCATCAATCAGCGCCTTGGTCGCCGCAGCGGTTGCGACATTGCCCGCCACCACCTGCACACCGGACGACAGCGCCTTGATGCGTTTGACTGCCTCGATCACACCTTCGGAATGACCATGGGCTGTATCGACCACGACAATATCAACACCGGCATCAATCAGCGCCTCGGAGCGGGCAAAGCCGCTGTCCCCAACGGAACTAGCTGCCGCAACCCGCAAGCGCCCCAGATCATCCTTGCAGGCGGTGGGGTTCAAAACCGCCTGTTCGGTATCCTTCAGGGTGAGCAGGCCAGTCAGCTTGCCATCACCATCAGTCACCAGCAGCTTTTCGATGCGGCGCGCCTTCATCATCGACTTGGCTTCTTCCAGCTCTGCCGGCTCATGCAACAGTGCCAGATTGTCGGAGGTCATCATCACTGAAACCGGCGTGTTGTCATCGGTGGCGAACCGCATGTCGCGATTGGTCACGATGCCGACCACGCGGCCCTCCTTGTCCACCACCGGGAATCCGGTGACGCGGTAGCGCTCCTGCAAAGCCTTGGCATCGGCAAGGGTCTGATCCGCGGTCAGGGTGATCGGGTTGTAAACAATACCGCTCTCGAAGCGTTTGACCCGGCGCACCTGACGGGCCTGTTCTTCCAGATCCAGGTTCTTGTGAATGACGCCCATACCGCCGGCCTGCGCCATTGCGATGGCCATCCGGGATTCCGTCACCGTGTCCATCGCCGAGCTGAGCAAAGGAATGTTCAGAGAGATGCCGCCTGTGACGCGCGTGCGCGTGTCAGCCGTGTTCGGCAGAACGCTGGACGCTGCCGGAACCAGAAGAACATCATCGAATGTGAGAGCCTCACGAATCTGCATTTGTCATCCCCATGCATAACCCCGTTTGGCGATGACCCTATGGCACAGAAGCCGAAGGGGGAAAAGAGGTGGCGCCGGAAAAACGGGAGAATTGCGATGGTTTCTCAAGCAGGCAATGAGCCGTCGGCTGTTCTGTCTGGAAGTATCTGCCGACCGCCCATCCTGACGCTCCCCCCTGTCAGCGTGCAACTGATCTGTATCAAGGCACCCTGCCAGCCAATCCGCCACCAAGAGCGCGCGAACAGATCACCTAGGAGCCTCATCATGATCCGCCCCCTCAGCGATATTGTTGTTCTCGACCTTACCCATGTGCTGGCTGGCCCCTATGCCTCCATGACGCTGCGCGATCTTGGCGCGCGGGTGATCAAGATAGAACGACCGGGCCATGGCGATGACACCCGCGCCTTCCCGCCCTTCAAAGATGGCGACAGCGCCTATTTCGCCACTATCAACCACGGCAAGGAAAGCATCGCCCTGGATCTGCGCGCCGAGGAAGATCGCGGCATCTTCGAACAGCTGTTGACGCAGGCCGATGTGATCCTCGAAAATTTTCGCCCCGGCGTGATGGAGCGGCTCGGCTATGGCTGGGAGGCGCTCCATGCCCGTTTCCCGAAACTTGTCTATGGCGCGGTCTCCGGCTTCGGCCATACCGGCCCCGACCGGCTGCGTCCGGCCTATGACATGGTGGTGCAGGCCCGTGGCGGGGTGATGTCAATCACCGGCGAGCGCGACCGCGAACCAGTGCGCGTCGGCGCCTCCATCGGCGATATCGCAGCGGGTATGTTCCTGTGTCAGGGCGTATTGGCGGCGCTCTATGCGGTGCGAGGTGGCGCGCCCGGTCAAAAGGTGGATATCGCCATGCTCGACAGCCAGCTGGCGCTGCTGGAGCACGCGGTGGCGATCACTTCGGTAACGGGCGAACCCCCACGCCCATCAGGGGCGCGCCACCCGTCGATCACCCCGTTTGAGACGTTCCACGCCAGCGACGGATTGTTTGTGATCGCGGCTGGCAACGACACGCTGTTTGCGACCCTTTGTACAGCGCTGGACCTGCCGTTGGCCACAGATGCGCGCTTTACCAGCAATCAGGCGCGCTGCGAAAACGCGCGCCTTCTCAAACGCTTGATTGAGGCAGTGACCCTGGACCAGCCCGCATCCTATTGGATCGACCGGCTGCAGCGCGCCGGCGTGCCGACCGGTCCGATCCAATCTGTGGCCGAAGTGATGCGGGATCCCCAGATCCTGGCCCGCAATATGCTGGTGGACGTCTGCGATCAGGAGGGCACCCCGCGGTTCAAAGCGGCGGGCAATCCGGTCAAACTCTCTGCCCTGCCCGACGAGACAACACGCCCGCCTGCGCCGATGCTCGACGAACACCGAACCCAGATTCTGAATTGGCTGGGTGAAATCGCGTCAGGTTCACCAGACAATGCCACCTGAGGCCGACTGATTTAGATCACCAAACCACCGCCCGGAGCTGTCTTTTCCTAAAACCAGGCAGAAATGACGCCACGAGACTGCAAAATGACGCGCGCCGCCTTTCCTCGCGCCGAAAACGCCATATGCTCCGCCCAAACCGCGCAAGCAAGATAGGTACAGGCATGGCAAACGATCCCGCCCCCGAGATCTCGACCGAGACCGCAACTGATCCCGCATCGCATCCGCTGGTGGTCTTCACCCCTTCCGGCAAACGTGGCCGGTTTCCGGTCGGCACTCCGGTCCTGACCGCGGCGCGTCAGCTGGGGGTCGATCTGGATTCGGTCTGCGGCGGGCGTGGCATCTGTTCGAAATGTCAGATCACGCCCTCTTATGGTGAGTTCTCCAAACATGGTGTGACAGTCGCCGACAACGCCCTGACCGAATGGAACAAGGTCGAACAGCGCTATAAGGACAAACGCGGCCTGATCGACGGGCGGCGACTGGGGTGTCAGGCGCAGGTCCAAGGCGATGTGGTGATCGACGTCCCGCCGGAAAGCCAGGTCCACCGCCAGGTCGTGCGCAAACGCGCAGAGGCCCGCGACATCACCATGAACCCCTCCACCCGACTTTATTATGTCGAGGTGGAAGAACCCGACATGCATAAACCCACAGGCGATATGGAGCGGCTGATCGAGGCGCTGGATGCGCAATGGGATCTGAAAGGTGTCAAAACCGACCTGCATATCCTGAGCGTGCTGCAACCGGCCCTGCGCAAGGGCGGCTGGAAGGTTACCGTGGCCGTGCATCTGGGCGATGAAAACCACCCACCCAAGATTATGCACATCTGGCCCGGTTTCTACGAAGGCTCAATCTATGGTCTGGCGGTTGACCTTGGCTCAACCACCATCGCCGCGCACCTGTGCGATCTGAAAACCGGCGACGTCGTGGCCTCCTCCGGCATCATGAACCCGCAGATCCGCTTTGGCGAAGACCTGATGAGCCGGGTTTCCTATTCGATGATGAACAAAGGCGGCGATCAGGAGATGACCCGCGCGGTACGCGAGGGCATGAATGCGCTGTTCACCCAGATCGCAGCAGAGGCAGAAATTGACAAGGCGCTGATCGTGGACGCAGTCTTTGTCTGCAACCCGGTGATGCACCACCTGTTCCTCGGCATCGATCCGTTTGAACTGGGTCAGGCGCCCTTTGCGCTGGCGACCTCCAATGCGCTGGCACTGCGCGCGGTGGAGCTGGACCTCAATATTCACCCGGCCGCCCGTGTCTACCTCCTACCCTGCATTGCCGGCCATGTGGGTGCCGATGCTGCGGCGGTCGCCCTGTCGGAAGCGCCTGACAAATCCGAGGATCTGGTGCTAGTGGTGGACGTCGGCACCAACGCGGAAATCCTGCTCGGGAACAAGGACAAGGTGCTGGCCTGCTCCTCCCCCACCGGGCCGGCGTTTGAGGGCGCGCAGATCTCCAGCGGTCAGCGCGCTGCTCCCGGTGCAATTGAACGAGTCGAGATCAACCCGGAAACCAAGGAACCGCGCTTCCGGGTGATCGGCTCCGACATTTGGTCGGATGAGGACGGTTTTGCTGCGGCAGTCGCCACCACCGGCATCACTGGTATCTGCGGATCCGGCATCATCGAGGCGATTGCCGAAATGCGCATGGCCGGGTTGCTGGATGCCTCTGGCCTGATCGGTTCGGCAGAACAAACTGGCACGACACGCTGCATTCAGGACGGACGCACCAATGCCTATCTGCTGTGGGACGGCTCTGTCGAGGGTGGCCCGACCATCACCGTGACCAACCCCGATATCCGCGCAATCCAGATGGCCAAAGCGGCGCTTTATTCCGGCGCGCGACTCCTGATGGACAAATTCGGCATTGATACCGTCGATCGGGTGGTGCTGGCGGGCGCCTTTGGCGCGCATATCTCAGCCAAACACGCGATGGTGCTGGGCATGATCCCCGACTGTGTGCTGGACAAGGTGACCTCGGCTGGCAACGCCGCCGGTACCGGTGCCCGCATTGCGCTGCTCAACACGAAGGCCCGCAGCGAGATTGAGGCCACTGTGCAGCAGATCGAAAAGATCGAAACCGCAGTGGAGCCACGGTTTCAGGAGCATTTCGTCAATGCCTCTGCGATCCCGAACTCTGCCGAACCCTTCCCGATCCTGAACAGCATCGTCACCCTGCCGGAGGCGAATTTCAACACCGGAGGTGGCGACGGCAACGAGGACGGCGGACGCCGTCGGCGGCGGCGCCGCGGGTAAGTCGATTTTGCCGGTAGCGGGGGTTGTTGGGCGCTTGACCCTCCCCCGCGAAACCGGTAATCACCCCTTATTGGCGCGGGTATGGTGAAAAGGTATCACGGCAGCTTCCCAAGCTTTAGTTACGAGTTCGATTCTCGTTACCCGCTCCAAAATCTCCGACATTAGAGTGTTACATCAACCCACTGAATTTGTGGTGCCATCTTCCGTTTTCCGTCACCTTTCGAATGCTTCCTGTGAGACATCTTGTTGAGGAGTGCCGACTTGCACCTTGGCACCAATCTCTCTACCGACTGCTGCATGGACCTGATCTTTCACACCCCGCTCAGCCCTGACGCTCAACGCTATCACGGGCTCAAGGACCCGCAGCCGCTGGCGATGGCGGATAGGGTGCGGTTTTCCGAGCTGGATATCCTCCATCATGTCAACAACAAGGCCTACCTGAGCTGGTTTGAAACCCTGCGCGTGGCCTACTACGACCGGTTTTTCGCACCGCATTTCAGGGGGATGCCAGCGCCTCGCAATGTGCTGCGCAACGCCAATGTACATTATGTGAAGGAAATGCTGCTGGAGGAAGATTATATCACCACGGCCCGCGTCGTGTCCTTCCGGCGCACCTCATATGTGATGGAACAGCAGATCTGGTCTGGCGACCTGCGTGCGACGATGACCGGTATCATGGTTCTGCGCACGCCAGATGGGCAGTCCGGTTATCCGCTGCCAGACAGCCTGCGCGCCGCCCTGAGAGAGCGGGACGGCGCAATTGCAGAGGGGTAGGCGACGGATCTCAGCCTTCGACGGATTACCTTAACTAAGGCGCCCAATGCACGGTCATTTCTGACAAAACTGCCTGAATAGGCGCCTCCTCCGGGGGCAGAGACCTGGCCGTTTCAAGCGCCTCACGCTTGGCCTCTCCGTAGATCACCAGATGTTTGGCAATCGCAGCGTCCAATACGCGCGCCGACAGGCTGACGCGCGGTTCCGGCTGACTGTCAGGTCGCATCACTGCCAACACCGGCGCGTCTGCCGCAAGTGCCTCACTCAGCCCGCGCACGCCGGGAAACAGGGATGCGGTGTGCATGTCTTCCCCCATGCCTAACAGGACAACAGAAAGCGGCAGATCCGGCTCAATCAGGCTTTCGACCTCGGCCAGCACATCCTCCGGCGCCCGCGCAGGCACATGAAACGGCACAAATGTCGCTGACGCCGCCCGGTTGACCAGCAGACGCTCGCGGATCATCCGCGCATTGGAACGATCACTTTCGACAGGCACCCAGCGTTCATCTGTCGCCATCAGCCGCACCCGCGCCCAATCGATATCAGCGGCACAGAGGTCGTCAAAAATCGGCGCTGGGGTGGTGCCACCTGCGACGGCAAAGGATGCGCTATCATGATGCAATAGATGGGTCTTCAGATCGCCGGCCAGTTGATTGGCTACATTAATCGCCAGCATATCGCGATCTGCATATTCGATAATATTCATGGGTTGATCCCCCGCCATTCCCGTTCGTCGCGCCGCATCAGGAGATCCGCATCTCCCGGTCCGGTGCTACCGCTATCATAGGGTTTTGGCACATCTCCGCGCGATGTCCAGCCCGCAATAATCGGATCCGTCCAGGCCCAGGCCGCCTCCACCTCGTCACCGCGCATGAACAGCGTCTGATTGCCTCGGATCACATCGGTGATCAGCCGCTCATAAGCATCGGGTGCGCCGTCGATATCCGCCCCCAGCGCCTGCGCAAAGCTCATATCCAGCGGCACGTCGATCAACCGCATACCGCCGGGTCCGGGCTCCTTGATCGTCACCTTGAGCGTGATGCCCTCGTCTGGCTGCAATCGGATGGTCAGCAGATTGGCATGACGCCCGGCATCTGCACCGAAAATCGAATGCGGCGCGTCCTTGAAGAAGACGTTGATCACGGAGGAGCGCGCCACCAGACGCTTGCCAGTGCGGAGGTAGAATGGTGTACCTGCCCAACGCCAATTGCTGATATGCGCCTTCAGCGCCACATAGCTTTCGGTGGAGGAGCGCGGATCACCCACGGTTTCGCGGTAGGACTGGTCCTCGTCGCCCCCTTCCCCGTCCTCTGCCAGCGCATATTGACCGCGCACAATATGGTGGGGTTCCACCGGCTCCAGCGCCCGGATCACCTTCAGCTTTTCGTCCCGTACGGCATCGGGATCGAACTTCGCAGGCGGTTCCATTGCGATCAGGCACAGCAGTTGCATCAGGTGGTTCTGCATCATGTCACGCATTGCACCAGATTTATCATAATACGACGATCTACCGCCTACACCGACCGATTCAGCCACAGTAATTTGGATATGATCCACATATTGACTGTTCCAGAGCGGTTCAAACAGCATATTGCCAAACCGGATTGCCATCAGGTTCTGGACCGTCTCCTTACCCAGGTAATGGTCAATTCTGTAGATCTGGCTTTCATCGAAGTGGCCCGCCAGAGTGCGATTGAGCGCCTTCGCTGACGCCAGGTCATGACCGAAGGGTTTTTCAACCACAATCCGGGTCTGGTCATCCGCCAGCTGATGTGTCCAGATCTGTTCCGCCAGCGGCGCAAACAGCGCCGGGCCGACGGAAAAATAGAACACCCGCACACGATCCGACGTTGGACAACCAAGCATCTGCTTAAGCGCCGCCCAGCCATCGCGCGCCTGAGCATCAATCGCCAGATACTCCAGCCGTGCCAGAAACCGCTCCAATTCCGCACCACGCGCGGCCATATCCGCTCCGCTCAGCTCATTCTGCAAGGCATCGCGGATCAGGTCACGATACCCGTCGCTGCCAAGCGCCCCCCGCGCCGCGCCCAAAATCCGAGCATCCTGCGGCAACTGACCCGCGCAATGGCGCCGGAACAACGCAGGCAGGATTTTCCGCCGCGCCAGATCCCCCGTGCCACCAAATATCACCAGATCGAAGGCCTGAACCGGAATAACTCGGGAAACCATATTGCGCTTTCTCTTAACCAGGAGGGGTCACATCCCAACCTCAGGCACATAAAACGCACCCCACAGGCCAGCAGCTGTCACCGCAGCACCCAGCCTGCATGTTGTAAGAGCAGCTGCCAACGGATCCATTCAGCGCCAGTATAAGCAGTTGTCGCAGAAAGAAAACAGATCTCCGCCCATCGTCATCGCGACGCGCAGCGGAGCCTCGTACATCGCGCATTCCACGGACATAATTTACAGCTTGAACTGGTCATTTGGGACGCAATCAGTGCAGATGCAGCACACCCTTCACATTGCGCCATTCGCCGGGGCTGATCATCTTGCGATGGGTAAAGCGGACGGAATGCAGCGGGCCCTCAATCTCGCGCTGCCAATACTCGATAAACTCAAACAATCGCGGATGATCCGGCGCCAGATCATACTCCTGCCAGACGAAAGTGTTCAGGACGTGGGTGTAGTCCGGCATATGATAGGTCATCTCTGCTGTGGTCAGACCGTAGCCCTTCAGCATCAATTCAGTTTCGCGTGTCTCCATTTCAGGTCTCCCTTACGGATCCCCCCACAGACAGCTTAGCATAGGAAAGGTTAATTCCGAACAAATACAGCCCGTTGGAAGAAAAGCTCCGGCACGGGCGCGCTCCGCAGCCCTGCTTGCTTGCGCCTTATATGCCCTGTCTGTTATGGTGCAGACACAATATATAGACCCAATAATAACAACGGGCAGCCAACGTGAACGATACGCCGGAAACTCCTGAAAACATGGACGAAAACAAACCCGAACGGCCAAAGTATGACGGCCCGACGGTGTCCATCGAATCCGAGATGCGCACTTCGTATCTCGACTATGCGATGTCGGTTATTGTCAGCCGCGCCATTCCTGACCTGCGTGACGGTCTGAAACCGGTTCACCGCCGGATTCTCTACGCCATGCATGAGGTCGGCAATTCGCATGACAAACCCTATCGCAAATCGGCGCGTCCGGTTGGTGATGTCATGGGTAAGTACCACCCCCATGGTGACTCCGCGATCTATGACGCCTTGGTGCGGATGGCGCAGGATTTTTCCATGTCGCTGCCGCTCTTGGATGGTCAGGGCAACTTCGGCTCCATGGATGGCGATAACCCAGCCGCCATGCGCTATACCGAAGTGCGGATGGACAAACCTGCCGCCTCGATCCTGGCCGACATTGAAAAAGATACGGTCGATTTTCAGGACAACTACGATGGTAAGGACCGTGAACCCACGGTGCTGCCGGCGCGGTTCCCCAACATGCTGGTCAATGGCGCTGGTGGTATTGCCGTTGGCATGGCGACAAATATCCCGCCCCACAATCTGGGCGAAGTGATTGATGCCACGCTCGCGTTGATCGAAGACCCGGATCTGACCAGCGAACAGTTGATCGACTATGTACCCGGCCCGGACTTCCCAACCGGCGGCGTGATGTTGGGCCGTTCCGGCGCGCGCAAGGCCTATCTAGAAGGACGCGGCAGCGTCGTCATTCGCGCCAAGACCCGCGTTGAGGAGATCCGCAAGGACCGCTATGCAATCGTGGTCGAAGAAATTCCCTATCAGGTCAACAAGGCCGCGATGATCGAAAAGATCGCCGAACAGGTGCGCGAGAAAAAGATCGAGGGTGTCAGCCACGTACAGGATGAATCCGATCGCAACGGCGTACGGGTTGTTGTCGAGCTTAAGCGCGATGCCACGGCTGAGGTGGTTCTGAACCAGCTCTATCGTTTCTCACCCATGCAGACGCATTTTGGCTGCAACATGCTGGCCTTGAACGGTGGTCGTCCCGAGCAGCTGACCCTGCGCCGATTCCTGACCTCCTTCCTTGATTTCCGCGAAGACGTGATTGCGCGGCGCACCGCCTATGACCTGCGCAAGGCGCGGGAACGCAGCCATATTCTGTGCGGTTTGGCCGTCGCGGTTTCAAATGTGGACGAGGTGGTCGCAACCATCCGTGCCTCTGCTGATGCAGCCGAAGCCCGACATAAGCTGATGACCCGCCGCTGGCCTGCGGTCGACATCGCACCTTATATCCGTCTGATTGACGATCCGACCCACACCATGAATGACGATGGCACCTATAACCTCTCTGAGGTGCAGGCCCGCGCTATTCTCGAACTGCGGTTGCAGCGCCTGACACAGATTGGTGTCAAAGAAGTCACCGATGAGCTGGAAGAACTGGCGGGCAAGATCAAGGAATACCTTGAGATCCTGTCCTCGCGTGAGCGGATTCTGGGCATCATCTCGGACGAGCTGCGCGAAGTGCGTGATAATTTCGCCGTTCCCCGCCGCACCGAGATCGTGGACTGGTCCGGCGACATGGAAGACGAGGATCTGATCGAGCGCGAAGACATGGTCGTGACGATCACCAGCGGCGGCTATATCAAGCGGACCCCACTGGTCGACTTCCGGGCGCAGAAGCGCGGCGGCAAGGGGCTGTCTGGCATGCAGACCAAGGAAGAGGATGTTGTCACCAATCTCTTTGTGGCCAACACCCACACCCAGCTGCTGTTCTTCACCACTGACGGCATGGTCTACAAACTGAAGACCTGGCGTCTGCCACAGGGTGGCCGCACGTCCAAAGGCAAGGCGATTGTCAATATCCTGCCAATTCCGCCCGGCGTCTCCATCGCCGCGATCATGCCGGTCGATGTGCCGGATGACGAATGGGAAAACCTGCAGGTGGTCTTTGCCACCTCGGGCGGGGATGTACGTCGCAACCGTCTGTCGGATTTCACCAACGTCCGCCGCAACGGCAAGATCGCGATGAAACTGCCCGAGGATGGCTCGGTCAAACTGGTGAACGCCCGCATCTGTTCCGAGGACGATGATGTGATGCTGGTGACCAATTCCGGGCGGGCGATCCGGTTCCGCTCCACCGACGTCCGCGTCTTCAACTCCCGTGAATCGACCGGGGTGCGTGGGATCCGGCTGGTGAGCGAAGGGGACGAGGTCGTCTCGATGTCGGTGATCCGCCACTTCAGCGCAGAACCCTGGGAGCGCAATGCCTTCATCAAGCGGTTCCGCTCCGAGCTTGGCGGCGAGGTTGCCGAAGACGAAAATGGCGAGGAGTCCGAAGGTTCACTGTCCGAGGAGCGGTATCAGGAAATGCTGGCGGCCAATGATCTCCTGGTGACCATCAATCGCTCTGGAGTGGGCAATCTGACATCGGCCCATGACTACCGTGTCAGCGGACGTGGCGGTCAGGGTGTTGGTGCCATGAAAGGCGGCGCCATCGTCGCGACCTTCCCGGTCGAGCTTGAAGATCAGATCATGCTGGCCACCTCCAAAGGTCAGTCGATCCGCTGTCCGGTCAACGGGATTTCTTTCCGTTCCCGCAGCGCCGGTGGCGTACGGGTGTTCAACACAGCTAAGGGCGAAGAGGTCGTCTCGGTTGCCTGGATCGCGGAACGCGACGACGAAGATGCAGAAGTCCCCACCTCTGAGGGTACCAGCGAACCTGCCGAGACAACCTGATCTCCTCGCTGCATAGCCCGATGACCATCAATAAAACGCCGCCCCTCGGGGTGGCGTTTTTCGTTAATCGAAACCTAAGCAGTTTCTGCCAGCCTGAGAGCGATACACGCGTCGCCAAGGGAGGCCTGACATGAACCTCTATCACTGCTCGATCGATCTACACCACGAGGCAAAAGCAATTGCCTTTGCCAATGCCGTGGACCAATGGATGTCCTATCTGCGCGAGCGGGATGTCATTCAGGGCTGGCGACTTCTGCGCCGCAAACTGAACCTTGCCAGTGACAAACATCGCGATTTCCTGCTGGAAATCGAATTCGCCAATATGACCCAACTGGATCAGGCGTTTCGGGTGCTGGGTGAAATGGATGAAAACGTCGAGCGGCTCTATGCGAATGTAAATGCGCTGATCGCCTCGGCTGATTTTGGCCTCTACCGGCCCTTCCCCGATCCTGAGCGCGCCGAGCGTATGGCGCTGATCTGACCAAGCCTGCGCCGACGAAACACGGGCGCCGCACCGCAACGGAAAATCCCCCGCCAGCGATTGACGGGGGATTTGCTAATTTTTGCAGCGCGTCGACTTACAGTCCGTAAAGCGCGCCGAATTTGTCTTCCAGATAGCTCAACAGCGGCTCCGGGGTGGGCGCCATGCCTGCTGCATGGGTGATGGTCTCAACCGGGCTGCGCAACCCGCCATGGGTTTGCAGATTATCACGCAGCCAGCTGGTTGCGGCGACCGTATCACCCGCCGCCAGCTGCGTATCCAGATCCGGCACTGCCTGACGCAGCGCGTCATAAAGACAGCCGGCATAGACATTGCCCAGCGAATAGGTTGGAAAATAACCAAACAGCCCCACCGACCAATGCACGTCCTGCAAGCAGCCATTGGACGGTTTATCAACGCCATAGCCAAAATCAGCGGCAAAACGGTCATTCCAGGCCGCTTCCAGATCCTGTACCTGCAAATCGCCCGACATCAGCGCGCGCTCCAGATCAAACCGCATCATCACATGCAGATTATACTGCAGCTCATCGGCCTCGGTGCGGATGTAGCCGTTGTGAACCGCATTCACAGCCGCGTAGAACGCATCGGCATCTGCAATGCCAAAGTCACCAAACTGCGGCACCATCTGGTCAAACAGCCACCCGGTAAAGGCACGGCTGCGGCCCAGCTGGTTCTCATAGATCCGGCTCTGGCTTTCGTGCACCCCCATAGAGACACCCCGACCGAGTGGTGTCAGCAGATAGGCCTGATCAATGTTCTGCTCGTAGGCAGCGTGCCCGACCTCGTGAATGGTGGAGTAGAAACAGTTGAACGGATCATCATCGCTGGTCCGCGTGGTCACGCGGACATCCAGACCGCTGCCGGAACAGAAGGGATGCACCGCCTTGTCGACCCGACCATGGCGCATCTGATAGCCAAAGGTCTCGGCCAGCGTGGTGGTCAGCGCCATCTGCTTGTCTGCATCGAAATGACCGCTGACGCCCTTTGGCGCGGGTTTCTCCAAAACCCGGGCGCGCAGATCAACCAAACGCGGGCGCATGGCATCAAACAGCGCAGCGATCTCGGCGGCGGTGGTGCCATGTTCGTAATCGGCGATCATCGCGTCATAGACGTCACCCCCGGCGGCCAACGCCTGCCCCTCTTCGCGTTTTAGCGCGACCACTTCCTCCAGCACCGGCAAGAAGGCTGCAACGTCCTCAGCAGCACGGGCCGCTGCCCATTTCCCCTGCGCCTCGGAGGTGACGCGGGCGATGCGTTTCGCCAGATCACCGGGCACTTTGACAGCGCGCTCATGACTGCGAAGAATCTCGCGCAGCTGGGCGGTACCCACCTCATCCGGGGCCTCGGCTTCTGACAGCCAGTCGGCCACCTGCGGGTCAGAGCGACGGGCGTGCAGAACGGCCTCAATCGCCGCCATTTCTTCGCCCCGCTGGGGGGCGGCACCGCGTGGCATCATGGTTTCCTGATCCCAGCCCAAACGGCCGGCAATCTGGCCAAGCGCCTGGGTGTCACGCTCATAGGCCATCAAGTCGTCAAATGCGCTCATTCTCAGTGATCCTTAATCGAAGTTGCAATGGGATAACCCGACAGATACCGCGCCCTGAGGATCAGGACCCAGAGACAGACAGCCATCAGCTGATGCAGGATCGCGATCTGCCAGGGTGCGGCATAGAGCACGGTGACGATACCAAGGACCATTTGCAATAACAGCGCCGCAAAGACCGCGTTAAAGGCAAAGCGCGTGCGCGGATGGGCGCTGCCACGGCCCCGCAGCCAGACCACCACGCCAAAGGCCAGCAAGAGATAGCCGCTGACCCGGTGAATGAACTGCACAAGGCCGGGGTTTTCAAAAAAGTTGGTCCAAAGCGGCTGCAACATAAACGGCTCAGGCGGCAGAATTTGACCCGCCATCAGTGGCCAATCAGTATAGGACCGGCCTGCATCAATGCCCGCCACCAGCGCACCGAGGATGATCTGCAAAAAACTGAAGTGCAGTAACCCGGTGGAGAGACCAAACAGCTTGGCCTCCTTCGCCCGGCGGGCCTGCATCAGATCGCGCTCTTCGCGCCCCAGCAGGAACATGTACCAGGCGATGAATCCCAGAATGACAAACGCCAGCCCCAGATGGGTCGCCAAGCGGTAAGACGCAACCGAGGTCATACCCTCGCCCTGCGTTACACCAGAGGCCACCATCCACCATCCGATAGCCCCCTGAACAGCGCCCAGAAGGCCGGGCAACGCCAGTCTTCCGGCCCACCCAACGGGGATCTGCCGTGTAACCGCAAAGCCGAGGAACCCAAGCGCCCAAACCAAGCCAATCACCCGTCCCAATTGGCGATGGCCCCATTCCCACCAATAGATTTCCTTGAAATCCGCCAGCTGCATCCATTGATTTTCAATGCGCCACTGGTCGATTTCCTTGTATTTGTCGAACTCTGCCTGCCAATCTGCCTCGCTCAGCGGTGGCATGGCACCGGTCACAGGCCGCCATTCGGTGATCGACAGTCCACTGTCGGTCAGTCGGGTCAGCCCGCCGACAACAATCATCGCCACCACCAGCGCAAAGAGCACTGCCAGCCACGCTCGAATGGCACCCCTTGCGCCGCGACGGGTGCGGTCAATACCGCCGGGGGTCGCCTGTGGGCGTTCTTGCGGCTCGTTGCCAGAGACCTCTTCGAAAATGCTGCGCTTGCTCATGCTTGCCTCTTCCAATTTCCCGTCAAGCTAGGCCGCATGTTCGGCCCCGTCCAGTGGGCGACTATGGTGCAAATCCGCCCGAAGTCGCGCCTCAGTCGCGTTTTTCCTTCCAGCGGACCATCTGTCGCATGATCCCATGCAACATCTGAACGTCTGCGCGGGTGAGCGGCATCCGGCTGAACATATTGCGGAACACGGTTTTCATGCTGGGCGCCTTGTCGGGCGGAAAGAAAAACCCTGCGTCGTCCAACCGGTCCTCATAATGATTGACCAGCGCGTCTACATCCGCGTGGCTGGCCCAGTCGGATTTGCCAAGGTCAGTCACGACGGGGGCAACTTCAGTCACCTGGCGGCGCCATTCATAGGCCGTCAGCAGTACACATTGGCCAAGGTTAAGCGAGGCAAATTCAGGATTTACGGGAACAGAGATAATGGCATTGGCCCGGGCGATATCCTCGTTCTCGAGGCCTGCTCGTTCGGGGCCGAACATCACCGCAACCTTCTCACCTGCCGCGATCTTCTCAGCGGCCAGTTTCATGGCTGCTTCCGGGCTATAGACCGGTTTGGTCAACTCTCGTGGGCGCGCCGTGGTTGCGAAGACGAAATCGCAATCCTCAATCGCACCCGCAAGATCCTCAGCGAGCCGCGCCTCATCCAGCAACCGCCCCGCGCCCGAGGCCATGGCAACGGCCTTGGGGTTAGGCCAGCCATCGCGTGGCGCCACGATGCGCATCCGGTCAAGCCCGAAGTTCCACATCGCGCGGGCGGCTGCGCCGACATTCTCACCCATCTGCGGGCGTACGAGCACAAAGGCGGGCTGAGGGGTATCGCTGGGCATCCGTCTCTCCAAAAAACCTGCTCTGCTCTAGTCGGCACAGGCGTGATGGGCAAGGCCGCGCGGGGCGACTTCTGCGGGAAACCCGCTATATTCCATATATATCAGCGCTGCATCACACGGAAATAACCCGCTCGGGATGTCGCCAAATCCTTGCGTCCAGTGGCAAATGCGCTAAACACCGACAACCACTGAACAGGAGCCCTCCCCATGGACAGCCCCGCTGACGCCCCCGAAACGCCGCAGATCTATCTGACGACGCCCCCCAGTTTTGAGCTCGGCCGCTTTCCCGACCAATTGGCACGGGTGCTGGATTCGGTGGAAATTGCCTGCGTTCGTCTTGAGCTGGCCAGCCGCGATGAGGACACGCTGAGCCGGGCCGGTGATGCCCTGCGCGCTGTGGCCCATGCCCGCGATGTGGCAATTGTGATCGCGGATCACCAGATCCTTGCGGAACGCCTGGGCCTTGATGGGGTTCACCTCTCGGACGCGGCCCGCCCGGTTCGGGCGGCGCGCAAGGCGCTTGGCACCGATGCGATTGTCGGCAGCTTCTGCGCGGCGTCGCGTCACGATGGTCTGACCGCCGCCGAAGCCGGTGCAGACTACGTCAGTTTTGGCCCCGTTGGGACCTCAGGTCTGGGCGATGGCAATCAGGCTCAGAAAGAGCTCTTTGAGTGGTGGTCCCAGATGATCGAAGTGCCAATCGTGGCAGAGGGTGGCCTCACACCTGAGCTGGTCCGTGATCTGACCCCCTATACGGATTTCTTCGGTATCGGAGATGAGATCTGGCGCGAAGAAGATCCGCTCATGAGCCTGCGCAACCTGCTGGCGGCGATGGAGGGCTAAAAGCCCCGCATCCGAATGTAGCGCAACAAACGCCCATGACAGAACGCCTGAGCGGCTTCACTTCCCGTCAGAGGAACAGCCGCTCTACGCACCAGTACCCACCGATCAGCGCAATGGTGAAACTGGCCGGGATGGCGACCCTACCCCGATATTTCGGATGCCGCCAGAACCAGAACCCGAGGAGCGCATAGGCCGCCCCGACGACGGTCAGCTGCCCCAGTTCGACGCCCACATTGAACCCCAGCAGTGCCGGCAGGAACTGCGCATCCGGAAGACCGAATTCACCCAGTACCGAGGCAAACCCCAGCCCGTGCAACAACCCGAACCCAAAGATCACCAGCGTTCGCCAGCTGTGCAATTTACGAGCAAAGATATTCTCGACCGCAACAAACACAATTGATCCGGCAATCAGTGGCTCCACAATGGCAGGATTGATCTGCACCAGCCCCAAAGCGCCAAGCGCAAGAGTAATCGTATGCGCCACCGTGAAGGCGCTGATCTGCCATATCAGAGGCCGCAGCCGGGTGCTGAAGAAAAACAACCCCAGCACAAACAGGATATGATCCAGCCCCTTTGGCAGGATATGGGTGTACCCAACGGGGATATAGTCGATGAACGCCTCGCTCGGCGTCTGCGCCAGCCCGCCTGACAGGGGAATGGTCGGGGTGGTTTCACCACCTTGCAGGTAGCCGGTGTAGGGACCTTCAACACCGTTTTGGCGCAGGACCACGCCGCCCGACCCTTTTGGCCAGCCCAGTTTCAGCCCCCGCGCACCTTCCGGGATTACCCCCGAAAGCCGCAGCAAGGTACTGCGTGGCAGGGCAATGTCCCCCGGCTCCGGGATTTCAATCGCGGTCACCTCCATTGCGATAGCGCCGCGCGCTTCCACCTGCAGACTCTGCAGCCAGTCTTCTGCGAACAGCTGCACCATAGGCGCCAGCTCATCCGGTCCAAGCGCCCGCAGGTCATCATAGTCCTGCGCCTGAATGGCCGTATCGGTATCAACCATGCCATCCAGATCAATACCTGCCACAAAAGCCTCAGCGTTGATCCGCAGATCCATGGTCAGCTGATCGCCGGAAATCTCAAAATCCGCAATCGTCGGCGTGACTTCATGGGCGAAGCCGCTAGAGTGTGAGACGCTCCAGAAGAGCAGGACCAGCAGCAGACGCCTCAGGTGATGCCTCCAGCGGATCGACCTTCCGCGCGGCACCTGCGCCACCCGCTGCCAATGTCTGTCACCAACCGTCCCAGCCAGAGGTCTCATCTGCGCCATGCGTTTTGCCCGCCCTGTTGCTTTTTTTCTGCTCGCGCTTGCCGCAAACACCGTCGGTCGCGCTGCCCTTGCTCACGAGTTTTGGATTGCGCCAGAAAAATATCAAGTAAAATTAGGCGCCTCGGTTCAGGCAGATCTGCGCAACGGGCAAATATTTAGCGGTGCCCGGTTGCCGTATTTCGATCGAAATATCGCCCGGTTCGAGACCTGGGATCAGGCGGGGGTCCGCCCCTATGGCGGACGGATGGGCGACATGCCAGCACTTCAGTTGGAGCCCCCTGCGGAGGGGCTTCTGGTTGTGGTTCACGAGACCACGCCGGACCATCTGACCTACGACAGCTGGGAGGATTTCGCCAAATTCGCAGCCCACAAAGACTTCCCCGATATCGAACAGCGCCATAACGCCCGCGACCTGCCCCGCGAAGGGTTTGTGGAGCGTTACACCCGCCACGCAAAATCGCTGGTTGCTATTGGCAGTGGCGCAGGAGCGGACCGCGCCGTTGGCATGCTCACCGAATTTGTCGCATTGGCCAACCCCTACAACGATGATCTCAGCAGCGGTCTGCCAGTCGAACTGCAATTCCGGGGCCACCTACGCGCAGACGCCCAGATCGAAGTTTTTGAGCGGGCCCCGGATGACACTGTGTCCGTCACACTGCTCCGCACTGACGCTGGTGGCCGCGCCGTGGTGCCTGTGAAATCAGGCCATACCTATCTCCTGGACGCGGTGGTCCTGCGCCCCGTGGATCCTGAGGCTGCATCCCGGACTGATAGCGCAACCACAGGCAAGCCCGCGCCGGTCTGGCAGACGCACTGGGCTGCTCTGACTTTCGCCATTCCCTAGTTCGGTTGCGGCTTGCGGGGGGCGAAAAAACGCGGCAATACGGGTTTTATGACACAGCCTCCGCATGTTCCCGCCTCGCATCAATCTGACGCCACGCCCCTGTCCGGTGGTCCCGCCTCAGCGCAGCCTGATATCCTCTGCATCGGATCGGTGCTCTGGGATATCATTGGCCGCTGCACTGCGGAAATGCAGCGTGGATCGGATATGCCGGGGCGGATCACCCGCCTGCCCGGCGGTGTGGCGATGAACATTGCGATGACCTTGGCCCGTTTTGGCCTGCGCCCGGCCCTCCTGAGCGCCATCGGTCGTGATGCCGAAGGGGATGAGCTGGTCCATGCCTGCGCCCATCTTGGCCTGATCACCGATCACCTCTACCGCTCTGAGGATCTGCCCACCGACCGCTACATGGCGGTCGAGGGCGCCAATGGTCTGATAGCGGCCATTGCAGACGCCCATTCTCTTGAGGCCGCAGGTGCGAAAATCCTGCGTCCGCTGATCGATGGCGCTCTTGGCAGCAAGGATGCACCATATAGCGGCCCGGTGGCGCTGGACGGCAATCTGACCTTGTCTCTGCTGGATGACATCACCGCCAACCCCGCCTTTGCGAAGGCGGATCTGCGCGTCGCCCCCGCCTCACCCGGCAAGGCTGAGCGTCTGCGACCGTTCCTGCTGCGCAGCTGTGGCACACTTTATGTGAACCTTGAGGAAGCAGGCCTGCTCTGTCAGGACGAATTCACCGACAGCCCCACCGCCGCCCGCGCCATGCTGGATCGCGGCGCCGCACGGGTATTGGTCACCGATGGCGGCAGCACCGCTACCGAAGCGGACCATAACGGGCTGATCACCCAGGCCCCGCCACGCGTGACCGTCGCGCGCGTGACAGGCGCTGGCGATACCTTCATGGCTGCACATATCGCAGCCGAGGCCCGCGGCGAAGACCGCGAAACCTCTCTTGCATCGGCACTGAAGGCCGCTGCAACCTATGTTTCAGGAGAACCACCCCTTTGATTAACATGACATTTTCCGCCGAAGTCGCTGCAGCCCGTGCCTCCGGCCAGGCCATCGTCGCGCTTGAAAGCACCATCATCACCCACGGGATGCCCTATCCGCAGAACGTCGAAGTTGCCGCACAGGTTGAGGCCGATATTCGCGCCGCCGGCGCCGTACCCGCCACCATGGCCGTGATCGACGGCGTGCTGCACATCGGGCTTGAAGCGGAGCAACTGCAAGCGCTCGGCCAGGCCAAGGACGTCGCGAAGATTTCGCGCGCGGATATGCCCGCCTGTATCGCCACCGGCGGCACTGGTGCCACCACCGTTGCGGCGACCATGATCGCAGCACGGCTGGCCGGGATCAGCGTTTTTGCCACCGGCGGCATCGGCGGGGTCCATAAAGGCGCAGAAACCAGCTTTGATATTTCCGCCGACCTTATGGAGCTGGCGCAGACCCCGGTCACCGTGGTGGCTGCGGGCGCAAAGGCGATCCTCGACATCCCCAAAACGCTTGAGGTGCTGGAAACCCAGGGTGTGCCTGTGATCGCCTACGGGCAGGACAGCTTCCCCGCGTTCTGGTCGGCAACCTCTGACCTGACTGCCCCCCTGCGCATGGACAGCGCTGCAGAGATCGCCCGCGCCCATGCCACCCGTCAGGCCATGGATCTGCCCGGCGGCCAGCTGATCGCCAACCCGATCCCCGCAGACGATCAGATCGCAGCTGAGGATCTGGCTCCGGTTCTGGCACAGGCCCAGTCCGAAGCGGATGCGCAAGGCGTCGTCGGCAAGGCGGTAACCCCCTTCCTGCTGCAACGCATCTTCGAGCTGACCGAAGGCCGTTCGCTGACCGCCAATATTGCGCTTGTGCGCAACAATGCCCGTCTGGCCGCTGAAATCGCCAAGGAATTGGTCAACTTGAAGCAATAAAGGCCCTTTCTGCGCAGCTGCCCATTGCGGTTGCGCAGATCCCTGCCTAGCTTCCTTACGTTCCTCACCGGTGAAACGCACAGATGACCACACCCTTTGACGACGAAACCACGCCCCGCCGCCCTGGCCTTTTTGCCCGACTGCGGTCGTCCTTCTTTACCGGCATCGTGGTCATTGCCCCGGTCGGGCTGACCATCTGGCTATTGTGGACTGTGATGGGCTGGATCGACGGTGTGGTGTTGCCGCTTGTGCCGCATACCGTGCGGCCCGAGCAATATATCGGGATCAACCTGCGTGGCGTCGGCTTGATTATCTTCCTGCTGTTCACCATCGTTGTAGGCTGGATCGCTAAGGGCATCATCGGCCGTTCGCTCATCGGCTTTGCCGAAAGCCTCGTGGACCGTATGCCAGTGGTGCGCTCGATCTATTCCGGGATCAAACAGATCTCGGAAACCGTGTTTGCCCAGACGGAACGCAGCTTTGACACGGCCTGCCTGATCCAGTACCCGCGCCGCGGAATCTGGGCGATTGGTTTTGTTTCGACCACAGCGAAGGGAGAGGTGGCAGCACGGGCCGAGACCGGTGGAAACCTCCTGTCGATTTTTGTGCCGACCACGCCGAACCCGACATCCGGCTTTCTGCTGTTCTTTCCTGAGGAAGATGTGATCCCGCTGGATATGACTGTAGAAGAAGCCGCTAAACTGGTGATCTCTGCCGGGCTGGTTTACCCAAACGCCAAAGATCCGACGAAACCTGCCGAACTTGTTTCAGACTGAAAATCACTGTCCCCTTCAGGCCGTATCTCCGTAAGGCTGAGCGCCTCGCTCAGCCAAACATCTCCGCCAGATCCACCGTGGAGCGGATGCCGATGGCGCCGCTGTCCCGCTCCAGAAACTGCTCCGCTGCTGCCCGTCCGGCGGCTTTCAGCTTTGCCAGAATCTGCGGGATCGGGATCAGCTTGGTATTGACAGAGAGGTCCCGCATCAGATCGTCATCAGCGATCATATGCACCAGAACACGCTTCATCTCTCCTGCCGCCAGCTGTCCCTCCTCCAACAGCCGCTGAACAAAGGAAATGGCCCGCAGCTCGCGCAGAAGCGACGAGTTGAAGCTGATCTCATTCACCCGGTTCTGAATCTGCTGCGGCGTGCGCGGCAGCTCATCGCGTTCCAGCGGGTTAATGCTGACGATCACCACATCCGAGGGCAATTCAGACCGGTAAAGCGGGAACAACGCTGGATTGCCGGTATAGCCGCCATCCCAATAGGGCTCCAACCGGCCGGTCTTCGGGTCCTCAATTTCGATGGCCTGAAACAGGTTCGGCAGACAGGCCGAGGCCAGGATCGCGTCAGTCGTCACCTCCTCGCCGGAAAACACTCGCACCTTGCCACTGCGTACAGAAGTGGCGCAGATGAACAGCTGCGGACCCTGATTGGCGCAGACCTCGGCAAAGTTGAACCCCTCCACCACCGGTCTGAGAGGATTGCGATAGAACGGCCCATAGCTATAGGGCGACAGGATCTGGCCCATTGCCTCACGCGGTGAAAACGGCGCGATCCAATCCAATACGCCCAGCAACGGTGCCGCATCAAGCCCAGCCAGCCAATGGGCAAAACGCATGTCGCCCACAGCCCCCATCCGCTGCCAGAGATGATCAAGACAGGCCCGCGCGCCTGCGCGTCCCCCCCGAACCAGACCGGATTTCAACGCCGCCCCGTTCAACGCCCCGGCAGAGGTGCCGGTGATGGCGGCGATCTCCAGATCCTCACACTCCAATAGCCGGTCCAGAACACCCCAGGTAAACGCCCCATGCGCACCGCCGCCCTGCAGGGCCAGATTTATCCGCTTTGTCACACTTTATCTCCTGACCGGCGACGCAGGTCCGGACCTGCGCATTTCGCTTTTCACCTTTCCCAAAATACTCCGGGGGTGAATTGCCCCAGGTGGGCAAGAGGGGGCTGGCCCCCTCTCCACATCCGCGTCGCGACTACAGCGCGGTCCAGCCACCATCGACGCTCAGGGTGGTGCCTGTCATCTGTGCCGCCGCATCGGAACACAGAAACACCGCCGTGCCGCCCAGCTGTTCAACCGTTGCAAACTCGCGCGAGGGCTGGCGTTCCAGCATCACCTTCTTGATCACTTCTTCCCGGCCCATATTATATTTTTCCATCGTATCGGGGATCTGCGCCTCCACCAGCGGGGTCAGCACATAGCCCGGGCAGATCGCATTGGCGGTGATCGGCTCCTCTGCGGTTTCCAGGGCCAGCGTCTTGGTCAGACCGACAACGCCATGTTTGGCCGCAACATATGCCGATTTATAGGGAGAGGCTGTCAGCCCATGCGCCGAGGCGATATTGATCACCCGGCCCCAGCCTGCGCTGCGCATCATCGGCAGGGCCGCAGCGGCGGTGTGAAAGGCTGACGACAGGTTGATAGCAAGGATTGCGTTCCACTTGTCGACCGGAAACTCATCCACTGGCGCCACATGCTGGATCCCTGCATTATTGATCAGGATGTCGCAGCGACCGGATGTGGTGATCAGGGCGCGACAGGCCTCTGCATCGGACATATCTGCCTGAATATAACGCGCCTCAACGCCGAACTCGGCAGCGATCTCGGCGGCCAGCGCATGGTCCTCGTCACGGTCGGTAAAGGAGTTCAGAACCACATCCGCCCCGGCACGCGCCATCTCCCGCGCAACCCCAAGACCAATACCGGAATTCGACCCGGTAATCACCGCACATTTGCCGCTCAACGTCATCTTGCTCTTCCCTTCCTGTGCAAAACCTGATTGGTGCAACTGTGGCATGCTGCACCTGCAAAGGAAACGGCAATCACCGCGTGAAAGTTGCAAGAAACCGGTCAAAAAAGAGCCTGCCCGCAGACAGCTGACTCCGGTCAGGTGACATCCGGATTGAGGCTCTGCGGGTCAACACACCGTAGGAATTGGGAATCGCAAGGTCAAAAAAAACGCCCGCACGAAGCGGGCGTTAAGTTATTGAGGCAGGTTTCATACAGGCAAGAAACCTATCGAGCAGTGGGACCTTTATAAGCAATTTCCCCCGCTCATCCAAGCTAAAAGTTTGAATTGACCCGACAGCGCCATTAGCGTTGGTGTTCATGAAAATAAGGCCAGAGCGGGATTGTTGCAAAAGTGCGTCCAGATTTTTTCTTTAGAGTTCGACCGGCCTTGGCCGGAATCATCCTCAGCGCAAGCGTTAATTTTGCACAAGCAGAATCAGCGCATGGCATAGCTATGTATGGGGACCCGGCCCTACCACCGGATTTTGTGTCTTTACCCTATGCAAACGCCGAGGCGCCCAAGGGTGGCAAGGTGGTCTTCGGCAACACCGGTGGCTTTGATACGCTGAACCCTTTTGCCCCAAAAGGCACGCCGCCCTGGCAGATGCGCTTCTGGGGATATGAGAGTCTGATGGGGCGGTCTGCGGACGAGGCATTCACGCTCTATGGGCTGCTCGCCGAATCGATTGAGGTGCCGGATGATCGCGCATGGGTTGAATTTACGCTACGTCCGGAGGCCCGATTCTCCGATGGTTCACCAGTCACGGTCGCAGATGTCATCTGGTCCTATGAAACCCTCGGACAGGAGGGACATATCCGCTATCGGCGGTTCTCGAACCAGATCGACAGCATCGAACAAACGGGCGAGCGCAGCCTGCGCATAACCTTTAATGAGGACAACCGTGAACTGGCGCTCATCGCGGGCCTGCGTCCGATCCTGAAAAAGGGACAGTGGGACGGCAAGGATTTTGCCGCCTCCGGCCTGGATGAAGCCCCAATCGGCTCCGGACCTTATACCGTTGCTGCATTCGAACCCGGCCGCTTCATCCGCTTTTCCCGCAATCCCGACTACTGGGGGCGCGATCTACCCTTGCGACGCGGCACCAATAACTTTGATGAGATCCGGCTGGATTTTTATGGCGACCAAACCGTATTGCTGGAAGCCTTCAAAGCGGGCGAGATTTCTGCGATCCGGGAGTTCAACGCCGCAAAATGGGACAAGGCGTATGATTTTCCGGCGATCGCCAATGGCGACGTCGTCAAGACCGTCATCCCCAATGGCAAACCCTCCGGCATGACGGGCATCGCGATGAACACCCGCCGCGCGCCCTTCGACGACTGGCGCGTGCGCGAAGCGCTGATCCGGGCCTTCAACTTCGAATATATGAACGAGACGCTGACAGGCGGAACCCAGCCGCGAATTTCGTCTTATTTTTCCAATTCCTATCTGGCCCTGCAACCCGGCCCCGCCGAGGGCAAGGTGCGCGCGCTCCTGGCCCCATTTGAGGAAAGCCTGCTCCCCGGTGTGCTGGAAGGCTATAGCCTGCCTGTTAGCGATGGCACTGAGCGCAATCGCAAGAACCTGCGCGCGGCGACAAAGCTTCTCGCGGAGGCAGGTTGGACCGTTCAAGACGGCGTTATGCGCAATGCCGAGGGTGAGGCGCTGGAGTTGCGGGTCCTGCTGACCCCCGGCAATCTCGGCGAAGGCGAAATGCGCTCCGTTGTGGAAATCTACGCCCGCGCTTTGGAACGTCTTGGTATCTCTCTGTCATCTGACATTGTCGACAGCGCCCAGTTTGTTCAGCGCCAGCAGGCGTTTGACTATGACATGACCTTCTTCCGCCGGGCGATGTCACTGAGTCCCGGCAATGAACAATATCTCTATTGGGGCAGTGCTGCGGCGCAACAGCAAGGGTCGCGTAATCTGATCGGGATTGAGGACCCGGCAGTGGATGCCATGATAGACGCGATGCTGGTCTCAACCAGCAAGGAGGATTTCACCGCTGCCGCCCGCGCATTGGATCGCCTGTTGACGGCCGGCCGCTATGTGATCCCGGTCTGGCAATATGCCGAGGGGCGCATCGCTCATGTGAAGGAGCTGAAGTTCCCGGACCGGCGACCGGTCAGCGGCGATGGGATCACCTACATGCCCGAGGTCTGGTGGTATCAGGCCGACTGACCTCACCAACCATCCAGATGACCCTGGCCCGCTCCGATATCTCGGGGCGGGCCTTTTCGTGGTCCGAGCTGGCTCTTGACCCGAAACCATTAATTCTGTATTTCGTGAAATATGGAAATAGAAATCACATCGCAACTTTCTGCATTGGCGCACCCAAATCGGCTGGCACTGTTCCGCCTGCTGATGCGACGCTATCCCGATGCTGTTCCCGCTGGTGAGATCGCCGCCGCCCTGGCGCAGAAGGCCAACACCGTTTCCAGCTACCTCTCGACCCTCAGCGCCGTCGGCTTGATCCGTGCTGAGCGGCAAGGCACCTCGTTGCTCTACCGGGCACAATTGGATGGGTTGCGAAATCTGTTCGACGATCTGCTATCGGACTGCTGTCACAATCGTCCGGATATTTGCCCGCCTACCGTGGCGCAGACCCCCTTGCTGCCCGGCAGCGACCGACCCCTAAATGTTCTGTTCATCTGCACCGGAAACTCCGCCCGCTCCATCATGGCAGAGGCGATCCTGCAGCAGCATAGCGATGGACGGTTTCACGCCTATTCCGCAGGTAGCCGCCCATCCCCCGCGCCGCGCCCCGAGGTCCTGAGTCTGTTGCGCGCAAACGGACATGAGACCGGCGGGCTTCGCTCAAAAGATCTCAGCGAATTCTCTGGAGATGATGCCCCACCAATGGATTTCATCTTCACCGTCTGCGATCACGCCGCAAATGAAGACTGCCCGGCCTGGCCCGGCCAGCCCATGAGCGCCCATTGGGGTCTCCCTGATCCCGTCAAAGCCAAAGGGCGAGAGGCAGAAAGACGTCTGGCATATCAGCAAACCTATGACGCGCTGCGCAACCGCATCCGCAGCTTCGCCGCGCTCCCCTATGAAACACTTGACCGCATATCATTGCAGCACCGGCTGGATGACATCGGCCGTCATACACCCTCTGAATAACCATCAAACGAGTTCATCATATGAATATTCTCGTCCTCTGCACGGGCAACTCTGCACGCTCCATCCTGCTGGAAACCCTCTTGAACAGCCATGGAACAGGCCGGGTCAAAGCCTATTCCGCGGGCTCCAAGCCGGCTGGATCAATCCACCCACAGTCGCTGGCACTTCTGGCGGAGAAAGGCCACGACACCAGCGCTGCAAGGTCGAAGAGCTGGGATGAGTTTGCGTCTGAGGGGGCACCTCAGATGGATCTGGTGATCACCGTCTGTGCCTCCGCTGCGGGCGAGACCTGCCCGATCTGGCCCGGCACCCCGCTGCGCGCCCATTGGGGCGTCGAAGATCCCGCTGCGGCTGCCAGCCCCGATTGGGACGCCGCCTTTCGCATTGCCTATGACCGGCTGGAGCGACGCGCCCAGGCATTTCTAAACCTGCCACTGGAGCACATCAACACCGACGACCTGCGCCAAGACCTGATCCGGATCGGAGAGCTGCCATGACCACGCAAAAACTAATCGCCGAAGCGCTCGGTACCGGTTTTCTGCTGATCGGCGTTGTGGGGTCGGGCATCATGGCCGAAACCCTGTCGGGTGGAAACATCGGGTTGGCGCTGCTGGCCAATGCGGTGGCAACGGGCGCGATGCTCTATGTGATCATCACGACGCTGGGGCCGATTTCTGGCGCACATTTCAACCCGGCGGTCACGCTTGCCTTTGCGCTGCGCGGCGATCACAGCTGGGCTGCGGTGCCGCCGTATGTGGCTGCGCAGATCATTGGCGGCATCCTCGGCGTCTGGGCCAGCCATGTGATGTTTGATCTGACCATCCTGCAGACCTCCACCACCATGCACCGGACCGGGGGCGCTCAATGGTTTTCGGAAATTCTTGCGACATTTGGTCTGCTGTTCGTGATTTTTGGCGGGTTACGCTCCCGTCCAGAGGCTGTTCCTGCCCTTGTCGCCTTCTATATCACGGGTGCCTATTGGTTTACCGCCTCCACCAGTTTTGCCAATCCAGCGGTGACGATTGCGCGCGGGTTCAGTGATACATTTGCGGGCATCTACCCCGGCCATATTCTGATGTTCATCGTCATGCAGTTCATCGGTGTTGGTCTGGCGCATCTGATCCTGCCACGCCTGTTTCGACCCAGTTGACCGCCAGCCAACCCAGAGCAAATCTCAGGCGAAACCCGACACCGGGGGCACCCAGCATGACGCGGACTTTCTTTTTTTGCAAAAAATGCTAGCATCAATACCCACGCGCAATTTTGACCCGGAGGGAGCCCCCCCATGCCTGTTCAAACAGCCCGCGCCAGCTGGTTCGACAGGATGCCCCGTCTCAAGCAACGGTTTCCGCATCTGCAGACCCGCTCGGCCCCATCCCTGTTCGACGACAAGGATAAGTTTGTCGCCTATTTGGCCCGTACCCATCACCTGACGCTGACGGAGGCCCGGGAGGAAGTGGATGATTTCCTCTATACCGAGAGCCTGCATCGGGAATTGGAACATCAGCTGAACTGATCCGACCTGTCCGCACAGCGGCCATTCCCTCGCTCGGGGGGATCTACTGTGGGGACTTCAGAGAGGTGATCAATAGAAAACAGCCCCGCAGCGGGCTGTGATGTCTCGGCCGATTTTGGGCCATATGGGGCTGTCTCGCAGAGCGACAGCCCCTATGACAGGGACGTCACCCAGAGAATGGTCGCATCTTCATCGCTGAGAGAGATCACGTTATGCCCCATGGCAGCGTCATAATAGGCGCTGTCGCCACGCCGCATTTCAATCGGTTCGTAGAACTCAGTATAAAGCCGCACGACTCCTGTCAGCACGTATAGGAATTCCTCGCCGTCGTGGCGCACCCAGCCCTCAAATTCATCCATCGACCTGGCCCGAACGCGAGCGCGATAAGGCAACATCTGTTTGCGCGTCAGGCTATCGGCCAGCAGTTCATGCTCATATGTCGTGGTGGCATGGGCAGAGCCCTGACCGGTCTTGGTCACCGTCAGACGGCCATTGACCTGATCCCGTTGCGGCTGGGTAAACAGCTGTGGGACCGAGATCTGAAGCCCCACCGCCAGCTTCTTCAACGCCTCGTAAGTCGGTGACATCTGGCCATTTTCGATCTTCGACAGGGTCGAACGCGCAAGGCCTGCCTGATTGGCGGCATGTTCCAGCGTCCAGTCCCGCGCCTTGCGCAGCTCGCGCACCCGAGCCCCCAGATCCAGTGGCTCGGTTTCGGCGGCCTCACCCGATGCGCGGGCAATAGTGATGAGCGATTTGGGATCACGAGAGGTCATGCTTTTTCCTATAGGGCGGGGCGCGCCATCTTGCAACGCGTGGTTTGCCAAGTTAGCCAATCGACATGCAATCTGTGTTTGACAGCGGGCCCTTCGCGCCCTGCCCCGCGCCGTTCAATCTGGCCGACCACGTGCTCTACCAGCGCGCGGCGGCGCGTCCCGCAGCAGCGGATGCGGTGGCGCTGTGCGTGCTGGCGCCGCAGTCTCCATCCAGCGCTGCCACATCAGATCTGCCGCAAGAGCCGTCGCCACAGATCTACACCTACGGGGCCCTGCGCGCTGCGGTGCGTGGACTTGGCGCCGGACTGCTGGCCGAAGGGCTATCTCCCGGCGACCGGGTGCTGCTGCGACTGGGCAATACGCCGATCTTTCCGATTGCCTATCTGGCCGCGATTGCTGTTGGTCTGGTGCCGGTTCCCACCTCCACACAGCTGACCGAGCCTGAGGTGGCGCGCATCATCGATGACCTGTCGCCTGCTGCGATCCTGCGCGATCCGGGGATCGCCTCGGCACCGCACCCCTGCGAAATCGACCGCGACTCACTTGAGGCCATGCAGCGCGCCGCACCACCGGAAAACGAGTTTCACATGCAGCTCGGCGACCCTAATCGACCGGCCTATGTCGTCTATACCTCCGGGACCGGCGGAAATCCGCGCGCGGTTGTGCATGCCCACCGGGCGATCTGGGCGCGCCAAATGATGATCCGTCATTGGTATGATCTGCGCCCCACCGATCGCCTCCTTCATGCCGGTGCATTCAACTGGACCTTCACCTTGGGCACCGGGCTGATGGACCCGTGGAGCCTTGGCGCAACCGCACTGATCCCCGAAGATGGCACCTCGATCACCGCGCTGCCTGACCTCTTGCGCCAACATGATGCCAGCCTCTTTGCCGCTGCGCCCGGCGTTTATCGCAAACTACTGCAAAAAGACCGGACGCTACAGCTGCCCGCCCTGCGCCACGGTCTCTGCGCCGGTGAGAAACTCTCCAGCCAAGTCGCGCAGGATTGGCGGGCAGCCACCGGCACCGCGCTCTATGAGGCGTTTGGCATGTCGGAATGTTCGACCTTCATCTCGGCGGATCCGGCGCGCCACCGTGATCCTGAGCAAGCAGGCGACACGCTGGGCTGGCCGCAACCGGGACGCCGGATTGCCATTCTTGATCCAACCGGTCGGCCTTCTCCTCGCAACTCCCCCGGCGTCATCGCCATTGATCGCCGCGACCCAGGGTTGATGCTGGGCTACCACAACGCCCCAGACGCCACCCAGGACCGTTATCAGGGGGAGTGGTTCCTGACCGGCGATCTGGGCGAAATGACGGACACCGGGCAGATCCGCTATCTTGGGCGCAACGATGACATGATGAACGCAGGCGGCTATCGCGTCTCTCCCCTAGAGGTGGAAGCGGCGTTGACGAGCCATCCCGATCTTGAACAGGTGGCGGTCGCCTCTGTCGAGGTGAAACCCGACACCCGTATCATCGTTGCGTTCTATACCAGTGCCAAAGACGTGACCGCTGAGGCGCTTTCGGCTTTTGCCAAGGACCGGCTGGCGCGCTACAAACAGCCGCGCGCTTATCTGCGTCTCGACGCGCTGCCCAGCGGAGCCAATGGCAAACTGCTGCGCCGCGCCCTGCCCGATTGCTACATCCGATACCAAAGGACCCCGTCATGAGCCTTGTGAAGCTTGATATTCTGTCAGATCCGATCTGCCCCTGGTGCTATATCGGCAAGACCCATCTGGACAAGGCGCTGGCCGAGATTGGCGATCATCCGTTTGTCATTGAATGGCACCCGTTCCAGCTCAACCCCGACATGCCACGTGAAGGCATGGATCGGCGCAGCTATCTTGAGGCGAAATTCGGCGGCAAGGAGGGCGCGGTGAAAACCTATGCCCCGGTTGTGGAACACGCCAGTGCCGCCGGGCTTGAGATCAATTTCGAGGCGATGGAACGCACGCCGAACACACTGGACGCCCACCGCCTGATCCACTGGGCCGGGATCGAGGGAAAGCAGAGCGCCGTGGTCGATGCACTCTTTGATGCCTATTTCGTAAAGGCCAAGGATATTGGCGACGCTGAGATCCTCGCCGATATTGCCGAGGTCGCGGGAATGGACCGCGCAGTCACCCTGCGGCTCTTATCCGGGGACACCGACGCCGAGGAAATCCGCAACCGCGACGCCCATTCGCGAGAGATGGGGGTCACATCGGTGCCGACATTTGTTGTCGCGAACCAACACGCCGTGCCGGGCGCGCAGCAACCCGAACTGTGGAAACAGGTGATCGCCGACATTCAGAAACAGCTGCAAGAAGGTGATGCGGCTCAAACCGACAAAGCCTAACAGCGCGCTTTGATACGCCTGAATTGATATCAAGGGTCTGGGCCTGCGGGACAGAGCAGTCCAGCCCCTTGCCGCGCGATCAGATACAAAGATGCACAGGAAGCTGTGCGTCTTGGCTGCTGGCCCAATCCCGAGAGATATGTTAGCGCGGACAGAGCGCCGCCCAGACAGTGCCCGATTACCGGGGCTCCTGATGTGTCGCCCGAGGTTTCAAATGACAAAAGATATACAGATCAGCATGTCCAAAGCTGAGTTCATTGCCCTGATTGCGATGATGTTCGCAACTGTTGCATTTTCTATCGACGCCATGCTGCCTGCGCTGCCCGAAATCGGTCAGACGCTCAGCGCCGATAACCCCAACCGCGCGCAGCTGGTCATTGCGACCTTTGCGCTTGGCATGGGGATCGGAACCTTCTTTACTGGGCCTCTCTCCGATGCCTTTGGCCGCCGGAGCGTTATTTTTGCCGCCGCTGGCCTTTATATTGCAGCCGCTTTGCTGGCCTATGCCAGTTCTTCCATCGAAATGCTGCTGTTGAGCCGTGTGGTGATGGGGCTTGGTGCCGCCGGTCCGCGCGTCGTAGCGCTGGCAATTGTGCGCGACCTCTATTCTGGTCGTGAAATGGCCCGGATGATGTCCATCGCCATGCTGATCTTCACCCTCGTGCCAGCCGTTGCCCCGATGATGGGTGCAGGCATTATCCTGCTGACCAGCTGGCGGGCGATCTTTCTGGCGTTTGCGCTGTTTGCCGTCGTTATCGTTCTCTGGATGGGGCTGCGCTTGCCTGAACCCCTGCCGGTCGAGAACCGCCGCCCGTTCCGCCTGCCCAGCCTTCTTGCTGCTGTGGTTGAGATGTTTCGGCATCCCACCGTACGGCTGTCGATGATGGTGCAATGCCTGTGTCTGGCGATGCTGTTTTGCATGATCACGCTGGTGCAGCCGATTTATGATGTTGTGTTTGATCGCGCCGCCAGCTTTCCGTTCTGGTTCGGTTTCATCGCCATAATGTCCGGCACCGGCAGCCTGATCAACGCCTCCCTTGTGGTCCGTTTGGGTATGCGACGCATGGTGACCTGGGCGCTGGCCGGGCAGATCATCTTCTCCGTGCTGATGCTGGGCCTGGAGGTGCTGCCGCTGTCCGGTGATCTTATGTTTGCGCTGTTTGTAGCCTGGCAGACCAGTGTGTTTTTCATGGCCGGCCTCACACTTGGCAACCTCAACGCCATGGCGATGGAGCCGATGGGCCATATCGCAGGCATGGCCGCATCCATCGTGGGCGGTGTGTCCACCGTGTTTGCCGCCGCTGCCGCTGCGACGGTGGGGCTGCTGTTTGATGGCTCCATTGCGCCACTCACTGGTGCGATCCTGCTGATGGTGATCGCAGGCTACGCCATCATGTTGCATATGGCACGGGTGGAAAACCGGGTGGCGGCGGAATAGACGCCACATCATAACACGATACAAACAAAGCCCCTCCAGACAGCTGGAGGGGCTTTTTCATATCCGACCTTTGGGTCATTCAGCCGGATTTTGCCTTTGCCTTAGCCTTCTTCTTTTCGGCGACAACCTTCTCAGCCAGATCACGCGCGATGGCAAAGGCACCTTTGATCTTGTCGCTGTCCTTCTTCCAGTCCCGGCGCACGACAATCTTGTTGTCCTTCACCTTGGCAAGACCGTCTTGCGCCTGAATGAACTCCACCAGGCCCTGAGGCGAGGCGAATTTATCATTGTGGAACTGGATCGTTGCCCCCTTCGGCCCGCCGTCCAACTTGGCAATCCCGGCGCGTTTGCACATCGCCTTGATCCGCACAACCAGCATCAGCGTGTTGACCTCTTTTGGCAGTGCCCCGAAACGGTCGATCAGCTCTGCGGCAAAGCCTTCCAGCTCCACCTTGGTGCTCAGATCCGAGAGCCGTCGATAGAGGCCGAGACGCACATCCAGATCCGGCACGTAGTTTTCCGGGATCAATACTGGTACGCTGAGGTTGATCTGCGGCGCCCATTGGTCATCGCTGCCGGACAGACCTTCCAGCTCGCCGGATTTGATCTTGGCAATCGCCTCCTCCAGCATGGACTGATAAAGCTCATAGCCCACGTCACGCATCTGCCCTGACTGTTCTTCGCCCAGAAGATTGCCCGCCCCGCGAATATCCAGATCCTGTGATGCCAGCGAGAAACCAGCCCCCAGCGTATCCAGCGAGCCCAGCACGCGCAGGCGTTTTTCCGCCCCGGGCGTCAGCCGCACACGGGGTTTGGTGGTGAGATAGGCATAGGCACGTGTCTTGGACCGACCCACACGCCCCCGGATCTGATAGAGCTGCGCCAGACCGAACATATCCGCGCGATGGACCACCATTGTGTTCGCCGTGGGAATATCCAGCCCGGACTCCACGATGGTTGTGGCCAGCAGAACGTCGAATTTGCCATCGTAAAAGGCATTCATGCGATCATCCAGATCGCCGGCCGCCAATTGACCATGGGCCACGACATAAGACAGCTCCGGCAGCTGCTCCTGCAAGAAGGCTTCAACATCGGGGAGATCGGTGATGCGTGGCACCACATAGAAACTCTGCCCGCCGCGATAATGCTCCCGCAGCAGGGCCTCACGGATGGTGACCGCATCAAACTCGCTCACATAGGTGCGAATGGCCAGACGATCCACCGGCGGCGTGCCGATGATGGACAGATCGCGCACGCCAGTCAGGCTCAGTTGCAGGGTTCGCGGGATTGGCGTTGCGGTCAGCGTCAGAACGTGAATATCGCTGCGCATCTGCTTGAGCCGTTCCTTGTGCGCGACCCCGAAATGCTGTTCCTCGTCGATGATCAGCAGGCCGAGGTTCTGAAAGCGCACGGATTTTGCCAGCAAGGCATGGGTCCCGACGACAATATCAATCGTCCCTTTGGCCATACCTTCGCGGGTTTTGGCAGCTTCTTTTGCTGTAACAAAGCGCGACAACTGCCTGACTTCCAAAGGAAACCCGCGAAACCGCTGAGTAAAGGCCGCCGCATGCTGCCGCGCCAGCAACGTCGTGGGTGCAACAATCGCCACCTGCACACCTGACATGGCGGCGATAAAGGCCGCGCGCATCGCAACCTCTGTCTTGCCAAAGCCGACGTCGCCGCAAATCAGCCGGTCCATGGGCGACCCGGACTGCAGATCCTCCATCACCTCGCTGATCGCGCGCAACTGGTCGTCGGTTTCCTGATAGGGGAAGCGGGCTGAGAATTCTTCCCAGGCATGCGGCGGCGGGTCCATCATCGGCGCCTTGCGCAACGCCCGCTCGGCGGCCACCCGGATCAAGCGATCCGCCATCTCCCGGATACGCTCCTTCAGCTTGGCCTTTTTGGCCTGCCAGGCACCGCCGCCCAATCGATCCAGAAGGCCCTCGTCATGGCCGTATTTGGACAGCAGTTCGATGTTCTCAACCGGCAGGTACAGCTTTGAGTGTTCTGCATATTCCAGCAGGATACATTCATGCGCCGCACCTGCGGCTGTAACCACTTCCAGACCCTTGTAGCGGCCAATCCCGTGGTCCACATGCACCACCAGATCGCCAGGGCTGAGGGATTGTGTCTCGGTCAGGAAATTCTCGGCCTTACGCCGCTTCTTGGGCGCGCGGATCAACCGATCCCCCAGGACATCCTGTTCGGAAATCACCGTCAGATCATCGGTCTCGAACCCGTGTTCCAGCGCCCAGACCGCCAGATGCAGACCAGATTTTCCAATCCGCGTGCCATCGTTGATCGCGATGACCTCCGCCAGTCCCTCGTCCTCAATCAGACCGGTCAAACGCTCCCGCGCGCCCTCAGAATAGGAGGCGACCACAACCGGCCCTACCTGCATCCGCGCTTTAATGTGATCAGCCAGTGATTTGAAAAGGCTTACACTTTCCAACTGTCGCTCGGGAGAGAAATTGCGGCCGATTCTACCGCCCGCATCTATCACGCCCGGTCCGCTGGCCTGCGGTAGCGGATGGAACTGGATAACCCGGTGATCGCCAATCGCGGCCTCCCAGGCATCATCATCCAGATACAGCAGCCCCGGCGGCACCGGTTTGTAAACCGTGTCCATCCGCCCCTTCTGCGCCATAGCGATCTTCCGGGTCTCATACTGGTCCACGATGCTGTCCCAGCGCGCCAACCGAGCAGGTGTTACCTGATCGTCCAGCGTCACCGTGGCCTGCGGCAGGTAGTCAAACAGGGTCTCCAGCCGCTCATGGAAAAACGGCAACCAGTGTTCGATCCCCTGATATTTACGCCCTGCAGACACCGCCTCGTAAAGCGGATCATCGGTCCCGGCCGCGCCAAACTCAATCCGGTAGTTCTGCCGAAACCGGGTCACGGCGGCCTCATCCAGGATCACCTCGGAAACGGGCGCCAGTTCAACCACGCTCAGCTTCTCGGTGGTCCGCTGCGTCGCCGGATCAAACCGCCGCGCCCCATCCAACACATCGCCAAAAAGATCCAGCCGGACCGGGCCGCTCTGTCCCGGCGGATAGATGTCGATAATCCCGCCCCGCACCGCAAAATCCCCGGGCTCCATCACCGTCGGGCTCTTGGTGAATCCCATCCGCGTGAGATACCCGCGCAAGGCCTCCTCGTCGATGCGCCGGTCCACCTCCGCAACAAAGGCGGCATCTTTCAGAACCTGACGTGCCGGGACACGCTGCGTGGCCGCATTCAGCGTTGTCAGCAGCACAAACTGGCCCGGCATCTGATGCACCAGCGCTGCCAGTGTCGCCATCCGCGCGGCGGCGATATCGGCATTTGGTGACACCCGGTCATAGGGCAGGCAATCCCAGCCCGGAAAACTGATCACAGGCATATCCGGCGCAAAGAAAGCAAGTGCCGCCCGCGTCGCCTCCATCCGCTTGTCATCCCGCGCGACATGCACCACAGGCGCATCGCTGCTGGCGGCTTCCTTCAGGATCAGCCGCGCATCAAAGCCCTCTGGTGCGCCGCCTGCGGTGATTGCCCGTTGCGCCATCTCTGTCTCTCTTTCGTCATCTGCCCGCAGGCAATTAGCCGAGGAACCCGATCTGCAGGTTCTGATACATGCCCCAGAGCGCGGTCACAAAGATCGCGACCATGCCGACCAGCTGGATGAACAACCGGGTAATGATCAATTGCCGGGCCAGGGTTTCCCCCGCCAGTCCCTCGCGATTGATGCGGCGCGCCGAGCTCCAGTTAATTAGACCAACGATCGCCATGGGAAAGGCCAGAAGAAATACCGCCTGAGCAAATTCTACTCCGTAGTAAAACCCCAGCATCCCCAGCATCGCCAGCACAAAGCAGGTCATCCCCAGAACCCAATGGCCTGACACCTCGGTGATATACATCATCCGGTTCACATTGACGCGGGTGATGGCCTCCAGATCCAGTGCGGCCTGCCCGCCTTGCTTGCGGGCGCGGTAGACCATGTCAAACGGCACCCCCATCACCCAATGGCTGGCGGAAGACCAAACCACGGCCAGCGCGATCCAGTACCACAGGTTGGAAAAGGACCGCAGATCAATCAGCTCGGTCAAGGTATGAAACAGATCCACTGCGCGGCCCTTCTCTCGTCCAGTCTTTGCGCCCCTATATCCCCCGCGGCGCGCGCCGGCACAAGGGGTGGCCCCGTCCGGCCAGAGGATGGGGGGGCATGGCGCGGCGAATCTGTCACTTGTCGCCGCCGCCATTCCATGTCACGGAAAGAGGAAACCGCGACCGGTTCCCGGATCGCATCCCTGATCTGCGAGGACCCGATGAAGCCGACCGTCGCCCCTTTTCCAGCTGCCCGCCCCCGCCGTTTGCGCAGCGCCCCTGCCCTGCGCAATCTGGTGCGCGAGACCACGTTGACCAGCGACGATCTGATCTGGCCAGTGTTTGTGCGGGATGGCGAAGCGATTGAGGAGCCAATCCCCGCCATGCCCGGCGTCACCCGGCGCAGTATCGACAAAGTGGTGGAAGCCGCGATTGAGGCTCAGGCGCTTGGCATCCCGGCGATCTGTCTGTTTCCCTATACCGATCCCGCACTCAAAACCGAGGATTGCGCCGAGGCCTGGAGCCCAGACAATCTGATCAACCGCGCCATCCGCGCCATCAAATCCGCCGCACCTGATATAGCGGTGATGACCGATGTGGCGCTGGATCCCTATAACATCAACGGTCACGACGGCTATGTGGTGGACGGCGAGATCGTCAATGACGAGACGGTCGAGGCGCTGGTCAAAATGACCGTGGCCCAAGCCGATGCAGGTGCGGATATCATCGGTCCCTCCGATATGATGGATGGCCGGATCGGAGCCATGCGACGCGCGCTGGAGGCCGCAGGCCACCGCAATGTCACGATCCTGTCCTATGCCGCCAAATATGCCTCCGCTTACTATGGTCCGTTCCGCGACGCGGTTGGCGCCTCCGGCGCGCTGAAGGGCGACAAGAAAACCTATCAAATGGACCCCGGCAACACCGATGAGGCCCTGCGCATGATCGAACGCGATCTGAGCGAAGGCGCCGATATGGTGATGATCAAACCCGGTCTTGCCTATCTCGACATCTGCCAGCGGGTGAAATCCACTTTCGGCGCGCCGACCTTCGCCTATCAGGTCTCCGGCGAGTATGCGATGATCGAGGCCGCGGCCCAGAATGGCTGGATCGATGGCGAGCGTATCATGATGGAGAGCCTGATAGCCTTCAAACGCGCAGGCTGTGATGGGGTGTTGACCTATTATGCACCAGCAGCCGCACGACTGCTGAATGGCTAGGTAACATGGGCGCACCACCGAACCCGTGGCGCGACAGATCACGCGAAACTGCCGGCAGGAAGCCGCTGATTGCGCCTGTCTCAGTGATGACAGGCGGCAGCTTTCCGCGTATACCTTGCCGCAGAGCCAGAAAACTGGCCGCAATTGAACAGTGACAGGCCGAGACGACAGCCCCGCGCGGCCCCGGCCCCAGATAACAGGCAACTCAAGATGAGCAGTTCTTATTCTTCCCGTTTGACCCGGCGTGGCTTTGCGCTTGGCGCCTTGGCTGGCGCTGGTGTCACCGCCGCATGTGGCAATGGTATCGGAAACAGCAACGCCTCCACCATCGACGCCCGCGTCGATGCAACCCTTAGCCAGATGTACAGCCAGTACCCCGGCGCCGTCACTCTCGCAGAGAAATCAACCGGCATGCTGGTCATGCCGCTGGTGACAGAAGCCGGCTTCTTTGTTGGCGGTGCCTTTGGTCGTGGCGCCCTGCGCATTGATGGTGTGACGGTTGACTACTATTCCACGGTGAAGGGCAATGCGGGCCTGCAGATCGGCGCCCAGCAATATGCCCATGTGCTGTTCTTCATGACGCAGGATGCGCTCTCGAACTTCCGCCGTTCCTCCGGCTGGGCCGCAGGCGCCGATCTGGAGTATGTGATCCGCGACGAGGGCGACTCGCTGGCCGCCGACACCAATACGCTGAACAGCCCGGTTCTCGCCGCAGTCTTCGGTCAGGCAGGCCTGCGCTTGGGGGCCACGCTGGAAGGCACCAAGTACACCCGGATCATCCCCTGATCCGGCCTGGCTGCGTGCCGTAATATCCGACTTATCTTCTGGCTGAAAATATCCCCGCCGGAGGCATGGCCTTTCCTTCAGGAAAGGCCATTTTCATATCGCTCATTCAAACGCCTTCAGTCTTTTGAACAGGCTCGAGGTATCCCAGCGCCCGCCGCCCAGTTTCTGCACGTCTTTGTAGAACTGATCGACCAGGGCGGTCACCGGCAGGCTGGCCCCGGTCTCCTCCGCCGCATCAAGGCAGATACCCAGATCCTTGCGCATCCAGTCAACCGCGAAGCCGTGATCAAAATGGTCATCCAGCATGGTCTCATGCCGGTTGGCCATCTGCCAGCTGCCTGCGGCCCCTTGGCTGATCACCTCGACAACTGCGCGACCATCCAGCCCAGCCTTTTCAGCAAAATGCAGCGCTTCGCTCAACCCTTGCACCAGTCCCGCAATCGCGATTTGGTTGCACATCTTGGTCATCTGACCGGCGCCACTGTCGCCGATCCGGCGACATATCCGGGCGTAAGACCCAATAACAGGCTCGGCTTTGTCATAGGCCGCCTGATCGCCACCACACATAACTGAGAGCACACCGTTCTCTGCCCCGGCCTGACCGCCCGAAATCGGCGCATCAATAAAGGACAGCCCCAGATCCGCAGCCGCCGCATTTAGCTCGCGGGTCACTTTTGCCGAAACCGTTGTATGATCTACAAAAATCGCGCCCGCGCCCATACCACCAAATGCACCGGTATCGCCGAGGCACACGCTGCGCAAATCATCGTCATTGCCGACGCAGGCCATCACGAACTCCGCACCCGCTGCCGCCTCGCGCGGTATCGCAGCCGCCGTGCTGCCATGCTCTTTTGCCCAGGCTTCCGCCTTCGCTGCGGTGCGGTTGTAGACTGTCACCTCGTGACCGGCGGCCGCCAGATGGCCCGCCATCGGATAGCCCATCACTCCCAAACCCAAGAATGCAACCTTCGCCATCTGCTTTCCCCCTGATGCGTCTTGTCCTATGTTGGCGCCACCCTAGCAGCCGCGCCGCCCGGTGCAATCTGCGAGGGCGAGAAACTGCGCCGTAACCGGGCCAATAACGTCAAAAACCTGAGGAAACGCACCACCGATGGGACTTCTCTTTCGCTGGCTCCTGCGCCTTGCCGCCGCTTTGATTCTGCTTCTAGTGATGGGACTGGGCTTGGTCTATTTCCTCGCGGCGCAATCGCTGCCGGATTACAACAAGGAGATCACCTTGCCCGGCCTCTTGGCGCCAGTGGAGATCGTGCGTGACAATGCCAATGTGCCGCATATCTTCGGCAGCTATGGCGCCAGCGACGAGGATGTCTATTTCGGTCTCGGCTATGCCCATGCGCAGGATCGCCTGTGGCAGATGACCACCCTGCGCCGCACCGCCATGGGCCGCCTGTCGGAAATCTTCGGCAGCCGCACGGTGCAGGTGGATACGCTGATCCGCCGCCTCGATATCTACCGTCTGGCACAACAATCGGTCGCCGCCCAGACCCCCGAAACAATGACCGCGCTGCGTGCCTATTCCGCCGGTGTTAATGCCCGCCTACAGGAAATCAACGAGGATGCATTGGGGCGCGGTGCGCCGGAGATGTTCCTCTTTAACGTCCCAATGGCGCCATGGCAGCCCGCCGACAGCATTGCGGTTATGAAGTTGATGGGGCTGAAACTTTCCGGACATATGCAGGAAGAAATCCTGCGCGCCCGCACCTCTCTGGCGTTGCCCGATCCCGAACGGTTGAAGGACATTCTGCCGGATGCGCCGGGCAACGGTGTTGCCGCGCTGCCCGAATATGCGGCGCTGTTTCCGGACCTCCAACGACATGCCAGTGCCAGCACAGACATCAGCCAGACCCTGCCCTTCATGCCGATTGCGCCACGCGGGCTGGCCGGTGCGTCCAATGCCTGGGCCGCCGCCCCCAGCCGGTCTGCGGCGGGTGGCACGCTGCTGGCCAATGATCCCCATCTGGAGCTGACCGCCCCCGGCGTGTGGTATCTGGCGCGGCTGGAACTGGGCACCGGCGGTGTCATCGGCGCCACGATTCCCGGTATCCCCGCAGTCATCTCAGGCCGCTCGGACCTGCTGGGCTGGGGCGTGACCTCCTCTTATATGGATGATCAGGATCTGTTCATTGAACAGTTGAACCCCGACAATGCCGAGGAATACAAGACCGCCGATGGCTTCAAGCGCTTCACCAGCCGCCCCTCTATCATCAATATCAAAGATGAAACCCCGGTTACCCTGACCCTGCGCTGGACCGACAATGGCCCGGTTCTGCCACGATCGCTGTTTAATCTCGCCGCAATCACCCCGCCCGGCCATGTTGTCAGCCTTGGCTGGACGGGCCTCAGCGGTGAGGATACCTCGATAAGCGCCGCACTTGAGCTGATGCGCGCGAACTCCGTCGCGCAGGCGATTGAGATCAGCGAAGGCTATATCGCCCCGTCGCAGAACCTGACCCTTGCCGACAGGACCACCGTTGCGCTGAAAACCGTTGGGGCCATCCCGCAGCGTGACGCCCGCCATCAAAGCCAGGGCCGGATGCCCAGCCAGGGCTGGCGCCGCGAAAACCAATGGCAGGGCCGCGCGCCTTATGCGGCAAACCCTGAGTTCGTCTCCCCCATTGGTGGCATCCTCGGCAATACCAACAACAAGCTGCTTCAGCGCCCGTTCCCCAACCACGTCTCTTACACCTGGGGTGATACCCAGCGTATCAATCGCTGGAAGAAGCTGATGCAAGATCGTCAGGTCCACACACGTGACAGCTTTATCGAGGCACAGCTTGACACCGTGTCCTATACCGCCCGCACCATGTTGCCGCTGATTGGCGCGGATCTGTGGTTCACGGGAGAGGCCGCGCCCGAGGGCACCCGCGAGCGCCAGCGCCAGATCGCCCTGTCTCTGCTGTCGGAATGGAACGGCGAGATGAACGAACATCTGCCGGAACCGCTGATCTATGCCGCCTGGGTGCGCGCTTTGCAAAAACGTCTGATCACCGACGACCTTGGCCCACTGGCCGCTGAATTCACGCAAGTGGACCCGCTGTTCCTTGAACGGGTGTTCCGCAATGTGGAGGGGGCATCGGTCTGGTGCGACATCCGCCAAAGCGCGCCCACCGAAACCTGCAGCGAGCTGGCTCGTCTGGCGCTGGACGATGCGCTAATCTGGATCGAAGAAACCTATGGTAACGCATTGGAATCGCTGCGGTGGGGCGATGCGCATCAGGCAACCCAAAACCATGAGGTACTGGGAGATGTGCCGCTGCTACGGGTCTTTGTGAACATCCGCCAATCCACCAGCGGTGGCGACAATACGTTGCAACGGGGGCGCACCTCCGGTGCGGGAGAGCACCCGTTCCGCAATGTGCATGCCGCAGGCTATCGCGGGGTCTATGATTTTGCCGATCCCGATAGTTCGGTCTTCATTACTGCCACCGGTCAATCCGGGCATTTTCTGTCACGCTATTATGACGACATGTCCCAACTCTGGCGGCGCGGCGAATACATCCCGATGTCACTGGATGAGGATCTGGCCCGCGCGGCCTCCGTAGGTGTCACCCGTCTGGTCCCGGCCACTGCCACCGAGTGACCGCAGCAGACACCACCCGTTAATCGACTGCAGTAAAACAAAAACCCCCGCTCCCAGATTGGACGCGGGGGTTTTTGATAACTCGTCAGAAACTCAGATCAAAGGGCGGCGAAACGGTTCTTCTGGGTCTCGGTCCACAGAACCGTCAGCTCAAACCCAGTCTCTGTCTGCGTTTCGCTTTGCACAACATCCTGTTCAAACAGCCAAGCACGTTGCTTGCCTTGCGCAAATGTCAGGGTGATCTCATCCTCATGACGGATAAGACGCAACTGCGACGTGATATCCGCCAGCAGATCCTCCAGCCCTTCACCACTGATCGCAGAGATGGCGTGAATGCCGTCCTCACGTTCCGCGCGCTGACGGCGGGCCTCGGCCTGTTCGTCGTCCAGAAGATCCAGCTTGTTCCAGACCTCCAGCCGCGCGCGGCTGTCATCAACCCCGAGGGAGGCCAAAATGCTCTCGACATCTGCGGCCTGGTTCTGGGTCTCGTCATGGCTGATGTCGCGCACATGCACGACCACATCTGCGGCCAGCACCTCTTCCAGCGTGGCGCGGAAGGCGGCAACCAGTTCCGTCGGCAGATCCGAGATAAATCCAACGGTATCCGACAGGATGATTTCCGGCCCATCCGGCAGCTGCACCCGGCGCATTGTCGGGTCCAAAGTGGCAAAGAGCATATCCTTCGCCATCACCTCAGCCCCGGTTAACCGGTTGAAAAGTGTCGATTTACCGGCGTTAGTATAGCCGACCAGCGCTACGATCGGATAGGGAATCTTGGCCCGCGCCGCGCGATGCAACGTCCGGGTCTTCACCACTTTGTCCAGCTGACGGCGCAGACGAACGAGTTGCTCGTCAATGGCGCGGCGGTCCGCCTCGATCTGGGTTTCGCCGGGACCACCGACAAAGCCAAGCCCGCCCCGTTGACGTTCCAGGTGGGTCCAGGCCCGCACCAACCGCGTCCGCTGATAGCTCAGTGCCGCCATTTCCACCTGCAACACACCTTCACGGGTGCGCGCGCGATCCGAAAAGATCTCAAGGATCAGCCCGGTCCGGTCAAGAATCTTGACCTTCCAGGCCTTCTCCAGATTGCGTTGCTGCACCGGCGAGACCGGGCCGTCAATCAACACCAGTTCCACCTCTTCATCGTGGAACTGCGCTTTCAACTCGTCGATTTTACCCGATCCAAACAGCATGCCCGCATGCGCCTTTGGAAGGCGCACAACAGCCGATCCGATCACCTCAATGTCGGGCAACGCCTCCGCCAGGGACACGCCCTCAGCAAGGGCGGACACCGGGTCGCGGCGGTCGCGGTCTGATTTGATATCGGGATGCACCACCCAGGCACGGGTGGGCGTCCTATCATGCTCCATCAAGAGGCGTCTTCACCTTCATACAGGCTGATCGGCTGGGCAGGCATGATCGTCGAGATGGCGTGTTTGTAAACCAGTTGCGACTGCCCGTCCCGACGCAGCAGGACACAGAAATTGTCAAACCATGTGATCACACCCTGCAACTTTACGCCGTTGATCAGAAAGATGGTGACCGGAACCTTGGTTTTACGAACGTGGTTCAGGAAGGCATCCTGAAGATTCTGTCTGTCCGAAGCCATTATTATTATCTCGCCTTTGTTCTTGTCGCGCTGCGGACCAGCGCCCTGTTAATGAATACTATGAACGCAGATAGTCGGAGTTTCCACCCGAAAATTACTCATATGACGTTCACGGTAACCATGATTGATCAACTGCGCCAGAGGTTTGGTGTCATCAGCGCAATGATCGCCAGAGTTTCCAGCCGCCCCAGTACCATGGCAAAGCACAGGATCAGCTTTGCTGTGGCCGTCAGATGAATAAGCGCGATGGGTTCGGACCCGGCTATTTCCGTCAGCGGTCCTGTGGTCGAGAGTGTCGCAATGGTCAGAATCAAAGCCTGCTCAAAATCCGACCCCACAGCGGCGAGGCTGATGCTGATCACCGCCAAAGACAAAGCAAACAGCATGAAGAACACCCAGGCCACAAAAGCACCATTGCTTTGCAGCCTCCGGTTGCCCTTGCCCTCATTGCTCACGGAGGACGGATGTACCAGCCGTTCCATCTCCCGCAAACCATTGAGATAGAGCGCATAGACCCGCAGCAATTTCACACCACCAGCGGTGGTTGCCACACCGCCACCAATCACTGCCAGCCCCAGAAGGATCATGCCGGGTGTATTCAACCCGGACCATTGCCGCGCGGTTTCCCAGTCGGCGCTTTCAAACCCGGTGGTCGACAGGAACGACAAAACAGTAAACGTTGCCCCCCACCAGGAGTGCAGACCCTGCATCAGATCGCTGGTGGTCGCGACATCAAAACTGGCAATCCAGTGACGCAGAAACAGCAGCAACGGCACGCCAAAGACGATCAGAAGGCCGATGCGGAACTCAGGATCCCGGTCCAGCCGACTATGACCACTGGTCACCGTATCGGTCGAGAACGTGAGCCGCGACAGGGCAAAGAACATGAACAGGAACATCACCATTTCGCCGGCAATGCCACTGGCGCCATTCTCCACCCCGCCAACCGCGGAAATACCAGAGGTGGCCAGAACCGACATCGCATGGCCGAGCGCCACCAAGGCCGTCTCACCGGTGATGATCAGCAAAATCCACAGCACCAGCGTCAGCCCGGCATAAAGCGGCGCGAGGGTTTTGGTCACCACCACCAGCTTGCGGCGCGGATCCGCGCGCTGCATATGCAGGGGTGTTTCGGTGCCCCGCCCCGGCTCGCCCCGTGCGGTGACCTCAAACCCGCCCAGCGACAGCGGTGCGAGAATGGCCGAGGCCGCAACCCACATCAGCAGCCCCCCCAACCAGCCGACCATGGCGCGCCACAGATGTACGCTGGGCGGCAGCCGGTTCGGGTCGGAAAATACATCCGCACCCGTCGTGGTAATGGCGCTGACCATATCGAAATAAGCATTGAGGTAGCTGGTATTCCCCAACGCGTCCTGCACCGGAACCGCCAGAAACGCAGGCAGCACTGCAAAACTGGCCAGCAGCGAGGTCAACTGCCCCGGCATACTGTAGCGCGGCACGCGATTGCCCATCGATAGCCCGACAAGCACAACCACCATCAGCCCCACAACGCCGGAGTAAAAAAAGCTGCGCGAGGTCTGATGATCATCCAGGATCAGCGCATGGATGGCCGGCACCCACATCGCCAGCGCCGCCACCAGCAGGATCAGCAGGAACAGTGGCAGGCGGAAGAGACCCCGTGTCCGTTCCTGCGACGGTTTGCGGTGCCGCGACATCCTAGAAGAAGTCAATCGAGACCTGCATCAGGCGCTCGACCTCGGGCACATCCGCAGCCATGGCAAAGAGCGCGATCACATCGCCCTCCTCGATCCGCATACCGCCGGTTGGGCGCATCACCACACCGTTTTTGCTGACGGCGCCAACCAGCACACCTTCGGGAAAATCGATATCGCGGATCATTTGTCCGGCCATTGGAGAGGTCGACATGACCTCGGCCTCAATCACCTCCGCTTCGGCGTCGCCGATCGAATAGACCTGCCGCACCCGGCCATAGCGAATGTGGCGCAGGATCGAGCTTACGGTAGTGGCACGTGGGTTGATATAGGCATCAATACCAAGCGGTGCCATCAGCGGCACCAGTGTCGGATCATTGATCAGCGCAATCGCCAGAGGGCAGCCTTCCGCCTTGGCCCGCACAGCTGCCAACATATTGACCTTGTCGTCATCAGTCACCGCCAACATGGCGTCAGCCCGGTCGATCCCCGCCTCAATCATCAGGCTGCGGTCCAGACCATCGCCGTTCAGAACAATCGTCCGTTCCAGCGTCTCTGCGGCACGCTCGGCGCATTTGCGGTTCCGCTCAATCATCTTGGCGCGCGTGCGTCCCGTACGGGATTCCAGTGCCTTCGCCACCTCAAGCCCGACGTTCCCCCCGCCGACAATGACCACACGATCCTGACGTTTCTGTTGTTTGCCAAAGACTTCGATTGTGCGGCTCACGTCCTCGACATGGGCAAACACATAGGCACTGTCGCCCACAAAGAGCTGGTCACCCGGCTCAGGTGCAAACAGACTGCCATCCCGGCGGATACCGACCACAATGGCGCGCAGGGTCGAAAACAGATCGGTCAGCTGGCGCAGCGGCGTGTTGACGACAGGGCAATCCTCATCGATCTGCACCCCAAGAAGCTGCGCACCGCCCTCCATGAACATCTCGGTATCAAAGGCAGCCGGCGCAGACAGGCGCTGCATCGCCGCGGCCGCCACCTCGCGCTCGGGACTGATCACCACATCGATTGGCAGATGGTCACGCCGGTATAAATCCGAATAGATCGCTTCCAGGTAGCTCTTGGAGCGCAGTCGCGCGATCTTTCGCTGGATGGAAAACACCGAATGCGCCACCTGACAGGTGACCATATTCACCTCGTCGGAATGGGTGGCCGCGATGATCATATCCGCGTCCCGCGCCCCGGCCCGGGTCAGCACATCCGGGTACGAGGCAAAGCCCGCAATCCCCTGAACATCCAGCGTATCCGTCGCACGGCGCACCAGATCGGGATTATTGTCCACCACTGTCACGTCGTTGTGCTCACCCGACAGGTGGCGGGCGATCTGCCAGCCGACCTGACCTGCGCCACAAATAATAACTTTCATGTGCTTGTCCCTCGGGGCGCTGATACGCGCAATCGCCGGTTTTGAATGACAGAAGCCGCTGTAACGGTCAATTCAATTGTCTTACTGCGAATTCTGCCGCACAATCACAGTATGCCCATCGGAAAACATACGTTTGCCGCGCTCTTGTTGGCCTCAGCGCTGGCGGCCTGCGGGCCGGTTCCAGTCTATTACCGCGCCGGTGCCGATGTCGCCCGACGCGACGCTGATCTGCTCAGCTGTGAGGTCAGCGCCCTGAGGGATGCGCCGGTGGCGACCCAGATCCGACAGCACCCGCCTATCTATCGCCCTGGCGGGGAAATCTGCCGCAATGGGCGCTGCTATCACCGTACCGGCTATTGGGAGGATGGTGGCATCTATACCGTCGACGTCAACGCAGATCTGCGCGAGCGAGTGGAACAGTCCTGCATGGCATCCAAAGGCTATCAAACCATCGCAGTAAAACGCTGTCCGCAATCGGTGGCGGATGCGGTCGGCACCCGCCGTGCATCGACACTTCCGGCGCTGACCCAGACATCCTGCGCGATTGCGCGACGCGGGCAATCGCCCCAGATCGTCGCAACGGCGCCCTGATCCGTCAGCACATCAGAGATCGCCGCCAAAGCCCTGAAATATAAATAATCTGCGTGGATACAGCCTGTCTCAGGCCATATCCTCCTCGGTTTCTTTCTCCACATGGGCGATCCGCGCGCCTGCCTTGTTGGAGGTCACCACCCCCAGCGATTTCAGTTTGCGGTGCAGGGCTGAACGTTCCATCCCAACAAAGGAGGCCGTGCGGCTGATATTGCCGCCGAAGCGGTTGATCTGAGTAAGCAGATATTCCCGCTCAAAGGCCTCACGCGCCTCCCGCAATGGCAGCGTTGCAAGTGCGCCGGACAGCACAACACGGCTCTGATCTTCCACCGCTTCCTCTTCACGCGGCAGATCTTTCGGCTCAATTGGACCGCTGTTTTCACCAAGGATCAGAACACGTTCCACCATGTTCTTCAACTGGCGCACATTGCCCGGCCACAGCATGGTCTGCATCAACGCAACGGCATCTTCGCTCAGCCTACGAAGCGGCAGACCCTGGCTCTGGTTGAACTGCTCGATGAAATGGTCCGCCAGCAGCGGGATATCCTCGCGACGGTCCGCCAGTGACGGAACCGGGATCGGCACCACATTCAGGCGATGATAAAGCTCCTGACGGAAGCGATCCGCCTCAATCTCACGCTCAAGGTCCTTATTGGTCGCTGAAATGACCCGCAGGTCCACCCGTACCTTGTCAGAGCCGCCAACCCGCTGGAACTGCTGATCAACCAGCACCCGCAGAATCTTTGACTGGGTGCCAAGCGGCATATCCGCAACCTCATCAAAGAAGACAACGCCGCCATGCGCCTGCTCCAGCAGGCCCGGTTCAACTCCGCGCTCGGCACTTTCGCGGCCGAACAGCACCTCTTCCATCCGGTCCGGCTCAATGCTGGCGCAGTTTACGGTCACAAAGGGCGCTGAGGCGCGGTTCGACTGGGTATGGATATAGCGCGCGGCGATTTCCTTGCCGCTGCCCGCAGGCCCGGTCAGCATCACCCGCCCGTTGGATTTGGTGACCTTATCCAGCTGGCTGACCAGGGCACGATAGGCGGCTGAGGCGCCGATCATTTCGCTGGCACCCGAGTCCTGACGTTTCAGATCAGTGTTCTCGCGGCGCAGCTTTGATGTCTCCATCGCGCGGCGAATAACGACCAGTAACTGGTCAATATTAAAAGGTTTTTCGATAAAGTCATAGGCGCCTTGCTTGATCGCAGCGACCGCGATCTCGATATTGCCATGACCTGAAATGATCACCACGGGGATCTCCGGATTGTCCCGTTTCACCACTTTCAGAATGTCGATGCCGTCCATCTGGCTATCCTTCAGCCAGATATCCAGCACCATGAGCGCAGGCGGCGCCTCATTCAGCGCGGCCATGCATTCCTCGGAACTGCCAGCCTTGCGCGTCGCGTAGCCTTCATCCTCAAGGATATCAGAAACCAGCTCACGGATGTCGCGTTCATCGTCAACAATCAGAATGTCACTCATGTCAGACCTGCTTTCACTGTACTCTTATGATGGTCTGCCGCCTCATGTGCAGCAGGCAGGCGGATCACAGCCATGGCCCCGTAGTGGGCCTGACCGTCGAAAACCGGCGCATCTTCCAGCACCAGTGTTCCGCCGTGTTCTTCGATAATTTTCTTGACGATCGGCAGGCCAAGACCTGTGCCTTCGTCGCGGGTGGTCACATAGGGTTCAAACAAACGGGCACGGTCTTCTGGCAGACCGATGCCATTGTCGGCGATGGTGACCTCATAGCCGGATTTCGTCGGACTTACAGCGATGCGGATTTCCGGATCAAGATCCGCAACCGTGCCTTTTTGTTTCAGTGTTTCAACGGCTTCGCCTGCATTCTTGATCAAATTGGTCAATGCCTGACCAATCATCGTCGCGTCCAGATCCGCAAGCATCGGTTCCGTCGGCAGATCCGCGACAATGCGCAGATCAGGCTGACCTGCCTTTTGCAGGGTCACCGCATCGCGCAGCAGCTTCACCAGATCTTCCTCACGCCGCTCGGGTTCCGGCATACGGGCAAATTTGGAGAATTCATCAACAATACGGCGCAAGTCGTTGGTTTGACGTACAATCACATCTGTCATGGATTGCAGGAGATCACTGTTTTCTTCGCCCAGCTTGGGTGCAAATTTGCGTTTGATGCGCTCGGCACTTAGCTGGATGGGTGTCAGCGGATTCTTGATCTCATGGGCAATCCGGCGCGCAACATCGCCCCAGGCCGCCATCCGCTGCGCGCTGACCAGGTCCGTAACATCGTCAAAGGCCACCACATAGCCCTCAAGCCGGTCTTCCTCGCTCCGTCGAGGGGACATCCGCACCAGAAGGTTCTCCAGCTGCCCTTGGCGAGTCACCTTGATCTCGCCCTGCACCACGTCGGCGCCAGTTTCGGTCAGTTCCTGAAACAACGGTCCGAACTCCGGCACAGCCACCGCCAAGGCCAACGACTGGCGATCACCACTCCACCCCAGCAGCCGCTCCGCAGACCGGTTCACAAAGGTGACGCGCCCCTCAGAATCCAGCCCCACCACGCCGGAGGTCACCGACATCAGCACGGAATCAAACAACCGGCGGCGGCGCTCAATCTGATGGGTGTTTTCCAGCAGCGTGTCGCGTTGTTCCCGCAGCTCAAGTGTCATCTGGTTAAAGTAGCGTCCCAGCTGCGAAATCTCATCATCGCCGTCGTCCTCCGGCACCTGCACATTCAGGTTGCCCGCCCCGACACGCCGCGCCGCAATGGTCAGCCGCCCGACCGGGCGCGACAGCCGTTCGGCAAACCACATGCCCAGCCACATCGCCGCCAGGATCAGGATCACAGCAAAGCCAAGGTACAGCAGGACAAAGTCAAACAGCACCCGCCCCCGCTCGCTCTCCAACTGTTGATAAAGATGCGCGGTTTCCTTGGTGTCATCCAAGAGACTCAGCAATTCACCGTCCACATCCCGGCTGACATAGAGAAACCGGTCGACAAACGCATCCAGCCGCACCAGCGCGCGCAACTCGCTGTTGTCCCAGTCCTGGATCAGGGTGACCCCTTCAAAAGAGGCCTGGCTGATATCCGCCGTGCGCGGCTCCTCAAAGTCGAACTCATACGACCGCTCGCCACGGGCCCGGATGGTTCCGGCGCCGTCCACCACATAGGCTTCCTGTAGGCCGCGCTGGATCTGCAATTGCCCCTGTGTCAGCACCTGACGCAACTGCCCGTCGCTGATGAAGAAATTGCGGTTTCGGCTGTTGTCGATATAGCGTGCCAGCGCCACCGCATCCTCGGAAAGGTCACGTTGCTGCTGATCCTGATAGGCCTCCGCCGCCGCCAGAGAGCTGCCCACAACCTGCCGCACTCGGTCAGAGAACCAGCCTTCAAGGCCGACATTGACCGTCAGCCCGGCAAAGAGCGCCACGATCACGGTGGGCGTCAGCGCCAGAAAGGCGAAGGCCCCGATCAGACGCAGGTGCAACCTGGAGCCTGCGGATTTGGCCCGCCGCGCGGCGATCAGACGTCCCACCTGCGTCAGCACCAGCGCCGCGACGGCCAACACATAGATCAGATCGGCAAGCAGGATCAGCCGCAGCGACAGCGACGCCACCCCTTGCGAAAACGGGCCAATGATCAAAAATGTCGAAAGCGCCAGCACCGGGCCCAGAACAACCAGCCCGAGCGCGCCAACATTGCGAGCCCTGCGCGTTCTGCGCCACCGGTCAAGGGCCGCAAATGGCCCATATGCCGAACGGAGATGTGACCTCTGCGCCACGTACTGCCCTCATCCTGATGTGCGACCCTTCTGGTCGACCGCCATATATCGTGATCATCACCAGCTCAAACGCCGATCTGCCACGGTTCTGTGGCGATATTACATCAGTTTGCGGCGGCGTGTCACCTCAATATCAAGATCTGTGATCTTCTTGCGCAGCGTATTGCGGTTAATGCCAAGTAAATCCGCACATTTTGCCTGATTTCCGCCCGTCATTGCGAGCGATATTTCAATCAACGGGGTCTCAACCTCGCGCATCAGACGGGCATATAGACCTGGAGGCGGCAGCATATCGCCGTGCAGATCGAAATAGCGCTGCAAATGTCGCGCCACTGATTCCGACAGTTTCTCACTGCTGAGTGTGCTGCCTGTCGCTGCCATCGGCTCACCACCCGATTGCGCGCCCAGCGCGGCATTGACTTCGTCGAGGCTGATCTCTTCGCTGCGCGCAGTCAGCGCCAAACGGCGCACCACGTTTTCCAGCTGGCGGACATTGCCCGGCCACGGGAACTGCCGCAGCGGCTCCCGCGCCGCCTCGCTCAGCCGACGGTGCGGCGCGCCCTCGTTCTCGGCCCGAGTGAGGAAATGCGCGCACAGCAGGGAGATATCATCAACGCGGGCACGCAGCGCAGGCACCGGCAGCTCGGTGCCGCTGATCCGGTAGTAGAGGTCCTGTCGCAAACCACCAGCCTCCATCGCTGCAGTGAGATCCTGCTGACTGGTGGCGATGAACCGGGGCTGATGATCCCCCGGTGCATCCATCATCCGCACGACACGGGCCTGGGCTTCCTCCGACAGATCCGCCAGCTCATCCAGCAGAAGCGTCCCTCCACGAACCTCAGCCAGCAACTGCGCCGGACCTTCAAGTGACGCCAGATCGGCCGCCTCCGCCCGGACAAACGGCAGGGTGCGGCGGTCCGACAGATCATGCATCGACCGGGCAATCAGTGATTTTCCTGTGCCGCTTTCACCCGTGATCAACAGGGGTATATCGGTGTTCATCACCCGCGCGATCAGCCGGTAGAGCGTTTGCATCACCTCGGTGCGCCCGACCAGCGGCAGATCCTCATGGCTCTCGCCTGCGGTCTCCGCCCCTCCCGCCGGGCCACCAGCCTGCGTAGCAGCGCGCAGCGCCCCCGGCCCGCTCCGCCTTTCGGTCAGCGCCTTGGCGGTGCGCTTCATCAGCTCCGGCAGATCAAACGGTTTGGGCAGGTAATCATAGGCTTCCGCCTCCGCCGCCTTAATCGCGGTCATAATGGTGTTCTGCGCCGAAATCACAATCACCGGTAGCCCCGGCCGGTCGTCCGCAATTTTGGGCAGCATCTCCAGCCCGTTGCCATCCGGCATCATCACATCGGAGATCACGACATCGCCCTTCCCCTCGCCCACCCAGCGCATCAGCGTCGTCAGAGAAGAGGTCGCATGGACCTTGCAGCCCGCGCGCGTCAAGGCCTGGGTCAAAACCGTGCGGATTGTGCGATCGTCATCTGCGACCAGAACAGTGCCGTCCATGATGTGCTACTCCTGCCCTAGGGCGTTTGGGATGGGTACAGGACGCGGTGCGGTGGGCACACGCGACAGTGACAGTCGAAAAACCGTCTGGCCGGGTTCGGAATTGACTGAGATCCAGCCCTGGTGATCGGCAATGATCTTGCTGACCAGTGCCAGCCCCAATCCGGTGCCATTCTCCCGGCCAGAGACAAAGGGATCAAAGATATCATCGCGGATTGCCTCAGGCAGTCCGGGGCCATCGTCCGAAATCTCGATTTGCAGCGGCAACAGCTTGCCGGATCCATCACTGCGGCGCAGTCGGAAGGAGTGCTCGTAGAACGTACGGATCCGTATGGTGCCGCCCCCCGGATCCGCAGCCTCTGCTGCGTTCCTCAGCAGGTTCAACACCACCTGCAAAAGCTGGTCCCCATCCCCCCAGGCCATGGGCAGGGAGGGATCGTAATCCTCAATGATGGTCATATGAGCGCCGAACCCCAACAGGGCCGACCGGCGCGCCCGATCCAATACATCGTGGATATTGACCTCCTGAAAGGCCGGGGTGGAGAGGTTTCCGAATTGTTCCACCTGCTCCAGCAGTTTCACGATGCGTCGGCTTTCGCTGACGATCAGGTCGGTCAATTCCAGATCATCGCCTGACAACCCCATCGACAACAGCTGCGCAGCACCTGTGATACCCGCCAGCGGGTTCTTGATCTCATGGGCCAGCATCTCGGCCATACCAATCGCGGATTGCGCGGCAGATTTGGCGGAATGGTTCTGCGTCAGGCGTCCGGCCAGCTCGCGCGGGGAGAGCAGGATCAGCATCCGCCCCTCAACACCCTGCACCCGTGCCACCTGTACATTGCATTGCAGCGGCGCCCGCCCTGGCGCCCCAACGTCGATGTCATTGACAAACAAAGGCGTACCATTGTCGCGGGCGCGCGCCACCGCCTCGTCGATGGCGGGAGCAATGATCACATGTTGCCAGATCGCCTTGCCCAGCAGCGCCTTGCGCGAGGTATTGAGAAACCCTTCACCGGCAGAGTTCACATCTTCGATCCGGGCCTCCGGATCAATCACAAAGGCCGGCACAGGCAGCGAGGCCCAAAGCGCGCTATCGGCACCGTTCCAATTCTGCGCAGTCCCTGATCCAGTCATATCCTGTGTCATGCCGCCTGCCCTGCCGCGAGGTCGGGGCTGCAATCCGGCCCAGCGCCACCGATCAGCGCATCAGGCAGCAGCTGCAGCACCGTTTTGGGCGCCTTAGCAGTCAGCACCTCGCGCCGCAGGGGAGACGCGGTAGCGGCCTCATCCATATACCAGCCCAGATGTTTGCGTGCGACCCGCAGACCAAGATCGGTACCGTAGAACGCAATCATTGCCTCATAGTGAGCACTGACCATCTGAACCAGATCCGACCCGGTCGGCACCTCGGGCGCAGCGCTGCCCCAGATGTCATGGGCCACCTCAGCCAGCAGCCAGGGTTTGCCCTGTACCCCACGCCCGATCATCACACCATCCGCGCCGGACTGTGCCAGCGCGGTTCGAGCGGTCGCCGTATCCACGATATCGCCATTGGCCAATAATGGCACGTTCAGCGCGCCTTTGACCGCTGCAATCGCCTTCCAGTCGGCAGACCCTTTGTAGAACTGACATCGGGTGCGCCCGTGAATGGTCACCATCTGCACGCCTGCGTCCTGCGCGCGGCGGGCCACATCGGCGGCATTCAGGCTATTGTCGTCCCAGCCAAGCCGCGTTTTCAGCGTAACCGGCACCGACACTGCGGCCACCACCGCCTCAATCAGAGACAGCGCATGATCCGGCGTCTTCAGCAGGGCCGAGCCTGAATAGCCATTGGTCACCTTCTTGGCGGGGCAGCCCATATTGATATCAATGACCTTGGCACCGTGGCTCTCCACCTGTCGTGCGGCCTCTGCCATCCAATAGGCATCGCGCCCGGCAATCTGCACTGCCGTATTCTCGACATCCGCACTCAGTTCGGCCCGTTCACGCACGCCGGGTTTGGCCTGTACCATTTCCTGACTGGCGACCATCTCGCTCACCATCAGACCGGCACCAAAGCTGCGCACCAGATCACGAAAGGGGCGATCCGTGATTCCAGCCATCGGCGCCAGCGCGATGGGAGGGGTCAGAGAAGTGGAACCGAGAGTGAAGGACAACTGCCTAATCCTTGTGCATATGAAGCGTTTCTAACCGAAGCAGCCTCTATGCGACAATGAAACCCCCGGCGGCAAGGCTGCATCTTTTGGCATATGCCTAATTTTTAGGCATATTACCCAGGGTGACCTCCTGCCATTGCCTCCCCTTGCATCACCTCCTAAACAATTGCGACCCAACAAAGAGGCGCCCTATGCCGTCTGATCCCTTCCCATCAGTGCCTGCAGCCGCCACCGCAGGCACACCCGAGGTGACCCACGCCCCGAAACACCAAACCGCCGCCCTGATTGTCGCCGCAGGCAAGGGTCTGCGCGCTGGCGGAGGTCTGGCAAAGCAATGGCGCCCGCTGGCGGGACGCCGGGTGATAGACTGGACGCTGGACGCGTTTCTTGGCGCAGGCGTGGACCGGATCGCGCTGGTCCTCTCTGCCGAAGATCACGACCACTGGCAGGAGTTCTCCTCCCGTGATGGAATCTTTCTGACCACCGGCGGATCCACACGGGCGCAATCGGTGGCAAACGGTCTGGATCTCTTGGCTGAACATGGTCTCGACCGGGTGCTGATCCATGATGCCGCCCGGCCTTGTGTCTCTGCCCGCGTGATCGGGGAGGTGATGGCCGTGCTCGATACCCATTTGGCCGCCGCCCCGGCGCTGGCCGTGACGGATGCGCTCTGGCGTGGGCGGGATGGCTATGTCACCGGCACCGAAGACCGCAGTGGCCTGTTTGCAGCGCAGACCCCGCAAGGCTTTCACCTGCCGCAAATCCGCGCCGCCCATCACCAACTTGCCGCAGAGGGGGGTGACGCCGCCGATGATGTGGAGGTCGCCCGCGCGGCAGGGATTGACGTTGCCATCATTCCGGGCGACCCAGACAATATGAAAATCACCTGTCCGGAAGATTTCGACCGGACCGCGCGCATATTAGGGGGCGACATGGATGTAAGGCTTGGCAATGGCTATGATGTTCACCGGTTCGGACCGGGGGACGAGGTCGTGCTCTGCGGTGTGCCCGTAGCCCATGATCGCGGCCTTCAGGGGCATTCTGATGCAGACGTCGGGCTGCACGCCATCACCGATGCCCTATACGGCGCGCTGGCGGAGGGCGACATTGGCCGCCACTTCCAGCCCTCGGATCCCCAATGGAAAGGTGCCGCCAGCGATATCTTCCTGCGCCACGCCGCCGATCTGACCCGCTCAAAGGGTTATCAGATCTCCAATGTGGATTGTACGCTGGTCTGTGAATTCCCGAAGATCACCCCCCATGCGCCCGCCATGCGCGCCGCAGTGGCTCAGATCCTCTCTATCGACATTTCCCGTGTCTCGATCAAGGCGACGACCTCCGAACGGCTCGGCTTTACCGGGCGGGGCGAAGGCATCGCCGCCATCGCCACAGCCTGCGTGGTGAAATCATGAAAAAATCGCGTCTTGCTTTCCTGATCGGCACCGTGGGCGGCGTTGGCTATCTGCGACCCGCTCCCGGCACATGGGGGTCGCTGGCAGCCCTTCCCATGGCGTTTGTCCTGCACCAGTTGGGCGGGTTTCTTCTGCTGGCGCTTGCGACCGTCATTTGCATGGTCGTCGGTGTCTGGGCTGCGGAGGCAATGACCCGCAACCGCGAAAACATGGATCCCTCCGAATTTGTACTGGATGAGGTCGCAGGCCAGTTCATCGCGCTCTGGGCAATCTCTTACCCTGCATGGGCGCATGACATCGCCATCACAGCACTCTGGCCCGGTTGGATCGCGGCCTTCGTGCTGTTTCGGCTGTTTGACATCTGGAAACCCGGCCCTGTCGGCTGGGCCGACCGCCAAAAGGGCGCAACTGGCGTGATGATGGATGACATCATCGCTGGTATCCTCGCGGCGATCGGCGTGGCCGCCCTTGCTGGCTTCTCACATGGCGTGTTGGGAATGTGATCATGGATGTCGCTGCCCTCATCCACGAGGCCCGTGCGAAAGGGGTCACCATTGCCACCGCCGAGAGCTGCACCGCAGGCATGATCGCAGCCGCCCTCACGGATATTCCGGGATCCTCTTCAGTGTTTGACCGGGGCTATGTCACCTACTCAAACCGCGCCAAGCAGGAGATGCTCGGCGTGCGCGAGAGTACCCTTGCCGCTGTCGGCGCCGTCAGCGAGGAGGTCGCTGTCGAAATGGCCGAAGGGGCGCTGACCCGCTCTGACGTCACCCTGAGCATCGCGGTCACTGGCATCGCAGGCCCCGGCGGCTCTGAGCATAAGCCCGAGGGGCGTGTGTGCTTTGCCCTGGCACAGCAAAAGCTGCCAACCCATGTCGAGACGGTTGATTTTGGCCCGCTTGGCCGCGAACAGGTGCGCGCAGCGACACGCGACCACGCGCTGTCGCTGATCTGGCAATCCCTTACGGCAAATCCGCAAGGCTGACGCAAACCACAGCCCATCTGCCGCTATTTCATAGAACGGGCGCGAATTGAGCATCGCGCGCGCAGGACCGCTCAATTTTTCAGCATTTTAACAAAAGCCCGCTTTTCTAGCGCAAATTTGAAACCTGCCGCTTTTTTCAACGCCCCAGTTCCGCTTTGTCAGGCCTCAGATCAAGAAACAGCCTGACACGCGGAAGGAACGGCGGATGAACGCAGCCGATACAGCTTGGATTATTGTGGCCACGGCCCTTGTCCTCTTCATGACTTTGCCGGGGCTTGCCCTGTTTTACGGCGGCCTTGTCCGCGCCCGAAATGTGCTCAGCGTGTTTATGCAATGCTACGCCATTGCCTGTTTGATGAGCGTTCTGTGGTTGGCCTTCGGCTATTCCATTGCCTTCGGAAGCGGCACCTCCGGCCTATGGGGAGGCTTGGACAAGATGTTCCTGTCCGGCGTCACCGCCGATAGCCTCTCCGGCACCCTGCCCGAGGTTCTGTTTTTTGCCTTCCAGATGACCTTCGCCATCATCACGCCCGCGCTGATCGTCGGCGCCTATGTCGAGCGCGTGGGGTTTGGCTTTGTGCTGGTGTTTTCCGGCCTCTGGATGCTTTTGTGCTACGCGCCAGTCGTACACTGGATCTGGGGCGGTGGTATGCTGGCCGATGGCGGCATCTTTGGCGCGGTCGGCGTGCGCGACTTTGCCGGTGGCATCGTGGTGCATGAAACTGCGGGTCTCGCTGCGCTGATCATCGCGATTTTCCTTGGCCCTCGCAAAAACCGCACCACACCGCCGCACAACCCCGGCTATGTCTTCATCGGCGCGGCCATGCTCTGGGTTGGTTGGTTTGGCTTCAACGGTGGCTCCCAGCTGGCTGCTGACGGTGGCGCGGCGATGGCGCTGACTGTCACCCATATCTCCGCCGCCACCGCCTCGCTGACCTGGGCGCTGTGGGAGAAGGTCAAATATGGCAAGGCGTCCATGGTGGGCCTCGTCACCGGCACCATCGCGGGCCTTGCCTCCATCACGCCTGCCTCCGGCTTTGTCGGCCCGGTCGAGGCGTTGGTGATCGGTGCTGTCGCGGGTATCCTCTGTCAGGAAGCCGTGAACGTCGTCAGAAACCTGCTGAAGATCGACGACACGCTTGATGTCTTTGCCGTGCATGGTGTCGGCGGCATCTTCGGCACCATCATGATCGCGATCTTCGGCGCGGGCAGCTGGTTCGCACAGCTTGGCGGTCTGGCTGTGGTTGGGGTCTTCACCGCCGTTGTGACAATTGTTCTGGTCAAAGTCACCGCCGCGATCACACCGCTGCGTGTGGATCTGGAGACCGAGACCAACGGGCTTGATATCACGGTTCACGGTGAACGCGCCTACGACATGACCAGCTGACATCAATCAACCAGCAGCACAAAGATAAACGGGCCTGCATCGCGGGCCCGTTTTTATTCAGCAGCTTAGCTGCCGTTGCTGATCATCCATAAAGCTCCGCCGCGCGACGTTCAAAGGCGCGCACAATCCGCTGCATCGCCTCATTGAACACCACGCCGATGATCCCCTGCAGCACCGCATTCTTGAACTCAAAATCAACAAAGAACGACACATCGCAACCACCGTCCGCGCGATCAGCAAACGCCCAGTTGGATTTCATGTAGCGGAACGGCCCGTCCAGATATTCCGTGTCGATTTTCTTGTCGTTCGGGAACAATGTCACCCGGCTGCCAAAACGCTCGCGGAACACTTTGAAGGAGATCACCAGATCCGCCTCCATCACCTCAGCCTCGCCCAAGGGCGTGCGGCTGCGGATACGGGCAGCGGAACACCATGGCAGAAACTTGGGGTAATCCCCGACATCAGCCACCAGATCATACATCTGCTGAGCCGTGTAAGGCATTGGCCGGGTTTCTGAATGGGTAGGCATAAGAGGCGCATTTCCTGCTATGATCGTCCCGCGTCATGTCATATGAACGCGCGGGAAATTCAAGGGGGCACCCATGACACAGCGGCCATATGTCATCGATGTGATGATCTCAGCCAAAGCCATTGCGGCGCGGATCGAAGAGCTTTGCGCCGAGATCCAGACAGAATTTGAAGGCACCGACAAACTGGTGGTGGTGGGGCTGCTGCGTGGCAGCTTTGTCTTCATCGCCGACCTGGTGCGGGAACTGGATCTGCCGATCGAGGTCGATTTTCTTGAGGCGTCCTCGTATGGCGACGCCATGGAAAGCAGCCGGGAAGTCCGCATTCTCAAGGACTTGCGCGGCGCAATTGAAGGCCGTGATGTGCTGGTTGTTGAGGATATTGTCGACACCGGCCATACATTGAACCACGTGACGCATCTGTTGCGCAGCCGCCAGCCAGCCCGGCTGAAATCTATCGCGCTGCTCGACAAACCCTCGCGTCGTGAGGTCGATTTTCGCTCTGATTGGATCGGCTTTGAGATCCCGGATGAATTTGTCGTCGGTTACGGAATCGACTACGCGCAGCGCAACCGCAATCTGCCCTTCATCGGCAAAGTCCGCTTCACAGAAGACGGCTGAACCTGCGCCCGGCTTCTCCCGGTCGCTATTATCCGCCGAGCAATCCGGCGTGGGGCGCAAACAACCGCGCCCTGCGCACTGAAGATTCCCCCAGACCGGCACCAGCCCGCCGATGGCCCGCTGTTGCGTCAGCGTCTTTCTGCACAGCCCGTTTGCCAAATACCCCGATCCCCTCCAAGGCTCACCCAAGCGTTGAGACCAAAAAGGAGATCGACAATGAGACTGGCCTATATCGCTGCGGCCTCGCTTGCCCTTACCCCTGTCGCAGGGATCGCCGCGCCCCCGAAATGGGCGCCCGGCCACAAGAACAGCGCAGCGCAGCATGCCCCCGGTCAGATCAAAAAACAGCACAAACCGCGCCACCAAGGCTTTCAACAGCTGCGCGGTGACTGGGACTATATCGACGATCATGCCCGTTGGGGGCTGGCGCCGCCTGCTCCGGGTCACCGCTATATCCGCAAGGATGACCGAATTTACGAAGTGGTGCGGGACACGCTGGCGATTGTGGGCGCCGTGGCTCTGGTGGATGCGCTGATCGATTGATCGCCGTTTTCCGACATCAACATGCGCACATAAGAAGCTGTTAAATATAACTTATCTCAGAAGATCATCAAGGATGGCAGTAAAAATGGACACGCCAACCGGGATCGCGTCATCGGGAAAATCATAGTCAGGATTATGAAGTTGCGGCTGCATTTCGCCTGAGCCGAGCCAGACCATCGCCGCCCTTGCCGTCTTCCCAAACTGACCGAAATCCTCGGACCAACGCTGCGGCAGATCGCGGATTTCAACCGGATGCCCGGCGGCGTGGCAGGCCGCCTGAAGGATGGTCACGGCCTCGGCGTCATTGGTGCAGGCGTCGAATATATCGTCAAAACTGATGTCACAGCCCACCCCACTGTCCGCGCAGATCCGACCTGTCAGATCTGTGGCCTCAGCGATCAACGCCTCCATTCGCGCATCACTGACTGTGCGCAGCGTGGCCCAGACTTCGCCCTCACCGGGCGCGATACCAAATGTCGCCTCGCCAAGGCGCGCATGGGTGAGTGTGACCAGCGCGTAATCCGGCCCCAAATCCTGACCTCCGGCAAGTGCCACCAGGGCCGGGAGCAGCTGCGCCATGGCACCCGCCGGTGAAATTCCGTCCTGCGGTGCCGCCGCATGGGAGGTCTTGCCCATCAGCCGGATGCGCATCCCGCGGGACGCACAATTGGCCGCCTCAGCACATAAGGCCACAGCCCCGACCGGCAGCCCCGGAAGATTGTGCAGGGCAAAGGCATACTCAGGAGCAATTTGCGGAAACGCAGGGTCGGCGATCACAGCGCGCGCCCCCTGCCCGGTCTCCTCCGCAGGCTGGAACAACAACACAACACGGCCCCGTGCCGGTCGCCTTGCGGCCAGATCCTGCGCCAGTGCAGCCACGATGGTCATGTGCCCATCATGACCACAAAGATGGCCGCGCCCCGGGTGTGTCGAGCGATAGGGCTGATCAGTAAGCTCTTCAATCGGCAGCCCGTCCAGCTCACAGCGGATCATCACGGTCGGTCCATCTGCCGCACCGTCATAAACCGCCGCAACGCCATGGCCACCCAGACCGGTCAGCAACTGGTCGGGATCATGGCCACGCAGAAAGTCAGCGATGAACGCCGCAGTCTTTCCCTCGGCCCCCGATATTTCCGGGATCTGGTGCAACGCATGGCGCAGCTCTGTCAGCTGCGCCAGACGGTCCGGCGTCATGCCAGGCCGAGTTTTTTGTTGCGTGCGGCGCGCAGCTGGGCGAAATCATCGCCCGCGTGGTAAGACGACCGCGTCAGCGGCGTTGCCGAAACCATAAGGAAGCCTTTGCCATAGGCGGCTTTCTCATAGCTTTCAAATTCTTCCGGCGTCACGAACCGGTCGACCGCATGGTGTTTCGGCGTCGGCTGGAGATACTGACCGATGGTCAGGAAGTCGATGTCCGCGGCGCGCATATCGTCCATCACCTGCTTTACAGCCTGCGCGTCCTCACCCAGGCCGACCATGATGCCGGATTTGGTAAACATGGACGGATCCAGTTCCTTGACCCGCTGCAGCAGCCGCAGCGAATGGAAATAACGCGCACCAGCGCGAACTTCGGGGTAGAGACCGGGCACCGTTTCCAGATTGTGGTTGAACACATCCGGGCGCGCTTCGACCACTTTTTCCAGCACCGACGGATCGCATTTCAGAAAATCAGGTGTGAGGATTTCAATCGTGGTTTTGGGCGAGCGATGACGCACCGCGCGGATTGTCTGGGCAAAATGCTCGGCGCCGCCATCTTCGATGTCATCACGATCCACAGAGGTAATAACGACGTGGTTCAGCCCAAGCTTTTGCACCGCATCTGCAACCCGGCCCGGTTCAAACACATCAAGCGCCTCTGGCGGTTTGCCGGTGGCAATGTTGCAGAAGGAACAGGCCCGCGTGCAAACCTCACCCATGATCATCATGGTGGCGTGGCCCTGGCTCCAGCATTCGCCAACATTGGGGCAACCCGCCTCTTCGCAGACGGTGACCAGCTTATGCTCTCGCATGATCTTATGCGTTTCCGCGTAGCCCTTGCCCCCTGGCGCCTTGACCCGGATCCAGCTTGGCTTCTTCGGCTGAGCATTGTCAGGACGATGCGCCTTTTCCGGGTGGCGTTGCTCGGGGATTTTCAGATCTCGCACGTCGATGTTCCCTTGCGGCAGTGGTCTTTTGGTCTTCGTAACATAGTTGCAATCGCTTGGCACGACCAGTTCTCCGCCCTGCCCACATCCTCCCTCCGGACAACATTACCCCCTAATACACTGTTTATATTAAAAATATGATGCAGAATGCGGATACTGCAACCCCGCCACCCGGTTTCGGGCAACCGGGCTGCCTGCCCCAGGATTCCCGCAGCCGAGTCGCTGCGGACACGTCGCATCGCTCTCGTTAAACGACGCGAATTGGCAGCCATCTCGACCGGATTCACATCCCATCAACCGCTGCGGCATTGCGCCCGTGAAAACCCCATTGCAGGTGATTTAGAACTCTTATAAATCACCGCGCGACGACGAATTGATCCTTAAGGAGCCGATGATGAAAGCTGGCGTAAAACTGCCCGACGTGACCTTCCGCACCCGTGTTCGCGACGAATCCGTGGGCGGCCCGAACCCGTTCCGCTGGGAAGACAAAACCACCGCCGACTATTTTGCCGGCAAGCGCGTTGTGCTGTTCTCCCTGCCCGGCGCCTTCACCCCCACCTGTTCGACCTATCAGCTGCCCGGTTTTGAAAAAGGCTTTGCCGATTTTCAGGCCGAAGGCATCGATGCGATCTACTGCATGTCGGTGAACGACAGCTTTGTGATGAACAAATGGGCCGAATCCCAGAACCTGAAAAACGTCGGTGTGATCCCCGATGGCTCCGGTGAATTCACCCGCCGTATCGGCATGTTGGTGGCCAAGGATAACCTGGGCTTTGGCAACCGTTCCTGGCGCTATGCGGCCATCGTCGACAATGGCGTGGTCGAAGCATGGTTCGAAGAGCCGGGCCTGTGCGACAACCATGGCGAAGACCCTTATGGTGTGTCCTCGCCGGAAACCGTTCTGGAGCACCTGAAGACCGCCAAGGCCGAGGTGGCCGCCTGATCCAGAGGGTCTGAGATACCGACCGATCCGCTGGATCCCGGTATCAGGCAAAGCGATGAAAAATCCAACCCGGTGCCCGATGGCGCCGGGTTTTTTTGTGAGAAATACAACGGCTTCAGCCGATCAGCTCATCCTGAGCCTGCTGCGCATCATAGTGTAGTTTCAACTGCTGCAGAGCGATACGCAGCACCACCTTGCCGGAGCGGGCCGACCAGCCCAGCTGGCGTTCAGCGGCTTCCAGACCTTCGAGATGGCAACAACAGCGCATCACGATATCACTCAGCCCCTCGCCGAGCGCATTCAGCGCGGCGGCAGCTCGCTTTTTCGCCGCCGATGCGGCCTGTCCCGGCCGTCGGCGGCGGGGCGTAGTGGGACCGCAGTCCCCCTCGCGGAACTGTGCCGAGGTCTGCGCCAGATGCTCCGCCACCTGTGCCAGTTCGAAATCCTCGCGCAGACGCTCTCCCGCGCGCACCAGATCGGTGGTCAGAAACGGGGAGCCATCACGATCTGTCAGCCGCGCCAGCATATGCAGCGGCGTCTCCCCTAGCCCGTAGCGGGCGCGCCGGGGGCGCCGCCGGTTGCGGTTGGTTTTACGCGTCGCCAGGCTGGCACTTTCCAGCCGCGACCGGGCGCGGTTTTCGCGGCTGGCCACAAACTGGCTGAGCGCGCTGCGCCCCTCCGGCGTGATATGATAGCGACTGAGCCGCCCCGGCGCAGGACAGGCGATCCAGTCGCGCAGCGCCAGTGCTTCTGCAAGGGTGCGATCCACAACGACCTTCTTGTCACCGCTTGCCGCCTCCCGCACAACCACCGCCTTCTCCATCCCGTCGGCCACAGCAAGGACCGCGCCCTGCGGGTTGAGACAGGTCAGAACCTCGACCGCCTCGCTCTCAAAGGCCTCGGCGCAGGCGGGCACGGTCCCCAACGCCAGCGCACGGGCTGACATCGGCCGGGGGCCGGGCATGTCTTCGGCATAGTGACTGGCCGCAAGCGACGCCAGCGCGCCATCAACCAGCGGATCATCGCGACGGGTTTCAACCCGTCGAACCTGTCGCAATACGGTAGACGGGTGGCAGCCCGCCTGTTTCGCAAGATTGCGGATCGAACGGCCCGCTTCAGTATGTTCAAGATATCGGCACGCCTCCTCAGGCACCCATTCCGGCAAGCCGGATACAGCCATAGTTTGCATTTTATCACCCCACATGTGATCATTCGAAACTATCCTCCCACGGGCCGCCTACGTGTTATCCACAGACACCACTCACCGTACTGGCCTGATTTTTCTGAATAGTCTCAGTCAGAACATCATTGGTTTCAAATTTTCATCAATCAATATCGAATAGACCGTTCGCCGAACCGCCCCCTTCGGCAACACCCGCAACAGTTGTGTTAAACAGCGCTATCAACGGAGCTGGAAAGGACATGACGATGCAGGATATCTTTGGTCATCTGGCCGCTTTGCGCCGCCCTCGGCTGTTGGTGCGGACAGCAAGGATCGGCGCCCGCGATTATAGTCGACGGCGTGATCTGAAACGGGTGCTTGGGTACGGCACCTTGCCAAAGCCCGCAGCAGCCGTGATGCGGCTTCTGGATCTGGAGCGCGATCACAACCGCAGGCGTGAAACGGGAGATGCCGGATATTCGCTAACCCGCCACGTCGATGTGTTGATCGCCCTGATGGGAGAAGCAGAGGGGCTGCGCCGCCCCAATCTGAAAGTCGCCTAACCGGCAGGCGCGATGAAAACGCAAAACGGCGGCCCCAAGGGACCGCCGTCTGCAGCCGGCCTATGCCGACCGGTATCTGTTCAGATAAGAACCGCCGCTGTTACATGAACGCGTCAGGCATGGAGGCTTTCTTCTCGGCGACATAGGCTTCCAGCTTGCCCAGGATCTCAGGATCCAGCGGCGGTGCCTCATAGGCGTTCAGCAATGTCTCCACCCGATTGCTGGCCAGAGCAACCGTATCGCGCGCGCCTTCCTCTTCCCAGGTCTCGAACGGTTTGTAGTCCAAGAGGTCGGATTTCCAGAACGCGGTTTTGAAGTTGGCCTGCGTGTGTTCGCAGCCCAGATAGTGGCCACCCGGACCAACTTCGCGGATCGCACCCATGGCCAGTGTGTCGTCGTCAACCGCGACCCCTTTGGCCAGACCATGAAGCGCGCCCAGCTGATCGGCATCCATCACGAATTTCTCAAAATCCGCGACCAGACCGCCCTCAAGCCAGCCACAAGAGTGCAGCTGGAAGTTCACGCCCGACAGCAGACCCATATTGAGCGAATTTGCGGTCTCGTAAGCGGCCTGTGCGTCGGGCAGTTTAGAGCCACAGAACGACCCGGAAGACCGGAACGGCAGCCCCAGACGTCGCGCCAACTGGCCAGCGCCATATGTGATATGCGACGCCTCTGGCGTGCCAAAGGTGGGCGCACCGGAATTCATGTCGATCGAGGTCACCATGGCACCAAAGATCACCGGCGCACCGGGGCGGATCAGCTGACTATAGGCGACACCGGCCAGAACTTCGGCCAGAACCTGAACCAGCGTCCCGGCGACAGACACCGGCGCCATCGCACCACCGACGATGAAGGGCGAGATGATGCAGGCCTGGTTATGGGCGGCATAGACTTCCAGCGCGCCCATCATCACATCGTCAAATGTCATTGGCGAGTTGATGTTGATCAGCGAGGTCATCACGGTGTTGTCGCGCACGAAATCCTTACCAAACAGGATTTCGCACATTTCGATGGAATCCTGCGCCCGGCTGGGTTCGGTGACCGATCCCATGAAGGGTTTGTCGCTCAGCGTCATATGCGCCATCAGCATATCGAGGTGACGTTTGTTCACCGGTACATCGGTCGGCTCACAAACGGTGCCACCGGAATGGTGCAGCCATTTGGACATATAGCCCAGCTTCACGAATTTCTGAAAATCATCCAGCGTCGCATAGCGGCGACCGCCTTTGGCATCGCGAACAAACGGCGGGCCGTAGACTGGCGCCAGCACCATGTTCTTACCACCGACAACCACGGATTTTTCCGGGTTCCGAGCGTGCTGGGTGAATTCGGATGGGGCGGTTTTGCACAGTTCGCGGGCCAGACCGCGGGGAATACGCACGCGCTCGCCATCAATGGTGGCGCCAGCCGCACGCCAGCGTTCCAGCGCGGCGGGGTTGTTCACGAAGTTGACGCCCACCTCTTCGAGGATGGTTTCGGCGTTGGCTTCGATGGCCTGCAGCGCTTCTTCGCCCAGCACCTCAAAGTTCGGGATATTGCGCTCAATGTATTTTGCGGTGTCGATCTTGACGCCGGTACGTTCTGCGCGACGGGCGGCACCACCGCCTCCACGTGCGCGACGGCGCGGTGCTGCTGGAGCTGCTTCTGTCATGGTTTTTCCTCACCACAGGCATTTCGTTGCGACTGTGATTATATCGCTCAGACAAAAGGCCGCCGCAGGATTACGGCCATTGAAGTTGAAAAGCGACATTCCCGACAGGTTTCTCGCGAAAACGGCCGGGATTTTGGCTCTGCCACCGGTGCGGTGGCAGCACGCGGCAGATAGCGCAAACGCGCTCTGCCGCGCGAAAATCCCTTGCGAATTCTGCGCCACTGCCCTATGGCGCGTGCATGACAGAGACATCCCACGACAGCCTTCTCATCATCGACTTTGGCAGCCAGGTGACGCAGCTGATCGCGCGCCGCCTTCGCGAGCTGAATGTCTATTGCGAAATTCATCCCTATCAGAATGTCACTATGGACTTTGTGCGCGAGATGGCGCCCAAGGCGGTGATTTTCTCCGGCGGACCCGACAGCGTGACCCGCGAGGGTAGCCCCCGTGCGCCACAGGAGATCTTTGATCTTGGCGTGCCGATCCTGGGCATCTGCTACGGCCAGCAGGTGATGATGCACCAGCTGGGTGGCAAGGTGCTGTCCGGCCATGGCACCGCCGAATTTGGTCGCGCCTATGTGACACCAACGGTCAGCAGCCTGCCCCTGCTGGATGGCTGGTTTGCCGATGACAGCGACCGCGAACAGGTCTGGATGAGCCACGGCGATCACGTCAGTGAGATTGCACCGGGGTTTGAGGTCTATGGCACCTCCCCCAATGCACCCTTCGCGATCACCGCAGATGTCAGCCGCAATTTCTACGCGGTGCAGTTCCACCCAGAGGTACACCACACCCCGAACGGTGCCAAACTCTACGAAAATTTCGTGAAGATCGCCGGCTTCACCGGTGACTGGACCATGGGCGCCTACCGCGAGCAGGCAATCCAGGCGATCCGCGATCAGGTCGGCGACAAGCAGGTGATCTGCGGATTGTCCGGCGGTGTGGATTCCTCAGTTGCGGCGATCCTGATCCACGAAGCGATCGGCGACCAGCTGACCTGTGTGTTTGTCGACCACGGGCTGTTGCGCAAGAACGAGGCGGAAGAAGTCGTCGCCATGTTCCGCGACAACTATAACATTCAGCTGATCCACGCGGATGAGCAGGAGCTGTTCCTGGGTGAGCTGGATGGGCAAAGCGACCCGGAAACCAAACGCAAGATCATCGGCAAGCTGTTCATCGACGTGTTCCAGAAACACGCCAACACGATTGAGGGCGCCGAGTTCCTGGCACAGGGCACCCTGTACCCGGATGTGATTGAATCGGTGTCCTTCTCGGGCGGCCCGTCAGTCACCATTAAATCGCACCACAACGTGGGCGGCCTGCCGGAAAAGATGGGGCTGAAACTGGTCGAACCCCTGCGCGAGCTGTTCAAGGACGAGGTCCGCGCCCTGGGCCGCGAACTGGGCCTGCCTGCAAGCTTTATTGGCCGTCACCCCTTCCCCGGACCGGGTCTTGCGATCCGCTGCCCAGGCGAGATCACCCGTGAAAAGCTGGAGATCCTGCGCGAGGCCGATGCGATCTATATCGACCAGATCCGCAAGCACGGTCTTTATGACGATATCTGGCAGGCTTTTGTGGCAATCCTGCCGGTCCGCACCGTGGGCGTGATGGGCGACGGTCGCACCTATGATTTTGCCTGCGCCCTGCGCGCGGTGACCTCTGTTGATGGCATGACGGCGGATTACTATCCGTTCAGCCACGACTTCCTCGGTGAAACCGCCACGCGGATCATCAATGAGGTGAAGGGGATCAACCGCTGCACCTATGACATCACCTCGAAGCCTCCGGGCACGATCGAGTGGGAATAAACCAACACCCAGAACCCCGGCTCATGAGCCGGGGTTCTCTTTATAGAAGGCCCCGATTTAATCTAATTTTCACTGATGTTTTAACGATTTGAAAAACTCTCTCTGCGAGGTTTCGGTGAACCTCTATTGGGAGCATTTCCGGAATGATCATCTGCCATCCGCTCAAGCTGATTTTCATCAAAACGAAGAAGGTTGGCGGAACCTCGTTTGAAATCGCACTGTCCAGCTATTGCGATGACGGCAGCATCATCACACCAATCAGCCCAAAGGATGAAGAGAGCCGGAGAGAGTTGGGTTATCCCGGGCCTCAGAACCATCAAACCCAGACCTGGCCGGATGGACATGAGGGCACGCAGGCTTTCTTCAATCACATGACCGCCGGGCAGATCCGCGCCGCTGTTCCACAGGATATCTGGGAGAGTTACACCAAGATCACGATCTGGCGTGACCCCTACGATGCGATTATCTCGCGCTACTACTGGGAGAGGATGGACAAACGCGATATTCCATTTGACCAGTTTGTCGGGTACTTCCGCAGCGTTTTGAGTGAGAACCGCCGCATCGCGCCACTGACTGGCCCGAACAGCCCCGACATCTTTCTGCGTTACGAGCATCTTGAGGAGGATGTCAACGCGCTGGGTATTGACGGCCTCTGGGCGCGGTTCTCCAGCCTGAGCGCCAAGGGCGAACTTCGTCCAAAACGCGGCGCCGATCCGGCGACCGTCTTCGCCCAACACCCCGATACCGCTGATCTGATTGAGCAGGAAGCCGCGGATGAAATTGCCCGCTTCGGCTACGCCCGTCCGGTTGCAACGCCAGATCCGGTGACCCCCAACCGCACATCTGCCGCGATGTCTGGTCACCCGCCCTCAGGAAGCGACGCCGCCCCCGGCCCGCGGCCTGATTTTATCTTCACCCTCTCTGCTGGGCGCACCGGCACGGCCTGGCTCGCACGTTTTCTCGGTGAGAATTTGGATATTCCATCGGTGCATGAGCCTTTTGGCCTAGATGACTATGGTACCCGCCTGCCCAGTATCGGCCATATGCGGCGCTTCAATACCTACGGCATGAACGGACCTATCTGCGATTTTTGGGAGGGCAAGCTTGGCGAGCTTCAAGCTCCCTACGCTGAAAGCAACCACACCTTGGGAAAATGCGGACTCATTGAGTCCCTTGTTGAGCATGGCCTTGCGCCTCGTAGCACCATCGTCGTTCTGCGCCGCGACTTAGCCAAACAGATCGCAAGTTACATCAACCGCAATGATTTCTTCAATATTACAGTCCCTTGGCAATGGTACCTGCATCCGACCTATCCCAACAAGATTGTGGATCCGACCTCTCTGAAGCATCTGGGAGATGTTGGCACCGCGATCTGGTATGCGTTGGAAATGGAGGCGCGATATGCTTACTATAAAGCTCTCTACGGTGATCAGCTCCACTTTGTAGAGACAACCTTGGAAGAGGCCACTACCCCAAATGGAGCGGCAAAATTGCTTCGGGCGCTGGGACACACACGGCACGCAAAACTACCGCCCAAGACGAATGCATCACCGCAAAATAATCATATAACTGATACGCTCATCGCTGAGGTGGAAACGCTGCTGTCACGAATAAATTTCAACGCAGAAGAGGCTGCCAAGGACTTTATTCAGCGCGGAAACCGGCTCGATGTACCGGTCCCGCCACGCCAGGGTGGGACGATCGGGAAGATTGCTGCCGAATAGCTGTCCCGGCATATCCGTGTCCCGGGACTGGACCGCGCGGCGAACATGGCTTGACCTAAGTTAAAAACTGCCCCCTTCTGCCCCGGAGAATGGCACGCGGGGGCGGTGATGGAACTGAACGACCGACCAATAGGCACGGCTGCGATCTGGATGATCGGAGCGATTGTCTCCTTCTCTGCCATGGCCATTGCCGGTCGAGAGGCAGGGTTGAGCCTCGACACGTTTGAGATCATGACCTATCGCAGCGCCGTTGGTCTGGTGATTGTGGTCGCGGTTCTGACCGCGACGGGCAGCTGGCGGCAGGTACGACGCGACCGGCTTGGCCTGCATCTCATCCGCAATGCCGCGCATTTCACCGGGCAGAACCTCTGGTTTTTTGCTGTGACCCTGATCCCGCTGGCACAGGTTTTTGCGCTGGAATTCACCTCCCCGCTCTGGGTGCTGATGCTATCACCACTGCTGCTGGGCGAAGCTCTGACAAAACCCCGCGTGCTGGCGGCGGCTCTTGGTTTTATCGGCATTCTGATTGTCGCGCGCCCCAGTCCGGAGTCCCTGAACCTCGGCGTGATTGCCGCGGCCAGCTCCGCTGTCTTCTTCGCGCTCACGATCATGTTCACCAAGCGACTGACCCGGCATGAGCCGATCAGCTCCATTCTGCTGTGGCTCACCCTGATGCAACTGGGAATGGGTCTGGCGATATCGGGCTGGGACGGGGTGATTGCAATCCCAAATGCCGCAACGGCACTTTGGCTGCTGGTGATTGGCTGCGCAGGGTTGACTGCACATTTTTGCATGACCAAGGCGCTCGCAATTGCTCCGGCCACCGTTGTGGTGCCCATTGATTTCGCCCGCCTACCGACCATCGCTGTGGCCGGAATGTTGATTTATGGTGAAGCGCTTAACCTCTGGATCCTGTTGGGAGCGGCGGTGATCTTCTGTGCGAACTACATCAATATTCTGGATGCGGCCGGGCGTCTGCGTGCGCATTCAGAACAACGAAGATCAGTCTGACTTTCTTGCCCTTGATTGCCTTTGCGTCAACATTGACCGAAAAATTCCCCCTTGCTAGCGTTTTCCAATGTTAAAACCAGACGCTCAAGTCTGGACAGGGAGGAACAATGAAACGCTATCTTGCAACGTCAGCGGCGCTGGCGCTGGCTTCCGGCTCCGCTATGGCCAGCGGTCTTGATCGGACCGGCCAGCCGATTGGCATCATCTTCGAAAAAGGCAGTTACGCCGAGTTTTCCGTGGCGACCTCATCCGTAGATCTGTCCGGCAATGACCGCGCGACCACCACCGTCGGCACCGCGGGTAACCCTTTTCAATCTGCGACCGGCGATGTCGGCGACCGCTTCAACATGTTCGGTGCCGGTTACAAGCGGGACATCAACGAGCAGCTGTCCTTCGCAGTGATCTTCGATCAGCCGTGGGGCGTCGACGTGAATTACCCGGTTGGAAGCTCGCTCCTTTTGGGCGGCACCACGGCAGTGGCGGATTCTAACGCAATCACTGCACTTGTTCGTTACAAGTTTAACGACAACTTCAGCGTTCATGGCGGCATTCGTTACCAAGAGATTGACGGCGCGATTAACCTGGCGGGCGGCGCCTATTCCTCTATCGGCAGCCAATATAACGTGAAGGTCAACAAGGACGGTGCATTTGGCTGGGTCGCGGGCGTTGCCTATGAGATCCCAGAAATCGCCCTGCGCGCGGCACTGACCTACAGCTCCGAAATCGAGCATGATTTCAACCTGAACGAAACCTTTGCCAATGGCGTCTCAGTAGGAACATCGACCAAGACCAAGACACCGCAGTCGGTCAACTTGGACCTTCAAACGGGCATTGCCGAAGACACGCTGCTGTTTGGCGGCATTCGCTGGGCAGAGCACAGCGTCACCAACCTGGTTGTGCCGGGCCTCAGCGGTCAGGCCGGTCGCACCGTAGACCTGATCGACCTTGATGACTCGGTCACCTACACCCTTGGCGTGGGTCGCAAATTCAACGAGAACTGGTCTGGTTCGCTTGCGGTAATCTATGCAGATGTTGATGGCGACAACCTTGTCTCACCGCTCGCACCCACGCACGGCTATGAGGCAATCCGCCTTGGCGTGCAGTACACTCAGGACAAGATGAAGATCTCTGCCGGTATCCGCTATACCAGACTGGGTGACGCAATTGCCGCGCCCGGTGGTGCTGTGGGCGTCGCGAACTTTCGCGACAACGATGCTGTCAGCTTTGGCCTGAAGGTCGGCTATAGCTTCTGATCCTGGCGTAAAACCTGCGTGCGCTTACAGGCCGCGCTGTAACAAAGACAGGGCCAGAACCAGCTTTGCCCCCGCACCCATGGTGCGGGGGTTTTTCATGTCACGACCTCGCCTCAACGCGCCATCTGCGGGCGCTGCCGATTGACCCACGCGACATTGCTCAGTAGCAAGGCAAGAAACCAACAGGGACCGGATTTCAAATGCTCTATTCGTCTGCCGAAGAGTGGCGTAAGGCGCCGCATAAGCGGGTTTTGTTCTTTGGCATGTCCGGTCTGGGCAAGACCTATATCAGCAACATCCTGCGCGGTGCGGGCAGCTGGTTTCACTACTCTATCGATTACCGCATCGGTACCCGCTACATGGGCGAATATATCGCCGACAATGCCAAGGCAGAGGCGATGAAGGTGCCGTTTCTGCGCGATCTTCTGTTGTCGGACTCGATCTACATCGGCTCCAATATCAGCTTTGAGAACCTGACACCGGTGGCGTCCTATCTAGGCAAGCCCGGCAATCCGGCCAAGGGCGGGCTGGCAATGCAGGAATATACCCGCCGTCAGGACCAGTTCCGCACCGCTGAGCTGAACGCGCTGCGCGATACTGGCTATTTCATCGACCGCGCTGCGCGGCTCTATGACTATCCGAACTTCATCTGCGACACCGGTGGCAGCATCTGCGAATGGGTCGATGCAAGCGACCCCAACGACCCTTTGCTGACAGAGCTGTCGCAGCACACGCTGATGGTCTGGATCAAGGGCGACGAAGCCCATACCCAAGAGCTGATCCGCCGGTTCGACCGCGCGCCGAAACCCATGGCCTATGAACCGGCCTTCCTCGCCCGGGTCTGGCAAGAGTATCTAAAGGAAAACACCCTATCAGAGGCCGATGTGGATCCTGATAGTTTCATTCGCTGGACCTATGCGCAGGCGCTGGCCCATCGCCAGCCCCGCTATGCTGCCATGGCCGCGCATTGGGGCGTCACGGTAACAGCAGATCAGATTTCGGGCATCCGCACCGAGGCTGATTTCACAGACGTGATCGCGGGCGCTCTTGAGGCGCGCGGCTAGGCCTTCTACATCACGAAGGCCGGATACCGGCCACCCCCCGGGGATTTGCTCCGGGTCAGAACGAGCCCGACCAGTATGGACGGGACAAACACACCAAAGGACACGATATGCCGATCAAGATCCCTTCAGACCTCCCCGCCTATGACGTTCTCACGAACGAAGGCGTGATGGTCATGTCGCCGGATCAGGCGGCCCGTCAGGACATTCGCCCGCTGCGCATCGGCCTGTTGAACCTGATGCCGAAAAAGATCCAGACCGAGAACCAGTTTGCCCGGCTGATCGGCGCGACGCCCTTGCAGATCGACCTATCGCTGATCCGCATGACGGAGCATCAGACCCGTAATACCGCGGCGGAGCATATGGCCGAATTCTACCGTCCCTTTCAGGAAATCAAGGATCAGCGCTTTGACGGGTTGATCGTAACCGGCGCGCCGATTGAACATCTTGAGTTCGAGGACGTCACCTATTGGGATGAGCTGTGCGAGGTCTTTGACTGGACCCAGACCAATGTGCATTCCACCTTTGGCGTCTGCTGGGGCGGCATGGCGATGATCAACTACTTCCACGGGGTGAAGAAACACCTCTTGGATCACAAGGTCTTTGGCTGTTTCCGGCACCAGAACCTCGACCCTGCCTCGCCCTATCTGCGGGGATTTTCGGATGATTGCGTTATTCCGGTGTCGCGCTGGACCGAAATTCGCCAATCCGAGATCGACGCGCGGCCCGGCCTGCGCAGCCTTCTGGGCAGTCAGGATGCCGGTCCCTGCCTGATCGAGGATCCGAGTCACCGCGCGCTCTATATCTTCAATCACTTTGAATATGATAGTGATACGCTGAAACAGGAATATGACCGCGACGTGGCCAGCGGGACGCCGATCAACGTGCCGATGAATTACTATCCGGATGATGATCCCAGCCGCAAACCGCAAAACAGATGGCGCAGCCATGCGCATCTTCTTTATGGCAACTGGATCAATGATATCTATCAATCCACCCCCTTCGACATGGCTGAGATTGGGCGTTAAGGGCGTGGTGACCGCCGGGCTGGTTCTGGCGCTTGGCGTTGGTGTGACACTGTGGCGGGCCACTACGCGTGAGGCTGAGGCGGTGTCGGCCTACCCGCCGCAGGGCACATTTGTGACCGTTGAAGGGCAGCAGGTGCACCTGCTGGATCTGGGACAGCCCGCCGCCCTGCCCGCAGGCGCACGCGCGCCGGATCTGGTGCTGATACATGGCGCCAGCGGTCATATCCGTGATATGACCTTTCGCCTCGCGCCAACCCTCAGCGACCGCTACCGGGTGATCATCGTCGACCGGCCCGGTCTGGGCTACAGTGACCGCACCCGCGGCGCGCAAGCCTCGCTGAGCAGGCAAGCCGCCCTGATCCGTGGCGCGGTTGCCGAATTAGGGGCGAAGCGCCCAATCGTACTGGGGCAAAGCTACGGCGGCGGTGTTGCACTGGCCTGGGCGCTGGATGCGCCGGAGAGCCTCTCTGCCCTCGTCACCGTCGGGGCGGTCTCGCATCCCTGGCCAACCCCGCTCAGCACATTTTACAAAATTACCTCCTCACCGCTGGGTCAACGGCTGGCCGTCCCCGTGCTGACCGCCTATGTGCCGGAGACCACCATTCGCGATACGCTGACTGAGGTCTTTGCCCCGCAGCCTGTCCCGGCGGGGTATTTTGAGCATTTCGGCCCGGGTTTGACCCTGCGCCGCTCCGCCCTGCGGGCCAATGCCCGCCAGCGCGCTGACCTTCTGGCGGAAATCAAGATGATGGCGCCGCGCTACAGCGCCCTTCGCCTGCCCATTGAGGCGGTACATGGCAGTGCGGATACCACTGTCGGGCTGGATCTCCACGCGCGCCAGCTGGAACGCGATGTGCCCACGCTCAATCTCACGGTGCTGGAGGGGATCGGCCATATGCCGCATCAGGTCGCCACCGATGCGGTTGCTGCGGCGGTGGACCGGGCGGCAGCGCGGGCGGCAACGGCAGAGAATTTACGTTAAAACGATTCACATTTCGCTGCAAAGCCCCATATAAGGGACAGAAGACAGAAGGAATTTTCGAATGCCCCTGCCCTTTGACGGTGCCATCAGCGCGTTTTACGAGACCGAAGCCCCGGATGAGATCCGCACCGCCCTCAAAGGCGCGGACAAGGACGATGTGCTGGATCCGGGCTTTCCCTATGACACGCGGATGAGCCGCAAGCACTATGACAAAGAAATGAAGCGCCTGCAGATCGAACTGGTGAAAATGCAGTCCTGGGTGCGCGCAACCGGCGCGCGGATTGCCATCATTTTCGAAGGACGCGATGCGGCTGGCAAGGGCGGCACCATCAAGCGGTTCCGGGAGAACCTGAACCCACGCGGCGCCCGCATTGTGGCCCTGTCCAAACCCAGCGAACGCGAACAGACGCAGTGGTATTTCCAGCGCTATATCACCCATCTGCCGTCGGCGGGTGAAATCGTCTTTTTTGATCGCAGCTGGTACAATCGCGGCGTGGTGGAGCCGGTCTTCGGCTTTTGCAGCGACGGCCAGCGCGAACGGTTTTTCGATCAGGTCAACGGGTTTGAGGAGGCGCTGGTTGAGGACGGCATTCAGGTCTTCAAGATCTGGCTCAACGTCGGGCGCGCCGAGCAGCTGCGCCGGTTCCTGTCGCGCGAAACCGACCCGCTGAAACAATGGAAGCTCAGCCCGATCGACGTGAAGGGGCTGAGCCTCTGGCAGGAATACTCCACCGCCATCGCCGACACGCTGACGCGCAGTCATTCTGAACATGCGCCCTGGACCATCGTCCGCTCGGATGACAAGCGGCGCGCACGGCTGGCCGCCATCCGTCGGGTGCTGCACGCTATCGATTATGCCAACAAAGACGCCAAAGCACTTGGCGATCTGGATGGTGCGATCTGTGGCGGACCGGATCTTTGGGATGCCTAAACGCGGATATCACCACGGCAACCTGCGGCAGGCGCTGGTCGAGGCCGCATTGCACCTGATCGAGGCGAAAGGCCCGACCGGTTTCACCCTATCGGAGGCGGCCAAACAGGCAGGCGTCACCCCGGCTGCGGTGTATCGTCATTTCAAGGGGCGCGAGGATCTGATCGCCGAGGCAGGCAGGCAGGGCTACATCATGTTTGCCGATCTGATGCAGCACGCCTATGACAAATATCAGCCTTCAGCGCTGGCCGCGTTTGAGGCCACAGGCCGGGCCTATCTTGCCTTTGCCCGCAAACATCCGGGCCATTACATCGCCATGTTTGAGAGCGGCATTTCCGTGAACCGCACGCCCGAACTGGCCGAGGCCGCCAATCGCGCCCGCGCCATTCTGGAACGCGCTGCGGCAGACCTAAGCAAGCATATCCCGGTTGAAAAACGCCCCCCTGCCTCGATGTTCTCGGCCCATATTCTGGCGATGAGCCATGGGGTGGTTGAGCTTTACGCGCGGAACTCACCCGGCGCGGCCTCGCCCTTCCCGCCCGAGGACCTGCTGGAAAGCGGCATCGGCATCTACTTGCGTGGGCTGGGCCTGATCGAACCGGATAGCTGACGCTGGCGACAGGTGACACCTGCGCCGGCTGATGCAGTCCCCAAATGGTTCAGACATAGAAAAAGGCCGCAGATTGCTCTGCGGCCTTTTCCAATCCATGTGATCCAGCGATTAACGCTTGGAGAACTGGAACGAACGACGCGCTTTGCGGCGACCGAATTTCTTACGCTCAACGACACGGCTGTCGCGGGTCAGGAAGCCAGCAGCTTTCAACGCGCCACGCAGGGACGGGTTGTAGAGCTGCAGCGCCTTGGAGATGCCGTGCTTGACCGCACCGGCCTGACCGGAGAGGCCACCGCCCTTGACGGTTGCGTAGACGTCGAATTCGCCTTCGACACCGGCAACCTGGAACGGCTGGCGCAGGATCATCTGCAGCACAGGGCGTGCAAAATATGTGTTCAGCTCTTTACCGTTGACGGAGACCTTGCCGGAACCCGGCTTGATCCAGACGCGGGCAACCGCATCTTTCCGCTTGCCCGTTGCATAGGCACGACCCAGCTCGTCACGAACGGGTTCGCGCGAAATGGTTTCTTCGGCTACGGTTTCTACGCCTGCAACGGCGCCGAGCTCTTCGAGAGTGTTGATCTGATCAGCCATCGGTCTCAGCTCCGGGTGTTTTTCTTGTTCATGGATTTAACATCCAGAACCTCGGGGGACTGGGCTTCATGCGGGTGCTCGGCACTTGCATAGATGCGCAGGTTGGTCATCTGCTGGCGCGACAGGCGGTTGCCGGGCAGCATGCGCTTCACAGCCTGGTAGACCACGCGCTCAGGGTGCGCGCCTTCCAGAATTTGCTGCTTGGTGCGGGATTTGATGCCACCGGGGTGGCCGGTGTGCCAGTAGAAGTGCTCTTCGCGCTTCTTGCCGGTCATCTGGATTTTGTCAGCGTTGATCACGATGACATTGTCGCCCATATCCATGTGAGGAGTGAAGGACGGCTTGTGCTTACCACGCAGGCGCATGGCGACGATCGATGCAAGACGGCCCAGCACCACGCCTTCGGCGTCGATGATGATCCACTTCTTCTCGATGTCTGCCGGAGTAGCAGAGAAGGTTTTCATATCAGGTCAATCCTGTTTGACGTGAAGGGCACACCAAAGCAGTGCGCCCGAATTCGATGGACGGGGTTTACGGCAGGCCCGCGCATAGGTCAACACCTGCAAACCGGATTTAATTGTTTGAAAACAATGTCTTGAAAAATAGGTATAATAATACCCCAAATTTGGATGCCGCCCGATGCGCTGCAGCCCGACCAAAAAACCGCAGCTGTCGACGCGGAACGGGCCGACGCGCCTTTTCAGCCATTGTCTCACACGTTAAAGCTGCATCAGAAAGACAAATTATAGGATCTCATTACATGTTTCGAAAACTTGCTCTGGCTGGCGCCCTGCCGCTGGCCCTTGGTGCCTGTATGCAAAACGCCGAAGTTACCACTCCCCCGGTGACGGTGGCGCTCAAGAATCAAAGCACGACAGCGCCGCGCATTCAGGGCTACAAAGAGCTAACCTTCCGCACGCATGTCGTGCTGGACAAGGAAAAGATGAAGGCGACAGGCGGTCAGCCCAGCAGCGCCAACATGCGCGAGGTTGTTGGCGCCAGGTGCACAATCGAAAGCACCGAATTCAAGGCGACATTCATCACCCCGGCAAAAGTTAACGTGCCGGTGCTCAAACGCCGTCCGACCCCGGCTTATGTACAGTGCAACGCAGGCGAACAGTCCGGCCGGACCACGCTTAAGCCTGAGCTGAATGGCACAGTGGTTGGCGGTGCCTCGGCTGCAGGTCTTCTGGCGGCTGCCATTACTGCAGGTATCGCTGCAGGTCACGACAACTGGTCGTTTATCGGTAACCACACCTCGGGCGTGTCGATCCTGGTCGAGTAACCGACCCCGTTGATCATGGTGTCATATATTAAAGGGGCTGGAATGTTCAGCCAGCCCTTTGCAATAAATGAGAAAATTAGAATTTCGGTTGGCCAGTTTCTGGCCAATCTACTCCCACAATAATAATAAGAAAAACCGGAACAACTGGGAGAACACCAGTGGGAAAAATCGCGCCAAGGTCAAACCAAACTTTCCACGCGGCAAGGTCAGCGGTTCTGGAGACGAGAAGACATACTTTGCCCTGCGCCCTCGGCGGGATGCATGCACAAATGGCGAATGCACGAACCATGGCAGGTCAGCGGCTGAACATCCGAAGCTCCACCGTAAATCTGGCTGGACCGCCAAAGGAGCACAGCGATGGAAGTGCAAAGCCTGCCTGACTTCGTTTTCGGTCGGATCACGCATACGCCGCCAGAAGCTAGGCAGTGCGAACAATGCTGTTCTGTGGATGATCACGAACCGGACGCCAATCTCAAAGATCTGTAATTTCACAGGGCTGTCTGCGCGCGACGTCTATGCGAAGATTGATTTCATCTATGATCGGGTGATCGACATCACCGCCCGCTGAGAACGCCTGTTCGAGCAGGTCGATTGGATTACGGTCGGTCGGCGGTTTGCCACGGGTTCCCAGACGCTCCAACTCAATTGGCCAAACAAGAAGACGCGGGCGCAAATCCCAGTGCATCACCTATGCACCGCGCATGCCAATACTGGCTACATCATGGCTGCCCATGTTGGGCTGGATCCGGTGATGGAGCTTCCTGATATCGAAGCCTAGATGGTGGCCGCCGGTGATTTCGGCCTTCCTCGCGCCTATCGGCAGCGGGCACGAGTCTGATCAGAGACCGAATTTAAGGCCTATCTGGACAGGATAACCCGGAAAATGGCTTCATCCACTGGAAGCACCAGAGGTGGATCTCGGGCTGCAGTTTCCTCACAGAGAGACACTCGTGCGGCAAGACATCATGCACTTGGCACACGCCTTCATGCTGAGGAAGTTACTCGGGACGGGCGATGAGTGGTCCGTTTCGACAAAAACAAATCAAACGACCAGCGAAACAGCCGCGTCGCAGAAGGCAAGGCGGCACTTGAGTCGGCCTCAGGCATCAAGGCCAGCGCCTGCGCAGCAATGACGGGCGCAGAACAAACTGATCTGGTGGTTGAGGGGCTGCTGGAAACACATCCGGTTGGAATGCCATTTGATTGGCCCTTCCACACCAGATCTGAGCCTGGAAGGGAGATCCGGACTCTCACGGGTCGTCCGAGTATGCCAAATGACCGCAGCGCTCGCCTGATGCACCTGGCCACGCTACGAAGCGTCGATTACTATTCGCCACGAGGTGAGATCAAGCCTTCGCTTCGCCGCACGACCGGGGCACACGCCAAGCGGCAACGGTCAAACCTGGGAGCGCCATTACCTACATAATCCCGAGACGATGGCAAAAATCGTCGAGATCTACCGCTTCATGCACAACTGGATCGGAAGCAGCTCAACGAAAACAATCCCAGCAATGAAGCTGGGGCTGGCGAAGGGTAAAATCTATCCGAAGGATTTATTCGGAGGGTGAGTCCGTACTCTACCCAAACTGGTGCTGTTCGTCTTCGGAGAAGAATTCCCAATAATTCGTTTTTTTAATGAGATATTCCTTCATGCTCCCCGATACATGATGGCCTTCGATGTCTTCACAATCAAAAATCGAGTAGAAATTTGAAGTTCCTTCGACTCGAACTTCAATGGCACATGCGGCCTCGCGAAACTCGAGGCTCTCTGCCTTCCAGAGTTTAATCATCTCGCTATCAGGTTTGCCAAGAAAGCAAAAAACATCGAGGGTGTCGGCTAACCGTGTTGGTTCGCTTCGTCTTAACCTTAAAGAGCCTATATTCCTCCGCTTTTCAGCGAAGGATGCTCTTGCGACACCACGACTTTCGCGGTTTTCTCGATGCCCTCGGCAAGTTGAACCCGGCCCGGATCGAGGGGCCCAGACGAAGATCCCGAATCTTCGGCGGAAGTCGGAGGCGATCTCGGATAATCGAAGCACGGACAAACCGGCAATACACGCGCCCATTCCGCGGCGATCCACGACGTCAGAAGTAGGGCCGAACACGAACCAAGGTCCAGCGCTACCAATGCTGTGGCTGCCATAAGACCTATTCAGGACGAACCGGGAGCGCCATCGGCCGCATCCATCGCCCCGACCTGTTCATGGAGGCGCTGAGGGATATGCTGGACAGCCCGGCACGGCAATCGGCGCGTAGGCACGCGAAGCAGCTCGACCTCAACAAATACACGGTCTGGCGCTGGCGAATGCTCGTGTTCTGGATCATCGAGGAGGATGAGACATACCAACGAGAGTCCCGGAAGGGATCGCGCGAATGGGTCCGGCACTTCGCCGATCTGAAGAATATTCCAATGCCACCACGACCACGGTGGGAGGGTTTCACGACGCAAGGGCTGAAGATGATGCGCGGTCTTTCGCGGTGGCAGCCCCCCATTCTCACCGTCGCTGATCGCGGCGGGCCTCGCCTCTTCCGGCGACTGCCGAACCGCAAGAGCGCCACCGTGGAGCGCGCCATGAACCCCATCCGTGCCAGGCGACGCCGTGCTGTGCTCGGATGGAGGCAATGGCTACAAGGATCTTGCGGCTGCGCGCGACCTGGAGCACTTCGTGGTCGGGAGCAGGCCGGGCACGCCTGTCGCGGCAGGCTGCTATCATATCCAGAATGTGAACTCGCTCCACGCTCGCTACGGCAAGTTCATCGAGCCATTCTGTCAGCCGACGACGAAGAACCTCAACGACTACATCTGGTGGCTTGAGGCTCGGATTGGCGGGGTGCAACCGGCTGACGTGATACGGGCTCCTGAAGTCAGAGCCCGGCGGAGCAGGATATTCGGCGTGTCTGTGCCGAACGCACAGGGTCGGCGACGACGCGAGTCGTCGTTGCTGACCTGCGCTATGGACGCCTCGGATCTCCTGGCGCCTCGGCTGCCAGGTATCCCCGGTATCGAACCAGCAGTTGCTTCGTGACCGGCGCCAGTATCTTGACGTCGAAATGGAACTTGCCTTCGGCGACGAACTCACGCGCGATTGACACAGGGAGCAGCCGATGCGGCAGGTGTATCGGCCCCACCCGCCCTGCCGTGACCGGATAGTGAAGCTCGCCGTCCCGAACCTCGAGACCGATCGAGAACATGAACGGGCCGAACTTCTCACGCATCCCTTCGGGACCGACGGACAGGTGGGAGCGGAACGTGCTCGAGCCAAAGCGCCGGAGCCAGGTTTCGCCGCGGGAGGTGACCGTCTTGATCACGTCGACCTCAATGTCCGGCGTCGCGGTAGGGAACCGGAAGATCGCGCAGAGCAAGTGGGGCCAGACGCCCGCGCCTCGCTGGACCTCGCATCGCCCGGCCCACCGCGAGGTGCCGAGCGTCAGGTGGGTCTCCTTCACTGCCTCAGGCAGCGCATCGAAATCCGGCCCCAGCACGCGGGGGAAGATGGGTGAGGTTGGCGCAACGCTGCGCTCGGTGACCACGCGGAGATCCGTCATCGCGGCCTCAGCCTCGGCCAGCGTGATCGCCTCGATCGCGGGGCCGGCCCCCACCGGCAGATCGCTGCGGCGCAGCAAGGCGCGCGCCGCCACGGCTGGAATAAAGGGGCCGTCGCCATCCTCGGCCAGAAGGCTCCAGCTTCGGTGTTCGTGGCGCGTGGTGACAGATACGGACATGCCTCCGCGGCCGCTGCCGAAGGGCGCCAGGAGATCGGCCAGCACCTTGAACACCTGCACGACCGGCCGGTTCACCGGGATTGGCACGACCCGGCGCAGTCCGGCGAAGAGCGCAAGCCCATATCGCATGACGGCCAACTCCAGCCCCGCGCGGAAGCGAACCGTTTGTGCGCCAAAATGTGCGGGAAACAGGCGCTGGTCCGGCACCTCGATCTGCCACGCCTGCCGGACCAGGCCACCCGGCAGGGTGAATCGCGCCGGCTTCGACCAACCCAAAGCCCGTTCCCACCGGTTGCCACTCCAGACCGGCATTGGGCGCCCCGCCTGGGACAGGATCGACTGCATGACCGACAGGCCTCGAGGTGCGCGGTTCCCCGGGAGGATCGCGGTGTCGATCACCACCGGCACCGCATCGCCAGCAAGGTCATGCACGGCGGCAGAGGACAGGGCCGGAACGGAAGAGAGGCCGGACAGCACGCAAACTCCGGCATCCTGCGCTTCGGCGTCCAGGGCCGAAATGCCTGCGCAGAAGTCCGCATTGTCCGAGAGATCGAGGTAGTGGACGCCGGCCGCGATTGCCGCGTGTGCGAGGCGGTAAGGATCATCTCCATAGGCGTGGAACGGCCCGGCCGCGTCGACGACGACCTCGTATGCCGCCAGCGCGTCGAGGCTGCCAGCTCGATCAAGCCGGATCGCCCGGCAGCCCAGGTCCGCCGCGCAGGACCAGGCCGCTTCCAGGTTCCGACCGGCAACGCAGACCTCGTGCCCGTCGGCCACCAGAAGCCTCGCGAGACGTGCGCCGAAAACACCGTATCCTCCCAGCACCAAAATTTTCAACGGAGCAGCCTCCTTTGGAAGGCAGGGTCCGGGATCGCGCACAGGTCCGCCCGTCCGAATATGGCGTATCTGTTCCGTGCAAGACGCTGGTAGAGCCAGTCCCGAGCCGGTCGCGGCACGATCAGCAGGACCGCGGCCAGTCGTCCCCATCCGCCGAACCGTCGGGCGGCATGCACGACCGCCTCGAAGTCCTGATGTGCGATACCCTCGTCGATGAACAGCCAACTGGAGGGATCGGTCGGCTGGAGCCCGTAATGACGCAGCAAGGCGGCTCCGAGCGGGGTCTGGATCGGGCAGATGCGCACCGCTCCGCTCCGGTCGAGGCGATGGATCAAGCGCGCACCCCAACTGCATAGGGCACATTCCGCATCCATCACGGCAAGCGGTGCATCATCGGGGAACTGCGGAACTTGGGGATCTTGCCGAAAGGAGAACGGTGCGAACATCTTACCTTACTATCTGGAGGCAACGCGGCCCGCCCAAGAATATCTCCGGTAACAGCCTAAGGCGTGCTCCGTGCCCCTTACCGCCAGACTGATGTGCCGAAGTATGCTGACCTCGGATAAGTAGCGGGCTTTCACGGGCCATTCAAGGGATGGCAACTTGGTCGGACGCAAAACTGAGCGATAGGTTCTGACTTGAGGGTGTCGCCAACACGGTTTGTGGAACCCCCCAAACATAAGCGATGTGGTTTTCTGAGGCAGATTTGATTTGGGTTGTGATGTGCTGAAAAGGAGGCATTGTCACGCCGAAGTATTGTGTGGAGAACGTTGGTTCTCTGCGCGATCACGGAAACATAAAAACCCGGCACTAAGGCATGCCGGGATTATATCATTTACTGTAAAGGGCTGGACTGTTCAGGCCCTTTTTCCTTTTCCGGACAGCCCGCCCCGAGCCGGGCAACAATTCAGACGCTGATTTGCTCCGGCGGGTTGTCGAGCAGCGCACGCAGGCGCAGCATCGCCTCCTCAAACCGTTTGGGCGAGACATGGCCATTCACCGCGATCCGCACCGCGTTGGGCGCGCGACCATCGCGCAGGGCAAATTCATCTGCGGATCGGATCTGTACGCCCTCAGCCTCGGCGGCGCGGGTGAAGGCGGCGGCGCGCCAGCCTGAGGGCAGCTTCAGCCATAGAAACGGAACGCTGCCCGACCAGACCAGATCAAACCCGCCCAGAGTGTTGACTGCGATCCGTATATAGCTGTCCATTTCCCGGCGCACATCGGCGACCAGTTTCCTGGTACGCGGATCAGACAGCAGAATACGCGTCAGCTCGGCAACCGGCTGGGCAATCCCGAAATAACTGTATTCCGCCATCCGCCGCAGGTCCCGGCCACGCCCCTTGGGGGCCAGCGCAAACCCAACTCGCAGCGATGGTGTCAGGGTCTTGGAAATCGACGAAACATGCCAGGAGAGATCCGGCGCCAGCGCGCGGTAGCTTGGCGCGCGGGCTTCGCCCATGCGATAACAGTCATCCTCGATGATCTGCACCTCATGGCGACGTAGCACTTCAAGGATCTGCTTGCGACGTTCCAGCGGCGTGTAAAGCCCGGTTGGATTATGCACCTCGGGACTGGTGCAGAGCACCATTGCGCCGGTTTTGCGGATCGCCAGCTCCAGAGAGTCCGGCAGAATGCCATGCTCATCCATCGCAACGCCCACAACCCGGGCGCGCACCAGTTCAGCGGCGCGCCGGAACCCGGCGTATGAGAGATCTTCAACAAGCACCGTCGGCTGTGGTCCCTTCAGGATAGCCTGCATCACCGTCAGGATGCCATTCTGCCCGCCGTGGGTCAGCACCACATCGCGCTCATCCAGCGGACCCAGCGGGTCCTGCGACAGCCAGTCGACCACAGCCTCACGCAAGGGGCGGTAGGCATCCCTCGTCGGGTAATTCAGAAATTGTAGCGGATCCCCTTGAGAGACCTTGACCAGCGCCTCACGGATCGCAGCCACCTGCCCCACATCCACCAGCCGTGGGCTAAACAGGCTGACATGACCCGGATCTTTGACTTCCTTCAGGTGCAGCTGACGCGACCAGACGTCATCCTGAACCTTGGTTTCCGGTTCCGCCACGAAGGTGCCGCGCCCCACCTCTGCCTGCAACAGCCCTGCATCCGTCAGCAGAGAATACGCCCGCGCCACGGTGCCTGGGGTGATTTTCAGCTGGTAAGCAAGCTCCCGCACCGGCGGCAACTTTGTACCAACACAAAGCGTACCATCCTCAACCGCGTTTCGGATTGTATCGGCGACCCTCTGATATTTGGGACCGGATCGGCCAGAAAGGTCGGTTGGCAGCTCATCCGGCCAAATTGTACCCATTACAATCCTTCCTTGGACATGATGTCCCACAAATTGTACCCAAGCATTGTGATATTAACACAGGATTGTATCAATACAATAGGAAAATGCCATGACACAGAACGCAACAACACCCTCGCCGGATATGCTCTATCTCTCCAGCCGCCCCGCCCTGCCGGTGCTGGCGGAGGTTGCAGTCTCCTTTGCGGTTCTGGTCACCAAATGGACAGTGCGCCAGCGCACCCGCCAGGCATTGCGCCAATTGCCTCCGGAACTGCTCAAAGATGTTGGGCTGACCCGTGAAGAGGCACGGCATCAAGGGACTCTTCCGTTCTGGCGCCCATGATCCCCGGGCAACGGAACCACCTTACGGCCGGGGCTTGCCCCGGCCTTTTTTATGGGCTGATCCCGTTCATTTTACAAAAAACCTCTTGATCGAATCCCGCCCCCACCATAGATGCCGCTTCACTTTCGGTACCGATCCCAACCCCGGACTCTTATCCGGGGGGGCGCTAAGGGCCGGCTGGATTGTCATCTACTGGAACGAAGGGGAGTGTCATGACGGACGCCAACCTCTTCCAACTGGGGATCGGTCTGGAGACAGGCGCCCAAGAGGAAGATACCGCCCGCAGTGCAACCACTGCGATCGTAAACTCACTTGTGGATTCGGATCGCGAAGACCATTTCATCCGTCGGGATGGAAAGGTGTTTGCCGGAACCCATCTCATTATCGAGGTCATGAACGGCAGCGGTCTGGATTGCGAAACCCGCATTCAGAACGCCTTCCGCAAATGCGTCGAGGTCTGTGGCGCAACGCTGCTGCACATCCACACCCATAAGTTCTCGCCGCAAGGCGTGTCTGGCGTAGCCGTACTGGCCGAAAGCCATATCTCCGTCCATACTTGGCCCGAGATCGGCTATGGCGCCTTTGACGTCTTCATGTGCGGTGATGCCGAACCGTGGAAAGCGGTTGATGTGCTGAAAGAAGCCTTTGATACGCCCACCGTTGAGGTACGCGAACTGCTGCGCGGCGAGGAATTCCTCGCCAAGGGGATCCCATCCAAGGAGGTCGCAGCATGAGCGATCAGACCTGGAACACCGAACGCCTGCACGCGCATTACGCGCAATCCCTGCGCGTCGATGAGATGCTCTATGACAGCAACACCGAGCATCAGCGCCTGAAGGTGTTTCAGAACGGCCAGTTCGGCCGCATCCTGACGCTGGATGACGTGGTACAGACCACCGAAGGCGACAACTTCATCTACCATGAGATGCTGACCCATGTGCCGATTCTGGCCCATGGCAACGCAAAACGCGTGCTGATCATTGGCGGCGGCGACGGCGGCATGGCCCGTGAGGCGCTGCGCCACACCTCGGTCGAGCATGTGACCATGGTGGAAATTGACGCCGGTGTGGTGGATTTCTCCAAAGAATACCTGCCCATGCTGAGCGATGGCGCCTTTGATGATCCGCGCCTCAATCTGGTGATCAACGACGGTGCACTCTTCATGAAAGAGAACACCGAGACGTTTGATGTGATCATCGTCGATTCCACCGATCCCATCGGCCCCGGCGAAGTGCTGTTCACCGACACCTTCTATGGCCACGCAGCCCGTTCGCTGTCTGAGGATGGCATCATCGTCACGCAAAACGGTGTGCCCTTCATGCAGGGCGATGAGCTGACCGGCACCTTGCGCGCGTTCCAAGCGCTGTTTGCCGATGCCTCCTGCTATCTGGCCACCGTGCCAACCTATGCCGGCGGCCCCATGGCGTTCGGCTGGGGCAGCCATTCGGACAAGGCGCGCAACGTGAACCTGGCGGATGTCGAGGCGCGTTATACAGCGGCTGGAATCGATACCGGATATTACAACCCGGAGGTTCACAAGGCCGCCTTTGCCTTGCCGAACTATGTGAAAAAGCTGTTCCCGTAAGGGACAGGCATCAGGGGGCTTCGGCCCCCTTTTTCTTTGCTCTGCTGACAAATGATCACATCGCACGGACATCAGGCGTTCGGGCCGTGGCGGCCCACCCCTCGCCTTGCACTCCAAATCCCCCTTGGCCCGAGCCTCGCTTCTTGCTAGGCGCGATGGGAGCGAAACAAAATCTGGCAGGCCCCCATGCAGCGCGACCCGATCCTCGTTGTTGACCGCGACACCGGAGAAACCTTTGAGGAGGTGGTGCTGGGTGAAAAATGGATCCGCTGGGCCTATCAGAGCGCCAGTGCCAAGCCCGTGGAAAAGCTGCTGTTCCGCTCCGCCCTGATCAGCCGACTGATGGGCGCTTGGTTCGACTCGCGGTTTTCCAAGGGGAAGATCAAAGCCGTGGTCGAGGACCTTGCCATCGACATGAGCGAGGCGACGGAACCAACGGAAAGCTATGCAACTTTCAACAGCTTCTTCGCCCGCGATCTAAAGCCTGAGGCGCGCCCCTTTCGCGACGACCCCCGCGAAATCGTTAGTCCCGCAGATGGCCGGGTGCTGGTGTTTCCTGAACTGGCCGAGGATGTGTTTGTCCCCGTAAAGGGCCATCCGATGTCCGTTCGCACCATGCTGCCCGGGATCGCGGACCGCTTCGTCGGTGGCGCGCTGGCCATCGTCCGGCTCTGTCCTGCGGATTACCACCGCTACCACTTCCCCGCCGCCGGTCGCATTGCGGGCGCGCAGGACCTAGCAGGCGCGCTGCATTCGGTGAACCCCATCGCGCTTGGCGCCGGGCCGGATGTCTTTGGCGAGAACAAGCGCAGCTGGACCCTGATCGACACAGACACCATTGGCAGCTACGCCTTTGTCGAGGTGGGGGCCTTCGGCGTTGGCTCCATCATCAACACCCGCACCTCAGGCGCCGTGCAGAAGATGGATGAAAAGGGCTATTTCAAATTCGGCGGCTCCACCGTTGTGGTGGTGTTTGAACCGGGCCGCGTGCAGTTCAGTGACGATCTGGTCGCCAACAGCGCCAAGGGCCGCGAAACCCTTGTGAAAGTCGGCCAACCGCTGGCCACCGCGCTCTGACGCCTAGCGCTCTGGCGGGATTGCATAGGTCATGGTGGAGCGCGCCACCGGTCGCGGATCCCCTTCCGAGAACAAGAGCACATCGCCCACCGCCAGCTGGCGTCCCAGTTTCAGCAGCTTGCCCTCTGCCACCAGAGGCGTGCCGCCGACCGGCTTGCGCATGAAATCGAAGGAGGCATTGGTCGTCACCGCCAGCGCCTTGCGGCCCAGTCGCGACAGAACCAGCGCGTAGACCGTAACATCCGCCAGCCCGAACATTGACGGTCCAGAGATCGTCCCGCCCGGGCGCAAGTGGCGCTCATCCACCAGCAGCCGCATCGTGATGCCGTCCTCGTCCAATCTGTCGATTACAAAATCATTGGCCACCTCTGCAAATACCTCATGCAAATAGGCGCCCAATCCTTCGGCATCAAAAGCCAAGCCCATGCTGTTCTCTCTCCCTCAAATTTAGCGGTTCCCTGCGAGCGGATGTCGCATGGGGCGGCGGCGCAATACCGGTTCCCCCCTCGGCGCCACATGGTCTAACGTTGGCCTCAATCCGGGGAGGGACACAAGATGACAATTTTGGAACGTCACGACAGCAACGGCATCGCCACACTTCATCTGAACGCGCCAGACCGGCTGAATGCGCTCTCTGACGCCATGCTGGCGGCCTTGCAGGCAGAAATCGACAGTCTGCGCGACGACCGCGAAACCCGCGTGGTGATCCTTGCCGGACGGGGCAAAGCCTTCTGCGCCGGCCATGATCTGCGTGAAATGACGGCAGAGCGTAAGGCCGAGGATGGCGGACAGACCTATTTCGCCGATCTCTTTGCCCGCTGCACCGAGGTAATGTTGGGCCTGCAACAGATCCCTCAGCCGGTAATCGCGCAGGTCCACGGCATTGCCACCGCAGCCGGCTGCCAGTTGGTCGCCTCCTGCGACATGGCTGTCGCTGCCGAGGGCACGCGGTTCGGTGTCAACGGCGTCAATATCGGCCTGTTCTGCTCCACCCCCATGGTGGCGCTCACCCGTAATATCTCGCGCAAACATGCGTTTGAGATGCTAACCACCGGTGAATTCATCAACGCCGCCCGGGCCGAAGAACTGGGCCTGATCAACCGCATCGCCGCAGCTGAGGATCTGGCCGAGACCACAAATGCCCTCGCCCAAACCGTGGCAAGCAAACTCGGCGCCGCCGTCAAGATCGGCAAACGCGCGTTTTATGACCAGCTTCAGCTGCCCACAGCCGATGCCTATGCCCATACCGGCGCCGTGATGGTCGAAAACCTGATGTTGCGCGACACGGTCGAAGGCATTGATGCCTTTCTGGAAAAACGCGATCCGGACTGGAAAAATCGCTGATCCGCTCAAAAAATCTAAAAGACGTCGAAAATTTTAGTCTTTGTTTACGATTGGCGATTTATTGTTTCCATGTCGGGTCTTTCAAACAAGGCAAGATCATGGCAAAGATTGGGCAGGGCTTGTGAGACACGGTCACAAACCCCGGCACAATTAGGGTCGCTGATGCGGACCGTCCCTCCACCGGGTCTCTCCCCCGGCCAGACAGTTCCCCAGCGACCCCAATACCCCTCCCGGTCAGACCAATCGAGACTGCCACTGATGGCGATGGGATTGCACAGCCCCCAAAACCCCAGTTTTTCGCACCGATCAGCACAAGCAGCACCGCGCAATATTGCGTGACGGCCCCAGCTGCCCTATGTGGCGGGCATGACAAAAACATTGCATATCGTGGGCGGCGGCATGGCCGGCTCAGAGGCCGCATGGCAGGCCGCACATATGGGCGTAGACGTGGTGCTGCATGAAATGCGCCCCAAGGTGGAAACCTTTGCCCATCAAACCGGCAATCTGGGTGAGATGGTCTGCTCCAACTCCTTCCGCTCGGACGATGATGAACAGAACGCTGTCGGCCTGCTGCATTGGGAAATGCGCGCTGCCAATGGCCTGATCATGTCCACTGCTGAACAGCATCGCCTGCCCGCCGGTGGCGCATTGGCCGTGGACCGCGAGCCCTTTGCCGAAACCGTCACCGCGCGGCTGAAAGCGCTGCCAAATGTCACTGTCTCCTATGAAGAGATCACCGACCTGCCAACCGATGGCCACTGGATCTTTGCCACCGGCCCGCTGACCTCTGCCAGCCTGGGTCAGGCCATTCAACAGGAGACCGGAGCCGAGGCGCTGGCCTTCTTCGACGCCATCGCCCCGATCATCTACGCCGACAGCATCGACATGTCGAAGGCCTGGATGCAGTCCCGGTATGACAAGGGCGAGACCGAGGAAGAGCGCACCGCCTACCTCAACTGTCCGATGGACAAGGACCAGTACGAGGCCTTCATCGACGCGCTGCTCGCCGCCGACAAGACCGAATTCCACGAGGGCGAAACCGCTGGCTATTTCGACGGCTGCCTGCCGATCGAAGTGATGGCCGAACGCGGCCGCGAAACCCTGCGCCATGGTCCTATGAAACCCGTAGGCCTCACCAATCCGCACCAGCCCGACATTAAGGCGCACGCCGTGGTGCAGTTGCGCCGTGATAATGCGCTGGGGACGCTGTTCAACATCGTCGGCTTCCAGACCAAGATGAAATACGGCGCCCAGACAGAAGTGCTGCGGATGATCCCGGGGCTGGAAAACGCCAGCTTCGCCCGTCTTGGCGGCATTCATCGCAACACTTTCCTGAACTCGCCGACGCTGCTGGACAATCAGATGCGCCTGAAGTCCAGGTCCAACATCCGCTTTGCTGGTCAGATCACCGGGGTTGAGGGCTATGTCGAAAGTGCTGCGATGGGTCTGCTGGCCGGCCGGATGGCCGCTGCCGAAATCCTCGGTCTGGAGCTGCCCGAGGTGCCACAGGACAGCGCCATGGGCGCCCTGATCCACCACATCACCGGTGGCGCCGAGGCCAAGACCTTCCAGCCGATGAATGTAAACTTCGGCCTGTTCCGCCCGGTCGATGGCCTCAAGGGCGGCCGCCGTGGCCGCAAGGACCGCTACAAAGCCTATACCGACCGGGCAAAGGCCGCCTGGCAGGAGTGGCTGGCAAACTTTTCCTAGACGCCTCATGCGGGCAGCGCCTAAGCTGTCCCTATGAGCGAAAAGTTTCTGGACAAGGCCTATGACCTTGACACACCGGAAGCGACCCAGAAACATTACGATGACTGGGCCGCCTCCTATGACGCCGAGATCGCCGAGAATGGATATGCCACACCGGGACGCATTGCCGAGGCTTTGGCACGCGCCCATGCTGATGTGACCGAACCGGTTCTGGATTTTGGCTGCGGCACCGGCCTGTCGGGCCTCGCCCTGCGACGCCAGGGATTTCAGACCATCGACGGGATGGAACCTTCCGGGGAAATGCTGGAACAGGCACGTGGCAAAGGCGCCTATCGGCGACTGACGCAGATCGAGGTCACGGACCCCCAACCAATCGCCAAAGGTGCCTATCGTCTGATCACCGGCTGCGGCGTATTGGGCACCGGTGCCGCCCCTCCAGAAGTATTTGATATGATTATGCACGCCCTGCCACGAGGTGGGTTATTTGTGTTTTCCTACAATGAACACGCGTTGGAAGACCCGGCCTACACCGGGAAACTCAATGAATGGCTGGACTGTTCCGCCGCGCGACTGCTATCTCGGGAGCACGGCGATCACCTCCCCGGTATTGACCTTAAGTCCACAGTCTACGTAATTGAGAAGTCTTGATATTCACCACCCGCTTTGCCCCGTCGCCAACTGGACCACTGCATCTGGGCCACGCCTATTCCGCACTTCTGGCGCATGATATGGCACAGGCCAACGGTGGCCGTTTTCTACTGCGGATTGAGGACATCGACACGGCCCGGTCCCGCCCACACTGGGAACAGCAGATCTATGAGGATCTCACCTGGCTGGGCCTTAACTGGCCGCAGCCGGTGATGCGGCAATCACAGCGGCTGCCCCGCTACCGGGCCGCGCTTGATCAGCTGAGCGCTATGGGACTCACCTATCCCTGCCGCTGCAATCGCCGTGATATCGAGGCCGCCGCAGGTGCGCCGCAAGAAGGTGTCCCACAATTCGGCCCCGATGGGCGCATTTACCCCGGCACCTGCCGGAACCGCCCGATGGCGGAGGCTGGCGCCGAGGATGTGATCCGCCTCAACATGGAGAGCGCTGTAAACGCTGCTCGGCTGCGGCCCTTCACCGAGACCGGAGAGACATATAACGGCCAATACCCGCTTGATCCTGAGCGACTGATAACAACGGTCGGCGATATCATCCTCGTGCGGCGCGGCATGGGCAGCGCCTATCATCTCTCGGTGGTGGTGGATGACGCCGACCAGCATATCACCCATGTGGTGCGGGGCGCAGATCTGTTTGAGGCCACGCAGATCCACGTGCTGCTGCAAGCGCTGCTTGGCCTGCCAACACTGACCTACCACCATCACAATCTGATCCGCGACGAGCAGGGCAAGCGCCTCGCCAAACGCGACGATGCCCGCGCTATCGCCAAATACCGCGCCGAAGGCGCTACCCCGCAGGATATCCGCGCCCTGGTTGGCCTCATTGAGGCCCGCCCCGCCCCATCTTCTGGCTAAAAATATCCCCGCCGGAGGCACGGCCCCTCCGGGCCGTCTCCAGCTGGCAGCACGCCTTAGGCCATCGGCTGCATCAACTCCACCTCTTCGCCATCGCGAATGGCGGTGTAGAAACAGCTGCGGCGGTTGGTGTGACAGGCAGGACCGCTCTGACGCACCACCGCCAGAAGGCAATCGCGGTCGCAATCCACCCGCAGATCCACCAGCGCCTGCACATGGCCGGAGCTTTCCCCCTTGACCCAGAATGCCTGACGGGACCGTGACCAATAGGTGACTCTGCCGCTCTCCAGTGTTTTCATCACCGCATCAGCATTCATCCAGGCCATCATCAGGACCTCACCGCTGTCTTCCTCCTGCGCAATGCAGGGGATCAGACCGGCCTCATTATACTTTAGGCTAAGAGGATCAAAGGACATGGCAAAAACCTTTTGCATCTGGGAACTGGCCCCCTATGTATTGGGAACAGCGCATAAGGGAAAGCCCGAGGTACCCCATGTCCGGCGAGACCGATCTGATAAAACTCTACTCCTCACGGATCCTGGCGCTGGCCGCCGATATTCCCCATCTGGACCGGCTCGACACCCCGGATGTGACGGTGAAAAAACGCTCTCCCCTCTGTGGCTCGACGGTGACGGTGGATCTGCAGATCAAGGAGGGCGCAATCGCCGCCTTTGGTCAGGACGTGAAAGCCTGCGCGCTGGGTCAGGCCTCCGCCGCTGTTGTCGGTGAGGTCATCCTTGGCCGCACCCTGCCTGAGATCGCGCAGGCCCGCCAGCAGCTGAAGGCAATGCTGACCGAGGACGGGCCAGTTCCCGATGCCCCCTTTGACGGGTTCGAAGTGCTGATCCCGGCGCGGGAATTCAAGAACCGCCACGCCTCGATCCTGTTGGCATTGGATGCCACCTACGAGGCGATGCAGACCCATCAGGAACAGACCTGCGCCTGACAAGGCAGCACCTGCACCCGCCGCCGATCCGCAGGGCGCGCGCCTGCACTGCGATCTGCTCGCCGGTATCTCACCCCGGTTTCTGTACACTCACCGAAAAAACCGCCGCACACCCAAGGGGTGGCGGCGGCAGTATGCTCTCTTATGCGGGACCCGAACGGGACCTGTTGACCTGAGGCAGGTCGGCCAGACCGGCAGGCAAACCGGGCAGGCTTGGGACAGGCGGCCCCGTCCGGCATAAAGAGTGCGATCAGGAAATCTGAAATCTTACGGCTGGCAGCGTCGCGGCCCTACAGCAGCCCGGGCAGGTGCAATCCCGCCACCAGCATCACAACCAGAGCCGCCGCGCCGATGGCGTCTTGCAGCAGTGTCGATTGGGCATTCTGAACAGTCGTCTTGATTTGGGTCATCATGGTACGTCCTCCTGTCTGTCTTGCTATCGCTCTCTGGCGTCTTGTTGCCTATTTGTTCTCATATTCAGCGGAACCTGTAAAGAACTTTATGAGAACATTTGCGAACACCGGGGAGCATGGAACGGAACAGCAATAGAAACGCCGACAACGGATGCCGCGTTTTCTGTGCCGCCTCTAAGCTGAGTTGAGATTAACCCACGGAAATCAAACGAATTGCCTGGTCCTGCTTCATCAGCCACAGAAGAACCCGCGCCGCCTGCCCCCGAGGGCTGGACAGATCGGGATCAGAGGCCAGCAACGCCCGCGCATCACTTTGCGCCACTGCCATCAGACCTGCCTGACGGTCCAGATCGGCGATACGGAATCGCGGCAGGCCCGATTGCGCGGTGCCGATAACATCACCCGCACCACGCATCTCCAGATCGGTCTCGGCAATGCGAAAACCGTCCTCGGTTTCGCGCAGGATCTCCAGACGTTTCTGCCCACCCTTGCTAAGCGGCGCCTGATAGAGCAGCAGACAGGTTGAGGCCGCCTCTCCCCGTCCGACACGCCCCCGCAGCTGGTGCAGCTGCGCTAGGCCAAAGATCTCTGCCCGTTCAATCACCATGATCGACGCATTGGGCACGTTGACCCCCACCTCAATCACTGTGGTGGCGACCAGAACCTTGGTCTCACCGGCCTGAAACGCCGCCATGGCGGCGTCTTTCTCTACCGCTGGCATCTGCCCGTGAACCAGTCCGACCACCCCCTCTCCCAGCACCGCGCGCAGCTGCTTGAATCGCTCCTCGGCGGCGGTGAGGTCCATCACCTCGGATTCTTCGACAAGAGGGCAAACCCAATAGCATTGCCGCCCTTCGTCGATGGCCCCCCGCAGGTGGCTGACAACCTCCTGCATCCGATCTGTACTGATGACGGCGGTTTTCACCGGTTTGCGCCCCGGTGGCTTTTCATCCAGCACCGAGACATCCATATCGCCATATTGCGTCAACGCGAGAGACCGTGGGATCGGCGTTGCGGTCATCACCAGAACATCCGCGCCCTTGCCCTTTTCAGCCAGCTCCATCCGCTGGCGCACACCAAACCTGTGCTGCTCATCGACAATCGCCAGACGCAGATCCTGAAACGCCACATCCGCCTGAAACACCGCATGGGTGCCCACCAGAATCTGGATATCCCCCCGCGCCAGCGCCGCGCATTTCGCAGCCCGTTCGCGGCCTTTGTCGCGGCCGGTCAAAATCTCCAACACCACGCCAGCAGTTTCCGCAAGCGGGCGCAGCGCCTCCAGATGCTGACGCGCCAGAATTTCAGTCGGAGCCATCATCACGCCCTGCCCACCCGCTTCAACTGCGACCAGCAAAGCCATGAAAGCAACCAGAGTTTTCCCGGCACCAACATCACCTTGCAGCAAGCGGTTCATACGCGCGTCCCGCGCCATATCAGCGGTGATCTCATCAATGGCGCGGGCCTGCGCGCCAGTCGGACGATACGGTAAGGCCCCCAGCACCCGCGATTGCAAGGTCCCATTGGCGAGGCTGCTGCGCCCAGGCAGTGCGCGATCCCTTAGCCGCGCCAACGCCAACGTCAACTGATGGGCAAACAGCTCATCATAGGCCAGTCGCGTCCGCCCCGGCGCCTCTGCCGCCAGCGCATCCATCCCATCCGGGGTATGGGCGGCAACCAGGGCCTCTTGCCAGGTCGGCCAGTCCTCCTTGCGAATCTGCGAGGGATCGGCCCATTCCTGAAGCTCCGGCAGCCGGGACAGCGCGCTTTGCGCTGCTTTGAACATCGTCTTTTGCGAGACCCCATGAGTCAGATGATAGATCGGCTCAAACTCCGGAATATCACCGGCCTCCGCCACCGGCACCATATGGTCGGGATGCACCATCTGCGCCATGCCATCAAACAGCTCCAGCTTGCCCGACACCACCCGGCGCGCGCCCTCCGGCAGTTGTGCCTCCAGATAGCGGCTGCGCCCGTGGAAGAACACCAGCTGGAACTCTTCCTCAGCATCGCTCACATGAATGCGGTAGGCACCGCCCTTGTTGCGGGCAGGTCGATGGGCACCGATGGTGACCTCCACCGTGGCAACCGTGGGGTAATCAAGCCCGCGAATACTGTCGCGACGACGGCGATCCACAATCGAATAAGGCAGCGAATACAACAGGTCACGCGGCGTCTCTATATCAATCTGCGCGAAATGTTGCGCCGTCTTCGGGCCGATCCCCTGAAGTGTTTCCAACCCGGCGAACAGCGGAAACAGGATCTCTGGTCTGCCGCTCATGCGCCTGCAATCAGCTCCAGCCAGCCGTCCTCATCCAGAATCCGCACCCCTAGATCACGGGCTTTCTGCTCCTTTGAACCGGCACCGGGGCCTGCGACCAGAATATCGGTTTTCTTCGATACCGAGCCGGCCACTTTGGCACCCAGACCTTCGGCGCGGGCCTTGGCCTCTGCTCGGGTCATCTTCTCCAATGTGCCGGTAAACACCACCGTCAGCCCGGTCACCGGACTGTCATTCTGGGGCGCCTCCGGTGGGATAATGTCCAGATGGCCGCGCAAGGCATCAAAGGCGGCCCGTTCTTCGGTATTGGCAAAGGCATCGGACAGCGACACCCCAAGCGTGGCGCCAATTCCGTCAATCCCCGTCAGGTCGTCCCACGCCGCGCGGGCCTCTGACGGCACATTCAGCGTCGCAACGGCACGGTCGCGCGCCTCCTTGATCCGGGCGCGGCGGTTCTCCTGCGCGGCCGCGACCCGTTCGCGGTCCTCCGCCTCATCCGCGGCCCGTTGCGCAAGCGCCGCCGGACGGGCCGTATCCACCGCCGCAGCCATCGCGTCCCAATCAGCATAATGCAGCGCCAGATCGCGCGCGCCGACCTCGCCCACATGACGAATCCCTAGGCCGAAGATCAGCCGAGCCAGCTCAATCCGGCGCTTTTCCTCAATCGCGGCAAACAGATTCGCAGCCGAGGTCTCGCCCCAGCCGTCGCGGTTTTTCAACTTGGCGAGGGTCTTTGCATCACGCGCCTGAAGGGTGAAGATATCAGCAGGCGTTTTGATCGCCAGCACCGCGTCACCATAGAAGGCTTCGATCTGCTTCGCACCCAGACCGTCAATATCAAAGGCTTTGCGCGAGACGAAATGCTTCAGTTTTTCAACCGCTTGTGCAGGGCAGATCAGACCACCCGTACATCGACGCACCGCATCCCCCTCCTCGCGGACCGCATCACTTCCGCACTCAGGACACGCCGCTGGGAAGGCAAAAGGCACCGCGTCCTCGGGGCGTTTGGACAGATCCACATCGGCAATCTTGGGGATCACATCCCCCGCACGATAGACCTGCACCCAGTCGCCGATCCGGATATCCTTGCCGTCGCGGATCTCTTCACCCTTGGAATCCAGCCCGGCAATATAGTCCTCATTGTGCAATGTCGCGTTGGAGACAACGACGCCGCCCACGGTGACCGGCTGCAACCGGGCCACCGGGCTGAGTGCGCCGGTACGTCCCACCTGAATGTCGATGCCCTCCAGCCGCGTCCAGGCCAGTTCCGCAGGGAATTTATGCGCGATCGCCCATCGCGGCGTGGTTGAGCGGAAGCCGAGACGCGCCTGCAACGCCAGCGCATCGACCTTGTAGACCACGCCGTCAATATCATAGCCCAGCGTCGCGCGCTGCGCCTCGATCAGGCGGTACTGCGCGATCAGCGCGTCTGTCGTGCTGCAATATTTGGTCAGCGGGTTGGTCTGAAATCCCATCTCCCGTAGCCGCGTGAGCGCCTCAAACTGTGTCTCTGCCAAAGGTTCCGACAGCTCGCCCCAGCTATAGGCAAAAAAGCGCAGCGGCCGCGACCGGGTGATCTCCGCATTCAGCTGGCGCAACGATCCCGCCGCCGCATTGCGCGGATTGGCAAATGTCTTGCCCCCCTGCGCAGCGTGACGATCGTTCAGCGCCGCGAAATCCTCATGGCTCATATAGACTTCGCCCCGCACCTCCAGCACCGCCGGTGCAGCAGCGATCTCTTGCGGGATATCAGCAATTGTGCGGGCATTTTCAGTGACATTCTCCCCCACCGCGCCATCCCCGCGGGTGGCGGCATGGATCAGCTTGCCATTCTCATAGCGCAGCGACAGCGACAACCCGTCGATTTTCGGCTCTGCCGTATAGGCGAGCGGATCTGATGCGCCGAGGCCCAGGTATTTGCGTAGCCCCTTGTCAAAGTCGCGCACATCCTCATCGTCAAACGCGTTGCCCAGTGACATCATCCGCTGCGCATGGGTGATCTTGCCAAAGCCGGAGGCCACCGGCGCACCGACCGTCTCAAGTGCGGTTGCCCCATCGGCCAGTTCCGGAAAATGCTCGGCAAGCGCGCGATATTCACGTTTTTTGGCATCATAGTCGGCGTCGCTGATCTCCGGATCATCCGCCTGATGATAGGCAAGATCGGCGGCGCGCAGCTCGTCCTGCAGTAACAGGAAACGGGCGCGGGCTTCGTCGCTGGTCAAACTCTTAAGATCGTTATTGCCTGACTGTGTCACGGTTCTCGCCTCGCTTTGTCTTAGCTAGGTGATAGGACGGTGACGCCATCGCGTCCAGCCGCAGCACGGCTTGCAGATGTGAAAAATCCCGCCGGGGCGGGATCGTTCGGGTGTCAATTTAGGGTGGTAGAGTGCCGTCTCAGGCCCCTACAGCCATCCGATGGCCACCGGACAACTGATCGTCCTGCGGATCGCGCAGCACATAGCCCCGCCCCCAGACCGTTTCGATGTAGTTGTCACCACCTGTCGCCGTGCTCAGCTTCTTGCGCAGCTTGCAGATGAAGACGTCGATGATCTTCAGCTCAGGTTCATCCATACCGCCATAGAGATGGTTGAGGAACATTTCCTTTGTCAGGGTAGTTCCCTTCCGCAGGCTCAGCAGCTCCAGCATCTGATATTCCTTGCCGGTCAGATGTACGGCTTTGCCGCCCACCTCAACCGTCTTGGCGTCCAGATTAACGGAAATCTTGCCGGTGTTGATGATTGATTGCGAATGCCCCTTGGAGCGGCGGATGATGGCGTGAATACGGGCCACCAGTTCCTCGCGATGGAAGGGTTTCGTCAGATAGTCATCGGCCCCGAAGCCAAAGCCCTTGATCTTGTTCTCGGTGTCATCGGCACCGGACAGGATCAGGATCGGCGTCTCGATACGAGCCATCCGCAGCTGCCGCAGCACCTCGTGGCCGTTCATATCGGGCAGGTTAAGATCCAGCAGGATCAGATCGTAATCATATAGTTTGGCAAGATCGATCCCCTCTTCGCCGAGATCGGTCGAATAAACGTTGAGGTTCGCATGAGTCAGCATCAACTCAATGCTCTTCGCCGTTGTTGGATCATCCTCAACAAGAAGAATGCGCATATTATTTTCTCCGCCTGTACACTGTTTCCCTCAGGTCGAATTAACCTTGCTGGAAAAAAGTTAATGGCCCGTTACCATGATGGTTAATTTGCGCGATCACCTCAAGTGTGAATGATTTTTTTGCGTCAGGATTTACGATAGTCTTTAAGACGGGTGGCTTTCAGGGCGTCCTCACCAAAGTCGGCAACAGCAGAAACCCAGCTGCGAAACTCCTCCTCGCTCAGGCCGTAGCGGCGCAATGCCTCGCTCTGCGGGATCAAGCCGTAGAGTACACCGCGCACAACAGCCGCCTTGCGCGATGCCACCCAACGCCGTGTGGTCTTTGGCGGCAGGTCCGCGCGTGTCATCACCGTGCCATCCGGCAGGGTCACAGCGCGGGGGCCATCGACTTTCTTCAAGAACATCTTCTCTTCCTTCGTGTGGATCATCGAAATTGGTCCGTCCCCACATTTCGCGCAAACGCCTTAAGGAGGGATGAACCTGCCCCTTGAGGATCATTAGGATTTTCCTATATTCTGCGGTGTCTTTCCTACATATCCGAGGAGTCGCCTGATGGCGCAGGATGCACATCCCCAACTGAATTCGCTTGGCTTTGCCAAACCACCTGCCGAAACTCGGGTGGTCGTGGCCATGTCCGGCGGCGTCGACAGCTCTGTTGTTGCTGCACATTTAGCCGATGAGGGCTATGATGTGGTGGGTGTGACCCTGCAGCTCTACGATCACGGTGCGGCACTTGCGAAGAAAGGTGCCTGCTGTGCCGGCATCGATATCCACGATGCGCGCCGAGTCGCCGAGGAGCGCGGCTTCCCGCATTACGTGCTGGATTATGAGAACATTTTTAAGGATGCGGTCATTGATGAGTTCGCCGACAGCTATCTGGCTGGCGCAACCCCGGTGCCCTGTATCCGCTGTAATGAACGGGTGAAGTTCAAGGATCTGCTGGAAACGGCCCGCGATCTGGAGGCCGATTGCATGGCCACCGGCCACTATATCCAGCGCAAGGATGGGCCAAACGGGCCAGAGCTGCATTCCGCCGAGGACGCCAATCGCGACCAGAGCTACTTTCTGTTCTCCACAACGCCGGAGCAGCTGGATTACCTGCGCTTTCCGCTTGGTCATTTGCCGTCCAAGGATGCCACCCGCGAGATGGCGTCTCAGTACGGTCTGGCCGTCGCGGATAAGCCCGACAGCCAGGATATCTGCTTCGTGCCGAATGGCGATTACGCCAGCGTGATCGAAAAACTGCGCCCCGGTGCGGCAGAGCCGGGCGAGATTGTGCATTCCGATGGCCGGGTGCTGGGCACCCATGATGGCGTCATCCACTATACCATCGGACAGCGCCGTGGCCTTGGCATCGGCGGGCTGAGCGAGCCGCTTTACGTGGTGAAGCTGGATGTGGACACCAAACAGGTGGTGGTCGGCCCCAAGGAGCTGCTGGCCACCCGCACCATCCCAGTGCGGGAAATCAACTGGCTCGGCGATGAGCCTTTCACCAGCCGCGACGAATGGCATCTGAAGGTCAAGGTCCGCTCCACCCGGCCCCCACGTGACGCCATCATCCGCCCGATTTCGGAGACCGAAGCCGAGGTCGAACTGCTGACCCCGGAGGAAGGTATCTCCCCCGGTCAGGCCTGTGTGTTCTACGCCGGAGAGGGCAGTCGTATCTTCGGCGGCGGCTGGATCTGGCGCGGTTACTGACCCGGCCACTAACACGGTGCGTCTGTCAGGGAAGGCGCAGCCTCCGCGCGGAACGCGCGGCTTGTCCTTGACAGACCCTCCATAAAACCAAAATCGAAATTGCGCCTGAGGGCAGACCTGCCCTTAGGCGCATCTCAGCATAACAAAATCCATCACAACACCACGCCCAACGGAAAATGCTCTACCACCCGCATTGCGGCGCGCACCGCGCGGGTGCATAGCACCCGCGCTACGAGAGGCCACCTGCCGGAGGCTCTGCATCCGGCAGGCTTCAGGAGGCGGCGGAGGTCTGCGCAGACAGACGATCCAACACGGCGCGGGCCGCGCGCAGACCGGGGTCTTCGCCCCCCTCACCCAGACGCTCCATCGTGGTGGCCATGGCAGAGGATTGCGCGGTAGGCGCCGCCTTGACCTTGATCAGCGCCTTGGCGATAGCCTCCGGCGTACACTCAGGACCAAGGCATTCCGGCACCACACGGGTATCGCTGACCAGATTGACCAGCGTGACGGTGTCAATCAACGCCATGCGCCGCATAATATGCCAGGTGAGCCACTGAAACTTATAGGCGATCACCATTGGGGTGCGCGCCGCCGCCAGCTCCAGCGAGACCGTACCAGAAGCCGCAAGCGCCAGATCCGCCGCCGCAAAAGCCGCGCGTTTATGCGCCTTGGCCACCTCACCGTCCAACGTATTGGGGTCGATCACCACCGCGGTATCCGACCATTCCGCAAGATGGCTGCGCACCAGATCGGCAACCGGACCCGCAGCAGGCACCACGATTCGGTATTCGGGATGGCTGTCCTGAAACTGTTTCAGCGCCGCGCCGAATACCGGCGCCAGACGTGTCACCTCAGAGCGACGCGATCCCGGCAGCGCCAGAACAGTTGGCGTATCGTCAAGCTGATAGGCCTGGCGAAACGCGGCGATCTCCTCCGCCGTGGCCTGTGGCTCCCCCACAACGGGGTGGCCAACGAAATCACACTCCATGCCAGCCGCCTGCATATAGGGCGGCTCAAACGGCAGCAGTGCCAGCACATGATCGATGACCTTGGCCATCTTCTCCGCCCGCTTGGGGCGCCAGGCCCAGACCGAGGGCGCCACATAATGTACCGTGCGAATACTTCTGGCTTCTTTCACCAATGCGGCGACCCGTAGGGAGAAATCCGGGCTGTCGATGGTGATCATCACATCCGGCTTCATGTCCAGAACCGCCTCTGCGGTTTCGCGAATGCGGCGCTTCAGCTGGCGGTATTTCGGCAGCACCTCTGCCAGCCCCATGACCGACAGTTCCGACATATCGAAGCGCGAGACCAGCCCCTGTTCAGCCATCAGCGCGCCGCCGACCCCCTCAAAGCTAACATCCGGGCGCAGCTGCCGCAGACCTGCCATCAACGCGCCGCCAAGGCGATCCCCAGACGGCTCGCCTGCGAGGATGAACACCCGTAGGCTCATGCGCTGCGCAGCCAGAGAAACAGGCCCAACCGGTTGCAAGTGGCGACCACGTCCTCCTGGTTCAGGACGATAACGCCGCCGGCTTCCAACACAATTCCGGCAAGGCCTGCCTTGGCAGCCAGCTCAACCGTCTGTACACCAATGGTGGGCAGATCCGCGCGGCGGTCCTGCCCCGGTTTGGGCGCTTTGAATAGCAGCCCCCCGGTGCCATCGGGGCGGCTTTGCAGCGCGTTCAACATCCAGTCTGTGCCAAAGAGGTTTTCCACCGCAATCGCCTGCCCCCGACGCACGGCACAGGACTGCCCCACATCGGCGCGGCTCATGGCCTCAACAACCTCAGCGCCGCGCTCTGCATCCGGCTTGTCCAGCTCGCCCGGTTTGACCTCGGTCGGAATGCCCTCGGCCATCAACAGATCCGGTGCCACCTCATGGGCGGCACGTACGTTCATACCTGCCTGTTCAAAAATGCCGATGATTGCGCGCAGTGCACCATCATCACCAGCGGCCAAGGCTCCCTGCAAAACCGGCACCAACGGCAGGGTCTCGGCGTCGATTTCTGCCGGCTCAATTGCCGGACGACGCACAGCCCCTGCAAGGCAAATTTCAGTCACACCTGAGGCTGCCAACCGTGCGATAAAGCTGCCGAGTTGTTCCAGGCGGAAGGTCAGTTCCGCCTCAATGTGATCCGGCTCCGAACCACGCATGGCGCAGATCAGCGGCCGATCAGACAGGCGCGCGGCCAGTTCGGCGGGCAATGCGCCCTGCCCTGCAATCAATGCCAGCATGTGATCAGCCTCCCGGCGTCAGGAAAGAGCGGTCGCTCTCGCCGGTGATGAATTCGACAATTTCCTGCACGTATTCGCTGTCGCTTTCGGCACCCAAACGGCGCGCGCGCTCCTGAAAGGTGCCTTCGCCCTGCGCCAGCATCTGAAACGCGGCCCGCAGCGCGGTGATATCAGAGCGTTGCACGCCCCGGCGTTTCAACCCGACAAGGTTCAGCCCGTCCAGCTCCCCGCGCGGGGCCTGCACCAACCCATAAGGAATCACATCATTGGTGACCATTGTGACCGCGCCAACGATGGCACCATGACCGATCCGCACCCATTGGTGGATCCCCGAAAGCCCGCCGATAATCACGTCATCTTCCAGCACGCAATGGCCCGCGACCGCAGCAGAGTTCACAACAATCACCCGATCGCCGACCTGCGCGTCATGGGCAATGTGACAACCAGCCATAAACAAACCATCATCACCGATCCGGGTCACGCCGCCGCCGCCTTCGGTCCCGGCGTTCACCGTCACATGTTCGCGGATGCGGTTGCGCTTGCCGATCACGGTCTTGCAGTGCTCGCCCTTGAACTTCAGATCCTGCGGGATCTCCCCCAGAACAGCGAAGGAAAACACCACCGTCTCCTCGCCGATCTCGGTATCACCGGTCACCACAACGTGGGATTTCAGCTCCACCCGATCGCCAAGCACGACGTCAGAGCCAATCAGGCAGAACGGGCCGATGACGCAATCCGCGCCAATCTTGGCCCCTTCTTCAATCACCGCGCTGGGATGGATCCGGGTCATCTGGGTCAATCCTTTTGCACGTCGACCATGGCGGAGAATTCAGCCTCTGCCGCCGTTTCACCATCAACAGTCGCCACGCCCTTGAACTTGAAGATCTTGCCACCGGGCTTGCCACGGGTGGTTTCGACACGCATTTTCAGCACATCACCGGGGATCACCTTGCGGCGGAATTTGCATTTGTCGATGTTCATGAAATAGATCAGCAGCTCGGTGTCGATCATATCCATGCCAACGCCCAGCATCACCCCGGCGGTCTGCGCCATCGCCTCAACGATGGTGACGCCCGGCATGATCGGTGTGCCGGGAAAATGCCCCTGGAAATGCGGTTCGTTCATCGTGACGTTCTTGATACCACAGGCCGAGGAATAGCCATCAATCTCGACAACTTTGTCGACCAGCAGAAACGGGTAACGATGCGGCAGAATCCGCTGGATCAGGTGAATGTCGGCGCTTTTCAGCTCGGTTGTCATTGCGGTTTTCCCGTTTTCTGAATGTTAGGTATGTCCTAGCAACTGCCCACAGCTTCGGCAAGCCGGTGGGCTGATCCGGACTGATCTGGTCCGATGCGGACTATGTCAGACTCACGTCTTCAGATCACTCGCTGTCGGCCTCAGCCTGACTGTCGCGGCCATCGCCCAGAACTTCATTAACCCGCGCAATCGCGAGGTCCGTCACGTCTGCAGCATCTGCACTCAGGAACACGCTGGCGTGCTCCAGAATGGCACCGGCGCCCGCTTCCAACATGATTTGCTGTAGCACCGGCAATGACGCGGTGAAGAAATCGCGCCGTGCGTCTTCGCCCATCTGGTTGATTCCGCGCAGTTTCTGGTCCTGATTGCGGCGGGTTTCCTGCACCTTCTTGTCAAAGGCGTCTGCCAACGCGCGAAAGGCCTCGGGATCCATGCTGCTGCGCCGCTCCGTCAGATCCAGCTCCTCCGCGCGCAGTTCCGCCTCGATCCTGCGGTTCTCCGCCGTCAGCACCGCCCCCTCGGCGTCCAACTCCTGCGTGACCCGCTGGCCAAACGCACTCTCGGCATAGAGCCGCTCGGAATGGATGGTCAACAGCCCCGTTTGTGGCGCCCCCAGCTGTAGTGTTTCCCCAATGGGAAATCCCGCTGCAGGCACCGTCGCCTCCTGCGCAGCACCGGGCTGGATCATCAGCGGCAATACCGCAAGAGCGCACAGAAAAGGCGCCAGCCAACCAGCCAGCGCCCCCCTGTGCCGTGTATCCACAGCTTGTGTCATTGCGATCAGAACCGCGCCTGCAACGTCAAGTCGAAGCTCTGCTCCTGGTCGAAGTCTTCTTTCTTCAGCGCCTTGGAGAAGTTGAACCGCAGGGGGCCAAAACCGGTCGTCCACAGCAGTGAGAAGCCAACAACATGACGATAGGAGCCACCGCGCCCGACGATATTGCCACCAGCCGCGCCAGTATCAGCGTTGTTCAGCCCCCAAAGGTTGCCGACATCGTAGAACAAACCACCGCGCAGACCGATTTCTTCAGGCAGACCCAGCGGGAATTCCGCATCAAAGCGCGCGGCCGCATAGTAGTTCCCGCCGAGGAAATCATTGTAATTCCCGCCGCTTCCGTTCGGCGACTGATCCCGCGGGCCAATCCCGCCAGGTTCAAAGCCACGCAGAATGCTGGGAGACAGAACAAACCGGTCGATGGAGCGGCTGAACCCGTCCCCCTGCCAGCTGAATGCACCAGCCTCGATTGTCGCTCTGAGCGTCACCTCTTCGTTGAAGACGCGCCGCTGGGCGATAAACTTCGCGGTGCTGCGCAGATATTCGGAGTCCCCCCCTAGCCCTGCATAGTCAGCGCCGACCTGGATCAGGTAGCCCGAATTCGGATCCAGACCGTTCAGGCGACTGTCCACCGTGTAGGTAAAGCCGATGGTACTGGCGTTGATGGCGCCCTGATTGATCTCGCTTCGGACAAGAGGGCCGGCCAGCGGGAAGCCAGAAGAATCGTCGCCCCGGCTGATCATCTCATCCTCATCCCAAGTATAGCGCACCTGAAGATTGCTGTTCTCAGAGGTCTGGAAGGTCAGTGCAGGTGAGAAGAATGCCCGCTTGGTATCATACAGCGCAAAGCTGGAATCGGTCTCCGCATAGCCCAGATCCAGATCAAACCGCAGATCGCGGCCCAGCAGATAGGGCTCGGTGAAGCCGAGGGTGTATTCTTCGGCATCCTGTGCTGTCGAGATGTTGAACGACAGACGCTGGCCACGGCCCAGGAAATTGTTCTCCGACAGGCCCAGGCTGATGCCGAAACCATCGTTGACCGAGTAAGCCCCGCCAAGGCTCAGCGCGCCTGTTGGTTTCTCTTCGACGTCCACATCGACAACCACCTCACCGGCGCTGCCACCCTCACGGACGTCCACTTCTGCGGTTTCAAAGAACCCAAGCGCTCGGATACGTTCTGCACTTTCACGGATTTCGCGCGGGTTGAACGGGTCACCTTCCACAGTGCGGAACTGCTGGCGGATCACCCGGTCCAGCGTGGTTGTGTTGCCTTCGATATCGATCCGCTCAACAAACACGCGCGGTCCGCGCGTCAGAACGAAATCGACATCCAGGGTCAGATCCCGATCGTTGCGGCTGATGCGTGGCTCCACCCGAAGGAAATCGATGCCCTTGCGGATCGCAAATGTTTCCAGACGCCGGATCGCGTTCTCGATCACGCTTGGCGAATAAGTCACGCCGGGGCGGACCTTCAGCACCTTGCGGAACTCATCGGCGTCGGCTTCCGACATCTCGCTGGTGACAGAAATCTCGCCGAACTCAAATTGCTGACCTTCGGTGATATCCACCACCAGGAAGGCTGCATCGCGTTCTTCGGTCACCTCGGCATTGGTGCTGTTGATGCGCACATCCACATAACCGCGCGACAGGTAGAAATCGCGCAATACCTGCTTGTCGAACTCCAGACGGTCCTCGATCAGCGTATCGGCCCGGATGAAGGTCCGCAGCAGACCTGCCTGTTTGGTTTCCAGAACCCGGCGCAGGCGACGGTCGGAATAGACCCGGTTGCCCACGAAAGACACGCGTTCAACCTCGATGGTGTCGCCTTCAGAAATTTCGAACACCAGATCGACGCGATTGTCGCTGCGGCGAATAATGCGCGGTGTCACGGTCGAGGCCAGTCGCCCCTGCGCGCCGTAAGCTTCGGCGAGATTGGACGCATCCCGTTCGGCAACGGTTGGATTGAACACCCGGCGCGGCGCCGATTCGATCAGCGCCAGCATCGCGTCATCCTTGATGCGGCGGTTGCCTTCAAAGCTGATTTTGTTGATGGTCGGGAACTCGGTGACCTTGATCACCAGCGTATTGCCCTGCGGCACGATCTCAACACTCTCAAAGACGCCGCTGTCCAGAATACGCTGGTAGGCATCGTTGAGCTGACCAGCACTGACGGATTTCCCCCGTTCAATGCCCGTATAGGCCACAATTGTTGAGGTCTGGATGCGTTGATTGCCCTCGACCTGAACGTTTGTGAAACTGTAGCTCTGCGCCACTGCGATCTCTGGCGTCAGGACAAATCCCAAAGCAATTGCCAGCGCCGCGGCAGATACGTTTCTATACAAAATATGGGCACCCAATTTGCGCCCCCCACAGGATGTACCCGTGTGCTTCCCCCGAACCATCAGTCAAAACCCGATTTTTTTACAGCTTAATCCGTGCGTATCGGGTTTATCCGCGCTTGTCAAAAACAACAAAAAGGCGCGCGGGATGCCCCCACGCGCCAGATCGCTTGCAACAGCTTGAAAACTCAGAGACTGCCGATCCAGGCACCGGCAGCGAGCGCGCCCAAAATCGTCGCCACAGACATGGCGCGATCCCAGTTGAGGCGCATAAATAGACCAAATCCAGTATTGGTAATCTGCAGGGTGCTCATGGCTCCACTCTCCCACTATCAATAATGATCCCACATCCGCCGCAACCGCGCCGCGATTTGCGACGCCGCTGCCCACCGGCGGCTTACCAAAGGATTAACAAGGGAATGTGGCGACAGTTGGGCGCGCGTCCCGTTGCAGGATCCGCGCCCAGACCGTAGCACCGACCGGGTCAGCCCCGGTCGGCGAAAAAGCGCTTAGCAGAAAATGTCGTTGAAGAGCGCAAACATCATCAGGCTAAGGATCGCCGCAATGCCCACGCTCATCAGGATCCGCATCACCGCATCATTGGGCGGCCTGCCGGTGACCGCCTCATAGGCGTAGAACACCAGATGCCCGCCATCCAGCGCCGGGATCGGGAACAGGTTCAGCAGCCCGACAGCCGTGGACAGCACCGCGATAAACCGGATGAAGCTTTCGGCGCCTTGGCTCGCCATTGCGCCGGAAGTCTCAGCAATGCCAATCGGACCGGAAAGGTTGCAGGTGCTGATCGCGCCGGTGATCATATGCCCCAGACCAGAAAGCGACATTTCGACCACGCCCCAGACCTGCGCCGCACCGCCGCCGAGGGCCTCGCCAATACCAACCGCCTCAGTTGCCGGGTCAAAGGCGAGACCACCGGCAATCCCCATACGCCAGCGGGTTGCAAACCCGCCCTCTGGCTGTGGCTCATCCACGCGCCGTGGTGCCAGAGCCATCTCAAACTCTTCGCCCGCGCGCCAGACATCCAGCAGCAGGACCTTGCCTTCCGCGCTTTCAACGGCGCGTTTCAGCTGGTCGAAGGCAAAGATCGGAGCGCCATCAACGGCGGTGATCACATCCCCCGGCTGCAGATCGATATCCGCAGCGGCACTGCGCGGCGCCACACCGCGCACATGCGGTGGCCAGGGATAGGGGCCTTCAACCTCGACCTCACGTTCATCCCGCAGCACGGTGTAGGTGAGTGGCTGCTGCTCCGGCACCGCATCACGGAAGGCTGTAAAGGCCACGCCGTCCTCCAGCGAAGGCACATCGACCCCTTCGATCTGCAACAGTGCATCGCCTTCGCGCAAACCCGTTTGCAGCCCCGGCAGCGGCACCAGCCGCTCTACGGTCAGCGGATCGCGCATGGTGCCTTGCAGCATGAACACGCCAGCAAAGATCAGCGCCGACATGATGAAATTGAACACCGGCCCCGCCGCAACCGTTGCCGACCGCGCCCAAAGCGGCGCGCCATGCATAGTGCGCCGCAGCGCCACCGGATCGGCGGCGGCATCTGCCATCGCATCCGCATCCTTGCCCGAGGCCGCATCGGCATCCCCAAGGAACTTCACGTAGCCGCCAAATGGCAGCAGCGCCACCTGCCAGCGGGTGCCGCGTTTGTCGACACGGGAGAACAGCACCGGTCCAAACCCCAGCGAGAACACCTCGGCATGGATACCGGACCAGCGCCCGACGATGTAGTGGCCATACTCATGCACCGCCACAATCACCGACAGCGCCACCACAAAGCTGGCAATCACATAGAGATACCCGCCAAGCTGCGGAAGAAAGGAGACGAAATCCAAGGGCTTACCTTACATAGTCTAAAATTGCGTTGTCGGCTTCCATACGGGCGAGATGGTCGGTCCGGCTCACCGTATCAAGGGTCATTGCCTCATCTAGCCCGCGATCCGCGCTGTCAAACTGCGCCAGCACCCGCGCGACCACCGCCGCCATATCCAGAAACCCGATGCGCCCGGCGATGAAATGATCCAGCGCCCGCTCCTTGGCGGCGTTGAACACCGCCCCCATAAGGCCGCCTCGGTCCATCACGTCATAGGCCAGCCGCAATGCGGGATAGCGTGCGGGATCGGGCGCGCGGAATGTCAGCTGCGCCAGCCGTGCCAGATCCAGCCGCTCGACCGGCAGCTCCCGCCGCTCAGGCCAATGGAGGGCATAGCCAATGGCGTGGCGCATATCCGGCGCGCCAAGATGTGCCATCAGCGCCCCATCGCGAAATCCGACCAGCGCATGCACGATAGATTCAGGGTGAACGACAACCTCAATCTGTTCTGGCGCAACGCCAAAGAATTCACGGGTTTCAATAACTTCCAGCGCCTTGTTGAACATGGATGCGCTGTCGATAGTGATCCGTTGCCCCATGTCCCAATTGGGATGAGAGGAGGCCTGCGCCACCGTGGCAGTCTTCAGCTGCTCCTGCGGCCAGTCCCGGAATGCCCCGCCAGAGGCGGTGATCACCACCCGCTCCACAGCGGAAATATCTTCCCCCACCAGCCCCTGAAAAACTGCGGAATGTTCGCTATCGACCGGCAGCAGGCGCGCATTATGGCGCCGCGCCGTATCCAGCAGCAGCGCCCCCGCGCAGACCAGCGATTCCTTATTGGCCAGCGCCAGCGTTGCGCCCTGTTTCAGCGCCTCCAGCCCCGGTGCCAGCCCAGCCGCGCCGACAATGGCAGACATCACCCAATCCGCAGGCCGCGCCGCCGCCTCAGCCAGGGCCGCCTGCCCTGCGGCCGCGGTGACACCTGACCCGGCCAATGCGACCCTTAATGCAGGCAGCTGGTCATCATAGGCAGTGACGGCAACATCCGCATTCAGCGCAATCGCATCCTGCGCCAGCTGGGCGATATTGGCCCCACCACTCAACGCCACCACGTCATAGTCGTCGGGAGCCCGCCGGATCAGGTCAATCGTGTTCTGACCAATGGATCCGGTGGCCCCGAAAATCGAGATCTTCCGCATTACATTGTCCCGCCGGGCAGACCCCAAAGGCTGAGCACCAGAAGCACCATCGCGGCTGCGCCCAGCATCCCGTCAAACCGGTCGAACAACCCACCGTGGCCGGGGATCAACGCGCTGGAATCCTTCACGCTCATCTTGCGCTTCAACGCGCTCTCCGCCACATCGCCTGCCTGGCTCGCCATGGAGACCAGAACCGACAGCACCACCACCCCAAGGCCAAGCCCGGCCTGTGCTGCAAAAATCGCGCCGACAATCGCCGCTGCGATCCAGCCGGCAGAGGTGCCGGACCAGGTCTTTTTGGGGCTGACACGGGGCCAGAATTTCGGCCCGCCAAAGGTTTTACCGGCAAAGTAGCCCGCAACATCCGTGGCCACCACAACCGAGATCAGCCAGACCATCCAGTCCAGGCCCAATGTGCTGCGCATCCAGATGAACGCATAGGCGGCAAACACCACCCAGAGCGCAAAGCCAAGGTAAATTCCTCGGCGAATATCCAGCGCAACCGCGCCAAGGATCGCCGGGATCAGCAACAGACCCACGGCCCAGTTGCCCGCCATCAAGGCCGCCGCCAGAACCGCGCCCATCGACAGGACACCAAGCGGCAGCGCCACCCCCTGACGATGCGGCGCAACCATGCGCAGCAACTCCCAGATCATGCCACCACCGGCCGCCGCAATCAGCAGGTCGAAAACCACACCACCACGCCAGACCGCCCAGCCACCGACAAGGATCATCACCACGGCGGAGATCAGCCGCGGCATCAGGTCGGCCCAGCGTCCTGCCCCGCTCATGTTTTCACCGCGCCAAACCGGCGATCCCGCTGCCCGTAGCTGCGGCACAGCCGGTCCATCTCATCCGCGGTGAAATCCGGCCAGAGCGTGTCGATGAATTCATATTCGGCATAGGCCGACTGCCACAGCAGAAAGTTGGAGATCCGCGCTTCACCACTGGTGCGGATCACCAGATCGGGGTCCGGCAGCACATGGGTATCGAGATAACGCGGCAGGGTTTCTTCATCCACATCCGCTGGATCCAGCCGCCCGGCCGCCACATCTTCGGCCAGCCGTTTGGTGGCGCGCGCCACCTCATCACGGCTGCCATAGTTCAGCGCGATGGTCAGATGGGTGCCGTCATTGCACGCCGTCTCCTGCTCCAACTGGTCCATCAGGGTCACCAGCTTCTTGTCCAGACGCACCCGGTCACCGATAAAACGGACCCGCACATTGCGCTGCGACAGCGCCTTCATCTCCTTGGAGATATAGCGGCGGAACAGGCTCATGAGGCCTGCGACCTCAACCTGCGTACGCTTCCAGTTCTCCGTCGAGAAGGCAAAGATGGTGAGGTATTTCACCCCCAGCGCCGGGCAGCATTCCACCACCTCGCGGACGCGTTTGGCGCCCGCATGGTGGCCGAACAGCCGCGGACGGCCCCGCGCCTGTGCCCAGCGGCCATTGCCATCCATGATAATGGCCACATGTTTGGGACCGCGTTGTGGGGCAGGCTCGCCCTCACTCGGCGCCAAGGCGGTGTCTGTGCTCTGTGACATTTGCAGGTGTCAGACCTGCATGATTTCGGCTTGTTTCGTTTCCAGCGCCGCATCGACAACCTTGATCATCTTGTCGGTCAGCTCCTGAACTTCGCCTTCCCACAGCTTCTGGTCGTCCTCGGACATGCCGTCAGCCTTGGCCTTCTTGATCTGGTCCATACCATCGCGACGCACATTGCGGATCGACACGCGGGCATGTTCGGCATATTGGCCGGCCACTTTGGTCAGATCGCGGCGGCGTTCCTCGTTCAGCTCTGGGATCGGCAGCATGATGATGGTGCCATTGAGCTGCGGATTGATGCCCAGACCGGACTCGCGGATCGCTTTTTCGACCTTGCCGACCAGACCTTTGTCCCAGACATTGATGGTGACCATACGCGGCTCGGGCACATTGACGGTGCCAACCTGATTGATCGGTGTCATCGACCCATAGGCATCCACCATCACGGGCTCCAGCATCGACGCGGAGGCGCGACCGGTCCGCAGAGACGCAAATTCGGTCTTGAGGTTGGCCATGGCGCCATCCATGCGGCGCTGTAGATCATCGGTATCGAGAATAAAATCGTCAGACATTCTGCTCTCCCCTGACTTGAGGCGGTGTTTGTATTGCTCATAAGACATTGACGGAAGGTTGTATAGCGATCTTGCCGCAGTTTTGAAGCGCCAAGCGGCAGGCTTCTGCGGCCCCCGCGCCTGAGGACAGGGCTGGATTGCCGGCCCGGAGTGGGCCACTGCCGCCGCCGACACGCTGCCCCAGGATCAAAAAAGTCGCGCGCCGGAACCAGTCCGGGCGCGCGGCCACTTAATGTGTCGCCAGCGGTGTGGCGGGAAAGCCCGCCCACATGTGCCAGCAGGGGATCAGCGGTCAGCCATGTACCTTGGTATAGGTGCCCTTCCCGGCCAGAATCCCCCGGAACCCGCCCGGTTCATCCAAGGGGAACACCATCAGCGGCAGGTTGTTGTCCCGCGCCAGAGCAATGGCAGAGGCATCCATCACCTTCAGACGTTTGGCCAGCACCTCATCGTAGGTAATGTCCTCATAGCGCACGGCATCATCATGCTGCGCCGGATCCTTGTCATAGACGCCATCGACGCCGTTCTTGCCCATGAAGATCGCCTCACAGGCCATCTCATTGGCGCGCAGGGTCGCCGCGGTGTCGGTGGTGAAATAGGGATTACCGGTGCCGGCGGCGAAAATGCAGACCCGTTTTTTCTCAAGGTGACGCACCGCGCGGCGGCGGATGTAAGGCTCGGCCACCTCATCCATGCGGATGGCGGAAATCACGCGGGTGAACACACCCAGACCTTCCAGCGCCGACTGCATCGCCAGCGCGTTCATTACCGTGGCCAGCATCCCCATGTAATCCGCCGTAGTCCGCTCCATCCCCTGAGCTGAGCCGGACAGACCGCGGAAGATATTACCGCCACCGATCACCATACAGATTTCGACACCCATATCGCGCACGGATTTCACTTCATGGGCAATGCGCTGGACGGTAGGCGGGTGCAGACCATACCCTTGGTCCCCCATCAGCGCTTCGCCTGAAATTTTCAGCATGACACGTTTATAGGTTGCAGCCGGCGTGGCCTCCGGCTGATCGTTGGTAAGGGGCATGTTGCGCTCCGGAATATGACGGGGTTACTTTGCGCGCAAAATGAAGCAAATCGGCGGCAGGATCAATGCGGCCTGACATGTTTTTCGGCGCCGCCTTGCTGCTCTGCCCTGCGCGCCGGGGAACATCCGAAGAACAGGACGCCCTGCATGACCGACTTGACCGCGCTGCCAGAGATCCCGCCCCACCAGCCGGTGCTGATTGCCGGACCGACCGCCTCCGGCAAATCCGCACTGGCCCTGCGGATCGCCCAAACTCAGGGCGGGGTGATCGTCAATGCCGATGCCAGTCAGGTCTATGACTGCTGGCGGGTGATCACCGCCCGTCCCTCCGCCGAGGAAGAGGCGATGGCGCCGCATCTGCTCTATGGTCATCAGCCCTATGATGCCGACTATTCTGTTGGCCACTGGCTGCGCGAGGTGCTGCCGCTTCTCAGCGAAGGCCCACGCCCGATTATTGTCGGTGGCACCGGGCTTTACTTTGCTGCGCTGACGCAGGGGCTTGCCGACATCCCTGCCACACCTGCGGCCGTCCGTCAGCAGGCTGACGCGCTGTCGCTTGAGGACATGCGCGCGGCGCTGGATGCAACAACCGCCGCCCGGATCGACCTGCTAAACCGCGCCCGGGTACAGCGCGCCTATGAGGTGCTGACCGCAACCGGGCGCGGCCTGGCCGACTGGCAGGCGGAGACGCCGCCCCCGCCGCTGCCGCTGGATCACTGCACCGCGATTGTCTTTGACACCGACAAGGACTGGCTCGAAGCGCGCATCCGCCGCCGCTTTGATGCAATGATGGATATGGGAGCAATGGCCGAGATCACCGCCATGCAGGATCGCTATGATCCTGCCCTGCCCTCCTGCCGTGCCATCGGGGTGCCGGAACTGATGGCCCATCACCTTGGCGACCTGACCGAAGAAGAGGCCCGAGAGCGTGCCGCGGTCGCCACCCGACAATTTGCCAAACGCCAGCGCACCTGGTTCCGCGCCCGCATGAAGGGCTGGCACTGCCACCGCCCCGGCTAGGTTCCGCAGGCGGCCAAATTGACAACACGGACGCAGATCACGGCATTGAGCCTGGACAATCCGCCCCGCTGACCGTGCGGTATGCGCGCATTGTTGCTCAAAACCCATGCACCACCTGCAATTCGACTAAATACTTACGCATTTTTCGGCAAAAACTTGCCAGAATCAGTTTTTCATGGCCATTTGCGCGCACGGAAAATAAGAGCAACACATACCATATCCATCCTATGCCTTTTGACCCCACCCATATCGGCGAGATCACTGTCGCACCGCTGTCGCAGCTGACTCCCGATGGATCCTGGCAGGTCGAACTGGCGCATGATCTCACAGAAAGCCTGCTGATCTGGATCACCCGTGGTCAGGGGCGGGTCTTCCTGAATGGTCAGCAGCGGGGATTTGGTCCCAACAGCGCGATCTTCGTACCTGCCGGCACATTGTGGTCGTTGGAATTGGGCCGTCAGTGTATCGGGCAGGTGATGACAATCCCCGCCTCAACGCCGATGGATTTCCCTGAGAGTGCCGACACGCTGCGCATTCCGGATGCGCAGGATCAGGCGGTGATCAACAGCATGTTTCAGGCCATGCAGGCCGAACAGCAGGATCGCCCGGCGCTTTGGTACCGCGCGATGCAGGCCCATGGTACGCTAATCGCAATCCATGTGCGGCGCCTGATGGCGGCACGGAACAGCACCGTCAGCAAACCCACCGCCGCACAGAGACTGGCGCAGGGGTACTGCGGTCGGATTGTTGAATGCTACGCCCAGCACGCCAGCATGGCTGATCACGCAGCAGCGTTGAATGTGACGCCAACCCATCTGACCCGTGTCTGCAAATCCGAGACTGGCAAGACCGCAGGCGCCCTGCTCACCGAGCGTCAGCTCCATGCGGCCCGCAGCCTGCTGATCACGTCAGAGCTGCCGATGCGCGATATCGCAGCAACCCTTGGCTTTGGCAGCGCGGCCTATTTTACGCGGTTCATCACCCAGCACACCGGTGAAACCCCGAGTCGGCTGCGCAAACAGGCCCGTGACAAGCTGAAACGCAGCGCCTGATCCGGTTTTCCTTCCGCAAATAATCTCTTCCGCACCTGCCACATCTCATCAGCCGCTGCCACTCAGGTCATCGCAGACCTGCATTTAAGTAATGCCCGCGACCTCCGCCGAGGCAGACAGCGAGTCACCCTGACAAACGAGTCATGGCGCCACGCCAGACTGGGCACTTATGCCCAGTACTAATCCCTTCAGACCGGGCGTTCCGCAGTCAAAATACAAAAACGACACCAGAAATGTCGCAAAATACCTACGAAAGGTCGATAACCTACATTGACCTACCCCTCGTTCTGGGGCCGAATGGCCAAACGGGGAAACAATCGTTGAACACAGCACCACAAACGGCATCCGCCAGATCCGACTGGCCCGCCGTCCCAGAAGAAAAGATCTTGCGGTGCAACAGGGAGAGCCACATGACAAAAGACACCATCACCGGGACCGATATCCACCCGGCGGCAAAGATGTATGCGACAGAAACCCTTGCTGGGAAGATGGACCGACGCGAATTCATGGCCCGCGCCACCGCGCTTGGCCTCAGCTCGGTCGCAGCCTATGGCATGCTTGGCCTAGACGCGCCGGTGCAGGCTGCTGAAGACAAGCAACAGGGCGGCACCCTGCGCATGCAGATGGAAGTGCGCGCCCTGAAGGATCCGCGCACCTATGACTGGACGCAAATCGCTACCTTTACGTCCGGTTGGCTGGAATTCCTGGTGGAATACAACAGCGATGGTTCCTTTGAGCCTCTGCTGCTGGAAAGCTGGGACGTCAATGACAACGCGACCGAATTCACCCTGCATGTCCGCAAAGGGGTGAAGTGGAACAATGGCGATGATTTCACCGCAGAAGACGTGGCTCGCAACATCACCGGCTGGTGTGACAAGAGTGTCGAGGGCAACTCAATGGCAGGCCGTATGGCATCGCTGATCGACGCGGAGACCGGCCAAGCGGCCGAAGGCGCCATCACAGTTGTCGACAGCCATACCGTGCTGCTGAAAACCAACACCCCGGACATCACCATCATTCCGGGGATGGCCGACTATCCCGCGCAAATCACCCACGCCAGCCATAGCGGCGACACCATGCTGGAGAACCCCATCGGCACCGGCTACATGCTGCCTGAATCGATGGAAGTCGGCGTGAAGGGCGTTCTCGTACGCAACGAAGATCACGAATGGTGGGGCACCGCAGCGGGCAAAGGCGGTTATCTGGACCGGATCGAATTCATCGATTACGGCACCGATCCGGCCTCTTTCCTGGCGGCCTATGAAGCCGAAGAAATCGATATGAACTGGGAGTCCGTAGGGGAATATGTCGATATCTTTGACGGCATCGGCCTGAACCGTTCGGAAATCGCCTCTGGCTTCACCATCGTTATCCGCCCCAACCAGCTGGCCGAAGTCAACGGCACCAAGCCCTACGCCGACAAGCGCGTGCGCCAGGCGATTGCGATGGCAGTGGACAACACCGTCTGCCTTGAGCTGGGCATGTCCGGTTATGGAATTCCGGCAGACAACTGCCATGTCGGTCCGATGCACCCCGAGCACGACCCAACTGTGACGCGGCTCCCGTTCGACCCGGCCAAAGCCAAGGCATTGATGGAAGAAGCGGGCATGCTCGATTATGAGCACGAATTGCACTCCATCGACGATGACTGGCGCCGGAACTCGACCGATGCGGTCGCAGCGCAGCTTCGTGACGCGGGCTTTAAGGTCAAACGGACCATTCTGCCCGGCTCGACCTTCTGGAACGACTGGGCGAAATACCCGTTCAGCTCCACCAACTGGAACCACCGCCCGCTCGGCACACAGGTTCTGGGACTGGCTTACCGCTCCGGTGAAGCCTGGAACGAAGCCGGCTTTGCAAATGCGGAATTCGACAGCTTGCTGGCCGAAGCCAACGCACTTGCAGATGTTGAAAAACGCCGCGAAGTCATGGCTAAGCTGCAGGCCATCATGATTGACGAAGGTGTTACCATCCAGCCCTTCTGGCGGACCGCCATCCGCCACCACACCGACAGTGTGGCCGGCGTAGACAAGCACATCGCAGATCTGCCGCAGATCTACAAATGGGCTTTCAAGGCTTGATCTGACAAAGCGGGCCGCGCCACAGGGGGCGGCCCAAAGCTTCTGGACGCAAGAAAACGCTCACAAGCCTGGCAGGCGGCCGACTGCGGCCTGCCCATTGGCCTAACACAAGGCGTACAGCCACCAACGGGAGCATTCCATGGGACTGTTCATCCTCAGGCGCGTCGGGATCATGATCCTGACGGCACTCTGCCTGACTTTCATCGTGTTCATTCTGACCAATCTCTATCCGAACCTTGAAAAACTTGCCAAGAACGAGGGCAACTTCCGCATGTCGGATGAGGCCGTCGCCAGCTGGCTGGAAAAGGGAGGTTATATGCAACCGATGCCGGTGAAGTACGGCCAATGGTTAGGGGTACTGCCGGGCTGGACCAAGGTCACGGATGAGGGGACCACAGGGCGCTGCATCACCGGGGTCAAATCCGCCGAAGAGGCCGAAGCCGCGCCACGTTTCTGCGGTATTCTTCAGGGCGACTGGGGGTATTCGAGCGTTTTCAAGGATGAGGTCAGTTCTATCATTGCAACGCGCCTTGCCAATACCGGCTTTCTGATGATGTGGGTGCTGATCCTGATGGTGCCCTCGGCGCTGCTGATCGGGATCCTGGCCGGGATGCGCGAAGGCTCAGTCACGGACCGTACACTGTCAACCGCCTCTATCCTGACCACGGCAACCCCGGAATATGTCTCCGGCGTGATTTTCATGGCGGTTTTCACCTCCTCTGCCGTTGGGTTGAAATGGTTCAAGGGCTCGGCGACGTCTGCGATGAAGGACGCCAATTTCGAGAATTTCTTCCTGCCGGTGCTGACCATCGCCCTTTATGGGATTGGCTACATCGCCCGGATGACCCGCGCCTCCATGACGGAGGTCATGACCGCGCAATATATCCGCACGGCCCGGCTCAAGGGCGTGAGCTTTCCCAAAATCGTCATGCGTCACGCCCTACGCAACGCATTGATTGCCCCCTTCACCGTGATCATGCTGCAGTTCCCATGGCTGCTGAATGGTGTGGTGATTGTAGAGACGCTGTTCAACTACAAAGGCTTCGGCTGGGCACTGGTTCAGGCGGCAGGCAACAATGACATCGAACTTCTCTTGGGGATTTCAGTGGTCTCTGTAGTCGTCGTGCTGCTCACGCAGCTGATCTCCGATATCGGCTATGTCTACCTCAACCCCCGCATCCGGATTTCCTGAAGGAGGAACGCACTATGGACCCTCTCAGCTGGACCGGGAGTCTCTCTTTTCTCACCCCTGTGTTGTTACTTGCCTTAGGCGCGCTTGCAGCCTCGGTGATGACCTGGCTTGTGCTCAGCATTGTGACCACAAGCCCTACCATGGCGGTGAACGCCCACCACAGCGCCAGCCTCGCCGCAACGCCGGATGCGCTGGCCGGTATCGCCGTGCGCTACAGTTTTCTCGCGGTGATCGGACTGATCCTTATCTACATTGTGTTTGGCATCGTGTTCGGCGCCTCTGGCGGCATCGTCGGCGCCATGGCGCAGTTGCTCTTGCCTGTGTGGAGTGCATTGGTGGTGCTTTTCGCCGTCTCGATCACCTTCAAGCGGCGGCTTGGTCTCTATGGGAAACTGTTTGACAGCCCCATCGGTATGATCGGCTTTGCGCTGGTGATGTTCTGGGTCTTTACCGGGGTGCTTGGCGCAATGGATCTCATTGCACCGCATGACCCGCTGGCCCAGATTTCCGGCCTTAAAAACAAACTGCCAGGCACCCCCCTGCCGGGTGCCGAGGCCGATGCAGGCATTGCGGCCTGGTATCTGCTTGGCGGTGACAACCTGGCGCGTGATGTGTTCAGCCGTCTGATTGATGGCGCCTGGGTGGTGGTGCAGATCGCGCCGCTGGCGACACTCTTTGCCTTTATGGTCGGGATCACGCTGGGACTGCCTGCGGGATATTATGGCGGTCTGTGGGATACAGTACTGTCCTTTATGGCCAACCTGATCCTGGCCTTCCCGGTGATCCTGCTGTTCTATCTGCTGGTTACACCCGAAATCGTCGAAACCGGGCTGCCGCAATATATCGCCGTGGTGCTCTTTGCCTTCCCGCTGATCTTTATTGCCGTGCTGATCCATTCACGCTTTCGCACACGGCCTCAGCACAATGCAATGTGGCTGGCGCTGGTGTTGATCCCGGGCGCCATCCTCTATCTGTCGCTGATCAATGAGAGCGGCTCCAAGATCGATTTCTCGCCCATCGATCTCTTTAACGTGCCCGGCGGTATTCTGGTGGTCTTTGTCTCCGTGGTCTTTGTGAATTCACCCACTGTGTTCCGCATCGTGCGCGGCCTCACCATGGACATCAAAACCCGCGACTATGTCGCCGCCGCCCAGACCCGGGGGGAGCGCCCCTGGTACATCATGCTGTGGGAGATCCTGCCAAACGCCCGTGGTCCGCTGATCGTCGATTTCTGCCTGCGCATCGGCTACACCACCATCCTCCTTGGAACCTTGGGCTTCTTCGGGCTGGGCCTGCCGCCAGAAAGCCCGGACTGGGGCAGCACGATCAACGATGGCCGCAAGCTGTTGTCGATCTATCTGCACCCACCGCTGCCACCGGCGCTGGCGCTGCTAAGCCTTGTGCTCGGGCTGAACCTGCTGGCGGATGGCCTGCGCGAAGAAAGCCTGCGCGACTGATATGATCCTCTCCGGGGGCTCTGCCCCCGGACCCCGAGATATTTGGAGCCAGAAGATGCCTCTAAGGCGTCAACCAGCCCTCCAGGGAGACCAAGATGAACAAACTCGCAGAGTACGACGGCCCGATCCTGGAAATTGACAAACTGTCGATCTCCTTCTTTACCCGGCTGCGGGAAATTCCTGCGGTGATGGATTTCTCCGTCTCGGTGATGCCCGGTGAAGCGGTGGGGCTGGTTGGCGAAAGCGGCTGCGGCAAATCCACCGTGGCGCTCGGCGTGATGCAGGATCTGGGCAAGAATGGCCGCATTGTTGGCGGCTCGATCAAGTTCAAGGGCCGCGATCTGGCGGAGATGTCTGCGGAAGAGCTGCGCGACGTGCGCGGCAATGAAATCGCGATGATCTATCAGGAGCCGATGGCCTCGCTCAACCCGGCAATGAAGATCGGCAAACAGCTGATGGAAGTGCCGATGATCCATGAGGGCGTCAGCAAGGAAGAGGCCTACAGGCGCGCCCTTGAGGTGGTGACCGATGTGCGCCTGCCCGATCCCGAACGGATGCTCAATTCCTTCCCGCATCAGCTGTCCGGCGGCCAGCAGCAGCGCATCGTGATCGCCATGGCGCTGATGTCAAAACCCGCCCTCCTCATCCTGGATGAGCCGACCACCGCGCTGGATGTGACGGTGGAGGCCGCCGTGGTCGAGCTGGTGAAGGATCTGGGCAAGAAATACGGCACCTCGATGCTGTTCATCTCCCACAACCTCGGTCTGGTGCTGGAAACCTGCGACCGCCTCTGCGTGATGTATTCCGGTGAAGCGGTGGAGCGCGGCTCCATCCATGATGTGTTTGACGAGATGCAGCACCCCTATACGCAGGCGCTGTTCCGCTCCATCCCGCTGCCGGGCGCGGATAAGAATGCGCGCCCGCTGGTGGCGATCCCCGGCAACTTCCCGCTGCCGCATGAGCGCCCGTCCGGCTGTAACTTCGGCCCGCGCTGCGATTATTTCGAGGCCGGGCGCTGCGATGCCCAGGACATCCCGATGGTGCCGGTGCAGGGCAATGACCGCCATCACACCCGCTGCCTGCGCCACGATGAAATCGACTGGGCCGCACCCATCACCGTCGGTGAGCAGAAGGAGAAACCCGAGGTTGGCGAGGTGGTGCTGAAGATCGACGAGCTGCGCAAATATTATGAGGTCTCGGCCAATGCGCTGTTTGACAGCGGCGCGCGCAAGGTGGTGAAGGCCAATGAAACCCTGAGTTTTGAGGCCCGGGAGAGCGAGACCCTCGCCATCGTCGGCGAGAGCGGCTGTGGCAAATCCACCTTTGCCAAGGTGCTGATGGGGCTGGAGACCGCAACCGCAGGCGCCATTCAGCTGGATGGCAGGAACATCGAAGCCACCCCCATCGAACAGCGCGACACCCGCACCGTCTCCGACGTGCAGATGGTGTTTCAGAACCCGTTTGATACGCTGAACCCGTCGATGACGGTAGGCCGCCAGATCATGCGGGCGCTGGAGATCTTTGGCATCGGCGACAGCACCGCTGCGCGTAAGGCGCGCATGTTGGAGCTGTTGGATCTGGTGAAACTCCCCCGCGCCTTTGCCGACCGCATGCCGCGGCAGCTGTCAGGCGGGCAGAAACAGCGCGTCGGCATTGCCCGCGCCTTTGCCGGTGGCGCCCGCATCGTGGTTGCGGATGAGCCGGTCTCGGCGCTGGATGTGTCGGTGCAGGCAGCGGTCACCGATCTGCTGATGGAAATCCAGCGCAAAGAGAAGACAACGCTCCTGTTCATCTCCCATGACCTCAGCATCGTGCGCTATCTCAGCGACCGGGTGATGGTGATGTACCTCGGCCATGTGGTTGAGCTGGGCACCACAGATCAGGTCTTTGCCCCCCCCTATCACCCCTATACCGAGGCGCTGCTGAGCGCGGTGCCGATTGCCGATACATCGGTTGAGAAGCGCCACATCGTGCTGGAAGGCGATATCCCGTCGGCGATGAACCCGCCGCCCGGATGCCCGTTCCAGACCCGCTGTCGCTGGAAATCCAAGGTCGCAGACGGCCTCTGCGAGAGAGAGGTTCCACCGGTGCGCACTCTGGACGGCGGTCATCAGGTGAAATGCCACCTCAGCGATGCCGATCTGACAGAAATGGAACCGGTCATAAAAATCGCCGCCGAGTGATCGGCGGCGCTGCTTGACCTGTCATGGCCTAGGGATTTCTGGCGGGGTTACCCCAGCAGCAGCATCACGATGATCAGCAGGTTCATCGACGCAAACTGCATCAGGCGCGGCATGTCATGGCGGCGCAGAATGGCATAGGCTGCCAGCGCCAGTGACAAGCCCGCTCCAGCAAGAAACGCGCCACCAATCAGCAGGCCGGTCAGGCCGGTATTCGGCCCCCAGGGCGCACCGGGCGTGTAGATCCCCTTGAGACCAACACCGATCAGAATCCCCAAAATGGCGCCCGCCAGGGTGAATTCCACCCCACGCACCGCCAGCGGAGGACGGTCGGCCATCACACTGTCAACGATCTGTGGCGACGGCCCGGACTGGGGCTGCCACTGCATCTGGGTAAGACGTTCGTCAAAGCGTTTGAAAGACACCGGGATATTCCTCTTCTGAAGCTTCAGAATAGTTGCCAAGAGATTAAGGCAACTTTCTGGCAGACAGACGGAGTTAACGCGGCATTAAGGAAGATTATCAGCAGATTAACGCCGATCCCCGGCCCAATCGGCAATGCGCTGCCGAAACAACGGCAAAAGATCAGGGGTAATCAGAAAAAACGCCCGCCTCATCAGGACCGTTTTCAACTCAGATCGCTTCGCAAGGGTCATATTCCACGCGCCACTCCCACCCGACACCGATGGGCGTGTTTCCGCGGCCGTCTGGCAGGCAGGTATCAGCTGCCCCAGATCTTCTTCACGTAATTCTGGGTTTCGCGGTAGGGCGGCACGCCGCCATGTTTGCGCACCGCCTCAGGGCCTGCGTTATACGCCGCCAGTGCCAGACGCCAGGAGCCGAACTTGCGGTATTGTCGCGCCAGATAGCGCGCACCACCGTCCAGATTCTGCTTCGGATCGCTGGCATCCACCCCCAGAGCCTTCGCTGTGGCGGGCATCAGCTGCGCCAGCCCCAACGCCCCCTTGTGGGATTTTGCAGTCGGGTTCCAGCCGCTTTCCTGCTGCACCAGTCGCAGGAACAGATCCTCGGGTACGCCATGTTTCTGCGCCGCTGCCCGCGCAACGTTCAGATATTTACCACGGTATTTGCCACTATACGGGAGGCTGCCGTATTTCGACGGCGTGTGAATGGTCGGCGGCTGCAGGCGGATCGAATTCTTGTACTGCCCAGACGCACGTTCATCCAGCACCCGCGCCTGCGAGGCAAACAGCTTGCGCTGGCTCTTTGTGCTGAACATATCTGCCGTTGCAATCTGACCCGACAGAACCCCGGTCACCGCAACCCCCACCAACAGTTTACGCATTAAAAACGCCTTGCCCCGTCCCCGGTTTCCCTGTCCTTGATTGCGCGAAACTATAGCCGGATTGACTAAAAAGAAAAGCACCTTCGCACATTCCCGTCAGCCAGCGCCCTGCCCCCGCTGCGCGCCTGCGCAAAATCTGTGGATGACCCCAGATATCGGGGCCAGCCGACTTTCATGTGGCGACCTTGGGCGGTACTGTGGCCGCCAACCCGGCGCGACCAGATTCGGACCGGACAGATTTCATACCCCGACGGGGCCGCTGAAACCGCTGAGCTGGAGGGGTAGACCACCCGGCTTTTGCGGATTTTCGCGCCTCCGAACGACCAGACCAAGAGGACAGACCCATGGCAGGCTCAGTCAACAAAGTAATCCTGATCGGCAACCTCGGCCGTGATCCCGAAGTGCGCAGTTTCCAGAACGGCGGCAAGGTCTGCAACCTGCGGATCGCCACCTCCGAGACCTGGAAAGACCGCAACACCGGCGAGCGGCGCGAAAAAACCGAATGGCATTCGGTCGCGATCTTCTCCGAAGGTCTGGTGCGCGTGGCAGAACAATATCTGCGCAAAGGCTCCAAGGTCTATATTGAGGGCCAGTTGCAAACTCGTAAATGGCAGGACCAGAGCGGCCAGGACCGCTATTCAACCGAAGTCGTGCTACAGGGCATCGGCGGGACGCTGACCATGCTCGATGGCCGCAATGAAGGTGGTCAGGGCGGCGGCCAGGGCGGTGGCGGCAGCTACGGCGGTGGCGGCGGCGGCTATGGCGGCGGCGGCGGTTACGACAGCGGTCAGGGCGGTGGCAATCAGGGCGGTGGCTTTGGCGGCGGCAGCCAGGGCGGCGCCTCGCACAACATCGACGATGACGAAATTCCGTTCTAAAGACGAATCACACATCCGCCAGGGCGAAGGCCCCTTGGCGAATACACGTATAATGTGCAGATCCAGACCGGATCTGCACATTTTTTACAATTACTCTGAGTTCTCATAGGGATAGCCCCAGAGATTTCAACAAGGTCACCCGCCTTTAAAATATGGGTCTTTTGAATGCATCTTCTATTTGAATCGCTCACGCGCGCTGCAAATACACATTCTATTAGCATCTCAAACTTAGCGTTTTGTGGAGTAATAACGTTACGCCGGAGCGCCGAGTATGATCACCCGCCTGTTACAGCATATGTCCATCCGGACCAAAATCCTGACTCTTGTCGGAATTCCCCTTCTGATTATCATCGGGATGTCCGGAGCGGTGTTATATACGCTGAACAAACGCGCCAGCTTTGACACCACGCTGACGCGGGACATTATGATCACTGCAGAAGAACTCATCCACAATCTGCAGCTCGAACGTGGCATGTCCTCGGCGTTTCTGACCGGTGATGCGTCTGCCATCCCGCAGGCCCTGACCGATCAGCGACAAAAAGCACAGGATCTGCGCATCCATATGCTTGAGGTGATGGAAACCGCAGATCTGTCACAACTGCATGAAAACACCCGAATCTTCGTCGAACTGGCCCATGATGAGCTGGAAGCCTTGGATGACATCCGCATTCAGGTAAAAAACCGTAGTATCAGCGCACCCGAAATGATCGATTTCTACACCGATCTGAACATCCATCTGCTGGAAACCGCACTGGCGTTCGAAGTGCTCGTCCCCAATACTGAGCTGGCAGAACGCGCGATGGCCTTCACCTATTTTCAGATGGCCAAGGATGCCTACGGTATTCAACGCACAATCGGCGCCGAAGGGTTTGCAAAAGGTTGGAGCGACAGCCTGCGCACCCGCATGACCATATCGTATTTGCAGTCAAAAGAGAGAATGCGCGTGTTCCACGAGCTCTCGGACAGCAAGAGCGTACATCTCTTCGATGAACGCGCCGAGGGTGAGATCTATCAGGCCTTTGCCAAAATTCGCGCGGATGTCTTCGCCAATGTCCCGCCTGAGAACGTAACTTCGGAGCAGTGGCTCAAGATTGCCACCGGCGCGATCACCGTCGTCAAAGACGTCGAGACCCAGATCCGCGATGAGCTCATAGCCGATTTCCAGGCCTTCGACGCTTTTAACAAAAACGCCTTCTACCAGACGCTGACCGGCCTATCCGTGGTTCTCGTAATGATCAGCCTTGCCGCGTTGCTCATTGCCCGCGACATTGCAGGCGGTGTACGGATGGTGACCACCGGCCTGGAGCAGATCACCTCCGGCGATCTGGATGTCACCATCTCGGGAAAATCCCGCAAGGATGAGATCGGCAATATCGCGCGGCAGGCGGAAACCCTGCGCGGGCACGCCGTGGAAAAACGCGCAGCCGACGATCAGCTTGATCGCGCCATGGAGGAGCAGAAACAGGTCTCAAACGCGATTGCAGAGGCGCTGCGTCAGCTCAGCCACAAAGTGCTGGTCTACCGGCTGGACGATGAGTTCCCCGAGGATTTCAAAGGCCTGCGGATGGATTTCAACGATCTGGCTCAATCGCTGCAGGACGCTATGGACACCGTGCGCAGCGCTGCCTTGTCGGTCGGAGATGACAGCCAGACGATTGCCGCCAATATGGATGACCTGTCCCGCCGGACGGAATCGCAGGCCGCCGCGCTGGAACGCTCCACCCATGCGATGAACGAGATCACCACCAGCGTCGGTGAATCCGCCCGCAACGCCAAGGACGCCGAAACCATCGCAGGCACCACTCAGGACAAGGTCAACGATTGCGAAGAGATCGTGCAGAAAACAGTGACCGCGATGGAGGAAATCCGCACCTCCTCGGATGAGATTTCCCAGATCACCAAGGTGATTGAGGATATCGCCTTCCAGACCAACCTCCTGGCCCTCAACGCCGGGGTCGAGGCCGCCCGCGCGGGGGAGGCCGGCCGTGGCTTCGCCGTTGTCGCCAGCGAAGTGCAGCGACTGGCGCAGCGCTGCTCCGATGCGGTATCGCAAATCGACGAAATCACCGCCCGCAGCTCGTCTCAGGTCAATACCGGCTCCACCCTCGTCGGCTCTGCCGGAACGGCAATGGCTGATGTCAGCACGCAAGTAAGCGCGATTTCAGAGCTGATCGTCTCCATTGCCAAGGGGCTGGATGCGCAGTCCTCACAGTTGAACGAGGTCAATCACGCCGTCGGCGAGATGGAGCAGATGACCCAGACGAACGCTGCCATGACCGAAGAAACCACCGCCTCCGCCACGCAGCTGTTCCAGCAGGCGCGCGAGCTGAACACCATGATCGGTGCCTTCCAGCTGGACGGTCCCGCCACCTCCTCGACACCGGAAGAGCTGGCCAGCGATGCTGAAATGGCCGCACAGATGGCTGGCACCCACGAGGGCACCTTCGATGATCAGGATGATGAATCCTGGGTGGCGTAAAGGGCCGTAGCTCTAGCCAAGAGCAGCCCCGCTTTGTGGCAGGGGCTGCTGTTTCTCGACAAATCTCTCGTCAATTCAAGCAATTTGGGTTTAGGCTGTTTCAATCACGCGCCCTAGAGCGCATGTCAGCATCGTAATGAGAGGGAATGAGATGAACAGCGATGAAATGCGCTCAGAAATTTCGAATTTGATGAGCGAGACTACAAGGATTAGCAGCGGATCAGCTGTCTACCCTATGATCCTTGGCGCCATCTTCACACTCGTCATGCTGGCCACGGTCAAGGCCGTTCTGCTCTAATTTTCCTGTCCTTTTGAGATCATGTGGAACAACGCGCCAGACCCCGGCCTAGGATTCGAGGTCACGAGTTCCTTAACCCAATGGGAAAATTCGCCAAACCCTTGCGACCAAACAGCGAGAGCTTGAGAAAGCGATCACCACATACATTAGTGCACTCAGATGTGTTATTTCGCAGCCAAAGCGTCCCGCAGCACATCCAGCACCGCCGCCTGCGGCACATCCCCGGTAACGAAGGCCTGACCGATCCCCCGCGCGAGGATAAAGCGCAGCTGACCGTCGACCACTTTCTTGTCCTGCCCCATCAGCGCCAGCAGCGCCTCGGCATCCGGCAGTTCGCCCGGGATATCGGCGAGGTCGGTCTTCATGCCCATCGCCTTCAGATGCGCCCGCACCCGGCTCGGATCTTCCTGGCTGCACAGACCCAGCCGCGCCGACAACTCAAACGCCAGCGCACAGCCGATCGCAACCCCCTCGCCATGCAGCAGCCGGTCGCCATAGCCCGTTGCCGCCTCCAGCGCATGACAGAAGGTATGACCAAGGTTCAGGAGAGCGCGATCCCCCTGCTCGGTCTCATCGCGCACGACGATATCGGCCTTCATCTGCACCGAGCGTGTTACCGCCTCGACCCGTGCGGCCATATCGCCCGCTGCAAGCGCCGGGCCCTGCGCCTCCAGCCATTCAAAGAACTCCGCATCACCAAGAAGCCCGTATTTCACCACCTCACCGTAGCCAGCCAGAAAATCGCGCGGGGTCAGCGTGCCCAGCAGCGCGGTGTCCGCCAGCACCAGCGAAGGCTGGTGAAAGGCGCCGATCAGGTTCTTGCCCTGCGGCGCGTTGATACCGGTTTTGCCGCCGACCGAACTGTCCACCTGCGCCAGAAGCGAGGTCGGGATCTGCACAAACCGCACCCCGCGCCGCAACACCGCCGCCGCAAAGCCTGCAAGATCGCCAATCACACCACCGCCAAAGGCGATGACAATGTCGCCGCGCTCCACTTTCTGCTCCAGCAGCCATTCCACCGCACGGCTGAACTGTGGCCAGGCCTTGGTGCTTTCTCCCGGCGGCAGCGCCAGTGCATCCATCTCGATCCCGGCACTCGCCAGACCTGCGCGCAACCCCTCAAGGTGATGCGCCGCCACGGTTTCATCTGTCAGCACCGCCACCTTCGGACGGCGCAGCATCGGCGCCAGACGCGCCCCCGCATCCGCCAGCAGATCCGGCCCGATCACCACATCATATGCGCGCTCTCCCAGCGCCACATGCACGCTGCGTTCCAGCATTGCCTGCTCCATCACACCCACTCCGTCACACCCACTCAAGCACATCCGGGCGGGCGCGCAGCGCCTCGACAACCCGGTTCACCATTTCGTCAATCGACGCCTGCCCGTCCGACACCACCGTCAGATCCGCCTGCGCGTAATACGGCACCCGGTCATGATAGAGCGCCGACAGCGTCGCATGGGGGTCCTCGGTGCGCAGCAGCGGCCGGGTGTCGCGATGTTTCACCCGGTTCCACAGCACCTCAAGGTCGGCATTCAGCCAGATCGCCACCCCGCGCTCCGAGATGATCTGACGGTTTTCCTCCGCCAGGAATGCGCCGCCACCAGTGGACAGCACGCCGCGTTCCTCATCCAGCAGCCGCCGGATCACCTGACGTTCCTTCTTTCGAAAGAACGGCTCACCATCGCGGGCAAAGATTTCGGGGATCGTGCGGTTGGCCGCGGCCTCGATTTCATGGTCACTGTCCAGAAACGGGGCCTGCAGACGGGCCGCCAGGGCACGGCCCACCGCCGTCTTCCCTGCCCCCATCATGCCCACCATCACGATGGTTTTTTTCAGCGCACCGGGCACCCGGCGGTCACCCGCGCCACTGAGTGTTTGCTCTTTTTCGCTCATTCTTCAGTGAATGACGTGATATTGCTAAAAAGGCCATATATAACTTGCACAAAAGCCAAAGAAGCAGTGAGCGGGACACCCATGGGGCGATTGATCAAATACTTCCTTTATTTAGTTGTTCTGGCAACGATCGGTTTGGTGATCTATGCCTATGTGGGACCGTGGTTCGGGGCCGATTTCGACGCTCCCACTGCGGAGGTCCGCAAACCGGTGGTTCTGAATGCCGACTAGACAGCGGCGTGGTGAGTCGGCTGGGGCGGCTCCGCTGATGCGCAGCCCCTCTGCCGGTGCAGCCTTCCGGCCAAATCGCCTGCTGAAACAGATTGTGGTGCTGGGCCTTGGTGTCGCGACATCCGGCTTTGCAGCTGCGGCCACCGCCCAGACGCCCGCCGCTCCTGCGGCCTCACCCGTGGCGCAATCCGGACCGCCCAGCCCAGCGACCCCCCGCGAAACACCCCGCAGCGGCGCTGCCAAACCCGGCGACCCGCTCGCCGCCATCGACTGGCTGGCCACGCCTGCGCCCGATGCAGGGCTGCCGGGCACCGTCCTTCTGGAACCGCCCGTCGCAGGCTCCGCCCGACGCCCGGAGGTGACCGTCACCCCGCTGGCCAGCCTTGTGGCGCCGATTGGTCTGGTCAAACCAGCCTCCACCGGCCTGCCCGTCGATCTCTGGCGCGGCAGCAACGCCGAGGCGCTCGCCACGCTGCTGGCCTCGGTCCCTGTGCGCAAATCCCCTGCGATGCAGTCGCTGATGTTCACCTTGCTGCTGTCAGAGACCCGTCCCCCGGTCGAGGGCGGCGAGCGGCTGTTGCTGGCACGGCTGGACCGGCTGATGGATCTGGGCGCACCAGACCCCGCACAGGCGCTGGCCGAGCAGGCCGGCCCCACCCGCAGCAAGGCACGTTTCAAGCGCTGGTTTGACGCCACCCTGCTAACCGGCGATGAACAGCAGGCCTGCAGCGCACTGCAGGATCGACCGCATCTGGCGCCGGACTATGCCTCCCGGATCTTCTGTGCCGCCCGGCTTGGTGATTGGCCCACCGCCGCGCTGCTGCTGGAGGCCGCCCATGCGCTGGAACTGGTGGACAGTCGCCAGCTCGACCTCCTCGACCGGTTCCTGAACCCCGATGTGTTTGAGGACGCACCACCGCTGCGCGCGCCAAAATCCCCAGATCCCCTGACGTTCCGCCTCTATGAAACCATCGGAGAGCGCCGCCCGACCAGCAACCTGCCGCGCGCCTTTGCAGCGGCGGATCTGCGCGACATTGCCGGCTGGAAGGCCCAACTCGAAGCGGCGGAGCGGCTGACCCGGATCGGTGCGCTGAACCCCAATCACCTGCTGGGGCTCTACACCGAACGCAGCCCCGCGGCCTCCGGCGGCATCTGGGACCGGGTCGCGGCGTTGCAACGCTTTGAAACCGCGCTGGAAACAGGCAGCGCCGAGGCGGTCAGCAAAACCCTGCCCAAGGTCTGGCGTGCCATGCAGACGGCGCAGATCGAAACCGCCTTTGCCGATCTCTTTGCCGATCAATTGGCGCGCATCCCGCTGGACGGTCAGGCCGCCAATCTGGCCTGGCGCATCCGCCTGCTCGCCCCAACTTATGAAACCGCCTCTCACAGCCCGCCCCCCTCGCAGGGACGCAGCGCCTTTGTAGCTGCCGTGGCACAGGGGGTGCCCACGCAGGAGCTGGCCCGAAACGGTGTCGAACAGGCCATCGCCGCCGCCTTTGCTGCCGACAGTGCCGCACCGCGCAAACTGCAACGTCTGCTCGACAACGGCCAGCTGGGCGAGTCGATCCTGCGTGCGATGCAGCTCTTTGCGCAGGGCGCGGACGGCAATCTTGGCGATCTGACAGATGCGCTGGCCACCTTCCGCGCTGTCGGGCTGGAAGACACCGCCCGCCGCGCCGCCCTTCAGCTGTTGCTGTTGGACCACCGTTGATGGTCCCCGGCATGAAACGCGCTCACCCATGACCCCACCCGCCGCCCAATCACCCAACGCCCCGAAGGACGATCTGCAGTGGATCGCCACCTTTCTGGATGCGCAGGCTGCCGATCTGGGTGCCGCGCGCAATACGCTGCTCGCCTATGGTCGCGACCTGAAAGATGTGGCCAGTTGGCTTGGACATAAAAACCGCGCCTTTGGCAGTGCGACCCGCGATGATATCGAAGCCTATCTGATCGCCTGCGATGCCGAAGGGCTGGCCCGCGCCACCCGCGCCCGGCGTCTCTCCGCGATCAAACAGATCTACCGTTTCGCCTTTGACGAAGGCTGGCGCAGTGACAATCCCGCCATCCAGATCAAAGGACCGGGACGCCAGAAGGCCCTGCCCAAGACGCTGGAGGTGATCGAGGTGGATCGCCTTCTGGACGCCGCGCGACAATCCGGCCGCAACCTTTCGGACCGGCTGCGCAACACCTGCATGATGGAGCTGCTCTATGCCACCGGCATGCGAGTGAGTGAGCTGGTCGGCCTGCCTGTCGCTGCCGCACGGGGCGATCCGCGCATGTTGCTGGTGCTGGGCAAGGGGGGCAAGGAACGGATGGTGCCCCTGTCGCCCCCTGCCCGCGACGCGCTGGCGGCCTGGCTCACCACGCGCGATGCCGCTGAGGAGGCCGCCGTGGCCAAAGGGGCCGCGCCCTCCCGCTTCCTGTTTCCCTCGCGCGGCAAATCCGGCCACCTGACCCGACATCGGTTTTATCTGCTGATCAAGGAGTTCGCCGTCGCCGGCGGCCTCCCGCCCGAGGCCGTGTCCCCCCATACTCTGCGCCACGCCTTTGCCACGCATCTTCTGACCAACGGGGCCGATCTGCGCGCCATTCAGGCGCTGCTGGGCCATGCCGATATTGCCACAACCGAGATTTACACCCATGTGCTGGACGCCCGGCTGAGTGAACTTGTGCTTGAACACCACCCGCTGGCCCGCAGGGACACCGGATCAGACCAGCCCCTGCAGCAGGACGACGACGGGCCGACAGAATAATTGGCCCCAGATAATCGCCCCAAGGTGCGACAGCTCCGCACCTCCCTCTTGCGACAGCGCGACAGGCACCCCATAACCATGGGGATCTCAACATTTCTTTCGGGACTCTGATGGACAGCACCACGACCTTTGTCGATTCCACCTTCTGGACCACCGCCGGCGCGATTGTCTTCCTGCTGGTGCTCTCCGGTTGCTTCTCCGGCTCTGAAACCGCCCTGACCGCCGCCTCGCGCGGCAAACTGCGCACCCAGGCCGACAAGGGCTCCAACGGCGCCAAACGCGCCCTTGCCATCACCGAAGACAGCGAACGGCTGATCGGCTCAATCCTCCTGGGCAACAACCTGGTGAATATCCTTGCCACCTCGCTCGCGACCGCGCTGTTCACCCGCGCCCTCGGCGAAAGCGGTGTGGCGCTGGCGACGCTGGTCATGACCCTTCTGGTCCTAATCTTTGCCGAGGTACTGCCCAAAACCTACGCCATCTCCAACGCCGAAAAAGCCGCCGCCGCAGTTGCGCCTCCGATTGGCGTATTGGTCACGGTGCTGGCCCCGGTGGTGGGCGCCGTCCGTCTGCTGGTGCGCGGCGTGCTGCGGATCTTCGGTGTGCGGATCGACCCCGACAGCCACATCATGGCCGTGCGCGAGGAGATCGCCGGCGCCCTGCATCTGGGCCACTCCGAAGGCGTGGTTCAGAAAGAAGACCGGGACCGCATCCTCGGCGCGCTTGATCTCTCCGACCGCTTTGTTGAGGAGATCATGCTCCACCGGTCAAATATCGAAATGGTCGATGCCAATCTGGACCCGCAGAGGATCCTCGAACAATGCCTGACCTCGCCCCACACCCGCCTGCCGGTGTTCAAGGATGAACCGGAGAACATCATTGGCGTGCTCCATGCCAAGGATCTCCTGCGCGAAATGTATGCCCAGATCGGCGGCCCCGATGGCGATGCCTCCTTGCTGCGCAACTTCAACATCACCAGCGTGACCAAGCCACCGTATTTCGTGCCGGAAACCACCACGCTTGATGATCAGATGCGCCAATTCCTGCGCGCCCGCACTCATTTTGCGCTGGTCGTTGATGAATACGGCACCCTGCAGGGATTGATCACACTGGAAGACATCCTTGAGGAAATCGTCGGTGAGATCACCGATGAATTCGACCCGGATGAGGAAACCGTGGTGAAGAAGACCAGCGATGGCAACTACCTCGTCGATGGCGCCACCACCATCCGCGACCTCAACCGCGCCACCGACTGGTCACTGCCCGATGATGAGGCCAACACGATTGCCGGTCTGGTCATCCATGAGGCCCAGACCATCCCCATCGTCGGACAGGTGTTCTCCTTCCATAATTTCCGGTTTGAGGTCACCGCCCGCGAGGGCAACCGCGTGACCGAGTTGAAAATCCGCCCACTGCACTAACCCTGCCTCAGCGCCGGACAGATCAAAGGCCGCGGCCCCGCTGGGCGGCGGCCTTGTTGTTTTTGCCTCCCGCAACGCGAATTCACCGCCTGAGCGCCCATTCCCGACCGTGCATGTCGCAATTTCACTGGACTACTGAACACATCTGTCCAGAATGAAGCCAAATTGCCAGTGAGGGATGCAAGATGAAGACGACAACACGGGTAGCAGTGATCGGTGGCGGCGTTGTGGGCTGCTCGGTGCTCTATCACCTGACCAAGCTGGGCTGGTCCGATGTGATGCTGCTGGAACGCTCCGAATTGACCTCCGGCTCCACCTGGCACGCCGCGGGCGGCTTCCATACCCTCAATGGCGACACCAATATGGCCGCGCTGCAGGGCTATACGATCAAGCTCTACAAAGAGCTGGAAGAGATCACCGGCATGTCCTGTGGCCTCCACCATGTGGGCGGCGTCACCCTGGCCGAAACCCAGGAACGCTTCGACATGCTGAAGGCAGAGCGCGCCAAACACCGGTTCATGGGGCTGGAAACCGAAATCGTCTCCCCCGAAGAAATCCGCAAAATCGCCCCCGTCACCAATATCGACGGCATTGTTGGCGGCCTCTATGATCCGCTCGACGGCCACCTCGACCCCTCCGGCACCACCCACGCCTATGCCAAGGCTGCGCGCATGGGCGGCGCCACGATTGAAACCCACTGCAAGGTGGTGGAGACCAACCAGCGCCCCGATGGCACCTGGGATGTGGTCACCGACAAGGGCACAATCCACGCAGAACACATCGTCAACGCCGGCGGTCTCTGGGCACGCGAGGTGGGCGCCATGGCGGGCATCTACTTCCCGCTGCACCCGATGGAGCACCAATATATCGTCACCGATGAGGTGCCGGAGATTGCCGGTATCATCGACGCAGGCGGCGAGCACCCGCATGTGATGGATCCCGCCGGCGAAAGCTACCTGCGCCAAGAGGGCCGCGGCCTCTGCATTGGCTTTTACGAACAGCCCTGCAAACCCTGGGCCGTCGATGGCACCCCATGGAATTTTGGCCATGAGCTGCTGCCCGATGACTTCGACAAGATTGAGGACAGCATCGCCTTTGCCTACAACCGTTTCCCGGCGCTGGAACGCGCTGGCGTCAAATCGGTGATCCACGGCCCCTTCACCTTTGCCCCCGACGGCAATCCGCTGGTCGGCCCGGTGCCCGGCATGCGCAACTACTGGTCCGCCTGCGCCGTCATGGCCGGGTTCTCTCAGGGCGGCGGCGTCGGATTGATGCTGGCGCAATGGATGGTGGAGGGCGAATGCGAACGCGACACTTTTGCCATGGACACCGCCCGCTTTGGTGATTGGATCACACCGGGTTACACCCGGCCCAAAGTCATTGAAAACTACCAGAAACGTTTCTCTATCGCCTACCCGAACGAAGAACTGCCCGCCGCCCGCCCGTTCCGCACCACGCCAATGTATGACATCTTTGATGGTATGGGCGCGGTCTGGGGCGCACAATACGGGCTTGAGGTCCCGAACTACTTCGCTTCCGAAGGCGAGCCACGCTATGAGACCCCGTCTTTCCGCCGCTCCAACGCGTTCGAGGCCACCGCGCGCGAGGTCAAAGCCGTGCGCGACGCGGTCGGCATCAACGAAGTCCACAATTTCGGCAAATACCTGATCAAAGGTGCGGGTGCGCGCGCCTGGCTTGATCGCATCATGGCCGGTCGGGTGCCGCAGGCTGGTCGCCTGTCGCTAACCCCAATGCTATCCCCCAAGGGCCGGCTGATCGGCGATTTCACCATTTCCTGCCTGTCCGAGGAAGAGTTCCAGCTCACCGCCTCCTACGGCTCACAGGCCTACCACATGCGCTGGTTTCTGCAGAATAACGACGAGGGGCTCAGCGTTGAGAACATCTCCGACACCCGCAACGGGTTCCAGATCGCAGGCCCCCGCGCGAAGGAGGTTCTGCAAGCCTGCACCCGTCAGGATATCTCCGACATGCGCTTTATGGATGTGCGCCGCATGACCGTAGGTATGTCCGACTGCATCGTGCAGCGCGTCAGCTATACCGGTGATCTGGGCTATGAGATCTACTGCGACCTGCCCAGCCAGCGGTCCCTGTGGGACAACCTTTGGTCGGCCGGCCAAACGCATGGAATGAAGCCTTTTGGCATGCGGGCGATGATGTCGCTGCGTCTGGATAAATTCTTTGGCTCCTGGCTCAGTGAGTTCTCGCCAGATTACACCGCTGCGGAAACCGGCCTGGATCGCTTCATCTCCTTCAAGAAAGACATCGATTTCATCGGTCGCGCCGCCGCCGAGGCGGAACGCACAACAGGGGCCGCCCGCCAGCTCTGCGCCTTTGAGGTGGCAGCGGAGGATGCTGATGTGACCGCCTACGAACCCATCTGGCACGCGGGTGCGGTGGTGGGCTTCTGCACGTCGGGTGGCTATTCCCACCACGCGCAGAAATCCATCGCCCTCGGGCTCATCCCCCGCGATCTGGCGCAGGACGGGCTGGAGGTGGAGATCGAAATCCTCGGCAAAATGCGTGCCGCACGGCTGATCACCACACCGCTGTTTGACGCCGACGGCGCCCGCATGCGCGGCTGATCCGGCAAGGCGGGTCAGCACTTCTGACCCGCCCTCCCCCCTGTTGCTGAGCCTGCACGCGCTGTGTCCCGGATATAGCGCAACGGATAGGGCCGCCTCCGGTCCCAATGTTTCGCACGCGAAACATCCCGTCAGCATCTCTGACCTTTCACCGCCGCTTTTGCTGGACCCGCCCCCTCTTCTGGCTCAAAATATCCCCGCCGGAGGCATCCAACAGCCCAAGCAAACGCCGGGGAGGCGACAGATATGACCGCCATCGCCACGCTTATCCTCGCTGCGGGGCGCGCCTCACGGATGCGGGGGCGCGATAAGCTGTTGGAGCCGGTTGACGGCACCCCGCTTCTGGTGCGGATCTGCGCGGCTGCGAAGCACAGCGCAGAGACCACCTATGTCACCCTGCCAACACCCGACCACCCCCGCGCCACAGTGATCCGCGACCACTGCCAGGGCGCCAGACCTGTCTATGTGCCGGACGCAGACGAGGGCATGGCCGCCTCCATCCGCGCGGGCATTGGCGCGCTTTCTCGGGCCTATGATGCAGTGATGATCCTGCCCGCCGATATGCCGGAGCTGACAGCCAGCGACCTCGCGCAAGTTGTGGCGCAGAGCAACTCCACCCCGGATCAGATCCTGCGGGCCACCAGCGTTGACGGGACATTTGGTCACCCGGTGGTGTTTCCGCGCCGATACTTCGCCGCACTCAGCCAGTTGACCGGCGATCAGGGCGCGCGCGCAATCCTACGGGAGGCGCAGCATCAGGGCGCGGTGATCTGCCCGGTCCCCCTGCCCGACCAACATGCGCTCACCGATCTGGACACGCCAGAGGCCTGGGCTGCCTGGCGTCAGGCCCGCAAATCTCCTCCAACGGGATAAGACGATCTACCTCAGTGGATGAACCACTGCACGCCGCCCTTGCGGTCACGCTGTGGTCGGGGCGTTGGGCTGGGCATTGATGGCTGCGCCTGCAATTGGGGAAACAGCATCAGCACTTCCTCCCTTTGGGCCCGGTCCAATCCGCGTTGGGATTGATCGGCAGGCTGAAAGCACTCGATCCACGCCCCGTCCGCGCAGACCACCTCATGGCCCTCACAGACAAAATGGATGTAGTCGATGGAGGACGTCTCCACCGCATCTACCCCGGACAGTCCGGTCAGATGTTTCGCAGCGACCAGAATCTCGCGGTCCTCAAAATAGAACGCCGTCTTGTCATTGGTGATCAGAACGCGGTGGTTGGGGCTGAGCAGAAGATCCCGCTCCGGCATCCCATTGCCAAGCGCCCCCTCCGCAACCAGCACCGGCTGCAAATGCGCCGCTCCTTGCAAGGCGTTGCGGTCCAGCTGCCGCTGCCCGATCCAGCGAATGGGCTGCAGACCGTTGTCGCGGGTCATCACCCGATCCCCAACGCTCAGATCCTCGACGGCGCAGGCCCCATAGGGGGTTGCAATGGTTGTTCCGGGCGTAAAGCAGGGCACGTTGCAGTCTCCGTTCCAAAGCCGCTCCACCCCGGTCGCAAACCTCGTGCAACCGGCCATCGGCCTGCTTTGGTGTCGTTAAATCGGGCCGCACCTCTCGGCACGGCGTAGAAGAGAGCACCACTCATTCTGTGGCAGCATTGAAGGTATCCTACGCAGACCCCTGCGCCCAAAAAAGAACAAAATCTTAATCAGCATCCCGTCGCCGACCTGCCCGGAGCGGGACGTGCTGAGAACCCCTGCCTGCGAGGGCACGATTGTTTCCAAGTGGGATGGTGTGATTGGCCTGATCCGGCCAAAATGGGCAGAGAGAGCCGGTGAACCCCCGCCGTTTGTTGCGCCAATACGAACAATTGAGCGGCAGCGGTTCCAACAGATCGCCTCAGAGGTTTTGCATTGCCCATCAGGATGGACCACAGGTTGTCCCGCGACGCGCAACAATATGGAAAATTTAAGGCAACTTATCGTGAAGTGCGCCAAAGCTCCGATTCGCGACCATCTACACGTTTCGGTCAGCGCGCAGAGCTGCCGCTAGGTCAATTCTGCCGCGCGTCTGCGAAATGCTGCATAGCCTGCCTCATAGCCATCGCGCAGCTGCGGATCAGGCGCGACGGTCATCGCACTCTCCGGTGCGGTCAACACCTCTGCCGGGTCATCCCCGGTGACCGCCAGCCGCGCCAGCCGTGCCGCACCAAGTGCCGCGCCAAATTCGCCATCCTTGGGCAGCTGCAGCGGTAGATCCAATATGGTGGCCAGCAGTTTGACCCAATAGGCAGACTTACTGCCCCCGCCAATGACCAGACAGCTGTCGATTTCCGCACCGGTCTTGCGCAACGCCTCAAGACAGTCGCGCAGACCATAGCAAACCCCTTCCATCACCGCGCGGGCCAGATCCTCAGCCGTGGTGGCGATGGACAGTCCCTGAAACCCGCCGCGCAGGCTGGCAGAATTATGCGGCGTCCGCTCACCGGACAGATAGGGCATGAATGTCACCGGCCCCGGTGGTTGCAGCTCCTCGCCAAGGCCTGCCGTCAGATCCGCAGGGCTTTGCCCGGTGATGCGGCCCAGCCAGTTCATGCAGTCGGTTGCCGACAGCATGACGCCCATCTGATACCAGCGGTCCGGAATTGCATGGCAGAAGGTATGAACAGCCGTTGCAGGATCGGGGCAAAACCCGTCCCGCGCCGTCAGCACCACGCCGGAGGTGCCAAGCGAGACAAACCCCTGCCCCGGCCCCATCACACCCGTCCCACAGGCCGCAGCGGCATTATCACCTGCGCCCCCGGCGATTGTGACTGGCCCGGTCAGCCCCCAGCGCACGGCCAGTTCGGGACGCAGGGTACCGGCAGCCGCGCAGCCCTCTACCAGATCTGGCATCTGATCGCGGCGCATATTCCCGGCCTGCAGCAGCTGTTCTGACCAGTCCCGCGCGCCAACATCCAGCCAAGACGTTCCCGCGCTATCGGACATATCGGCCACATGGCGCCCGGTCAGATGCAGGTTGAGGTAAGCCGCGGGCAGCAGGACCTTGGCGGTATTGGCAAATATCTCCGGCTCGTGGCGCTGCACCCACAAAAGTTTCGGCGCGGTGAAACCCGGAAAGACGATATTGCCGCTCAGATCTCGGACCTTCGCTGTAGCGTCCAGCTCAGCCGCCTCAGCGGCCGAACGGGTGTCGTTCCACAAGATGCAGGGCCGCAGCACCTGATCGGAACCATCCAGCAACACCGCACCGTGCATATGACCGGCAACCGCAATGCCACAAATGTCTCCGTAGCCGGGGGTATCCCGCAGCTGGTCTATCGCGTGATCCAGAGCGGTGATCCAGTCGCCGGGATCCTGTTCCGACCAGCCGGGATGGGAGGTTTGCGCGTCATACTGCGCCTCTGCCGAGGCGACAGGCTTGCCGGCTGCATCGGTCATCAGCGCGCGCAGCCCCGATGTGCCAAGATCAATACCAAGATACATGTCTGTCCCCTCTCCCGATTACCCCGTGGTTCTGCCCCCTCAGACGAAGCGGTTGACCAGCGCCTCCAGCTGTTCCTGACGGCCGGAAACCGGCTGCGGATTGAGCGCCTTGGCCTCGGCCTGATCGGCGATAGCCTCCAGCGTGGCCCCCTCGGCCAGATAGGCCTGCGCCTCGGCCGTGGTCCAACCGGCGTAACGGTCGCGGCGCTTTGCCTCCAGGCTATCGCTCTCCAACATGGCGGCTGCGGCGCGCAGCCCCCGTGCGCAGACATCCATTGCGCCCACATGGGCGGCAATCAGATCCTCGGCGTCCAGCGACTGGCGGCGCAGTTTGGCGTCGAAATTTGTGCCGCCCGTCTTCAGCCCACCACCGCGCAGGATTTCGTAATAGGCCAGCGCCACCTCCGGCACATTATTGGGAAACTGATCGGTATCCCAACCGGACTGATAGTCATTGCGGTTCATGTCGATGGAGCCAAAGATCCCCAGCGCATTGGCCATGGCGATCTCATGTTCGAAGCTGTGACCGGCAAGGATCGCATGGCCCTGTTCGATATTGACCTTCACCTCCTCCTCAAGACCAAAGCGTTTGAGGAAGCCGTAAACGGTGGCCACGTCGTAGTCATATTGGTGTTTGGTCGGCTCCTGCGGCTTCGGCTCAATCAGGATGGCACCTTTGAAGCCGATCTTGTGTTTGTAGTCGACCACCATCGACAGGAAGCGGCCCATCTGCTCCAGCTCCCGCGACAGATCGGTGTTGAGCAGGGTTTCATACCCCTCACGTCCGCCCCAAAGGACATAATTCTCGCCGTTGAGACGATGGGTCAGATCCATGCAGGCCCGCACGGTGGAGGCGCAATAGGCGAAGACATCCGGATCGGGGTTGGTGCTGGCACCGGACATATAGCGGCGGTTGGAGAACATATTGGCCGTCCCCCACAGAAGTTTCGGACCACCGTCTGCCATTTTCTGTTCCAGCACATCCCCGATCTGGTTCAAGCGTCTGTGGCTTTCGGCAAGGCTGTCCCCCTCTGGCCGGATATCATGGTCATGGAAACAGTAGTAAGGCACGCCAAGAATGCGGAACATATCAAAGGCCGCATCCGCCTTCATACGCGCCAGATCCATGGTGTCAGCGGGGAACCACGGACGCTGAAACGTCTGGCCGCCAAAGGGATCGTTCCCCTCCCACACGAAATTATGCCAGTAGCAAACGGCAAAGCGCAGGTGGTCCTCCATCCGTTTGCCCATCACAATTTCGTCCGGGTTGTAGTGGCGATAGGCCAGCCCGTCGCTCTCGGGGTTGTAGGTGATTGCTGCGATGTCGTCGAAATAGCCAGCCATGATCAGGCCCCCTCTTCTGGCCCGACCGCAAACTGCGGGGGCATGTTGTGTTTGAAATGAACCGCCGGGGTGATTTGCCCCGCCAATGGATCAACCGGCTGCCCGTCACTGAGCGCGACAAGGGCGGCAAGGGCGGCAGTGATCTCCTGCGCCGGTTTCTGATCGATCACCGCATCTATGAGCCCCTGCGCCACTGCATCGCGGGTGGCGGCGCAGAGTTCGTGGCTGATCACCACCGGCCTGTCGTCCTGCTGTGTCCCCGCAAGCGCTGAAATCAGACCCGAAATACCCGCGCCAAGATTGTAGATGCCGGAAATGTCGGGGTTGGCGCGCAGGGCGCGGAACAATGCCTGTTCGAGGATATCCGGATCATCGCCGGTTTCCAGCGGCGGCAGGATGCGCAGATCCGCTGACACCACATCACAAAAGCCTGCATAGCGATCGGCGTGGTCGCGGGCGTTGAGGCTGCCGGTGATGGGCAGGATCTGGCCCTGCGCTGCAGCACCACCGCGATGGGCCAGCCTCATCAGATCGCCGGCCGTGCGCCCGGCGCTGCGGTTATCAATACCAACATAGGTATCGCGGGCCTGCGCGGCACTGTCCGCAACCAGTGTCACCACGGCAACGCCCTGCGCCCGCAGCCGGGTCAGCGCTGCGTCGACGCTCGGATCCTGCACCGCGACGAGGCAGACACCGTCATAGCCCTCTGCGGCGCAGGCTTCCAGCGCACAGGTCAGCGCGGCAGCATCAAAGGGGGGCACTTGGGTAAGGGTGATCTGCTGGCGGGCCTGCGACCGGGTTGCGACTTCCTGCTCCAGATCTGCGTGCAGCGTCGCAAAGAACCCCTCCTGCGCAGCAGGCATCAGCACCGCAAAGCGATACCGGCGACGACGCGACAGATTGGCCGCGGTGATATCGCGTTGATAGCCCAGATCGGCAATCGCCGCGCGCACGCGGTCCTGCGATTTCTTGGCCACCCCGCCCCGGTCGTTCAACACCCGGTCCGCCGTGGCGTAGCTGACCCCAGCCGCCGCAGCGACATCATGTAATGTGGGTTTTCCCATGCGTGCGGTCCATCTGCTCCCGTAGGTTTTGATAGACGTATATCATTTTCTGATAGACGTCTATCATTTTATCAGTCGAGCATCGATTGACCACGATTTGACAGGTTGCAGGGCGAGGTACAAGACAAGGGCGGAAACGCAAAAAGCCACCACATGCGGTGGCGGCTGTCATAAAACCATCTTGGTTTAGATGTTATGGCGGAGAGACAGGGATTCGAACCCTGGAGACGGTCTCCCGCCTACACACTTTCCAGGCGTGCGCCTTCGACCACTCGGCCACCTCTCCGTTGGGCGGACTTTTGACGGATCGCGGGGGCAATTGCAAGAGCGAAAACAGCAAAAAATTCACTCTTTCCCAAACTTATTTCCACGCCCCGCTCAGCCCCCCAAATGCAGGTAGACCCGGCGGTTCTGTTTTCCCTTTTTTTCAACCTTTCCAAGGCGGATAGGGCCAATCTCGGCGGTGCTGCGCACGTGGGTACCGCCGCAGGGTTGCAGGTCAATCCGCTCATCTGCGCTGCCGATCCGCACCAGACGGATACGACCATTGCCGCGGGGCGGCGCCACCGACATGGTTTTCACCAATTCGGGGTTTGCATCCAGTTCAGCCTCGGTGATCCAACGTTCGCTGACCTCCAGATCGCGGCTGATCAGGGCGTTGAGCGCATCCTCCAGTGCCTGTTTGTCCTCGGGTGCCTCGGGCATGTTGAAATCAAGCCGGCCCTTTTCGGCACCAATGGACCCGCCAGAGACCGGCAGAGGAATGACCACCGACAGAAGATGCAGCGCGGTATGGACACGCATATGGCCAAAGCGGCGGTCCCAATCCAAGGCCTGTGTGACCTCTTGGCCGACAGCTGGCAGAGGCTCACCCTCGGCAGGGATCAGGACAATCCGGCCCGCCTCCCCCTTCACCGTGTTGGTGATGGGCAAATGGTGATCCCCTGCCCCATCGGACCAGCTGAGACGGCCGGTATCACCCGGTTGTCCGCCCCCAGTTGCGTAAAAGACGGACTGGTTCAGAACCAGCCCGCCTTCGCTTGTGTGTTCGGTGATCTGTGCCGGGGCCTGCTGTGCATAGGCGTCGGTCAGGAACAGTTGCTCAGTCATCGATCGGCGTCTCCGTCTTCGCTGCCATCCCCATCGTCGGCGCTGGACAGATCGTCAAGATCAGGACGATCCGGGCGTTTCTTGCTCGGGGATGGGGGTGGATTTGAGGCTGTCACCGCAGCCTCGGGGGCCTTGATACCCTGCGCGGCCTCAGTTGCGGCCGCAGCGAGCGCATCGGGATTGCGAATCCAGATATCGCGCTGGGCGAAGGGGATCTCGATCCCGGCCTCGTCGAAGCGGCGGGCGATATCGTAGTTCATGTCGGATTTCACCGACAGAACCCAGTTCACATCCCGCAGGATGGCGCGGATCTCAAAGTTGAGACTGTCCGCCCCAAAGCCCTGGAACACCACCGAAGGCGGCGGGTTCATCAGCACCATCGGATGCGCCTTTGCGACCTCCATCAGGATGGCCTCTACCTTGCGCGGGTCGGTGCCATAGCTGACGCCGACGGGCACAATCACCCGGCCCACCGTATTGCCGCGGGTGTAGTTGGTGACGGTGCCGGTGATCAGGTCCGAGTTCGGCACGATGACATCGGTGCGGTCGAAGGTCTCAATCCGGGTGGAGCGCACAGAAATGTCGCGCACATAGCCCATCAGGCCGCCGACCTCGATCCAGTCGCCCTTGGACACCGGGCGTTCGACCAGCAGGATAATGCCGGAGACAAAGTTGGACACGATGGTTTGCAGGCCAAAACCGATGCCCACGGACAGCGCACCAGCCACGATGGCAAGAGAGGACAGATCAAGCCCCGCCATCGACACCGCAACCAGAGCCGCCAGGAATATCCCGACATAGCCCATCCCGGAGGCGATAGCGTTCTGGCCGCCGACATCAATGCGGGTTTTGGGCAGCAGCGCATTGCGCAGGCTGCCCTGCACCAACCGGGTGAGACCGTAGCCAACCGCAAAGATCGCCACAAAGGTGATGAAGGCGGTGGGCGAAATCCGGGTATCCCCGACCTGGAAGCCTTCGAGAAAGTTCGACCAGAGTTCGGTCAGGTCCGCCACCCGCGCGCCCCAGATCAGCGCCAGCAGCGGCAGCGCCAGAAGCGCCAGCGCAAAGCCGATCAGGGCGGCAAAGAGCGAGTCGCGTGCGGCCATGCCCTTGCCGCTGACAAAGCCGTAGAGATCGCCGAGAAACCGGTGCAGTACAAACAGACCCGCCAGCACCGCCAGCGTCAGCATCGACGGGTAGATCACCGATTCAGCCGCATTGAGATAGCCGATGGCCGCCAGAACCGGACCGGCGAAACCAAGCAGATAAATGCTGCGCCGGACCACCGCGATAATCCGGTTGGCCCCGGCGGCAATCGCGCCTTCCTCGCCGTCCTCGTCGCTCTGTGCCTGACGCTGCTTGGCACCGATCCGGTGCAAGCGCAGCAGGATCAATGCAGCGCAGGTGATCAGCGGGAAGGCGTAGACGGCGGCGCTGCTTTCGGGGATATTCTGGATCCGCTCGATCGTGGCGAAGGCGTCCTGAAGCACCAGGATCACCGCCATCATGTCGATCAGAAAACGGGTCTCGGCCTGGTTGCCCTCCTGCACCGGCAGCAGATCGTTTTCGATCTGGTTGGCATAGAGCTGCTCACCCAGCCAGTGAAAGGAAAGAATGATGAAGGCCCAGGCGGGGACGGAATCCAGAATGATACTGCCGCGCACGCCAAGGATGCCCGAAAGATCAACTGCCGCTGCCAGAAAGATCACACCAATGAGCGGCAGCAGCACCTGCAGAAGCGAGACCACAAAGGTCCAGACCCCGGTCCCGCGCGCGCCGTAGCGGCGCAGATAATCGCCGGCCCGATGGGCCCATGACCGACCGCGCGTGATCAGCAGCAAACCAATGAGCAAGACGGCAATCAGCCCGACCAGATCACCGCTGATGCGTTCGCTGGTGGTGTCGTTGCGCAGCTGCGACAGGGTTTCATTGCCCACCGCGCGACTGGCGTGGACCAGATCCCGCAGCGCACCGGGCCAGTGTTCGGGATTGAGCGGCGAGGTGCCACGTTCGAACAGGCGTTTGGTCAGGCGCTCGCGGACGATCTTGTCGACCTCGTTGATGAGACCATCGGCACGGCTATAGGCTTCCTCCGCGACGATACGCGGAACCTTGAGTTGATTGAGCTGCTGGGTCAGTGCAGCGCGCAGCTGGGCGATATCTTCGGGCTCTTCCTCGCCCTCACCGGGGGCGGTGCCTAGCGCGTCAAGCTGACCCTGAAGGGTTTGAATACGTTCGCCATTTTCGCCACGCTTGACCTGAAAGTTCTGCCGGAAATCAGCCAGCTCACTGCGCAGCTGTTCCAGCGCGAGATTGGACGCGCGGCTGGCGTCGATGACATTCTCGGCCCGATTGGCGGTGCGCAGCCAGTCCTCGTAGTAGGATTTGGCGCGCGCATCGAGCTGGGCCAGAGCGGGAAAGGCCAGGCTGATCAAAAGAACCAGCCCGGCCAGACATTTCACAAAACCACGCATGAGGGCGATCATACGTCCTCAAACACGCCGGGGATAGAGGCCGGGGTGTGGGTCATCCAATCCGGCACCGGCAGATCCTTTTCGCGCAGGAAATCCGGGTTGAACAGTTTTGACTGGTAGCGCGTGCCATAGTCACAGAGCACGGTGACGATGGTTTTGCCCGGCCCCATATCCTTGGCCATGCGCACCGCACCAGCAATATTGATCGCCGAAGAGCCCCCCAGAACCAAGCCCTCTTCGTGCAGCAGGTCAAAGACATAGGGCAGCGCGTCGCGGTCCTCAATCTGGTAGCAGAAATCGGGTTTGAAGCCTTCGAGGTTCTTGGTGATGCGGACCTGACCGATGCCTTCCGCAATGGAGCCGCCTTCGGTCGCGATTTCACCAGTGGTGTAATAGGAATAAAGCGCGGCCCCCATCGGATCGGCCAGACCAATCTTCACCCCCTTGGGCTGGAGCGCATCCGCGACACCGGCCAGCGTGCCGCCGGAGCCAACGGCGCAGACAAAGCCATCAACCTTGCCCCCGGTCTGTTCCCAGATCTCCGGTGCGGTTGTTTCAACATGAGCCTGACGGTTGGCGACATTGTCGAACTGATTGGCCCAGATTGCGCCATTGGGTTCGGTCTTGGCCAGCTCCTTGGCCAGACGCTCCGAATAGCGGACAAAGTTGTTGGGGTTGCGATAGGGCGCTGCGGGCACCTGCACCAGTTGGGCACCGGCCAGCCGCAACATGTCCTTTTTTTCTTCGGACTGGGTTTCGGGGATGACGATCACCGTCTTGAACCCCATTGACGCGCCAACCAGCGCCAGGCCGATACCGGTGTTCCCGGCGGTGCCCTCAACGATGGTGCCGCCCGGTTTCAGATCCCCGCGCGCAATCGCATCCTTGATGATATAAAGTGCCGCGCGGTCCTTGACCGACTGGCCGGGGTTCATGAACTCGGCCTTCCCCAGAATCTCACATCCGGTTTCATCGCTGACGCGGTTCAGGCGGATCAGAGGCGTGTGGCCGATCGCGTCGGCCAAGTCATGTGCAATGCGCATGGTATCCCTTTCGATCATTCCCGTTGAGGTGTAGCCAAGGCATTGGACAACCACAAGCCGAGATGCAGATCACATGCTAGGTTGCCCGCACCTTGTCAGCGTTCGCGGTGCCGCAGCCGGTCACGATGACGTGACAGCCAGAGTGATGCGGTGACCAGTGGCATATCCTGATAGCTGTGATCATCAATCCCGCGCATCAGGTCGTCATAGGGGATGATCTGGCTGCGGATATCCTCGTTCTCGCTTTCCAGCCCGCCACCGCCTGCGATGTTCTCAAGGTCGCAAACGCCTACGAAGATGTGCAAAAACTCGCCCGACGCGCCGCTGGACGGATAGACCCGTGTCACGGTTTCGAGTTGGTCGATGGTCAGACCGGCCTCCTCCATCGCCTCGCGGTGGGCCGCCTGTTCAGGGTTTTCGCCGGGATCAATCAGCCCTGCCACCGGTTCCCACATCCACGGGCGGCGGTTGCCGGCGATATAGGTGGCCGCGCGGAACTGTTCGATCAGCAGCACCGCATCGCGGCGGGGATCATAAGGCAGCACCACAGCCGCCTGCCCCACCAGCGCGGCGCCCCGGTTCACCACCGGGCTGAGGCTGCCGTCGTAGCGGCGGAATTGCAGGTCCATCTCTTCCATGGCGAAGAAATTCACATAAGCGCGCTTATGCTCATGCACGACGACATCGCGGGTCAGATCGTGATCTGGATCCTCCGGCCGGTCCTGCGCTGCCAACCACGCGGCGGCGCGAACACGGATGGGGCGGAAGCGGGCCGCGACCTCAGCCGGGGTAAGCCGACCACGGTAGGCCATGACCTCCTCTGCAGCGCGTAAGGACAGGGCGCCCCAGTCAGCCTGCCAAGCGGCCAGATCCCAAGGATCGCCTGTCTGCCAGAGGCCGGGGTCCGGGAAATAGACATCCGCCGGGGCGCTGCCGCCTGCGTCCAGCTCCACCGTGACACGGCGCAGCGTATAGTCGAACCCGCCTTCGTAGAAGTTCAGCGCGTCGATATCGTTCTGGGTCAACCCGCGCAGCAAAAGCCCCGGTGCGCGATGACCGGCGCGGGCCTCGATCGCGGGAAAAGGCTGATCCACCACCGCGAAGGCACCGTGATCCGGCAGATGCGCCGGTGCGGCATCCAGCGCGGCACCGGACCGCCCCAGCACCAGTTCAAGCAGCGGCAGATGGCGCAGGGTGCCATAGACAAAAAGATCAACCACAGTCTGTATCCTATTGGAAATATGTTGTTTCAGCGCCAGCGTCTTGCGGCGTTCTCGGTCACCAGACCGCAGAAGATGCCGCCGATCACCAGCGCCAGCAACACATGTGGCACCGCCATCACAAAAAAGAAATCCAATCCGATAACAAAAATCGCCGAAAGTGCCTCAAACGGGCCGTCGTAGCGGTTGCGCATGGCGAGGCGGAACATCTCCCACGCGCCCTGAAAGAACAGCCCCCAAAGCACCAGCAGCGCAGCACCGGTCAGCCCGTTGTTAATGGCATTGACCACCCCACGCCCCACATGGCGGCCAACCCAGACCCAGCCAATCAGCACGCCAAGGGCCGCATTAAATGGCACGAAATAGCCAAAAGCGGTGCCCTCGGGCATCAGCGGCATGATCAGGAAAGAGACAGCAATCGCAACAAGAGCCATGCTGAGGGCGGCAATCAATCGGGCGGCAGTGGGCATGATCTGTGCTTTCGGTCAGCGGTGGGCAAGTGTGATCTGGGTCACGTCGCAGGTCTCTGCCTTGAAGGCGGCAGCGCAGGAGGTGAGGTAGAAATTCCACATCTTTCTGAACCGGTCGTCAAATCCCATGGCGGCTATCTCATCCCAGCGGTTGTTGAATGTGGCGTGCCAGCGCCGCAACGTCTGGTCGTAGCTATCACCGAATTCGAGCGATTTCATGACCTGAAGTCCGGCAAGTTCAACCTGTTGCCGCAGGATCTTGGGCGCGGGCAGCATGCCGCCCGGAAAAATATGTTTCTGAATGAAATCGACGCCGCGTTTGTAGACGGTCCAGCGCCGGTCAGCGACGGTGATGATTTGCAAGGTGGCCTGCCCGCCCGGGCGCAACCGGTCACGGACCATATTGAAATAGGCGGGCCAGTATTTTTCGCCGACAGCCTCGAACATCTCGATGGAGGCAATGCCATCGAAGGTGCCTTCGCAGTCGCGATAGTCCTGCATCCTGAGCTCGACCCGGTCGGAAAGCCCTGCCTTTTCAATGCGCTCACGGGCGTATTTCAACTGTTCTTCGCTGATTGTCAGGCCGGTCACCCGCAGGCCGCGTTCACGGGCAGCATATTCGGCAAAGCCGCCCCAGCCGCAGCCGACCTCCAGCACATGATCGCCGGGTTTCACGCCCATCTGATCCACCATGGAGGCATATTTGGCGGTCTGCGCGGTCTCCAGACTTTCCTGCCCGGTATCGAAGAGAGCACTGGAATAGGTCATCGTGTCGTCCAACCACAGCCCGTAGAAGGCGTTGCCGAGGTCATAGTGGTAGGAGATATTCGCCTTGGCCTGCGCGCGGTGATTGCGTTGCAGCCAGAATCGGAATTGTTCGTAGGCCCGGATCAACCCGCGCCCCGGAAAGCCGTCATAGACCGTTTCTGACCCAAGATGTATCAGATCCATGAAGGCCTGCAGATCCGAGGTGCTCCACCAGCCATCAAGATAGGCGTCGGAAAACCCCAGATCCCCCTCGCGGATCAGCCGGGCAAAGCAGTCGGGGTTGTGGATGCGCAGATCGGCCACCGGACCGGGCCGTTGGCCGCTGACGCGGAACACCCGCCCGTCCGGCAGATGGATGTCCAGCTGCCCCACCTCCAGCGCCTGCAACTGGTCAAAGATCGCTGCGAAATAGCGCGGCAGATTGGCCTGTCCATTGGTCTGTGTGAGCGCCATTCTCTCCTCCCCAAGACGTGCCCGCCCAAAAGGCTAGGCCAAATCAGGCGCTTCTGGCAAGGGATCTGTCAGTCCTCGGGCAGTTCCCGCTGGCCGTAAGCCTCCAGAGCGCGGGCGCGCCCCTCCTTCAGATCAACGAAGGGGCTGGCGCGTCTGTCCTGAGGCGACAGCCCCCAGGACAGGGGTGTCGCGCGGTAGAAATCCAACGCAGTCTGCGGCGGATTGGCCTGACCTTCGGCGATCCAGGCGGATTGGTAGCGGCCCTTGGGGTCGAATTTCTCCAGCTGGCCATCGGGGTTGAAAATCCGGAAAAACGGCGAGGCATCGGGGCCGGAGCCGGCCACCCACTGCCAGCCCATGGCGTTGGAGGCCGGGTCCCAATCCACCAGACACTCCTCAAACCACTGCTGGCCGATGCGCCAATGGATGAGCATATGTTTGGTCAGGAAACTGGCCACGATCATCCGGGCGCGGTTGTGCATCTTGCCGGTCACATAGAGTTCGCGCATGGCGGCATCGACGAAATTGTAACCGGTCTGACCACGCCGCCAGGCATCTACCCGGTCATCGTCCTGCTCGGACCAGCGGAAGCTCTCCCATTCAGGGCGCCAGTTGCGGGTCAGGATATGCGGTGTGTGGAACATCAGGTGGTAGGCAAATTCGCGCCAGACGATTTCCTTGAGAAAATGCTCAGCGCCGGATTTACCGGCTCGGCGCGCCTCCAATCCGTGATGCCACATGCGGCGCGGGCTGATCTCTCCCCAAGCGAGGTTTTCAGACAGGCCCGAGGTGGCATCCACAGCCGGAAAGTCGCGATCCTGTTTGTAGTCGGCGACGCGGGTGTCAAGAAACTCTGCCAGCCGCGCCTGCGCGGCATCTTCCCCAACGCGGCAGTATTGCGCCACCACATCTGCGCCACGGCGCATGGCGGCAGCCAGCTGCCAGCTGTCGAGATCATCTGATGCCGGCCATTGCGCCGGTGCCGGGATCCGTGAGGGGGCGGCGATCAGCCCGTCGACATCGCGATCGCGCACAGATTTCCAGTAGGGCGAATAGACCCGGTACATGCCGCCGGTCTTGGTCTCGACCGTCCAGGGTTCAAACAGCAGATGGCCGCCAAAGGATTTGGCCGCAATCCCCTGTCCCTTCAGCTGTTCCTTGATGGTGGTGTCGCGGGCGATGGCCTGCGGGTCGTAGGCGCGGGTCCAGTGGACCGCGCCCGCACTGATTTCTGTGATCAGCTGTGTCAGCACCTCCTGCGCGGGCCCCCGACGCAGGATCAGCCGCGCGCCGCGCCGCTCCAATTCCTTGGCCAGATGCGCCAGCCCCAGCCCCAGCCGGAACCGTGGCGCGACCCCCAGATCCTCGTCCAGCGTATCAAAGATAAAGACAGGGATAACCGGAACACCGGCAGCAACAGCCGCGTCCAGCGCAGGGTTATCGGCAAGACGCAGGTCGCGCCGCACCCACCAGATGATCGGGGCGTTGCTCGGTTTCTCGTCAGTCATGAAGCGCCTGTCCTTTGGGTCTCGTCACTTGCTCAAGACGCGATCTAGGGCCTCCATCAGCTGTGTCATCTCCTTTTTCGAGGTGTAATGCGTAAAACTGAGCCGCAGTACACCATCGCTGGTCGACACGCCCATCGCGTTGAGCGCGCGCAGGGCGTAGAAATCGCCGCCACCGGCCATGATGCCGTGCTCCGCCAGTTCTGCGGCGACGCCTTCGGCGGGACGATCCAACGCCAGCGCCACGGTGGGCGCGCGTTTGCAGGCATCCGAGGGGCCGATCAGGCGCAGATCATTGCGGTCCTTCACCATGTCCAGCAGCGGTTGCAGCAGCTCCACCTCATGGGCGCGCATCAGATCGTGGACAAAGGCGCCCTGCGTCGCTCCTTCGGTCAGGGGGCCACCGTGGTGATGGGCCAGTGTCGCAATATAGTCGGCCATTCCGGCGCAGGCCGCGACCTGCGCATGATCCGGCCCCGCCGGTGTGAAGCGTTTGTAAAGCGAGTCACCGTTGAAGAAATGTCCCTGATTGGGCAGCAGCTCCCCCAAGGCACGGCGGATCACCATCAGCCCCTGATGCGGCCCGTAGGTCTTGTAGGCGGAGAACAGATAGATGTCCGGCCCCAGCTCGCCAACATTGGGCAGGCCGTGCGGTGCGTAGGAGACGCCATCCACGCAGACAAAAGCGCCCGCCGCATGGGCCAGTGCGGTGATTTCGGTGACCGGGTTCAGCTCCCCGACGACGTTGGAACAATGGGGAAAACAGACCAGACGGACGTTTTCATCCAGCAGCTTTTCCAGATCCGCCGGATCCAGATGGCCGGTCTGCGGGTCGATCTGCCACTCGCGGACCTCAATCCCCGCATCGGCGAGACGCCGCCACGGACCGCTGTTGGCCTCGTGATCCTGATTGGTGACGATGATGGCCTCTCCCGGGGACAGGAACTGACGAAAGGCCTGCGCCAGAACATAGGTGTTCTGGGTGGTGGAGGGACCAAAGCTCAGCTCGTCGGTATCAACGCCCATGATCTTGGCCAGGCGGTGTCGCGCCTCGTCCATTTCGGCGCCTGCGAGTGTCGAGGCCTCATAAGGCGCATAGGGCTGCACCTTGCGTTCGGTGTAGAACCGCGTCAGCCGGTTGATCACCGGCTGGCAGGTATAGGAGCCGCCAGCATTTTCGAAAAACGCCTGACCTTGCAAATTCGCTGCTGCAAATGCCGGAAACTGGCTGCGGACGAAATCGATATCGAGGGCCATGGTCTCTCCTTATGTCTGTCTTCGAAAGGAGTGCCGATGATGGTGCAGGAGGTCAAGCGCCGATGCCTGTGCCTGCCCGCAACTGCCGTCGCTGTGCTAATGTCAATTTCTGACAACAGCGACGGGTAGCAAGGAGCCACATCAGCAGGAAAGGACGCAGATGATGGCATATACTCCGAAGGATTTTCTGGTCTGGGGCGAAATCCCCGTGACCGATATGGACGCCGCGACCCGGTTTTATCAGCATGTGACAGGTGCTGAGCTGGAGTTGGTTACCGATGGACCAAACCCGATGCTGCTGTTTCGCCCGAAAGACCCGGCAAACGGCGTTGCGCTGAGCATCTATCCCGGCACACCGGCCCCGGATGGTGTCGGCCCGACCCTGCATCTGGCCGCCGAAGGCGCGCTGGCAGAGGTCATGACGCGGGTAACAGATGCCGGTGGGCAGGTGGTGTCGGAAGCGGTCTCGCTGCCGGGCGGGCATTTTTTCTACGCCAAGGATCCAGACGGCAATTCCGTCGGCTTTTATGAGGCCACGGGCTGAGTGCGTAAGGACCGCAACCCAGACCTGCAAAACGCCCCGGATGATCTCCGGGGCGTTTTTTCTGTCAGATGTTTGCACCTAAGGGGTCAGGCCTGTCAGCGCGGCTCGCTTTGCAATCCGCGCAGGATCGCCCAGCACATCAGCAACAGCACCACCGTGAAGGGCAAGCCGGTGGAGATCACCATAGCCTGCAGTGCAACCAATCCCCCACCAAGCAGCAGGACGATGGCCACAGCGCCTTCGAACACGCACCAGAACACCCGCTGCGGCATCGGGGCGTCAACCTTGCCCCCCGCGGTGATCGTGTCGATCACCAGCGAGCCGGAATCCGAAGACGTGACGAAGAACACAATCACCAGCAGGATACCGACAAAGGAAGTGATGGACGCAAGCGGCAGCTGGTCCAGCATCTTGAACAGTTTCAGCTCAAGTGCGGCATCCTGCGCACCGGTATAGCCATCCGCCACCACCTGATGAATCGCGGTGCCACCAAAGACGCTCATCCACAGAACACAGACAAGGCTGGGGATCAGCAGCACGCAGATGATGAACTCACGCACAGTGCGGCCCCGGCTGACGCGGGCGATGAACATGCCGACAAAAGGCGACCAGCTGATCCACCATGCCCAGTAGAAGGCGGTCCAGCCCTGGCTGTAGTTGGCATCCTCGCGTCCGAACGGCATCGAGAGTGCCGGGAGATACTGCACATAGGCCATCAGACTGTCGAAGAAGCCGGTGATGATCAGCAGGGTTGGCCCAACCAGAAGCACGAAGATCAGCAACAAGAAGGCCAGCCCCATATTCAGCTCACTCAGCACCTTCACGCCGCCATCCAGGCCACGCACCACCGAGATCAGCGCCACCGCCGTAATCGCGGAAATCAGGATCACTTCGGTGGTGGAGCCAATCGGAACGCCGAAGAGTTCGTTCAGCCCCGCATTGGCCTGCGTCGCGCCGAAACCAAGGGAGGTGGCGAGACCAAAGAGTGTGGCAAAGACCGCGAGGATATCGATCACATGGCCTGTCCAGCCCCAGACCCGTTCGCCGAAAATCGGGTAAAAGGCAGAGCGGATGGTCAGCGGAAGCCCCTTATTGTAGGAAAACAGCGCCAGCGACAGTGCAACGATGGCGTAGATTGCCCAAGGGTGCAGGCCCCAGTGATAGATCGTTGCTGCCATGCCGAGACGCACGGATTCCGCACTATCCCCGGCGGCACCGCCAAGTGGGGCCCAGTCAGTGCGGGCACCGTTTTCACCCATGCTCACCCCGCCAAAGGAGGTGGAATAATGACTCATCGGCTCACTGACGCCATAGAACATCAGGCCGATGCCCATGCCTGCGGCGAACAGCATCGCGAACCAGCCAGTATAGGTGTAATCGGGTGCCGCATCCGCCCCGCCCAGACGTACCTTGCCCCAGGGCGAGACGATGAGGAAAAAACAAAACAGCACGAAGATATTGCCCGCGCTGAGGAAAAACCAATCAAAGGAGCTGGTCACCGCCGGGCGCAGCCAGCCAAAGAAGGCGGAAGCCTGTTCAGGAAGGACCAGCGCGTAGAAGACAAACAGCATGATGCTGATGCCGGAGACCATGAAAACGGGGTTGTGGATGTCAAATCCGATCGGCCCCACCGATCCCTCTAAATTGTCCTGTCCAATTTCATATTCGGTGTCGATGACGGCGGCCTCACCGTCGGGGGCGGGTATGCCCTGATTGGCCGTTTCGTCTGTCATGCGCGTCCCTGCTTTGGTTTTATGAACGTCCACAGACCCAACCATCCCACAGCTGCGCAGGTTCCCGCCGATTGCAAAAAATAGCAACAAACGGCCTGCGTGCTGCGATCAGCCCCTGCCGTGATCCTGCCCTGGGCTCTCTTGCGTGGTATCCTGCGCCGCATTGATCGCGGCACCACTCAACGCTGAGTCCACGGCGCAGCAGCAGCTACGCAGCGATGGATCTACGCGGAGTTTAACAGAAAATCGCGAAATTGTCGCGCCTAGAAATTGCCGTGCTCTATGGATCCCAGCTGGCGGACCGCCGGAGAGCGCACGGGCCAGACGCAAAAACGCGCAGACCGGCTGCGCGTTTTCTTGTTGCGTGCCGCCAGCTGTCGCTACGGCCAAGCAATGTGATCAGGCGTTTACATCAACAACAACGCGGCCCTTTACCTGACCCTTCAGAATATCGGCGCCCAACTGCGGCAGATCCGACAGCGTGGCCGGTTTGACCATCGCCTCCAGTTTGTCCATCGGCAGATCCGTGGCGACCCGCTGCCAGGCCCGCAGGCGGTTGTCGTAGGGCTGCATCACGCTGTCGATGCCAAGGAGGTTCACACCGCGTAACAGGAATGGAATCACGGTTGCAGGCAGACCTGCCCCACCCGCCAGTCCAACCGCAGCAACGGACGCGCCATATTTCATCTGGCCGAGAACACGCGCCAGCATTGCGCCGCCGACGGCATCAATGCAGCCGGCCCAGTTTTCACTCTCCAGCGGGCGCTTTACCGTCTCGTTCAGCTCTTCGCGCGGCACGATTTGGGTGGCGCCCAGGCTGGTCAGATAGTCGGAGGTCTCAGGGCGCCCGGTGACCGCGGCCACCTCATAGCCGAGGTTCGACAGGATGGCGGTTGCCACCGACCCCACGCCACCCGCAGCGCCGGTCACCAGCACCGGGCCGTGGCCGGGTGTCAGCCCGTGATCCTCCAGCGCCATCACCGACAGCATGGCGGTAAAACCTGCGGTGCCGACTGCCATGGCCTGACGTGTATCGACCCCCTCCGGCAGCGGCACCAGCCAATCTGCGCGCACGCGGGCCTTTTGCGCATAGCCGCCCCAATGGGCCTCTCCCACGCGCCAGCCGGTCAGCACGACCTTGTCGCCGGGCTGGTAGCGGTCGTCGCTGGAGGCCTCCACCGTGCCTGCAAAATCAATACCCGGCACATGCGGATATTTGCGCACCAGCCCGCCCCCCGGCCCGATGCAGAGGCCGTCCTTGTAGTTGACGGTGGAATAATCAACGGCGACGGTCACCTCGCCCTCGGGCAGTTGATCCAAGCTCAGCTCCGTCACAGCCGCCGCAGTCTTGCCGCTGTCCTCATCCTTGGTCACAACCAATGCATTGAACATGATGTCTCCTCCTCTGATATCCTGTGACCCGACCACGCGCGGTCGGCCCATCCGCCGATCCCGGACCAGAAAATCCCCACCGAAACACAGCGGATCCTGTTCTGGGCGCACGACTCAGCTCTTGCCATTCAAATGTCAGACTTTTAAATGTCTGACAAATGATTTTTCCAAATCAGCGGAGCGACGCCATGAAGCTGAACCCCAAAAGCGCGGCGGATCTCTCTGCCCAGATTGCCCAGTCTATCCGCGACGCGATTGTGAGTGGCACATTGATTGTCGACGAACGTTTGCCCTCGGAGGCCGAAATGGCAGAACAGTTTCAGGTCTCGCGGCCAACCGTGCGCGAGGCGCTGAAACGGCTGGCGGCACAATCGCTGATCCGCACCCAGCGCGGGGCCACCGGCGGGGCCTTTGTCAATCGGCTGAGCTTTGAGGAGGCTTATGCGCAGCAGATCACCACATCAACGCTGCTGCTGAGCATGAATGCCGTCAGTTTCGACACCGCATGCGAGGCCCGCTACGCGTTGGAGCGCGCCTGCGCCCCGCTGGCGGCCACCCGGCGCACGGCGGATCACCTTGCCACCATGCGGGCAGAGATTTTCCGGCAGGGCCAGCCAGGTCTTTCGGATGAGGCGTTTTGTACCTCTGATGTGACCTTTCACCGGGCGCTGGTGGATGCGGCGGGCAACCCGGTGTTGTCCTATCAACTGGCCGGTGCCGTCGAGGCGATGCAGCCGCTGATGAACATGATCACCTTCACCGCGCGCGACCGCGCCGTGATCACTGCGCTGCACAGTCGGATTGCCGAGGCGCTTCAGGATGGAAACGGCATGGGGGCCGCAGATGGATTGACGGAACTGGAGGCAGAGACCCTTGCGCTATCACGGACCGTGTTCTCCGCGCGTTCGGGACAGTCGTGAGGCAGGGTCCCAGTCTTCAAGCAACTGGCGTTCGGAACATTGCGCTGCCACCGCCTGTCCAGCCAGAAAACGCTTGCCGCACCCCCGGCCTACCGCAATAGTATCGCAAAATACCGTACCACAGGAGGCAGACGTGCAGCTGACGCCCAAGGAGATGCTGAACCGCTGGCTGCAAGAGCTTTGGGTGCATGGCAACAATTCCATCCTTGATGAGCTGTTGGCAGATGAAGCCGGAGCTGTTGGCCTGATCCCGGACATTGCGATGAAAAAGGCCGAATTCGCTGTCTTGGCTGAGGCGATGCGCGCGCTTTGCAGCGATATTCAAGTGCAGATCACCCATGCCGTTGAAGCCGGGGATTGGGTCGCAGTGCGGATCCAGGTGGATGCCGTTGGCATCCACGAGAGCAGGCCCGTTCAGGCGACTGGACAGATCATGGCGCGGGCGGTGCAGGGAAAGTTCCATGAGCTGATCAGCCAGTTTGATTTTCTCACGTTATTTGAATGCCTTGGTCAGATGCCCGAGAACACCCTGCCCATCTGCCTGACCGGACAACAGCTGACGTGGACATCGCCCGCTTTGAAAGCGTAGGCTTCTGATCTTCGGCATTTTCCCTCTTTAACTCTGACGGTCCGACACCTATATTAGATTTGTTCTTCGGAACTATGGACATAAACGCGCTCGTAATAAGCGGATCGGACCCGGGGGCGGTACCCGGCGACTCCACCAAACATCCTTCATTTGGGGATCATGGGGTCGAAACAGGATCGACGAACGTCTAAAGGGGTTAGCTTTGTTTCGGCTGTCTGCCACCGTTATCGGCGAAACTTGTACAATTGCAAATGACAATCGTGCTCCGGCAATGGCAGTAGCAGCGTAAGCTGTTAATGTCGCCGAAACTAAGTCCTTGCGCCTAGCCGCGTAAGGCGGGGTTCGCAGGTACCTGGCAACAGAAACCTGCACTTCCCCCCTATTTTTATCGCGCAGTAACTGACAACCGCACTTATGCCTTGTCCTGTCTCAATATTTATTGAGGCGCGCAGCTTGGGTTTGATGCGGCCTCTGCCCCGTCGCACCCGGGTGTGTATTTGTTCCGCCATGCCTGCGGCGTCATCCCGGTGACCCGCCGGAATTCCCGGTTAAAGTTGGATTTGGTCTGGAACCCAACGTCGAACATGATGTCCGTTACCGAACGACGGGTTGCCTGCAACAGGTCGCAGGCCTCTGCGATGCGGTAGCCATTGACGTATTGCGACACATTCATGCCGGCGGACCGGTTGATTGCCTGAGAGATCTGGCGGGATGGGATCAGCGCCTTGCGCGCCAGTCTTTCAAGGTTCAGGTTGGCGTCGCGGTAGACCTTGCCTTCGTTCATAAGCTCTTCAATGCGCACGATTGTGGCAGAACCGCTCAGTTCTTCTTCCTCTTCGATCCGACGTGGTTGCTGCGGGGTTTCAGGCGCGCTGCGGCTGTTACTGGCAAGGGTTGCCGCAAGGCCAAGCATCACCAGAGCCGCAAAATTCGCAAACAGGATGACGGAGGGAACATACTCAACATGTTTCCACATAAAACTGAGAAACAGGATCGTGTCGAGGAGGGCAAAAGATAGCAGCGACAATGCCGCAAAGAAGATGGCCCGGTAGGTGGACTCCGCACCATCCAGCGGCGTAATCCCAAGCGCGTCTGTCCCCGGCAACAACAATCGCAAAATAACCACAGCATAAGACAGGAAAGTGACGACAACGACAATATCGACGGCCTCGCGCCACACAAACGTCAACCCGATCACCAGAACTGTTGGCAGGTAATGCACCGCCAGCCGAGGCGCCATCGGCCAGCGGTCACGCTCCACCACATTCAAAACCCCGGCATAAACCAAAGCCGGTACCAGCGTGGCGAGGATCGGTACAATGTAGGATGTGGCCTCGACGTCATAGCCCCAGCGCAAGCCCAGCAGAAACGATTGAACCGCGCTCAAGAGAATGAGTATCAGAAAAGGTCTGTTCTTATTCGCCGTGTCATCATTTCTGACGACATGGATGAATAGAAACAGCATCTGTGCTGAAAACATGAATTCGATCGGGATAAAAATCATTAGGTAAGTGCCTTACTGAGACTGTCGTCTTACGTCATTTCGAGGCGGGCGCGGCCGAGGATCGCGTCTCTCACCTCTGTTTGACGATGCCCTGTCCAGATGAAACGACTGTGTCAATTTCATATCCGGTGTCAGGGATGTTCGAAGAAAAGACCTGGGGGGATGCGGCCCATGATGCGGTACCGAAACTAGGGTCGACGGGCCTGTGTGTGAGGTCTGCCGGGACGATGATGATGTCGCCCCGGAGCGCCCTAATTTCGCGTGATATGGCTTGGGACTCAGCAGGATGAGACAGGACAATCTCGTGGCAGTCTGAGTTGTTCTGCGCCTCGGTCGCACCGCTGGTCACCCCACGTCAGTGTATTTTACCTATGAGAGATCCAGACCTCCCATAAGGTTATTCAATTTCCATCTGCTCTATAACAGGTTGTGAGCTTATTGCACAATTCCGTTTCTCAATATTCACATTTTGGCCAGATAGCCCCCTCGGTCATGTTGTCCAAGCCGCAAGAACCAGAACAGCATGTGATCAATATCCATCGCCACGCTGGTGTTTTATTCCGCGCGAAAAGAAACATGCGACAGGTTCAGCGGTACTGCCACATCCACGTTTTCACGTTTGGTCGCGGCGCCGAACTCCAGGCGTGAAATCGCCTTTGCCCCAGTCAGTTTGAAATGTGCAGCGTCGCCGGTAAAATTCACCACTGAGTTCTCCGATGCGATATCAACCGCACCAAAAGCACCGCGAATATCCGCAACAAGTTTGGCGACCTCAACCTTGAGGCCCAGCTCTGGCGGCATAGCAATGTGCAGCTCCGGTTCGCACCACCAGCTGGTTTCGATCCCGGATCGCGTCAGATGGATCTCTAAGGTGTCACCGCTCTGTTCGACGCGGGCATCCAGTCGGCAACCAACGCTGTTCCCGGTCGAGATTTCCAGCTTTTGCGCCGCACCGATTCCGTTGCTCAGCTTCAGCGTGGTTTCATCGCCAATCAGCCGGACCGTGGTGATCGGGGTCGCCAGTTCAGGGATCTGCACGCTCTTTGCAGTGGCGGCACCGCTGCCGATGCCAAGCGCGGCCAGACCAATGGCCATAAAGCGGGTGAGATGAGATAGCGACGGGGGGCGGAAACGATGGGCGGTCATGGGATACCTCTTGGTTCTGCTGACCGGTCGCGGATTTCAGGTCGCGACCGGTTGCTGCGGGTCATGTCCCCTGTCGTGAAATATCAGGACTGCGCCAGAGGACGGGGTCAATGTGGCTGATCGCAGTGGGTTGCGCGTCCTCAATACGGATTAAGGACGGCCAGAATGCGGTTTGCGGAAAAGAGAACCTGCCGGGCTGGGGATGTCTGCCTCTGCAAGATCGAAATGATGGACCTCGAGCGCCGGTCGTTGAGCGGCCAGAGCAGCCTTGTATCCGGGTGTCGGTGTCCAGGTGACCAATGTCCAATCATCTGGCCTGCCTATGTCACAGCGCAGAAGCTCGGCATGGTCCTCAAGACACTGGACCGCAAATCCCTGCAGTGGCTGCGCAAGCCCCTGCCCCGTGGCCTTGATATAGGCCTCTTTCAACGCCCATATCTGGGTGAAATAGTCTGACCTCAGATGCGCAGGACATGTTGCCAGCGCAGTATATTCTTCGGGCGCAAAGAAACGGCGGGCGACGGCCTCGGACCTATGGCCGCCTCGCTGTTGTTCGATATCGACGCCCAGCTCGCAATCGTCGGCCACGGCGATCAACAGCATCTGCCCGGAATGCGACAGATTAAATGACAGCCCGTGCCCGTCAACAAGCCCTGGCTTACCCCCTTCAGCGGTCCTGAACCTGAGGCTTCTGGCCGGACGGCCATCATAGGCTGCCAGAACATGTCGCAGGGCCACATGCGACGCGGCATAAAGCGCGCGCGCGTCGGTGTTTGCGATGCTGGCCATTCGCGCCTGCTCTGACGGTGACAGGACGGACGGATCAAGATCAGCCAAAGCGCCGCAGCCCACAGTCCCCTGCCACAGGTGAACCTGCCCCGGTTGCAATGCGGGGACCGGGACATGATGATCAGACGCGGGCATGCACCACCTCACAGGATGTTTGCGAGGCTGCTTCCCACCACATTGCGCATCACTTCGCTGCTGCCGCCCCAGATGGTTTGGATCGCACTATCGAGCACGTCCTGCGTTGCGGTGTCAGCCCCCTCTGCGCAAAAGCCACGGGCGCCCGACAGTTGCAGTTTCGCCGCTGCAATCGCAGTTAAGGTCTCGGTGCAGCGCAGTTTGGCGATACAGGCATTGCGATTGTCCAACCGCCCAGCCAGATGATCTGTTATGCAGCTGTCGACAAAGGATCTGTTGGCCATGGCCTCACCATAGAGATCAGCCAGTCGGAATTGCGTTGCCTGGTAATCCAACGTCGACCCCTGCCCGGTCTTGCGTGCATTGCACAGCTTCACCGTCTCTTGCAGCAGCGTCTCTGCCATGGCCTGAGCATAGACCGCGAGTACCAGCCGTTCGATGCTCAGGAAGCTCACCAGATAGAAGAACCCCATGCCGCTGGCGCCCAGGAGATTGCCCTGTGGCACGCGACAGCCGTCAAACCGCAAATGGCTGGTGTCAAGCGCAGGCATCCCGGTTTTGTCGATCCGGCTGCGCGTCAGGCCGGGTGTGCCGGCATCCACTAGCACCATGTCAAAGTCAGTCGGCTGTCCGGTGCCCCCATCCGTCCCCCCCTTACGGGCGGCAACGATAATGAGATCGGCCTGAGAGCCGTTAGAGATATGTGTCTTCTCCCCCGTCAGGACAATCTCGTCGCCGTCCTGTTCTGCCGCGCAGCTCAGCGCATGCAGATCGGAGCCGCCTTGCGGTTCGGTCAAGGCAATCGCCCCAATACGCCGCCCTGAACACAGGCCCGGCAGATATTCCTGCCGCTGAACCTCATTCCCCAAGCGGTGCAGATAGGGGGCGACAATATCGCTTTGAAGAAAGGTCAAAAGACCGCAGAGCCGCCGTTTGGCGATTTCTTCAATAATGACCACTGAGTCCCGAAAATCGCCACCATGTCCGCCGTAGTCTGTGGGGATGGTGCGACAGAGAAACCCCGCCTCACCAGCCTGTTGCCAGATCGCACGTGGAGCCTGTCGATCCGCCACCCATTGCGGGTGATCCGGCACCACCTGTGTATCCAGAAAGTCAGCAACCTGGTGGCGCAGGGTTTCATGATCTGCTTCGAATAAGGTCCGTTTGAACATAATCGCCGCTCACACCGCCGGTTGCTGGCAAAGATCAAAGGCCCGCATGGTGTGGCCCAGATCGTCGCGCCCTTGCGGCACGTCAAGGATCAGCGTTTCAAACCCCAGCGAAATATAGCTTTGGATGTAGTCTGCTACCTCTTCGTAGCTGCCGACAAGATACGGGCAGAAGGTCTTGTAGTTCTTGATCGGAAACAGCCAATAGGCCCCGGACCGCGCATCTTCCAGTTCTTCGGCCACGGCTGAGATCTGCTGGTGCCAGATGGAATCGGATGTCCCCTGTGCCATGCGATGGGCCAATTGGCCGCGCCGGTCGGCCGGGAACCGCGCACGGGCTTCCTCCCAGGCGTCTTCACTGCGAGGACGGGCAATCACACCAAAACGCACACCAAGGTTTTTGCCCGCAACTGCGGCTTGATCCAGCTGCTCGCGCGGTTTTGTGTAGCTCAACCTTGTGGCCCCTAGCGTCGCGGCTGTGGCCTGACAGGCGGGTGACATGCCGGACACAAAGAGTTCCGGCATCAGCACCTCGTCCAGTGCAGGCTCTAGTCGCAGCCCCTCAACCTGGTAATATTCCCCGGCCAGTGTCACGGTTTCACCGTGCAACAATGCCATCATGATCTGGCTGTATTCGGTCAGCCGATCATAGCGCGGATCATGTTCGGCCTGATCGCCAAGCTGTTTGAGATCCCGCACGAACCCGCCTGCGACCATATTCAACGCCAGTTTGCGTCCGTAGAGGAACCCCAGCGATGAGATTTTTCGCGCCGCTGCCAACGGGTGCATGTAAAGCGGCTGGGTTGCGACCAATGGCACAAATTTGGATGTGCGTTCGATGGTTGCCTGCGCGACTGTCCATGGATCCATCAACGAATTGTCTGTGTAGATCAACATGCCCTCAACGCCCGCATCCTCATGCCAGCGGGCGATATCGGCAATCCTGCTCAGATAATCCCCTGCGCTGGACCGAACAGAGGGGGGAGCCGTGGTAAAGAGTTTCATCGGGCAATTCCTTTCATCAATTCAAAGCGGGGGAGATTTCGCGCGCCTGTGCCAAGGCCGCATCCTGACGTGGATCAGCCGAGCCAGTGCGGCGGTGGACCAGCGACGACAAATGCGAGAGGGGCTCAAGCAGATGCAGCACCTGATCAATGCGGCTCATCCTGTCGGCCCGGCCGATTGAGGTCGCAAAGGCACGGCGCAGATCCTTGTTCAGGGCCACTGCTGCCGCTGAAGGCTGACCCCTGTAGGCCGGATAATCCATATCGCTTGCCTGACCGATCAGCCACGCAGCTTCGGCGGGCACCGCAGCATTGGCAAGGTATGGTGCAGCAAGAGCCGCACGCCAGTCGGAAGATGGATCAGCAGTCGTCACCTGCCCCAAGGCATCCGCAAGCGCCTGACACTGAAGCGCCGCCACCGACATGCCTTGACCATAGAGCGGGTTAAAAGTGGCAATCCGGTCCCCAATGGGCAGATAGCCCAGCGGTAGAGGCTGTGTGGCCTGATCAAAGCGGTTGAAGCGTACAGAGGCGATACGATAGCTTTTCAGCTCGCTCACCAGTGTCTCGTCCCTAACCAGGCTGCTGATCTTGTCGTCTGGCAGCGCCTCAAGAAACGCCCGAAACTCTGCCGGGGTTGCGGGGGCTTGCGTGTCAAAGCGGCAGGTCGCCGTGGCCATCCAGCGCCCCCCTTCTACTGGCGCCAGAACCGCGCCGCGTGTCATCGGCGCCGAGGCAAAGTTGAGCCATCCAGCCAGATCCTCACCAGCGTCAAGCTGGCGGGAGAACAGGCCAGAGACATAGCGGACCTCTGGGTATCCGGTTTCAACCGGTGGTGCGGTATGGCCAAGTGCCGCAAGCCAGCCTGCGCCCTGCTCTGCCCGGCCCGCAGCATCCACCACCAGATCAACGGTAAGTTCACGCTCGGCACCGTCTTGCAGCAAGCGCAGACCAGAGATCGCGCCCGCGTCATCCGCCAGTAAGCCCGTAACACGTCCCAACAGCGGACGTATGCCCGCAATGTCGGCAATCTGCTGTCTGATCAGATGATCAAGTGCCGGACGGGTTTGCGACAAAACCTGTACCCCCGTTTCGACCGGCGGCAACCAGCGCCCTGCACTGAAGCTGCGCCAGCCGCTCCGAACCTTGAGCGGCAGGCTTCCCTGGGCGATGGCCTTGCGTTCAAAGCCGGGAAACACCTGTTCCAGCACATTCTGACCTGATTGCAGCAACGCATGCACATGGGCCGCCTGCGGAACGGTTTTGCGCAAGGCAGGCACATCTGGATGGTCTTCGCGATCAATCAGCCAGACGGTGCCAAAAACCCGCGCCAGAACGGCGGCGGCCACCATGCCGGCAAATCCGGATCCAATCACCGCAGCTGTTTGATCTGGCCAGCGGGGACTATGGGCGTCAGCGAACAGGCTCATTTCACAGCCTCCGCCATCAAACCAGTGTCAGATGCCACGATGGCGCGCGAGGGGGGCAGTGCTGTCGGCAGATCCGATCCGCCCTCAAGCAGGATGCGCGTGTCCAGCTTGCCATTGCTGGTCACTGGAAAAGCCGACACAATCCGCAGATCACGCGGTAGCACCTGCGCAGAGAGATGTTTGCCCATATGGGCAAACAAGCCATCCCGTTCACAGGTGGTCCCGGCCAGAGGCTCTACAAAGAGCTGCAACCCGGTGACGCGGCCGGCGGCGTCTTTTTGCGGCAGGCAGACAGCTTTGCGTACAGCTGAATAGCCTTCGGCGATACGCTCGATTTCGTTCAATTCTATCCGGTTGCCCAGAAGTTTGACCTGCCGGTCGATCCGGCCCAACAAGATCAGATTTCCATCCACATCAAGACGGGCGAGATCACCGGTGCGATAAGTATTGATGCCGCTTTCTTGGCTAAGCGCTGCATTGGCGGGATGATCCCGCGGCAAATAGTGGCTGATAACCTGCGGGCCGGACAAGACCAGCTCGCCTTCCTCCCCTGCGGGAACATCTTCACCATCTGCGTCGATGATCTGCATCCGGTTTTCCCCAACCGCGCAGCCGATTTTCATCGGGCCATCTGCTGCAGCATCTGCGGCGCTGATCGGGTAGAGATGGGTCGCACAAGTCGCCTCGGACGGGCCATAGCCATTCAACACCTGGGCCTGCGGAAAGCGGGTCTGTAGTTCCTGGACCAGCGCACCCGGCAGCATCTCGCCGCCGACCACGAAAAAGCGCAGATCCGGCAGGTTTTCAGCGGTGAACTGCGGGTCCGTGCACATCAATTGCAACAGCGAAGGAGTCGACGCCCAAGACGCCGGAGATGCCACATCAACGCGGGTCAGATGACGGATGTTGTTGCGAGGCATAATGTTGTTTGCATGGTTGAGCAAATGCACAGGACGCCCCAGAGACAGGGTTGGCCAGAGATCAAACATGCCCATGTCAAAGGCCATGCTGGCATGGTTCACATGCGCCCCCTCTGGCCTGACAACCCCCAGTAGCGGCGTATACCAACGGTGCAGCGCCATATAGTTGCCCCGTGAAATCGGCACCCCCTTTGGCGTGCCGGTACTGCCGGAGGTGAAAATCACATAGAAGGTTCCCTCCTCAGAGAGCGCGGTTTTCAATTCCAGCTGAGGCGTGCGTGTCGGCAGTTCCTTTAACGTCTGGACCGGCAAACCACCTGGCAGAGTTTCCTGGCCAAAGGCCAAAATATGACTGGCCCCGGCGGTGCTGGCGATCTGCTCCAAACGGTCCATCGGCGTGGAGCGGTCGGCAAAGGCAAAAGCGCGCCCAGCAATGGCGCAGGCAATCATCGCCGCAATGCAATCCGGTTCCTTATGGCCGACAATCAGGCTGAGCCCCGGCGGCATATCGTCGAGCGCGCGCAGAATGCCTTCAACCCGGCCAGCTAAGCTGCCAAAACTGATCACCTCCTCAGAGGTGATCAATGCAGGACGGTCCGGTTGCGAGAGCAGGGTTTCACGGAGGTCTGCAATAAATGTCTCAAACATCTGCGATCTTCCTTTTCGTGATTGATCCGGTTGGGCAGGCATCATTGAATGGCATCAGCGAGTGATTGATCGTCCGCAGCCATTGCTGATGCGTCACGCGGAGCAAAGACCACCGGAACGGCACCACGCGGAATAAGCGCCGAGCGCAACAGCGGGCGAATATTGCCACGGGGACAATCGGGCGAAAGTGCCAGACTGTGCACCGCGCAGATGGATCGCGCGGCCAAGGTCAGCTGATGCAGCATAAAATTGGCACGCGAGCGAATGCGGGCGCCAACGCCGAAGGGATAGTAGTGGGCACGGTGCTGTGCTTCATCAAGGAAGCGATCCCCTTGAAAACGTTTGGGGGCCTCCCAGAACCGCGGGTCGCGGTGCACCAGCCATGGCGCGAAGACAACCGTCGCCCCGGAGGGGATCACATAGTCGCCAATGGGGACCTCTTCGCTGGTGATACGGTAGATGAACGGCAACTCCGGGAACAATCTCAGCCCTTCCTTGACCGTGGACAGCGCCAGAGGGCTGTCGGCATCCCGCATCACCAATGGATCATTGCCGTGACATTCCGCACTGATGTCTGCGGCCAGCTGTGGATCCTGGGCAAGTTGCACCAAGGTCCACAACAGGCTCAGACCGCCAATGTTCAGCTTTTCGGTGATCACATGGCCCACGGTTGGCCGCAACAGATTGAGCCGATCTGCCTCGGACACGTCCTGCGGAATGACCGTTGCAATCTGGGCGATTAGATTCGGATCAGACGGTGTGCTGTTGCGCAAAGCTGTTGTGATGGCCTTGTCCAGAAAACCGCGTGCGGCCTTGAACTCGGGCAGATTTTCATGGTCGGCGGTCTCGGCGGTGTCCTTTGTGCTCATGGCGAAATAAAAGCCTTCGACATCGGCAACCCCCTGCGCGATCTCAGCCACATCCAGATCAGCGCCAAAAATGGCTGGGCACACTGCGCGGATAGACCAGTCACGACAGATATCGCGTAGATCCGCCGCTGTACCATCCTGCGGCAATTCGGTGATCAATGTGCGGGTCGCGTCTGCAAGGGCGGTTTCTAGCCAGCCATCAAAATCGCGCGCAATCGCCGACATGCGGTTGGCCGTAAGCACCCACACATCGCTCCAGCGGGGATCCTGCAGCTCATCGCCCAGCAACATGCGTGTGATGGCCTGATTGCTGGCAATATCACCAAGGTCGGTCTGAAAATGCCCTTGGTGGCCGCGCCAGTAGTGAAAACACTCAGGGCTGCCCGCGATATAGAGATCACGGGTGTCGCTGACACGAATGGCCACGATATCGCCATGCTGCCGGGTCGCGGTTTCTGCCACTTTCAACAAACCAATGTTCTGAAACATGGTTGAATTGGCATCGAAGATCGGGATCTCCTTACGGGTCATGCGGGTTCCTCCTGTGCGATTTTGGCAACGCTAGATGGCATATGGATATGGCGCAGGCGGGCATCTGCTGCCGCGTTTGCCAGTCTTGAACGATCAAATTTGGAATTCTGGTTCAGGCCAGCGGGGAAATCCGCATACCAATATCGCGGCACCAAATAGGGCGGTAATTCCGCCGCAAGAGTCGCCGGCAGGTGCTGTAGATCCGCAAGCGCACGCACCCCCAGCACATAGGCCGACAAAGCGTGTGGCACGCCGCGCAGCATCTGCGGTTCGACCACGGCATCCTCCACCCCTGGCAGATTGCGCAGATGGGTTTCCACATCATTGAGGTTGATGCGGACGCCTTGGATTTTGACCTCTCGGTCGATACGCCCTGCGAAGTACCACAGTCCGTCCTTGGCCAGACATGCACGGTCCCCGGTTCGGTAAAGTCCGGCTTCGGGAAAGGCCGCTTTGGTTTTTTCCGGCAAACCGACATAACCTGCGCCAACACTGGCGCCCCGGATCAGCAGTTCACCTCCCGGAAGGCCGTCTGCCAATGCCGCAACCTCCAAACCGGTTCCCGGCCGGGCAGCACCAATGGGCAGATCCTGATCGGCTTGCACATGCTGCTCGGTGATGTCCACAGATGTGACGGCAACCGTACATTCGGTCGGGCCATAGGTGTTGGTAATCCGGCATCCGGGAAACCGCTCAAACAGCGCAGTGACAATTTTCTTGGTCAAAACCTCGCCGCAGAACACAAAGTTACGTAGTTTTGGCAGCTGATCGGCGTTGAACCGGCGATTTGTGAGAAACAGGCGCGTAATAGACGGGGTTGAGACCCAAAGGCTAGTGCCCTGCTCTGCCAAACGGTTGATATAAGCCGTCGAATTGGCAAAATCCGCATGATCCAACGCAACCAACGGGAGACGACGTGTCCACGACATCCACAGTTCAAACAAGGACACATCAAAGCAATGGCGGATCACGCCAGAGACACCAGTCATCTCGATATTTTCTGGGTAGAGCACATCTAGCCAGTCGATAAAGCCCACAAGATTAGCATAGGTGATGCCGATGCCTTTGGGCTGCCCCAACGTGCCGGAAGAGAACATCAAATAGGCCAGATCCTGGTCCTTGATGACGTCGATCTGCGATGCGGCCCGCAGCCCCTCAGGAATTGGGCCAAGTGGATCCGGCACCGGCACCATCGCGAGTGAGGTTGACGACAGCCCCCCCGACAGATCGGTCCCGCCAGGCGCTGCGATTAGCAGTGTGGAGGCCCCACAGGTTTCGGCAATCTGCTTAATGCGCGACGCAGGCGTTTCCGGCTCAACCGGGATCAGGGTGCGCCCGGCCAGCAGGCAGGCCCAGTAGGCTATGGGATAGCGAATATCCTTGTGACCGTGAATTAGCACGGGCTTGTGACGGCCACCGCTGGTCTGTCCATGTAACCGCTGACCAAGGGCGCGGGCGTGATCAAAGAGAGCCGCAAAGCTCAACTCGGCCCCGGCGACACAATAGGCCGGTCGGCTGTCCCCCTCAAAGGCGGCAAAGATCTCTCGCAGCCGTGCGTGCGCCTCTGTGCTGTCAGATGTCGCGACAGCGGAACACGTCATGCCGGCGCCTCTTCGACCATGCTGTCGCGAACCATTCCGACAAAGCTGCCAACCGTGGTGATATCCTCTGGCTTCATGATCGCCGGATCCAGAACCGCCTGCGGCAGGCTTTCTTCAACTGCCATAAACAGCTCCAGCAGCAAGCCACTGTCGACACCGAGATCCTCTTGCAGACGACTTTGGGCCGTGATCTGGCTGTTGTCGGGCATATCCAGAAGCTCGATAAGCGCATCGGTGATGATCTGTTCGATATTTTGCATAATTGTACCTCGGTAAAGGGTCAGGACTGAACTGGGTCAGGATGGGACAGGATCAGCGTGGGACCGGCTGACGGCATCAGATTGGTTTTCGGACGAGGTGCTCGCATCCAGCCATTCACGCAGTAGATGGCGATCGACCTTGCCATTGCCGTTGCGGGCCAATGCCTCGACGACCAGAATGCGCGCGGGCACCACATGCGCCTCCAACCGGTCGGCGCACCAAGTTTTCAAAGCACGCGCACTGTCAGGCGAGGACGCATCCGGCCCGCTCACAACAGCGCAACACTGCTGGCCATAGACCGGGTGATCTACGCCCAGCGCACAAACTTCGTTGACATCAGGATGGGCGATAAGAGCGGTTTCGACCTCACTGGGGGCGACCTTTTCTCCGGCGACTTTGAGGATGTCGTCTGACCGACTGATAAAGTAGACAAAGCCGTCCTCATCCAGCCGGCAGGTATCACCGGTATAGAGCACCTGCTCGCCCGGGATCGGTCCCGGACGCAGCTTTTCGGCCGTCTTTTCAGGGTTATTGAGATAGCCCTTCATCACGGTCGCGCCGCGAATAACCAATTCTCCGGTGGCATTGCGCCGATGCGCGTTCCCATCAGCGTCCACGACCCAAAGTTCGGTGTTCGGGATGGCCTTGCCCACGCTGGTCCGGCGGCGCGTCAGTTCCGCGGGGTCAAGGTAGGTGCAGCGGTGGCATTCGGTGAGGCCATACATGGAGTACACCGTGGCATTTGGAAAAATCACCTCAAGCTGGTCGATGAAAGGCGCATGGAGGGCCGCTGCCGTGCTGGAGATGCTGCGAACAGCAGAGAAATCATACCGCGCCGCAAGTGGCGCAATCAGGGGCACCATTGTCGGCACCACCGGGAATACGGTTGCGCCACTTTTGGCCAGGCGTTGGAGCGCAAAGAGCGGCCGTGCAAAGGAGGGCTCTACCAGCAGGCAGGCACCTGTGAGCGTCGCCATGGTCAGCTGATGCAGCCCATAGTCAAAGGTCATCGGAATGGCGCAAAAGATGCGATCCGTGGCCTGATAACCAAGATACTCAGCCACCGAACGGGCAGCACTGGTCATATTGAGATGCGACAGCATCACGCCCTTGGGGTTTCCGGTGGACCCGGAGGTGTAGATGATGGCGGCCAGATCCTGGTCCAACACTGTTGCAGGGGCCTGTTGAGGCCTGTCGCCCGCACCATCCAGCGCGGTAGAGAATGCAGTCTCGGCGCCGAAACTGATCATGGCAGCATCGGAACCTGCATCTTGCAGGGATTGGATGATCTTTGCGGACTGGTCGTCATCGTGGATCACCGCTGTTGCCGCACAATCGCCAAGGACAAAGGCGAGTTTGGCGGCCTTTGTGTCCGTATTGAGCGGAACCGCAGCGGCACCAGCGTAGAGCGTGGCCCAGAAGGCCACACAGAAACCGACAGAATTGCTCATGCAGAGAACCACATGATCGCCGCGCGCAACGCCCTGTTGTTTCAGCAGTTGCGCCACGCGCTGGGCGCGGTCGCGCATTTCGGCAAATGTCAGTTGTCTGGTGCTGTCTTCCGCTGCGGTCGAGTGCGGATAATCAGACGCTGCCTGCTCAAGAAAATTTGTCAGGAGATTATGCTTAGAGAGCATGTGTGCCGCTCCTTTGAAAATATGTGGAATGGGAAGAGGAAACCGCTGCACCAGCCGCACTGATCTGACATCCGGCGGCATAGCCACCCATGCCAACGGAGAGCAGCGTCACCGGCGTGAATGGGCCGCTGTCGCGACTACAGATCCGGTCTTCCAGCTCCTGTTTTAGAAGCAGAAAGGGATCCACGGTGTAGCAATGCCCGATGTCCGGCAGCAGTCCCAGGCGGATGCGATCAGTCGCAAGGCCCGTTTCGGCACAAAAACTGTGCCAGGCCAATCTGTTTACGTTGTGGGGGAGAAGCGTCGAGCCGCAGTCCCAGTCAAAACCCAGATCCTGAAGCGTCTTGCTGACAATCTGGCCATGGGCGGCATAAAATGTACCCATTTGCGCTGTGGTCCCCTTGTAACCAAAGGAAAACCTAGGATGACACGTCAGCGAGATGTCACCGACGTGCAACCCGACATCAGCAGCCACATCGGTCTCTCGCATAAGCAAGAGACCACAGAACGCATCGCCCATAAGTGTGCTACCCGGAACATAGCGGTCTGCCAGGCGGAGCCGTTCGTGACCATCACCCGCCACCACTGCGACAACCCGTGCACGGCCTGCCCTAATCAAGGTACGTGCCAGTTCGAGCGCCCAGATCAGCCCTGCACAATTGGTTTGGTCCAGATCAAATTTCTGCTGAACTTCTGCCAGAAAGCCAAACTCCTGACGCAAACGTGGCAGGACGGCACCAGATGGGCCGTCGCGCATTGGCAGGCCCCGAACATGAATCAGCGTATCTGGCAGCGGCGCATCGCCACTCTGGGCCTGCAACTCTTCAAGAATACGCGCGAACTGATCATAACGTGTTTCTTTGGTCGAGCAGCTCGACACTTGCGCCAAGCCAAACAACCGCTCGAACACCCGCGCTTCGGAAGGAGAGCCCCCCGCATCGCGAATGATCTCCTCCGCGTCGATGCGCCCTTCGGGAATGTAGGTTGCCAGCGCCGTCAGTCTCATGCCGCCAGTCTCATCTCATCTGCGCTCAGCATAATGGCTGACACCGCATTTCGCTCTTGGCTCAATACCAAGTATGCCCCACCGCCCCCTTGGGTTTGTGCATCATGCAACGCCGCAAATGGTGCAGCACACAGCAGCCGTGTGGATTGGGCAACCACCGGCCCTGCATGCGCGGCCCTGGTCAACAGATCCGGCGCTGCGATCAGGCAGACGTTTTCTGGTGCCTGCCCCATTTCAACACAAAGATTGGTAACAGCCGTTGCCAGATCGTCCTGGTCGCTCAGCATCAACCGCCGATAGCCTGAATACTGCATCCCGCTTTGGATATCGCGTTCCAGCACCATGGCAGCGGCACTGTTGACCGGCTCCAGCGCGTCAACAACGGGCGAGCGATAAAGCAGATGTTTCTGATCCATCGACAACACCAGCGCCTTGCGCCGTCCCGATCTGAGGTAGCGGGCTGCACAATGCATGGCAAAAAGCGGTGCCGTGCGCCCGCGATCAGAGATCGCAAAGCCGAACCCATCCTTCACCCCAAGGTGATGCAGGGCGAAATTGGTCACCGAGGTGCCCAGGTGGATATCCGGCAACCAATGTGCCATCAGCACCAGATCAATATCGGACAGGTCCATGCGGGACGACAGATCATCCAGCAGTTCCCGCGTCATGGCCGCGTAGGGTGCGCGGTCATCCGCCGTCAGCCACGTCTGCACATTGCTGTCAGCAGATTGGTAGGTCTTGCCATTGGCACGGAAAAACCGGCTGTTGTAGTCCTCCCAATAGTCCACTTCCTTGAGCCAGTTGGGATCTGCGGCTTCCAATCCGCCGAACTCTCGGCAGATCAGACTACCGGGTGCAATGCGCAACGTCATTGATCCACCCCTGCGGTATAAGACCGGTAGGCGTTCAAAAGATGGATATTGCTGGTGCCCTCCATATATTCAAAGGCCTTCACGTCCCGGCATCGCCGCCGCAGTTCGGCATCCTGCAAAAAGCGCATCGGGTCCTGATCCGTGATACGGCGCACCACCTGATCGACAAAGCTCACGGCCTGCATTTTGACCTTGCTGATATCCTGAACCTTGGGGCGGCGGTTTTCCTGCGCGCGGATCACCTTAACCAGTTGCACCAGCAGCGCAGTGTGGCTGGCCAACAGGTCCTGATACGCCGGGAGCCGTGTCGGATCTTCCAACATCAACTCAATAAGGCCGCGCCCTGATCCCAGCGCCATCGCGGCAACCATGGGGCGGTTGCGTTCAAAGACACCGTTGATGGCCATAAAGCCATCCCGCAGCGATCGTCCTCCGCTGCCAAGGATCATGTCCTGCGTCACCGGGAAGTCGGTCAAGGTCATCTGGCAGAGATCCGCCCCGCGCAGACCATTGGTGCCAAGCCGTTCGATTTTCACGCAGTCGGGCGCATCAGATGGTGCAATCATCACCAGCCCCATGCGACCGGTTTCCTCGATATGCGCGAAGAACAGGCCAATATCGGCGCGGGCAATGCCGCCAACCAATGTTTTGACACCATTCAGGACCAGTTTTCCGTCTTTCAGGCCCAGCGTACTGCGCCCGTTAGAGGCATCGGACCCAGCATCCGGTTCTGTCACCGCAAAGAATGTCCCCTGCGGGCCAAAGCGGTATCCGTCAAAGAACCGCGCAATCTGTGCGTCGGTGCCTGTTGCCAGCACCGCGCCACCGGACAGCGATGGCCCCGGTAGCGACAATATGCAGTTGGCGTCAAACCGTGCCAGACGTTCGACCATGGCGACATGCAGACCATAGGGGCAATCTGAAATGCCAAGGCCACTGTCACGCAATGGGAAGCCGTTGAATTTCTCAGGCACACCGATGGTGGTCAGCGCACGCACTGTTGGGTTCTCCCACAGTGCGGTCCAGCTTTCGGGGTCGCGGTCCAAACGGGCACCGGTTTCGCGAAATAGCGTCTGCAATCCGGTCAGACGCTCAAGGCAGGGATCTGAAAACGGTGTTCCTTCCAGCCCATTTCCGGGTGCCGAGGAATAAAGATCGGCCAGCGCCGCGGGAGCGTGGCCGGTGCTGGGATTGGCGTGGGCGGCCAACCGCAGGTCAGATGGCTGCTGCCCTGCCAGGCGCGCCTCTACCGTGTCGCGGGACCGAACGAGCCGCAGCTCTGTACCGTCGATCATGACTTCTGCGGGGGCGCCGAAGCCGAGGAAATTCACCGGTGACGCCGTTGGTCCATACGCGCCGGATTGCCCGATGGAAATCAGATCGCCCACCTGCGGTGTTGCCATCAGGACAGATTTACCGATCACGTCCTGCGGCGTGCACAGCGGGCCGGTCAGGGTCCAGGGCTGCGCCGCCTCGTCGCCGATCTCTGCCTTGCCGTCCCGCAACAAGCGGATTGGGAAATTCTTGCGCAGAAAGCCCTGACCAGCCGCAGCGACATGGACGTTGGAGCCACCATCGCAGACGGCAAAATGCTCGCCCTTGCTGCTCTTGGTCTGCTGTACACGGGTCACAAACTGCCCAGACGGACCAGAGAGATAGCGCCCCAGTTCTATCACAACACGGGTCTTTGGATGTGTGGTGCCAAAGCTCTGGACAAGTGGCGTGACCGCCTGACCAAGAGCGTCCAGATCCAGCTCTGTCTCGCCATCGTAATAGGGAATACCAAATCCACCACCAACGTCGACAAAATCGAGGGGGGCCTTGAGGCTTGATACGACCTCGGTCGCCAGGTTCAGAATGTTGCCCACATTGGCGACAACAGTTTCATGGGTCAGGATACGTGTGCCCATATAGGCATGCAGGCCGCACAGCCGCAGATGAGCGCAGCTCTCTGCCTGCTTCAGCACATCGGGCAGCTCGGATTGGTCGATACCAAATTGGGTTGGGCGACCGCTCATGTTCAACTTCGCACCGCCTGCGTGAAAGTCTGGGTTGACCCTCAGCGCGATATTCTGGACGCGGCCCTGCTGGCGCGCCAAGGCATCAATTTGAGTCAGCTCGTAGGCGGACTCGACCACGATCGCCTTGATCCCCAATTCAATGGCGCGCGTCAGCTCTGTCTCGGATTTGCCGGGGCCCACCATCAAGATGCGTTCAGGTTTAGCACCGGCCTGCAGGCTCGTTTCCAGCTCCAGCAGCGAGGACACTTCGCAGCCAGCCCCATGGCCATGCAACACCCGCGTTACCGAAAGGTTCGGGTTGGACTTGAGCGAGTAGAAGAAATCCACCTGCGGGAGGGCTGCGCGCAGCGCATCCAATCGCCCCCGCAGCACCGAGGCATCATAGAGGTAGAACGGCGTCCCGGCGGATGTCGCAATCTCGTCGATCAGGCGCAGGTCGGTGTTTGGGAACAAAGCAGTCATCCCTTACACCCCTTCCGCCAGGCACATACGTGCCTCCAGAAACCCGCAGAGGCTCGAGATGCCCGATACCACTGTGTTCAGTCCGCTTTCGCCAACCGACAAAAACTCGGTCGGATCTATCCGGGTGACTTCCCCCAATGCGGTCACAAACTGCACCAGTTCGAGCGAGTTCAGGAGGCCCGAAACCCCATAGATAGGGCTGCCATTCAAGGCAGCCTCAACACGTTCCGGCCCAAGGCCAATTCCTTGCAGAGCGTCGCGGACAATCGATTGGTGATCTGTCATGTTTCTTCTCCAGTACGCTGAATTAAAAAAGGGTCAGTTGACCTGAACCAATGTGCAGGTCGCCGTAGCGCCCAGGCCGATGCTGAACAAAAGCAGCCGGTCGCCAGCTACCAGCTTGTCGTCCTTGATGAGCTGCATCAAATTGATGAACGGGTCGGCACCAAAGCAGTGCCCAAAGCGCGCAATCGTCGAGAGGCAGACCTTATGGCGGTCAAACCCAAGGATCTGTGCAATCATGATCCAGGACGCCATGTTGACGTTATGCGGCAGAATAAAACGCACATCCTCCATCCCAAGGCCGAACCGCTTCAGCGCGTTGGTCAGGGTGTTGCACGCAAAATCGAGATACATGTCTTCGAACCCCTCAAGATAGGGTTCATCAAGATGTCCGGTGTTCTGCCAGAACCGCGTTTCGTGCTGGGTGTGACTGTCAACAACCCGCAGGCGGCTGGCCTCGCGCCGCACAAGAACCGCCGCCGCGCATTCGCCCATAATCGTGGTGTTCTTGATCAACCGCACATCAGGGTGGAAAGCTTTTTCAGCGATCAGGACAAGCCCGGTATCTGCATCGCCCAGCAATTGATCCATTGCCGACAACATCGACAATCCCGTTGCACAATGGTTCATAGTGGCGCTGAACACCTCCAACCCCTGTTCGGCAAATGGCGCAAGGATCGAAGAGCTTTCGCCATCGCAATGGGTGATTGCCGGCAGGGTATGGCAATGGGATACATGGCTAAGTGCGGCGGCACTGCGTGGATTGCGCGCCAGCAGCCTGTCCACCGCACCTGAAGTCATCTGCGCCAATGGGGCCTGTTCATCGTAGTGAAACGCCTCAAAACCAAAGAAGCGCGAAAACATGCGCCGCTGGTTCCGGCTTAACGAAAGATCCTCGGAAATCTCTTCCAGGAACTCCGTCCGCTCAGGGTGATCCAGTTCAAAATCAACGATATGCAGCATCACCGGCTCCCCGCGTTTGACGTTTCATGAAAGAACCGCTCCATCAGGCCGAGCAGCTCTGGATGGTGCAGCACCGATCTGTGGTTGCAGTTGCGCAGGTAAATTGGCGTGAGCCCGTCGCGTGCGGCACAGATGCGTTGCGCCTCGGCTGGGGGCACCTGCCAGTCGTGCTGTGCGTGGATCACCAACATCGGCAGGGTTGTTTTCCTGCATTCGGCCGGTCCGATCTCTGCCAGCTCTCTGCCGCAGGTTTTTGCATATCTGCGCATCAGGGCAGCGCCGGTTTTGGCGGGCTGTCCGGTGAAGCGCAGGTAGAGCTCCATGAGGCGGTCCAGTGAAGATGGTGCCGAAAGGGTCACCAATCGGCGCGCCTTGAGCCCCAGCCCCAGCGCGATCATAGCAATCAGACCACCAGCTGAATGCCCGACCAGCACCTCATACGGCTGATCCTGCGGGCACATGTTTTTTAGGCGCCGCGCGACAGCCACAAAACTGCGCACAGGCCCGCGCGATTTACCGGTGCCGGGCAGATCCGGCACATCGACCCGAAAACCACGGTCGGCCAGATCCTGCGCCAGTGGCAGCATCATGCGTCCGTCTGCGTTCCAGCCGTGAACCAGCAGAACACGTGGCCCGTTTGTGGGACCAAACTGTCGCACGTAGATGCCTGAACAGTGAAAAGCATCGCTGGCGGTGATCAGCTGCTGGTCGCGGTTCGTTGGGATCGGTGTTGGCGTTTCTGACTGATTTTGATGAAACCGCCGCAATAACAACCGCGCAGCCAATGTAGGTGACAGACGATCCAGCAGATCTATCTCCAGCCGCCGCAACCGGGACCGCGCGGTTCGCAAGCGCAGCGCGGGCTCCTGCGGCGCAGACCGCCGCACTGCGCGGAGCCAGCGATAGCCGCCCTGTGCAAGTAAACCGGGCAAGGCGAGTTCATACAGCATCGCGGCGCCCCTGTTGGCGTAGGAGGAAAGCAAACTGAAGTAAGAACAAAGCGAACGTCAGACCACTGACCACGCACAACAGCCAGATCGCCATATTCAGATCATGGCCAACGTATTGAGCGTAGAACACAACACCGCCGGTGATGATTTCAGTGACGATGGCAATGATAAGGACCTGCGTTGCACGCCCCAGCTGCTCCATCACCACCTGAAGCATCGCCGCCCCTGACACAAAGAAGAATGTCAGTTGCAGGCCCTGCATCACCAGATCCGTGGCCGCGCGCAATTCGTTGGTGTTCTGGCTGGGCGAGACAAGAAGCCGGATCATGTCATCGCCCCAGAATGGCAGCAACGCGGTCAGCAACCCGTAAAAGCCCAGCATCACGGGCACACCAATGCCCAGATACTGCAGCCGTGCCGTCGGGGTGCTGTTTTCTGCCAACTGGTTCACCAGGATCGCGATAACGGAACCGATGGCGATGGCCGGTATCATAAAGGACACCCGGAACCGCATCACGACAAGAAAGGCCGAGGCATATTCACTGCCGAACTCCGCCAGCACCGGAAAGATCACGGCAGCGCTGAGAGATCCCACCAAAATCGTCAACGCAATCGGGGTTCCAACAAACATCAACAACTGTGTCGTGCGAGCTTTGACCTGTTCCTTGAGATGGGTAATGGCCTGACCGGCCTCACGTTTGAGCAGCAAAACGATGACCGGCAACATCAAAAGTGGGCCGACCAGATTGCCGATCAAAACGGCCTCAAACCCCATGTTGTATTCGGTTAGCAGCACATAAGTGGTTGCCAGATCCAGCACTGCAAGCCCAAGAAACGGCAGCAGGCTGCGCGCCAGTTTGCCCTGCCCACGCATGGCAGCATAGAAAATGTCAAACACGACAAAGGCGCTAAGAGATAGGATATATAGCGGCAGATAGTCGAGCGTTTGGCGAAACAGCGGATCCTCTATCGAAACATAGAGAGAGGCAGCATAGGCTATGGCCGCAAAGAGGCTCAGACCAATCAAAGCGTAACCTGACATCCGCCAGGATGCCGGGAGAATTGCAGAGCGCGGCCAGTTGTTTTTGGACCGGGCGCTAAAAACCTGATTGGAGATCGCCAGCCCTTCCATCAGGGCCAGCACCAGCAGGAACGCAGGCTGCAACATGGATTGCAGTTCAAGCGGCGTTGCCTGTGGTGCACGAGCCAGGATCGCCACCTTCCCCAGATGCAGCCCCGACACGATGATCGCCCCGGTCGCAAAGGGAATTGCCATGACGATGATTTCAGACAGGACCGACCAGACTGAACGGCGCGGTGGTGGCAGGATGTCATCCGCGCCGGTTGGGAAAATGGCTGGTTGCATGGTGCTAGCTCCGCACTGAGGGGGAATGGTCGCCAAGGTCGGAAAAACGGACGGACAGGGGCGCAGCGCCTGCGCATTGGTCCGTCATGGGCATATCGGTGCAGCACTCTGCTGAGAGCACATAGAACCGGCTGTCCCAAAATTCTGGGCTTTGTGCCACGTCTTCAAGCACAACGATGGTGGGAAACAGTTCCAGCAGCGCCTGCACAAACCCGCGCGCTGAGCTGGCGGTGGCCACACTGCTGATACGCAATGCATGCACCGGACCGCTGTGCTGCAGGTCATTCAGGATATCGAGCAATTTAGGCGAGCGCTCGTCCGTGTGGTAGTCGCGGTGCAGGTAGACCAGCGGCACGCGGCTGTTCGGGCCAAGTCCCGGCGCAGACGCGCGATTGGATGCGGCGTGGCCCCTGCATGTCTGATCGAGCGAGATCTGACATGGCGAGGGACCGGATAGAGGTGTTTGGACACGGCCCTGGGACACCAAATTCATCCCATTAAAATCAAATAAATAGTGACTAGTACCCGTCATGATCAGCCCCGTTCCCGATCATCAGAAACCCCGTCAAATGCAGGTCGGATCAGGGCGAAAAAGACCGCGTCAAGGAACTCCAGCCCGTGGCATTGCCCCTCCAGCAGCCCGCGCCCGCCCATCAGCTTGGCCGCCTTGCCAAACAAAACACCGATGTCGCGGTGCGCGGACAGCATCATCGTTGTTGTCGGCGCGCCCGGCAGTTGGATCTCTCCCATGAGACGATCCACCGCAGCGCTGATTTCAGAGAATTGCGCCTTAATCAGCGGCTGATGTAACAGCTTGATACCAAAACTCTCGCGCCCCTCCAGATGGCCGAAGGCGAGATCAAGACTGCGCATCAGCCAACCCAACCGAAGGGCTACGAAAGCTGGATTTTGGACATCAGCAACCTTGGGTGTACCAGCATCGCTTTGTGATAATTGAAGGTCGAAGGCCGCGAGGCCGACCTCCTCGATCCGCGCTGTGAGCGTCGGCCTTTTGCCCAGATCACTCAGGTCGAGGATCATCGCAACATCAGATGTGCCAAAATCTGACGCATGCAGCGCCATCCCATTACACGCCGGATAGGCTGGCTGTCCCGACAGCATCCGACCCAGCTCTGCCAACGACTCCTTTGGCGCAGCCCTTCGCGCCAAAGCCATCAGTGTCGGCAAGCTGTCTGATGTGTCCAGATCAAACATGTTCGACCTGCCGCGCACCAATACGGTCTTCGATGTGGCTGACCAGGGATGCTGCGTGGTTGAACTCTTGCTGCCCAATGGCATCAGGGTCAAACTGCAAACCGTCGATCTGGTCCTCAAGCGCCAGCAGAAACTGAACAAACATGTAGGAATCCAGATCGAACGCCCTGTCCAGTTCAGTCTCCGGTGTGAGACCGGTAACCTGGCGTTCCGTGACCTCGGAGAGCGCAGTTTCGATTGCCTTGAAAATCATCGCTGTCAATTTTCCATACCTCTTTTAAGTGAAGTCCGTTCGCTCCAGCAGACAGGTCGCAAAGGTCACGCCTGTCCCGGCAGCCAGTACGAACACCTGGGTGCCGGGGGAAATTTGGTTGGGGTGTGAAATCTCGTAGTCGGTCAGATTGACAAAAATGTCAGAGCAATAACCGTGACCGAGGCGTTGAATATCGCCTTGAAAGCACCTCGGCTCCCATTCGAAATGGCGCAGCAGAGCGCGCGTGACCGGCAGGTTGAGATTATGCGGCAAAACCCGGAAATCATCGCTGAGGACGTCCCCGAAATTATTCAGGCTGTCCTCGACAAAGCCAATCAATCCGCTCAGATACTCGTCCTGTAGCGCACGCCGGTCATCTGCCGCCATCGCATCAGGGTTCTGAAAGAAACGCGGCATGTGCCGCACGCTGGTGTTTAGTACAGTCCATTTTCCGGATCGTTTATCTGGACCCGCGTTGAACAACGCGGCCGTCGGCAGCTCGGCCAATAGACCCACGGGCAAACGCGCCACATTATAATGAAACGCCTTTTCACCTGTCAGGATAATGACAGGGTGATCATCCTCAATCGCCTGGATAAACCGCATCGCCGCAAGCGCAGAAGCGCAGCTGGTCATCGTCAGTGAATTGACCTCCCAACTGGCAAGACCATGATCATCGGCGAGGCAACGAAGCCAGTCCTGATCCGCAAACCCATGATGGGTCTGGGTGCGGCAATAAAAAAGGGTGCCGCTCTGCGTTACAAGCTGCGCGTTGGTTGCCAGCACGCCATCAAGCGCTGCGCCCAGCATTCCGTTCAGATCATCCCCCTGCAGCCCGACGCTCTCAAGTTCGAAAAAGCGTTGGTACATCTTCACGGCGCCAGCACTCAGCCCATGGCTGGGTCCAAGATCGCACAGCGGAACACGCGTGATTTCGTCAGGTGCAAAATGAATGTGGTCGAGAGACAGCATGGCGGGTCCTTTTTGCTGACCAGCCCTGTCGAAAACAGGATTTGCTCAGCGATTTCACGTTGTACTCTGTGAATTCCGCGCAACCTGGGAACGACCTTTTTCACGATAGTGTACCCTTGGAAACGTATATTCGAACCTTTTCCTTCCCCTACGGCAGCCTGAAAGCCGCAGTCGCTGCTGAAGCGTGCGATCTGAAGTCCCCCGTGCCGACGTTGGTGAAGGACCGACTTTTTTCAGAGCAGTTAATACTGACCTCAATCAATCTGAGGTTGTGCATTTATGGGGTAAATACCGAGACCCACGTTTCGACCGAGAATCGGCCAGATCAGATATTCGGCAATCAGTCTTAAGAGAATCATCTAACAACGCAGTTGTGCGACTGCAGCCACCGTGGAACTCGCAAATCCGGCCAGTATTGCATTGGCCGAACTGTTCCAGACCCAACCAATGTCCACCAACAACGGCGTATTACTCGGACGGTTTACACGACGGATCGCAGGATATGTGGCACTGCAGCGGCTACTCCCCAGCGGTGATTGTGGGGGAAGGAGTGCGACGGTGATCAGCCAGCCCACAGAAACGGCAATATCCGGGGACCTCAAAACGAAAAACCGACCCCCGCATAGCAAGGGTCGGCATAGTCAGTCAGGTTAGGAATGTCGAAAGGTTAACCTGCGGAACGAAGGGCCGTGGCCAGTTTCACCCGTGTCGCGGCAAGCGCAGGCAAGGCGCCACCAATCATGCCGATGGCGATCCCCAGCAATGCCCCATCGCGAAGAACGCTGATGGTGACCTCAAGTTGAAACGCAGTGGTTGTATTATTTGGGCCAACCGTGCTGGCCTGCCAACCGTTGAACACCAGCCATGATGCCGCCGCGCCCAATACGGCCCCGAAAGCAGATAGGACCACCGCCTCAACCCAGGTTCCGGTAAACGCGGACAAACGCGAAAAGCCGAGCGTGCGCACCGTGGCGATCTCCATCGACCGATTGGCGACTGAGGTCATCATCGTGTTAATCGCGCCAACCGTGGCCCCAATCGACATCAGGATTGCCAGCGGCCAGCCGAACATGCGGATCAGCGTCGAGGTCCGCGCCGATTGTGCGGACAGCAATTGCACCTCGGTCACGGCTGCCAACGGCGTTTGCGACAGAGCAGGCAACGCAGACTGCAAAGTTTCCAAACCATTGGGACCTGCAAGGGCAGTTCGCAGGATCTGCACCTGCCCCATCTGATCAAACGCAGATTGCACGGCCTCTAGCCCACCCCAGATTTCAGATTCCATTGCACCGCCACCGGTTTCAAAATGGCCAACGACCTGCCAGTCGACGGCTCCCAACCGAACGCTTTGACCGATCCCAAAGACGCCAGCGCGCGCAGCAAGATCCCGACCTACAACAATTTCCCGTGTACCAGGAACAAAGTTGCGGCCAACAGCGACAGCTGCATTCTCTCGCAGCGTGATCCCCGCAAGATCCATACCACGCAGCGCCAACGTCTGAAGAGACCCGTCGGCGACCGATTGGATTTCAACCGGAACGACGATCTCGCGCGAGAAAATCACGGCGCCGGTTTCATCGCGTTGGAGACCTAGATCAGCTGAGGTTGCTTGCAGGCTACGGATCACCCCGGATGGAATGTCAGAGCTGGTTTCCTGATTGGTGCCACCGCCAAGGATCACCGCAATCTCAGCAGACCCATTTCCGGCGAGCGCAGTTTCAAAACCCTTTGCCATGGCGAGGAACCCAGTCAACACCGCCACCACCAATGCCACGGAAAGCACCATGGACATCGAAATCCACAGTCGTTTGGGCAGGCTGCGAAGATTGGCAGAGACCATCACGACGATTTGTTTCATATGCAAATACATAGCTTATCTCGTTCTGAAAGCGTTGGAGACTGTTGTGCGCATCGCGAGCGCTGCAGGCAGACATCCGGTCAGAACGCCCAGCAACACTGTGATTACCAACGATTTGATCACGACTGGACCTGTCAAAACCAGACCAAGCGCAGGGCCTGTGAGCTGTGTTGCGACTTTGGTCAAAGCAATCCCGACTGCCCCGCCAACCAGAAAAATGAGCAGGGTTTCACAGAGAATAAGAACCACGATAAAGCGGTTATTGAAGCCCAAGGTCTTGAGCACTCCGATCTCAAATGTCCGTTCACGAACCGCGAACAGCATTGTGTTGATGACGATCATCAGGATGGTCACGAATGCCGCCCCCACAACCAGCGAGACGATCAACTCAACATCGGCGAACTGGCGCAGGAAGGCTTCGAGGAATTGTTTTTCCGATTGGGTGCGTGTCGGTGTGCCCGTATTAGCGAACAATGCATCGATCTGGGACGCCAGAACGCTAGCCGTCACCCCGGGCACCGGTTGGACGACAAATCCGTCTACCGTATCCACATCGCGGCTGCGCAGTGCATTCACGTAGTCATAGTTCGCAAGCATGAAATATGTATCGGTGCTTGGCGTTTTGCCTTCGAAAATACCGCCGACTTCGAACCGCCAGTTCCGGTTTCCGCCCTGCTGCATAATGTTGAATGAGGTGATCTCAATCCGCTGTCCCGGGCGCCATCCTTGTGCATCTGCCAAGGCCCGGCCGACCAACACGCGATCCCTGCCCTGTTTGAGCGCGGCCAAAAGATCCGAGGTCAGCGCGAGGCTGTCACCGTTTATCCGAGCAAAATCATCTACGGCCACCGCATTGGCAACCACAACATTGCGCTCGACCTCACTAAACCCCCGCAGGCGGGACATATAAGCGACCTCTGCAACGCCGTCCAACGCTGCGATCCGGCGCAGATGCGCAATTGGCAGGGTCTGGCCCCGACCTGATTTATTCATCACGCCCAGCACATCGTCATTGGCCGCTGCCGATCCTTGCGTGCCAGACAGGAAGCTGGCCGTCAGACCGTAGATAAGAAAGGCAACCGCGATGCAGAACATCAGCAGCAGCGTCCGCATCGGTTTGCGCCAGGCATTGCGCCTCGCCAGTGTCAGAAAAGTCATGCGGCAGCCTCTTGTCTTTCGACGAACTGCCCCTTGTTCAGATGCAGGGTGCGGCTTGCATGGGTCGCCGCTTCGGGATCATGGGTGACCATGACGATGGTTTTCTTCAATTCGCGATTGAGAAACCCCAGAACTTCCAGCACCTCATCCGCCGAGGCCCGGTCAAGATCGCCGGTTGGTTCGTCGCAGAGTAGAAGCGGCGGATCGCTGACAATAGCGCGGGCAATGCCGACGCGCTGTTGCTGACCACCTGACATGCTTGAGGGAAGTTGCTTACCACGCCCGGACAGACCAACGAGGTCAATTATTTTCTCAACCCGCGCCCGGCGTTCTGCCCGGCCAATCGGCTTGAGCAACAGAGGCAGTTCAATGTTCTCGGCCACATTCAACGTCGGAAGAAGGTTGTAGAACTGAAAGACAATACCAACATTATGGGCGCGCCAGTTGGATTTCTTAGCCTCGCCCAATTGTTCCAGTTTTGAATTCCCAATCCGCACGCTTCCCGTGTCGGGGGCATCAATCCCGCTGAGAAGATTGAGCATTGTTGACTTACCGGATCCTGATGGCCCCATCACTGCCACGAATTCCCCTGCGTCGATGCCAAGGGTAAGATCAGAAAAGATCTGTATCTTCTCTTTGCTGAAGGTAAATCCCTTTGAGACAGCATCCAGCTGAATAAAGGGTGTTTTCTGGGACGCGGACATAAAGGTACTCCTTATAAGAGAGGATAATCAGGTATCACTCAGGGTGATACGAATGCGGGCGGCCATGTTTGGGCGGATGCCGTCAGGTGGACCGTCCAGTTCCAGGCGCAGCGAAATCGTGCCTCTCTCAGCGGAGACAACGGGCGAGATGCCAACAACGCGAACCTCAAATGGCTGGTCAGGGAAGCCATCAAGCACGGCCTCGCCCGTCAGACCGACCCGCAGCCGCGAGACATTGGTCTCAGCGACTTCCGCATCGAGATACATGGAGGCGATGTCGGTGATCACCATGAGGTAGTCGGTGTCGCGAATGGTATCGACACGGGCCAGAACGCTATTGCCGATACGGGCGTTAAGCTGGGTAATGGTCCCAGAAACCGGCGCGCGTATCGTCAGTTCATCCACGTGTTCCTGCGCAATCTCGACCTTGAGATTAGCTAGATGTATGTCCTGTTCTGCCTGTCTCAACGCGGTTTTAGCGAGGCTTAACGCTGTGGCGGCGTCCTGCGTCACGCGTTCTGATACAGCGTCTTTGGCAAGGAGGGATGTCAGCCGGTCATAATCGCGCTCGGACTGATCCACCTCAATGCGTTTGGTTTCTAGTCGCAGCTGCGCCAGTGACTGATCAATCAATGCCGACTTCAGGGCATATTGCGCGCCCGGATCGCTGACTGCGGCCAGCGGTTGTCCGCGTGTAACCGGGTCACCCAAAGCGACGAGAAGATCTGTTATTGTACCCTCGTATTTTGCAAAGACCGATGCGTAGTCCTGTACCAGTACATATCCTGATCCGGTTATTTCCGCCGTCGGCATCGCCACAGGTGCGGGCTGGATGCGGGTCGTTGCATCTGAAACAGGCGTTGGTACGATCGACACATCTGTTGCAACTGATTGGGACGCCGGGTCCAACAGCCCCTCCCCCCAATTGCGCAATGCGGCCAAGGTTGGCAGGTCGCTGCGCCACAAAACCGCGCCGCCGGCTGCCAACAGACCGAGCAATAGGAAAATCCGAAGTGTCCAAGAGGGGCCGTGCTCTTGCCGTTCCTCTAAACTCGGTTGAGCCTCTGAGACCGTGACGGCCGAAAGCGGGGTCAAAGCCTCAGCAAGATTGCGGTGGGTGTCGGTTTGAATGTTCATGGCCAATGGATCGCCCATCGCAGCCATATACCGCGACCTAGAAGCCGCGCGGGACGTACCAAATCGTCATTTTGCACCGTCTGGACCGAATATCGAACGCCTCAGCCTGATGGTGTCAACGCCCGCCGGGTCCCGGAGCGGTGCTTACACGGTATTGGGACATAGACGACTGACGCGCCCGCCAAGAAGAGATATCTACCCGCAGACGTATGGCCGGGGCATTCACTTACTTTGGTGTCAGCGCAATGTCATTTCGGATCGTATGTCGACACTCGACCCCCAAGAGCCATGTTAGGATTTTCATTGAATTGTTGTTCATATTTGTGGTTCAGTCTGAGCCTCAAGCCACTTGCGCATCTGCAGTCCTACACTTGGAATCAGGCGCAGCATGAAAGAGAGAGCCCTAAAGACCTGACACTGATATCAGGAGCCTGTTGGCCCATATTGAGGATATGTCGAACTCATCATGAAGAATAGCGATCGGGTCTTTCAATGGTTCCATGATGTCTGGGTTGACCGAAACCTCGACAGGATTGAACCCATGTTACACCCTGAGCTGGAGGTAAACGGCCCACTGCACGGAGCGGTCGCGATTGCAGCAGACTACCGCGAAATCGTGAATACTCTGGGCAATATTATTCACGACCTTGATGTGACCCTGACCCATGCATTGAACGACGGTGATTTTGCCGCTCTGCGGATGCGGGTGCGCGGGTCTGGTAACACGCCGGATCATGTGTTGGACTACTCTGGTCAGCTAATCGTACGAATGCAGGATGGTAAGATCCGTGAATTCCAATCGAACTTTGACTACATGACCATGTTCGAACAGTTGGGGCAGCTACCACCCGATTGCTTGCCCATTTGCATGACCGGAGAGCGCCTGACCTGGATGGACAACGGCCATAAGCCCCCCACCGCCAGATGACATTTTTGTAAAACCATTTGCACTGCTCTGATTGGCCGCTGTCGGCACTGGCGCACTGCGCGGTTGGTGATACAAGGTCTGCGTCCAGCCAATGGTGCGCCGATGACCGATATCTCTCCTGACCCCAAAGTACAGCCCCAAGCCCATGCAATCGCCATGGCCGATCTGATCCGGGTCTTCGGGCGGATCGGGCTGATGTCCTTCGGCGGGCCGGCGGCCCAGATTGCGCTGATGCATAAGGAACTGGTCGAGGACCGCCCCTGGCTCAGCGAGGCCGGATTTCTGCGCGCACTGTCGTTTTGCATGATGCTGCCGGGGCCGGAAGCGATGCAATTGGCCACCTATGCAGGTTGGCGATTGCGCGGAGCGCCGGGTGGCGTTCTGGCCGGGCTGTTGTTTGTGCTGCCGGGGGCGCTGGTGATTGCGGCACTGGTTTTTCTATACATGAACTTTGGCACGCAACCTCTTGTGCAAGCCGGATTCCTGGGCATCAAGGCCGCGGTTGTTGCCATCGTTTTGCAGGCCCTCCAGCGACTGGGCAAGAAGGCGCTGCATGGGGTGACAGATCTGGCATTGGCCGCGTTTGGCTTTCTGGCGTTGTTTCTCTTTGCTCTGCCGTTCCCGCTGGTGCTGCTGACCGCTGCGCTCCTCGGCAGTCTGCGTGTGAAGTCAACTGAGAATGAGCCTGCAGCACTGCCACCCGCGGCCGCAGGGCCTGTCTGGGTGACGCTCTTGCTCTGGGGTGGCTTGTGGCTCCTGCCCCTCGGCGCGCTGAGCATGTTTGGTCCGCAACTGCTGGCGGATATCGGCTGGTTTTTTGCAAAGCTGGCCGTAGTGACCTTTGGCGGGGCTTATGCGGTGCTGGCCTATATGTCGCAGACCGTGGTCGCGCAGTACCAGTGGATCGAAACCGGTCAGATGATTGATGCTTTGGGACTGGCGGAGACGACACCGGGCCCGCTGATCCTGGTGACGCAATTTGTGGCAATGCTGGCTGGCGCGCTGGCCTCTGGTACATGGATGGCGCTGGCGGCTGGGCTGGTGGCGCTTTGGGCGACGTTTATGCCGTGCTTTCTCTGGATATTTCTCGCGGCACCACATGTAGAGCGGATTGCCAGCCATCCCCGGCTGGGGGCTGCACTGCGGGCGATTACCGCCGTCGTGGTTGGTGTGATCCTTAATCTTTCGGTCTGGTTTCTGCTGCATGTGCTGTTTCGCGAGACTGTCACGCTGGAGCTGCCTGCGATATCGCTGATGCAGCCGGTCATGGCCAGCCTTGATGTCTCTGCCGCGCTGCTGGTATTGGCAGCGCCGGTTGTGGCCTTGGCATGCGGTGGTCGGCTGGCTCTGATTTTGCCGATTATGGCCGGGCTTGGCATTGCGATGGCGAAGATCATCTAAGCCGCGCAATCGCAGCGTAAACGCCACGTGTTATCCCGCTAGTGTCAGAAATTATTTACGAATCCCTAACGAGCGGCCCTTTAGTTTCCGGCAGAAATCCGTATTCTGAACTCAAAGAGACTTAAGGGTATCGGAATGTCCCGCGAAATTGACTATGGAAATCTGATGCATTCGGCCATGCGTGGCCTGATCCGTTCTGTTCTGGATGGGGTGGCGGAGCACGGGCTGCCCGGCAACCACCATTTCTTCATCACCTTTGACACCTCGCACCCGGATGCGGAACTGGCGGATTGGCTGTCGGACCGTTACCCCGGCGAGATGACCGTGGTCATGCAGCATTGGTTCGACAATCTGGATGTTGGCGAAGACGGGTTTGCCATCACACTGAATTTCGGAGACGCGCCGGAGCCGCTTTATATTCCTTATGATGCGATCAAGACCTTTGTGGATCCGTCTGTGGAATTTGGTCTGCGCTTTGAATCCCCCGAGGATGACGAAGAGGTTGAGGAGATGGTCGCCGAACTCGACGATGATATCGAGATTGAGGTGGACGAAGATCCGGCGGACAAAAAACCGGCTGATGTCGTTTCACTCGACAGCTTCCGCAAATAACGGACTGTCCGGCATAGCTAGGCGGTATGCGCCAGCCCCCCCTCAGATAGATGCGCTGCATATCTCATGCGGCGCATTTTTTACATCCAGAGTGACGGGTCAGAAGTATCGGCTGCCGTAAGTGAATTCTCTGTCACTGCACGCTTACGCCTAACACGATATGCCCAGCCCGGTGAGTTACTGGTGCGAGAGCGCCTCCAACGTGAGGATCGACTCTTAAGATTCTGTTAATAAATATGTTTACAGGCTTTCAATCAAAGCTTTACTGGCGCTCAAGAAAGGTCTTCAGCTCCTTGCGCGGGAAGCCATTGCGGTGCGAGGAATAGACGAGGTCCAGTCCACCCTCCGCCAATGTGCGATCATACTGCTGCATTTCATAGTCGCCGTTGGGGCCGATAAACATCGAAAACACCGTCAGCGTGTCCCCGATAATCCGCCCCCAGACGTAAGGCTCTCCCTTCATCGGATCGAGCTGCACAGTATGCCCGAAGACATTCCGCTTCATCGCGGCGGCGAAAATATCAGCCCGTTCGGTTGGCTGAAACTCCACGTTGTAGGATTTGGTCTTGCGGCGCCCGTCCTTCTTTAAGGAGGTGGTGGTCCATTGAACAAAAAAACCATCATCACTGCTGGCGAGGGGACCGATCCGAACAGTCGCATCGCGCTGTTCCGTGCTGCCATCGGGGTTGGGCACCACCAGCGACCCCTGATAGCGCCCGAAGAACGGGCGCACATCCGCCGCCATCGCCTGCCCCGCCAGCACGATGATCATCAACAGCGCCAGAAACCCCGCCTGAACCTCCAACTGCAGCCGCGTCAGAGACAGCGTCCTGTCTCGCGCAGTGCGCTGATGCCTGCCCCTTGTCGCGGCCTGCTGTAGCAGTTTGGCTTGATATGTCGGCACGGGCAGATCCTTTGGATTGTTGTCTGTCGCGGGTGTATCTGCGCTTAATCTAGCGGTCTTCTGACGTGGCGCAATAACTCATCCTGCAATGGCCCCTATACCTTGGGTTCGGAATGGCTATGCTGCGCGAAACTGCGCAATTGCCTCGTGACCCGGCCCGGGGTAGACGGCATACCGACGCATACATTTAGTCATCATCAGACGGAGAGAGACTTATGTCCGATACCCGCACCGAAACCGACAGCTTCGGTCCGCTTGAAGTCCCCGCCAACAAATACTGGGGCGCCCAGACCCAGCGGTCGATCATGAACTTCCCCATCGGTTGGGAAAAACAGCCCGTCGCCATCGTGCGCGCGCTGGGGGTGATCAAACAGGCCTGCGCCATGGCCAACAAGGCCTCGGGCAAGCTGGACGCCCAGATCGGCGATGCGGTTATTCAGGCCGCCGGCGAGGTGATCGAGGGCAAGTTTGACGACAACTTCCCGCTGGTGGTCTGGCAGACCGGGTCCGGCACCCAGTCCAACATGAACTCCAACGAGGTGATCGCCAACCGCGCGATTGAGATCCTCGGCGGCGTGATCGGCTCCAAGGACCCGGTGCACCCGAACGATCACTGCAATATGGGTCAGTCCTCCAACGACACCTTCCCCACCGCCATGCATATCGCCACAGCGATGATGGTGCGGGATGTGCTGGTGCCGGGCCTGACCAAGCTGGCCGAAGGGCTGGAAGCCAAAGCCGAGGCGTTCAAGGACATCATCAAAATCGGCCGCACCCATACGCAGGACGCCACCCCGCTGACGCTGGGCCAGGAGTTCGGCGGCTACGCGCATCAGATCCGCCAGGGTCTGGCGAGGGTCGAGGCTGCGATGCCCGGCATCTATGAGCTGGCACAGGGCGGCACTGCGGTTGGCACCGGTCTGAACACGCAAATAGGCTGGGGCGAAACCGTTGCTGCCAATATGGCCGAAATCACCGGCCTGCCCTTTGTCACTGCCCCGAACAAGTTCGAGGCACTGGCCGCCCACGACGCCATGGTGTTCCTGTCGGGTGCTCTCGCGACCATTGCGGGCAGCTGCTACAAGATCGCCAATGACATCCGCTTCCTCGGTTCCGGTCCTCGTTCTGGTCTGGGCGAGTTGATCCTGCCGGAGAACGAGCCTGGATCGTCGATCATGCCGGGCAAGGTGAACCCCACCCAGGCAGAGGCGCTGACCCAGGTGGCCGCGCATGTGATGGGCAATGACGCCGCGATCAAATTCGCAGGCTCGCAAGGGCATTTCGAACTGAACGTCTACAACCCGATGATGTCCTACAACCTGCTGCAGTCGATACAGCTGCTGGGCGATGCGGCGGACAGCTTCACCGAGCGGATGCTGAACGGCATCCAGGCCAATGAGCCGCGCATCGACAAGCTGATGAAAGAGTCGCTGATGCTCGTCACCGCGCTGGCGCCAACGATTGGCTATGACAATGCCACCAAGGTCGCCAAGACTGCGCATAAGAACGGCACCACCCTGAAGGAAGAGGCCATTGCGCTGGGGTTTGTGGATGAGGCGACATTTGACGCCGTTGTCCGCCCCGAGCAGATGATCGGCCCGAAAGACTGATGGCTGGTTCCGGTTCAGGCCCGGTCAATCTGAACCGGTATCGCAAGGAAAAGGCGCGGGCTGAGAAGAAGGCCCGCGCCGACCAGAACGCCGTGACCTATGGCCGGACCAAGGCCGAGAAAGATCTGGACAAGGCCCGCAACGCGCAAGATGTGCGGCGACTGGATGGCACAAAACGCGACGATCCCAAGACCGACCATGACTAATCGCCCACGGAAACACTCGCTTACGCTGCGCGGTCACCGCACCTCGGTGTCGCTGGAGGATGAGTTCTGGCAGGCCTTCCGCGAGATCGCAGCAGAAGACAATCGCGCCATTAATGATCTGGCTGCTGAAATCGATGAAAACAGAGGTGTGGACTGTGGTCTGGCCTCAGCCATTCGTCTGCATGTGCTGCGACGTTTAAGGTCGCGTTAGACACGGTTTGGCATCGTGGAAAGAGGCCTGCCCCGCCCTGCCTCACCGCGGATGCCTGGTTGCTGCAACTGTTCCAGTCGCAAGCGGCTGCAAAAAGTGGTGTGGTGCGTCGCCAGAAGCGGGACATTGAACGACTGCTTGGCTGGGAGCGCTTTCGCCAAGAGTTGAACCCTCGCGGTTTTCACGCCGTGGAAAATGCCGGACAGGTTGTGATCTTCTGCAATCAGGACCCGGTGCGCATCATTCGGTGATGCAAATTTCTGCTCAGAAATTTGCCCAGAAAATCTGAATTTTCTGGGCTAGCGCGGGATGAGCCGCAACCAGATCCCGTTTTGTGACCGAACTGTCAGATGCGCGACCGGGATCGGCTCCTGGCCCGCAACAGGTTCCACCCGAAACCGCTGCAGGATCATCGACAGGATCAACGGTCCTTCAATCATTGCGAAGCCAGCACCGGTACAGACACGCGGCCCCGCCGAAAACGGAATATAGGCCTCGCGCTGACAAGTCTTGCCATTCTCGGTCTGCCATCGCCCCGGATCAAACCCGTCCGGGTTTTCCCAGAGCCGTTCGTGACGGTGCAGGTGCCACGGGCTCAGCACTACCTGCGCGCCCTGTGGAAGGGTTCGACCGCGAAACTGCTGCGGGCAGCTGGCCTCGCGCACCATCATCGGCACCGGTGGGTAAAGGCGCAGCGCTTCGCGGAAGACATCACGACTGATGCGCAACCTGCCCGCTTCGGCAAACTGGTCCAGCGACAACCCGGCGGCCTCCTTTGCGATTTCATCCTGCCATTCGGGGGCCAGAGCCACCAGATAGAGCGCCCAGGCCAGTGCCGACGCGCTGGTCTCATGCCCGGCCAGAAAAAAGATCGCCACCTGATCAACCATCTCATCCGTCGTGAACAGCTCGCCAGTTTCGGGATCTTGCGTGGTCATGATCTTGGTGGCCAGATCATCTGGTGCATGGCCTGATGCGATGGCCTCCATGCGCTGTTGCGTAAGGTCCCTGATCAGGCCCCGGATCCGGGCCGCATTGCGTCGTGTGGCGGGTCGGTGAAAGCGGGGCACCCAACGTGGCAGCGGCACAAAGGCCGCGAGATTGAGGATAGGCTGCGCCTGCTGGTAGGCCCGAAAGCGATGAAAGACCTCCTGCGCCATATGATGCTCTATCGGGATCGAGAACAGCGTGCGGAAGATCACATCCGCCGCCGCATGGGATGTCTCAGCCTCGATCTCGATCGGCGCGTCCGGGATCTGGTGCACCTGATCGCTGAGACGGGTAACAGCGGCCTTAGCGGCGGCGTGGATGGCTGGGTAGATCTGACGCAGCCGCCCCCCTTCAAAGGCGGGATCGATGATCCGGCGCTGCCGCTTCCAGACCTCACCATTGGTGAGAAAGACCGAATTCCCAAGCAGAGGGCGCAGTCCCTCGCCAATGCGGTTCGATTTCGGGAACACCTCCGGGCGGTCTTTCAGAACCGTGCGAACCAGATCCGGTTGATTGACCAGAAAAGAGCGAAAGAAAGGCGTGCGAAACTCTGCCATCCAGGCACGATAAAGCTTGGCCGGTTGCGCCGACAGAAGATCCGCGCGAAACAGACGCAGATAGCGCCAGAGCGAAACCCTGGCAGCGCGGGCCGCAGGCTTTGGCGGTATGATCGCGGGGCCTACGACTGGCGCAACAGGCGCGCTGTTGGGAGGGTCATCCGATTGCGGCAGATCAACCATCACCCACCAACCGAAGTATATTTGGACGCGGTCACATCAATGCGTGAGCGCGATGGATTGCGGTTGCGATAGCGGCTTTCCAATGTGCGCGGCCCCGCCGTGATCTGGAAATAATCGTAGTCTCCGGGCCGATCAAAAGCACAGAGATATTGAAAATGCAGCCGGAAGAAGCGCCAGCGCAGCGCCGCCCATCGTGCCGGGCTGAGGGTTTGGGTAAAGGCCGCCGAGACGACCAGCGGCCAGCGTTTCTGCGGTGGGGAAACTCCCGTGACTGCGACCGGATCACACAGCGCAAAGGCGCAGCCGTCCCCCGGTGCGGTGACATCGACCCAGCAGATATCCCCCCGCCCGGAGAGGTCGCGCAGATCACGGCGCAGGCGATGTGCCTCAGGCAGGAAGGAGACCATCGGCACCACCTGCCCCAGGCTCAGAAATCCCAGCACCGCATGGCGCGCCGCCAACCCGCTGCGCTGCACATCAGCCAGAACGCTGACACCCACATGCGCCCCGGAAGAATGCCCCACCACCAGCACCTCATCATAGTTGGGATCGCTGAGCGCCACGGCGATCTCACCTGCGAATTGGGCGATGCGCTGCTCCAGCTCGGGTGCATAGGCGCCGCGCAGGGCTGCGGAATGGGCATAATCATGCATCAGATAATAGGCAAAGAGACGACCATCCTGCCGCCGGAACCAGCGCAACAGCGCTGCTGCCGCGACCAGACCAGCCGCCCAAAACAGCAACGCCGCCAGCCCAGTTCCCAAGGGAGAGCTCAGCCCAAGCCGGGTAACACCCCCCTGCCCCAGACGCGCAATGACCAGCGCCAGGAGGAAGGCCAGCACCGCCTGTAGCAACAGCATTCCCACCGGGTATAGCGCAGCAATGACCGGCCCCTTGCGCAGCCACATCAGCCGCCGCAGCGTTCCGGTGGAGATATAGATCCAGGCAGTGCGCACCATCTGCCAATAGGTCTCGGCAATGGATGGATCCATGCTGTCCTGCACGATGTCGGACCAGACCAGCACATCAACATCGGTGTCGACCTCATACCCCTCAATCTGCGCGTGGACCTGCCAGCCAAAGCCGCCTGCGCTATCCGTCTCCGTGGCGGTCTTGGGACGCGGCACCAGAGACAGCTGATAGCCGGAAATCTCGGCCTGCGTCGCCCCCTCGCTGCGGTACAGCTCCCGGTAGCGACGCGGCGGCATGGGATCGTAGCCCGGAATATAGAACAGTTTGCGGCGCCGCACCGGCGGATCCTGCGGCGCGGCGCTTGGATCCGGGTGCGGCCTTCTGGCTGCGGATGTCTGGATGGTCTGCTCTTGCACGGATTGCGCGGCCCGATTTGCCTGTTGTTGTCTGCCCAGCTTAGCCGCGCTGCATCAAAAGCGTAAGCCCCGCCGGTTATCTGCCGAGCGGGGCATAGGTTTGGTTCACAAGCCGTCCCGATACGCGCAGGTCAGCCGAGGGTCGCCAGTGCCGGGAAAGTCTCCAACAACCAGAAAGAGAACTCAGAGAACAGGCCGGTGACCAGCATGAACCCGACAACAATCAGCAACCCGCCCATGAATTTTTCGATCACTCCCATGTAAGGCTTGATCCGGTTCATCAGCACCATTGAGCGGGTGAGGAAAATCGCTGCCAAGAGGAAGGGCACGCCCAACCCCAGCGCATAGATCCCAAGCAGCAATGTCCCGCGTGTCACAGACGCCTCTGTTGCGGCCAGCGACAGGATCGCGCCAAGCTGAGGGCCGATGCAGGGGGTCCAGCCAAAGGCAAACGCCAGGCCAAGAATATAGGCCCCAACCGCCGAGCCGCCGGACTGATCGGTTTCCATCCGCGCCTCACGGTCAAGCAGCGGGATACGGAACACGGAAAGGAAATGCAGCCCGAAGACAATCACAACAACGCCGGACACCTGCGCAAAAAGCTCCTGATTCTGCAGCACAAACGCCCCAAAGGCCGAGGCGGTGAAGCCCAGCAGCAGAAACACCGTGGACAAGCCCATGATGAAGAACAGCGCGGCCACAATGGCCTTGCGTCTGGCCCGCGCCGTTCCCTGTATCTCTCCAATGGAAACGCCGCTCATATAGGCCAGATAGGGTGGCACAATAGGCAGGACACAGGGCGACAGAAAGCTGACCAATCCAGCCGTCAGCGCCACCAGCATGGCAGGGATCAGCCCTGCGTCGATGATTTCAATTCCAAACATGCCCAATCCTTAGACCAGCCTCTGACAAAGGTCACGGGGGGAGCTGGTCACAACCTTGTGGACAGGATGAAACAACCGGATTATCTGCAAGGCATGACCAACGAAAACGAGATCCTCGACGCCCTTGGGCTGCTCTGTCCTCTGCCTGTGCTGAAAGCACGTAAACGTCTGAAACCATTGGCCTCTGGCAGGGTTTTGGAGGTGCATGCCGATGACCCGGCTGCGGTGGTGGACATCCCGCATTTCTGCCATGAGGCTGGCCATGAGCTGTTGGAAATCCGCGACAATCCGCAGCATCAGATCTATGTGATCCGCAAGGGTGGCTGAGATCAGGGGAGCGGGTTTGTCGCCCCTTCCGGCAGGGCTTCGGTGTCCTGACTGAAGATATTGATCCAGCCGCCATCCTGACGCTGCCAGATCGAACTGACATACATTGCGGCGCCTTTGACCTCCCCCTCTGTCTGCCCCGGACGGGTGTAGGTGGCGCGATACGCCAGCAGTGCAGTCTCGGGACCAAGTGGCAGGACACGCGCATCCGCGATGCTGAACTCTGCCACCGTTGGTCCCTGTTCAAGTTGCTCGGTATGATCGTCCCGCCCGGCAAAGCCGCTTGGATAGACGCCCAGAAACTGCGGATGCAATGCGGCCCGGTCAGCCGCGATATCGCCCTGTTGCAATGCGGTCCAGACGGCGGTTTCTGCGGCTAGAAGCTCCCGCAGCAGTGTCTTTGTCCTGGTGGTTTCTGCCTGCATGTCGGTGTTCATGGCGGTCCTCATAGCGATCCGGGATCCTGACATGAAAAAGGCGGGCCAGATGCCCGCCTTTTCACTCTTTTACGATCAGCTGCCAACCGACCACCAGCCGCGCCGTTTCGGCTTGGGCGGGCTCGCCGGTTCGGCTTCGGCTGTGGCCAGTGCCGGTTCCGGGGCTGCCTCCGGCTCTTCCGTCGGAGCGTCTGCAGCCTCTGGTGCTGTTGCCTCAGCGGCAGGGGTGTCCTGATCCGCGACAACGTCTTCAGCGGTGGCCTCATCGGCCACTATCTGGGCCGGTGCGGCCTCCTCTGTCGCGGCGGCTGTCTCAGCTTCGGCAGCGGCGGGAACCTCTGCGGCGGCATCACCGTTGAGCACTACCGGTTCCTCAACACCCTCGACTGGCGCCTCTGCGCTCGCAACCGGGGCTTCGGCTTCAGCAGCATTGCTGTCCTCGGCCTTGGCCTCTGTCACGATTGCTTGGCCCTCAGGCTCGGCTTTGGCGTCTGTCTCAGCCGGGGCCTCAGCCTCTGCTGCGACTGTCTCGTCGGTCTTCTTCTTGCGGCTGCGCGAGCGGGTCCGGGTGCGGGTGCGTTTCTTCACCTCGCCGTCGCCCTCGGCCTCCTTGGCGTCGGAGCTCTCTGCAGGCTCAGCTTGGGCGTCGGCGTCGTCCGCAGCGGCGTCATCCGAAGCCTTCTGGTCGTCCGCGTTCGCATCACCCTGAGCGGCATTGTTGCTGTCATCCCCGTCAGCACCGGAGGACTTCCGCCGCCGCCGACGACGACGCTTGCGCTTGGGTTTGTTGTCCCCCTCGCCCTCATCACCTGCAGCCTGCACTTCTGCGACGTCGGTTTCATTGGTTTCGACCTCGGCCTCATCGGCCTCGTCAATCGCCTCATCCGCATCAACCTGATCCATGATCGAGGTATCGACGGAGACCACCGGCGCTGTGGCAACAGGCACCACACGGGACGCGGTCTTGAACTTCTCAAGCGAGAAATCCGGGCTGACCAGATGCGGGTCCCCTTCGATCCGTACGGAAAGACCGTAGCGGGTTTCGATCTGGGCGATATGCTCGCGTTTCTGGTTCATCAGATAGTTGGCAATGCTGACCGGGCAGCGCACCAGCACCTCGCGGGAGCGACGGCGGGTGCCCTCTTCCTCGATCTGGCGCAGGATCGACAATGCCAGCGAGTCATCCGACCGGATCAGACCGGTGCCATGGCAATGCGGACAAGGGGCGGTGGTCGCCTCAATCATGCCGGGACGCAGACGCTGACGCGACATTTCCATCAGGCCAAAGCCGGAGATCCGGCCTACCTGAATGCGGGCGCGGTCGGTCTTCAGCTTATCCTTCATCCGCTTTTCGACGGCGGCGTTGTTCTTACGCTCGTCCATGTCGATGAAGTCGATAACAATCAGACCGGCAAGGTCACGCAGACGCAGCTGGCGAGCCACCTCTTCAGCGGCCTCCAGGTTGGTCTTGAGCGCTGTTTCCTCAATCGAGCCTTCTTTGGTGGCACGACCAGAGTTCACGTCGATTGCCACCAGCGCCTCGGTCACGCCGATCACGATGTAACCGCCGGATTTCAGCTGCACTGTCGGGTTGAACATCGCGCCGAGATAGCTTTCGACCTGGAAGCGCGCAAACAGCGGCAGCTGATCCTGATAGTTTTTCACGTTCTTGGCGTGGGACGGCATGATCATCTTCATGAAGTCCTTGGCGATGCGGTAACCCCGCTCGCCCTCAACCAGAACCTCGTCAATCTCGCGGCTGTAAAGGTCGCGGATCGAGCGTTTGATCAGATCGCCTTCTTCATAGATCTTCGCAGGGGCGATGGATTTCAGCGTCAGCTCGCGGATCTGTTCCCACAGGCGCTGCAGGTATTCATAATCGCGCTTGATCTCGGATTTGGTGCGCTTTGCACCAGCGGTCCGCACAATGAGCCCGGCGCCAGTCGGCACGTCCAGTTCAACCGCGATATCTTTCAGCTTTTTGCGGTCGGCGGCATTGGTGATCTTGCGGGAGATGCCACCACCGCGCGCGGTGTTGGGCATCAGCACGCAGTAGCGGCCTGCCAGAGACAGATAGGTTGTGAGCGCAGCGCCTTTGTTGCCGCGTTCCTCTTTCACGACCTGAACCAGCAGGACCTGACGAACCTTGATCACTTCCTGAATTTTATAGCGACGTGGACGGGGTTTGCGTACCGGGCGAATGTCTTCGCTGTCATCCTCATCGGCGACGGATTCGATATTCTCATCCTTCGCCGTGGCATCTGCGGCAGCGTCCTTGTCAGCGCTGTCATCTGCGTCTGCGTCATCTGCGGCATCGTCTGCCTCAGTTGTCGCCGTATCTGCAGCGCCTTCAGCCTCACCGCTTTCAGAAGATGCGTCCTGCGCATCAGGTGTGTCGGAGGCATCTTTGACGGCCTCTTCCACAACCGGCTCAGCAGCGGTCGCGTCATCAGCAGCGGCCTCAGTTTGAGCAGCCTCGGGGACGTCCGCCAGCTTGGTCTCAGCAACCGCGACCTCATCGGTCAGGTCGATGGTTTCCATACCCGCGATATCAGCGCCGTTTTCAGCGGTCTCGGGGCTTACGTCCTTGGTCTCGACCACATCAGCGGATTTTACATCCGCAGCTTTGGTCCGGCCACGACGCGACCGCGACTGCCGTCTGGCAGGCTTGGCATCTTCTTCGTCATCACGAGCGCGCTGTGCCTCGGCATAGGCGCGTTCTTCTTCCATCAGCGCCTCCCGGTCGGCGACCGGAATCTGATAGTAGTCAGGATGGATTTCCGAAAAGGCGAGGAACCCATGGCGGTTGCCGCCATAGTCCACAAAAGCCGCCTGAAGCGACGGTTCGACGCGGGTTACTTTTGCGAGGTAGATATTGCCAGCAAGCTGGCGTTTGTTTTCGGATTCAAAGTCAAATTCCTCAACCTTGTTTCCATCGACCACCACGACGCGGGTCTCTTCCGCGTGGGTGGCATCAATAAGCATCTTCTTTGCCATGTGTCCTTGGTGCACCTGCCGCGCACGCGCGCATCTGGCCCGTTGCCGGGCGGACGTGAACGATCGTGGTGGTGTCTTGTCTGGGCGATGTCTTGTGGCGCGCGATTGGCCCATGCAGTACAGCGGTTAGCCCCGGAACATCTGTCCGGCCCTCCTGCCTGTCTGCTGTTCTCTCTCGCGCGCGTCATCGCGTTTCTTCTCCGACAGGTGGGAATATCCGCGCCCTGCCCTGATTATATCCCTGCTGAGAAACCTCAGTCAGGTGCTAAACTGCCCCGAAATACTGCGGGGCCAATCGGTCTGTCTCTGCTTTCTCGGATCTTGCCGGACAAAAACAAAGGCAGCGAATCTCATCAAGAGGGGCAGGATCACAAGGGTCCCGTCCCCATTTGGACAGCATAAGACCTGTGGATAGGTAATGACAATGGTCATTCGTCACCGCCGCAATCTAAATACTATCTGCTTGGTTCTTAGGTGAAAAATGGTGAATAATTCGTTAGTGAAACAAAGAGGGCCGCACTCCGGAGAATGCGGCCCTGCCTGTGAATGTCTGCAGATCTGCACTCAGGACAGATAGTCGGAGCGTTGCAGGCCGTATTTGGCCATTTTTTCATTCAGCGTCCGGCGCGGCAGGCACAGTTCGTCCATGACACTGGCGATAGAGCCCTTGTGTCGCCGCATGGTGTTGTCGATCAGCATCCGCTCGAAGGCTTCGACATATTCTTTCAGCGGCTTGCCCTCGGTGGTCATCACCGGCTGCATATCCTCATGATCGGACATCAGCAGAGAGGCAATGGTACCAGAGCCACGGCGCGACTGCAGCACGGCCCGCTCGGCAATGTTGATCAGCTGGCGCACATTGCCCGGCCAAGGCGCCTGCAACAGCTGGGCCGCCTCCTGGGCGCTGACCTGCGGCGCATCACAGCCGTATTCCTCGGAGAACTGCTCACTAAGGCGGGTGAACAGGGTCAGAATATCCTCGCCGCGCTGGCGCAGCGGGGGCACCGTGATGCGCAATGCCGCCAACCGGTAAAAGAGATCGGGGCGCAACGCGTCCTCACAAGTCTTGCCTGCCTCCTGAAGGTTCGAAATCGCTACGATGCGGGTTTCGCCGGGAATGCCCTGCTCATTGATCACGCTAAGCAGCTTGGCCTGCAGCGTCTCGCTCAGCGCGTCGATATCTTCCAGAACCAATGTTCCGCCGCGAGCTTCCTCAATGGCGGGCAGCATACTGTCTTCGGGCAGCATCGGACCAAACAGGCGCTTGGACAGCGCCTCCTCCTCCAGTGCCGCACAGGAAACCAGCACGAATTTCTTGCCCGCCCGGCTACCCACCGCATGCAGCGCGTGGGCCACCAGCGTTTTGCCGGTGCCGGTCTCGCCGTCGATCAGGACATGGCCGTCGGCCTGCCCCAGATCGAGGATATCCTCACGCAGGCGCTCCATCACCGGGCTGGAGCCGATGAGTTTCTTCATGATGGTGCTGCCATCAGACAGCTCGCGCCGCAGCACCCGGTTGTCCAGTGTCAGGCGGCGCGCGCCCGTGGCCCGTTTGGCCAGCTCTGACATGCGATCCGGGTTGAAGGGTTTTTCGAGAAAGTCGAAGGCCCCGACCCGCATCGCCTCAACCGCCATCGGCACATCGCCGTGACCAGTAATCATGATCACCGGCAAGGCAGAGTCGCTGCCCATCAGTTTCTTGAGGAACTGCATCCCGTCCATGCCGGGCATTTTGATATCCGAGATGACGATGCCGGGATAATCCGGCCCCAGCACTTTCAGCGCATCTTCGGCGCTGGCAAAGGTCTCGGTGTCATAGCCTGACAGTGCCAGCCATTGGCTGATCGACTGTCGCATATCCTGTTCATCATCGACGATCGCGATTTTCATGGCCTGTGCCATTCGCGTGCCCTCCATCCAGTGATACCGCGCTATTCTGCGGCCTCGATGCCGTCCACAAGGATCGGCAATTGCATTTCAAATACGGCGCCACCGTTCTGTCCGTTGCGGGCAGTCAGCCGACCGCCTAGGTCGTTCACGATACCGGAGGAGATGGCAAGCCCCAACCCAACCCCGTCCCCCGGCTGCTTGGTGGTGTAGAAGGGTTCAAACAGGCTGCCGAAATCCTTGATCCCCATCCCATTGTCGCGCACCGACAGGGTGGCGGTCTCCCCTGCGGCAAGCAGGATTTCGACCTCTGGATCTGCAACTGACTTTGTAGCATCTAGCGCGTTCCGCAGCAGGTTCACCATAACCTGTTCAATTCGCATCCGATCCCCCATCACATAGACCGGTTGTTCGGGCAGGATGCGGGCGATTTTGACATGCCGCTGACGCAGCTGCGGCTCCATCATCGACAGCGATGAGGCGAGCGCATCGCCCATATTTACCGGGCTAAACGCATCGCCGCCCTTGCGCGCGTAGGATTTCAGCTGGCGGGTGATGGCGCCCATGCGCTCAATCAGATCGTCGATCCGACCAAAGGAGGCCAGCGCCTCTTCGGGACGGTTGCGATTGAGCAGAAGGCGCGCGCCGGCAAGATAGGTTTTCATCGCCGCCAGCGGCTGGTTCAGCTCGTGGCTGACGGCCGCCGACATCTCGCCAAGCGCCGCCAGTTTCGAGCTCTGCGCAAGGCTCTGTTCGGCGACCGCAAGTGTCTCTTGCATGCGTTCGCGTTCGGCAATTTCCCGCTGGAGCCGTGCGTTTAATACGCGAAGCTCTGCCGACTCCCGCTGGAACAACGCCATGCGCAGCGCGGTGCGGCGGCTCAGCGCATAGAAGGCCAGCGCCAGCAGGATGGCGAATCCCATGATTTCCAACGCCAATACCGTGTTCACGCGCTCCCGGATCGACGCATAGGTGGTGAAGGACGTGAGCCGCCAGCCCTGAAACGGGATCCGCGACTCCAGACGCATCACCGCCTCGCCCTGCAGGTAAGCATCCGCAGGCAGGGCGGTCCAGTCGGTGGTGGCACGGATCGCGCGCTGAATGGCCCCCTCCGGGGTCTGCAATTGCAGCGCATCCGCCTCCGACAGGCCGCGCCAGCGCGACTCTGTCGCCAGAATGATTGTACCGGTGCTGTCGCTGACCATCACCGCATCGGAAATGCCCGCCCAGGCGCGCTCGAATTTCTGCAGATCGACCTCCACCACGATCACGCCGAGGATGCCGGAGGTGTCGACGATGCGGCGCGAATAGGTGAAACGATAGCTGCCGACCTCGCTGCGGATGGCCGAGAACACCGTAGTCTTGGAGCGCAGGGCGTCGACAAAATAGGCCGCATTGCGGTGGGTTTCACCCAGTCGGTTGCGGTCCGTCGCTGCCACGGTGCGCCCATCCTGCGCCATCAGCATGATCGAGGCGGCGCCGATTTCTTCAACAAACGAGATCAATCGCTGGGTGGAGAGCGAGAAGTCGTTGGACTGCAGCGCAGAGATCAGCGCCTGATCCCGCGCCAGGAGCTGTGGCACGATGGCATGGCGGCCCAGCTCACTCACCAGGTTGCCGGAGTAGAGCGCCAGACGCAGCTCAGCCCGGTTCCGGGTGCTTTCGGTGAACCGATCAGTCAGCGCCCGATTGGTGACCCAGACGGTCACCGCAGCGACCGCCATCAGCAACAGCAACGCAAGACGCACCCGCCACGATGTCGTGCGGGAGCGCGGTTTTTCAGAAGATATTGTTGCGTCACGCGCGGCAGTCATAGGCAAAACCTAACGCAAGCCGACGCGGCTTAACAAGTCACGCCGCAGTGACAAGCCCAGCCAATGCGCGGAACACTGCCGCCCCATCGGTGCCGCCATGACCAGCATCCGCCGCCCGTTCGGGGTGTGGCATCATCCCCAGAACCCGACGATTTTCGGACAGGATGCCCGCGATATCAGCGACTGACCCGTTGGGATTGTCCACATAGCGGAACGCGACGCGATCCTGATCCTGCAGCGCAGCCACAGTCTCGGCATCAGCGTAGTAATTTCCGTCGTGATGCGCGATCGGAACGCCGATCACATCACCCGCACTATAGGCTTCGGTAAAGACACTGTCGGCGGTGGCCACTTGCAGATCCACGGTGCGACAGATGTATTTCAGACCCGCGTTGCGCAGCAGCGCCCCCGGCAGGACACCGGTTTCGGTCAGAATCTGAAAGCCGTTGCACACGCCAATGGCATAGCCGCCACGGTTGGCATGATCGACAACCGCCTGACAGATCGGCGACTGGGCCGCGATGGCCCCGCAGCGCAGATAATCGCCATAGGAAAACCCACCCGGCACGCCAACGATATCGATGCCCTCAGGCAGCGCGCTGTCCTTATGCCAGACCATGGAAACCTCACAGCCCGCTTGCTCAAACGCCACCGCCAGATCGCGGTCACAGTTGGAGCCGGGGAAGACTACGACAGCCGCCTTCATCCCTGCATCTCGATGCTGTAGGATTCGATCACAGTGTTGGCCAGCAGTTTTTCGCACATCGCGGTGACATCGGCCTCGGTGGCATCATCGGCCAGATCGAGGTCGATCACCTTGCCCTGACGCACGCCGTCCACCTTGTCAAAGCCCATGGCGCCAAGTGCGTGGCGCACAGCCTCGCCTTGCGGATCCAGAACCCCGTTTTTCAGCATTACATGCACGCGTGCCTTCATCGCATTTTCCCTCAGGTTTCGATGGCAAAGCCCGGATTAGGGGCTTCTTCTTTAGATAGTCAAAATCCCGCCCCTTTTGTCAGGACGGGATCTATGGATCAGATCAGTTAACCAGCGTCGGCTTACCACCCGCGGGTGGGTTGTTCGGCATCACGCCCAGACGCCGCGCCACTTCGGTGTAGGCGTCGGTCAGGTTGCCAAGGTCGCGCCGGAAGACATCCTTGTCGAGCTTCTGACCGGTTTTGAGATCCCACAGGCGGCAGCTGTCTGGGCTGATTTCATCGGCGACCACCAGACGTTGGAAATCGCCGTCATAAATGCGACCGATTTCGATCTTGAAGTCCACCAGCTTGATTCCGACGGCCAGCATCACACCGGACAGGAAGTCGTTCACCCGAAGTGCGAGGCTGAGGATATCATCCATATCCTGCTGACTGGCCCAGCCAAAGGCCGCGATATGCTCTTCAGTGACCAGCGGATCGCCAAGCGCATCATCCTTGTAGCAATATTCCACAATCGGGCGCGGCAGTTGCGTGCCTTCTTCGATGCCAAGGCGTTTGGAGATCGACCCGGCGGCATAGTTGCGTACGATCACTTCCAGCGGAATGATCTCGCAGCTGCGGACCAGCTGCTCGCGCATATTGAGCCGCTTCAGGAAATGGGTCGGCACGCCGATCTGCCCCAAGCCCTGCATAAAGAACTCGCTCAGCAGGTTGTTGAGCACGCCCTTGCCTTCGATCACATCACGCTTTTCAGCATTAAAAGCGGTGGCGTCGTCCTTGAAGTACTGAACGATGGTGCCCGGTTCGGGACCTTCATAAAGTGTCTTCGCCTTGCCTTCGTAGATCTTCTTGCGACGTGCCATGCGGAGCCTTTCGGGAAAAAAGCGGGAATCTCATGCCCGGGAACTGCCGCCCTCATAAGGCAAGGGGGGCGCTGCCGCAAGCTTGGTCCCTGCCCGCCGCCCCTTGGCTGGGTCCGCGTCTGTGCTAAGCTGGAAATACCAAGGTAAAACCACGGTCAGCGCAAGGTCGGGCTAAGGTCTGGGCAATGGGCGGTAAACTAATGTGCCGACAGGATCCCACCTGCAGGCAAAGCGATCACAGCGACGGGCCGACAAACCCGCGCGCAGCACTTGCGAGGTTGGCCCTGCGTTCACATATCATATTGAGATATAACCATTGTCACACCAGAGGAGGCCCCATGACCACATTCGACGACCGCGAGCACGCGTTTGAGGCAAAATATGCTCATGATGAGGAAATGCAGTTCAAGGCGCAGGCGCGCTGTAACAAGCTGCTGGGGCTTTGGGCGGCAGGTCTAATGGGCAAAACCGGCGCTGATGCCGAAGCCTATGCGCTGGAAGTCATCAAATCCGATTTTGAGGAAGCTGGGTTCGAAGATGTGCTGCGTAAGGTCAGCGGCGATCTGCAAGGGCGCGCCAGCGCGGATGAGGTGCGTGAAAAGCGAGCCGCCCTGCTGCCGGACGCCAAGGCGCAGGTCCTGAGCGACAACGGCTGATTCTGCGGCATCTTCACGGGTCGGCTGCCGAGATGCCGCAGCCATTAACCCTGTGACAATGCCTAGGGCGTAGGATCCGCAGACCGCGACAAGCTGTTTGCAACAAGGATCCGAATGCCCAGACGCCCGTCTCTTGCTGCCCGTGCCCTGACGCGGACCGCCACGCGCGCCGCGCGTTTGCTGCTGCCCGTGGCGGTTATGCTCGGCTGTCTGGCGCTGTTGCAGGCACATGTTACGCTGCCTGATCTGGCACAGCTGCGCAGCATTCTGAGCAGCCTTGCTGGCTGGCAATGGGCAGGTGCCCTCGTTGCCACGGGGGTCAGTTTCTGGGCGCTGGGGCGCTATGACAGCGTTGCGCATCGCCATCTCGGGACCGGACTGGACGGGCCTCAGGCACGTCGCGCCGGCATTGTCGCCATCGCGATTTCCCAGACCCTGGGATTTGGACTGATCACTGGTGCCTTCGCGCGCTGGCGCATGCTGAAGGGGCTGCGGCCCTTGCGAGCCGCCCAGCTCACCGGCATGGTCGCCATCACGTTCCTGATCGCCCTGGCCGGGATCTGTGGTGCAGCCCTGCTGCTCAGCCCGTCGCCTGTTTCCAGCCCCTGGCTGGGCTCTGCCATCCTTCTGGGCACATGTGCGATGATCACAGTCATGGTGGGTGTGCCAGTGGTGCGGATCGGTCGGATGACCCTGCGCTGGCCCTCGCTGACGGCCATTGCTGCGCTGGGGTTCTGGGCGATGATTGACGTGGTCGCCGCCGGCAGCGCCCTGTGGCTATTGCTGCCCGCGGGCGTCGACCTGTCGCTTGCGGTACTGCTGCCTGCCTATTTCCTGGCACTTGGCGTGGCTATCCTGTCCTCCGCCCCCGGCGGGGCCGGTGCGTTCGAGCTGGCACTCTGTGCAATGCTGCCCACACATGCCACGGCAGAGATTATTGCTGCAATCCTTGCCTTCAGGCTGGTTTACTACCTTCTTCCGGCGGTGCTGGCCGGCCTGTGCCTGTGTTGGCCCTCGCTGACACGTCTGGCGCTGAACGCCACCAATACAGCCCCCCACGCTGATGATCCGCAGGCACTGAGTGGCAGTGCCATGCGACCAGCCTCACACCTGCCGCATAACCGACCCATAGCGGAAGCCGCCGTGATCCGGCAGAACGGCGGGCATATCCATGCCTTCGGCCTCAATCAGGTGGCGCTGGTGGACAGTCCCCAGGCCTCAATTGCGCTCTTTGGCGCGGTGAGCGGTCATTTGGCGGAGGTGCTGCCGGGGCTGCGCCAGCATGCCAGACTTCGCAACGCTGTGGCTTGCCTTTATAAATGCACCGCCCGCGATGCAGCCGTCTGCCGTCGTGCGCGCTGGCGGGTGCTGCGGATCGCACAAGAGGCAGTGCTGCACCCCGTAAAATTCAGCGAGAGCGGCTCCAGCCGCCGACAGCTCCGCCGCAAACTGCGGCAGGCCGAGAAAGCTGAGATCTGTGTCCTGCCCGCAGCGCCGGAATTGCCGATTGAACAGATGGCTCAGATCGACTCGGCTTGGCAGGCGGCGCATGGTGGGGCCAAGGGCACGACAATGGGGCGATTTCAGGCGGAATATCTGGCTCAGCAGCAGGTTTTCATCGCCTGGCATCGGGAGCGCATGGTCGGATTTGTCAGCTTCCATGCCATCGCACATGAATGGTGCCTTGATCTGGTGCGCTTGCTGCCGGAGGCCCCGGATGGTACCGGCCATGCCCTGATCCGCGCCGCGATCGCCGAAGCCGCCGCGCTTCAGGTCCCGCGCCTGTCGCTGGCGGCCGTGCCCGACCACCGCTTCGCCAAACGCCTTGACCCTGGTTTGCGCCGTTTCAAAACCTGTTTCGCCCCAATGTGGGAAGACCGGTATGTCGCCGCACCCTCCATTCTGCATTTAACCATTGCCCTGGGAGAGCTGATGCGGCTGGTGCATCACCCGGCGCCGCTGCCGCATTGGTCGACATCAGCAGAAAGCAGCCTTGCGGACGACAATCCAGCCACCAACGGGGCAGACTCCGCGTCACCGGAAAGCGTCACGCAGAGCGATGCCAATTCAGTAAGCGTTACCGAGGAGAGCTTGTGGCGGACGTTTGAGCGGCGCGCCGCAGCGGCACGTAAACGACGCAGGGCCGCTACTGATCAGCGGCAAGACGGAAGCGATGACGACAGGCCTCTGTATCACGGTGATCCGCCTCATAATGAAGATGAAGAAAATGAAATTGCCCTCACCCGCCGCGCATGACAGACCGGGCCATTACTGATCGCTGATCCGCCCCGCCGCAACAGGCAGGTCTTAGCGCAAACACCGAATATCACCCCCACAGGAACATCCCATGACAAACACTTTCACCACCCTGCTGGAGACCAAAGACGCCCTGCTTGCGGATGGGGCCACCGGCACCAACCTGTTCAATATGGGCCTGCAGTCCGGTGATGCGCCGGAGCTGTGGAATGTGGATGAACCAAAGAAAATCACCGCGCTCTATCAGGGGTCGGTTGATGCGGGCAGCGATCTGTTCCTGACCAATACCTTCGGCGGGACCGCCGCGCGGCTGAAGCTGCACGACGCCCACCGCCGGGTCCGGGAGCTGAACGTCGCGGGGGCCGAGTTGGGCCGCAACGTCGCGGATCGCTCTGAGCGCAAGATCGCCGTGGCCGGATCAGTCGGACCGACTGGCGAAATCATGCAGCCGGTGGGTGAACTGAGTCACGCGCTCGCCGTGGAAATGTTCCATGAGCAGGCCGAGGCGCTGAAAGAGGGCGGCGTCGACGTGTTGTGGCTGGAGACGATCTCCGCTCCGGAAGAGTACCGCGCCGCCGCTGAAGCGTTCAAACTGGCGGATATGCCCTGGTGCGGCACCATGAGTTTTGACACCGCCGGGCGCACCATGATGGGGGTCACCTCCGCCGATATGGCGCAATTGGTCGAGGAGTTCGACCCAGCGCCTCTCGCCTTTGGTGCCAATTGCGGCACCGGGGCGTCCGACATTCTGCGCACGGTACTTGGGTTCGCCGCCCAGGGCACGACCCGCCCGATCATTTCCAAGGGCAATGCCGGGATCCCGAAATATGTCGATGGTCATATCCACTATGACGGCACGCCAACCCTGATGGGGGAATATGCAGCCATGGCAAGAGATTGCGGCGCCAAAATCATTGGTGGCTGCTGTGGCACCATGCCGGATCACCTGCGCGCCATGCGCGAGGCGCTGGATACCCGCCCCCGGGGCGAGCAGCCAACACTGGAGCGGATCGTTGAGGTGCTTGGTCCCTTCACCTCCGACAGTGACGGCACCGGTGAGGACACAGCCCCTGAGCGGCGCAGCCGTCGCGGTCGCCGTCGCGGCTGATCATGGACATAGCCCCAAGCCGAAGCGATGAGATCGTCGCTTCGGCCATAGAGCGGACTGCCAGCACCGCGTATCAGAACAGCGCGAGCTGATCCCCGGCCTGTGCCGGTTTTGCAAAGAGATCACAGCGCAAATCCGCTGACTTCTGCAGCAAACCCAGCCGCTTGCACGCTGTCTTGAACCGGTTGGCGATGACCTCGGCATATGGTCCTTCGCCGCGCATGCGGTGCCCCCAACGCGGATCATAATCCCGCCCGCCGTGCATTTCGCGCAGCCGCGCCATCACCTTTTCGGCGCGCAGCGGCACATGTTCAGCCAGCCATTCGTGCCAGAGCGCCGACACCTCACGCGGCAGTCGCAACATGATCCAGCTGGCAGCATCCGCGCCCGCCTCAACGCCAGCCGCCAGCAACGCCTCCAGCTCATGATCGGTCAATCCGGGTACAATAGGCGAAGTCATGATCCGCACTGGCACACCAGCATCCGATAGGCGTCGAATGGTGGCGAGCCGCCGCGCAGGCGATGGCGCGCGTGGTTCCATCCGGCGTGACAGGTCGGGATCCAGCGTGGTGACGGAGATCCCGACCCGCACCAGCCCCCGCGCCGCCATGGCCGACAGAATATCCAGATCCCGCTCAATCAGCGTGCCTTTGGTGACGATGGCGACCGGATGGGAGAACTGATCCAGCACCTCCAGACAGGCGCGGGTCAGCCCGAGATCACGCTCGCAGGGCTGGTATGGATCGGTATTGGTCCCGATGGCGATGGGCGCCACCTTGTATCGCGGCTGCGACAGTTCGCGGCGCAACACCTCGGCCGCATTGGGGCGCGCGATCAGCCGGGTCTCAAAATCCAGCCCCGGTGACAGACCCAGATAGGCATGGCTGGGCCGGGCGAAACAATAAATGCAGCCATGTTCACAGCCACGGTAGGTATTGATGGAACGGTCAAATGGCAGGTCAGGCGATTTATTGTAGGAAATCAACGACCGGGCCACCTCGTGGCGAATGTTGGTTGCTATCCGGGGCAGGTCAACGCCCTCATGATCCGGCACCGAATCCCGCAGCTCGCCCCAGCCGTCGTCGATGGCATCGCGTGTCATATCAAAACGCCCTGCCGCATTGCTGAGGCTGGCGCGTGCTTTGCGACGTTGTGGCGGGGACGGCAAAATCTCGGTCATGGCTCATTCTGCCGCAACCACAAGAACAAATAAAGAACAAACGCAAGAAACCGAAGATTTCCATGCGAAATCTTCATTATTATTCCGCTACTTTTGGACCTATACGTCGGTTCGGGCCAAGGCAATGTCGCAAACAATGCAGTCTCCTAGGGGCAATCTGGACCAATACAATTGAAACAAGGCCAAACCGCGGTCACCCCGCCCAGTCAAGGAATACACCCATGTCGGAAGACGCAGATGACATCATCCTGGCAGATCTCAATGACGAAGACCTCGTGCAGCAGATGTTCGATGACCTTTATGATGGCCTGAAGGAAGAAATCGAAGAAAGCGTAAACATCCTGCTGGAACGCGGCTGGGCACCGTATAAGGTCCTGACCGAAGCACTGGTCGGCGGCATGACCATCGTAGGCGCCGATTTCCGTGACGGCATTCTGTTTGTTCCGGAAGTTCTGTTGGCGGCCAACGCAATGAAGGGCGGCATGGCCATCCTGAAACCGCTGCTAGCAGAAACCGGCGCACCGCGCATGGGCTCCATGGTCATCGGCACCGTGAAAGGTGACATCCACGACATCGGCAAAAACCTTGTCTCCATGATGATGGAAGGCGCCGGTTTTGAGGTCGTCGACATCGGCATCAACAACCCCGTGGAAAACTATCTGGAAGCTCTGGAAGAGCATCAGCCGGATATCCTCGGCATGTCGGCCCTGCTGACAACCACGATGCCCTATATGAAGGTCGTGATCGATACGATGATCGAGCAGGGCAAACGAGATGATTACATCGTTCTGGTCGGCGGCGCGCCGCTGAACGAAGAGTTTGGCAAAGCAATCGGCGCCGACGGCTATTGCCGCGACGCCGCTGTGGCGGTGGAAATGGCCAAGGACTTCGTTGCGCGCAAGCACAACCAGATGAGCGCCTGATTTGGCACGCAAAGGACGCGCCGCCCGCCTGACTGAGCGGGCGGCGTTCCAACCGCCCACGGGGCGCTCGCTTGAGGAAACCTCCCTCACCGAACGGGGTCTGGCTGCCCCGGAAAAAAAGATCGGCCGTATCCTGCTGATTGCCTGTGGCGCGCTGGCCCGTGAGATTCTGGCGATCAAGGACGTGAATGGGCTGGATCACATTGATCTGACCTGCCTGCCAGCCAAGCTGCATCTCTATCCTGAGCAGATCACCGAGGCCGTTGAGTGCGCGGTGGCCAAACATTCCGCAACCTATGACACCATCCATGTGGTTTATGCGGACTGCGGGACAGGTGGCATTCTGGAGCGCAAATGTGCCGAGCTCGGCGTTGAGATGATCGCGGGCCCCCATTGCTATTCGTTTTTCGAAGGCAACGAGACCTTCGCCCGCCATGCTGATGAGGGCGAAATCACCGCCTTTTATCTTACCGATTTTCTGGTGAAGCAGTTCGATGCCTTTGTCTGGCGCCCGATGGGACTGGATAAGCACCCGGAGCTGCGCGACATGGTGTTCGGGAATTACACCAAACTGGTTTACCAGTCACAGATCAATGATCCTGCCCTGCTGACCAAGGCACGAGACTGCGCCGACCGCATGGGGCTGGCGTTTGAGCATCGCCATACCGGCTATGGCGATCTGCAGAGCGCCATGTTGCGCTGGGGCGGCGGCGCACGGGACTGATCCCCGCGCGCGACCTGTCATTCATAGAGCTCAGGCGTCTTCCAACGCGTTCAGTGTGCTGAGTGCCTGTGCTTCAAACGCGCCGATCGCCTCACCGTCCAGACGACGGCCCACACGTTCCACCCAGGATTTGATGATTGCACTGTCGGGCATCAGATGCGGCGCCCACTGGAAAGGCGACGCCAACAGGATATCCGCGACACTGAGTGATGCACCAAGAAGGAAATCCCCTTCGCTCAGCGCAATTTCCAGCGCTGTACAGACCTCGCTCATGCCACGATAAGCTCCGGCAAGGGCCGGATGCTCCAACCCTGAAAACGCAGCCACCAGAACCGGATCCAGCACGCCGCCAGAATAGGCCATCCAGCTGAGGTAGGCGCCGCGGTCCGGGGCACCGATCGCCGGGCTCAGAAGCTGGCCGAACAGCTCATCCAAATACATCATGATCGCAGCACTTTCGCGGATGCCCTGCCCCTGATCTGTGACCAGATATGGCACCTTCCCCTCCGGGTGAGGATTGCGCGGATCAGGGCCGCCGCTGCCATCATGGCGCTGCACGTCGACGACTACGACATCTACTTCGTCCAGTTTTCCCATCAGCATCAGCTGGGCAATAACGCGAGAGGAGCGGCTATTGGGAGAGTGATAAAGGGTTGGCATATCAATGACCTTTCTACTTTTGAATTGCTGATGGGGAGGATATGCCGCTACCCTCCTGCCAATTCCTGTCAGGATGTTGCGGGTATGAATCCTCATGTCAAAAACAGATCGCCTCTTCCGATTGCTCCACCTCATTCGAGGATTGCGCCCGCCTGTCACCGCCGCGCGGCTTGCCACGGCGATGGAGGTTTCGGAGCGGACTATCTACCGCGACATCGACAGCCTGCGCGCAGCCGGTGCGCGGATCGAGGGCGAGGCAGGTCTGGGGTATACAATGATCGAAGACCCTGCCCTGCCGCCGCAGACATTCACCCAGATTGAGCTGGAGGCCCTGACACTGGGGCTGGCGGATGTGAACCAGAGCGGCGATGCCGATCTGGCGCAGGCCGCCAATGATGCGCTGGTGAAGATCCTCGCCACGCTACCCGAACGCCAGCAACGACAGGCCATGCATGCCGTCAATCTGGTCCATCGCTTCTATAGGCCTGCGACGCCGACCATCGACATGACTCTGCTGCGCGAGGCGATGTGGGCGGAAGAGGCTCTGGACATCGGTTACCGTGACCTGAAGGATGCCCGAACGGAGCGCCGCATCTACCCCCTGGCCCTGTCATACCACGACCGCAGCGTGATGCTGCTGGCCTGGTGCTGTAAACGGGAGGATTTCCGCAGCTTTCACGTCACACGGATCGACGGATACCGGAACACCGGCGAGAGTTTTCGCCCCCGCCGGGTGCCCCTGCTGCGCGAGTTCATAGGGCATATGCGGACAAGAGACCGGGCCGCCGAGGTGGGGCCGGCCTGACATCAGGTTAGATCACGCAGCAGCCGCTGCCGCGGTTTCGCGAATGCGCTGTACCATGGCGGTCAGCCCGTTGGAGCGCTGCGCAGACAGGTGATCGTTGAGCCCCAACCGCGTCAGCTCTCCCCGCGCGTCCACCGCCAGCACCTCACCCACCGTCAGACCATTGTAGAGCGCGCGCAGGACTGCGATCAGGCCCCGCACAATCATCGCGTCACTCTCACCATCGAAGTGAAAGACGCCATTCTCAATGGTGGGATGCAGCCAGACCTGACTGGCACAGCCGTCCACCTTTGTTGCAGGCACCTTCAAGGCATCATCCAGCGGATCCATCGCCTTGCCCTGCTCGATGACATGGCGGTAGCGATCTTCCCAATCTTCGAGAAACTCGAAATCCTCGACGATCTCTTCAAAGGCGGCACTGGCCATGACGGTTTTTCCTCATTTGGTTTCTGCCCGGCGTCACAGCTGGACCTAAGCCGCAAACAATGGCTTTTCAACTGCTTTTCAAGTGGCTTGCAATCGGGTAACCACATGCGAGGACATATCGAACGGGTGGACCATCATGCAAAGATCTCTCGCACTCCTTCTGGTGGGGGCCGTGGCACTGACTGGCTGCGGGTTTCGCGACTCGCGGGTAAACCCGTTGAACTGGTTTGGCGGCTCCGATGAAGTTGAAGTGGTTGAGACCACCGGTGAGCCGGTCAACCCGCTGATCCCGGTCCAGAACCGCGTCAGCGTCTTTGCCCGCCCCGATGCGGTCGACGAAACCGTGCTGGTGCAGAGCGTCACAGATATGCGGGTCGAACGTACGCCAACGGGCGCCATTGTCTACGCCACCGGCATTGCCGCACGTCAGGGCGCCTATGGGGTCGAGCTGCGTCTTGATGAGGCTGATCGCGACGCCCGCACCCGTGATGCGACACTCGATTTCACCTTCCGCGCTATTTACCCGGAAACCCGCACGGCCCTCGGCAGTGAGCGGACACGGACCTTGCGCGCGGCAGTGAGCCTCAGCCAGCAGCAGCTGGCCAGCGTGCGCAGCATTCGCATTGTTGCCGCCCAAAACGCCCGCGAAAGCCGTCGCTGATTGCGCTCATCCGCGCGGTTTTGACCGCAAAACCAAGTCCACTAACTGAATAGAAAAAGGCGCCGGATCCGGCGCCTTTTGTCATTTGTGCAATGTGGCGTTTTTGCAGCGCGGACACGGACCCGCCGTCAATCAGAGCGTGACAACCTTCACGTCCTGTCCCTTTGCCGCCAGAGCGATCTCACCATTGCACAGACGCAGCGCATCGGCGCCGAAGACCTCAAGACGCCAGCCTTTGAGCGCGGGAACATTCCGCTGACCCGCGGCAATCGCGTCCAGATCCGAACTGGGCGCAATCAGCTTCGCGGCGACGCCGGAGGCTTCGGTCTTGGCCTTCAGCAGCACCCGCAACAAATCGGCCAGCGCCGGGTTCACCTGCAGCTTTTCACGGCTGCGATCCGGCTGCGGCTGCGATCCTGCCGGGCAATCCACGCCCCTGGCCACAGCCTGAAGGATCCCTTCGGCGATGGCCCCCTTGCGGGCTTCGCGTAGCAGCAGCCGCGAATTCCCGAGATCCGAAGCGTTCTTGGGCTTGGTCGAGGCCAGTTCAACCAGCGCGTCATCCTTGAACACCCGATTACGTGGCACATTGTTGGTCTTGGCGTAGGTTTCGCGGAACGCAGCCAACTCGCGCACAACAGCCAGAAACTTGCCAGAGTTGGTGCGGGTTTTCACCCGCCGCCAGGCCTCCTGAGGGTCGACATCATAGGTCGCCGGATCCGTCAGCACCTGCAACTCTTCCTCGACCCAACGGGCGCGACCGGTGCGCTTCAGCTCAGCGGCAAGATATTCATAGATCTGGCGCAGATGGGTCACGTCCGCCAGCGCATAGGTTTTCTGTGCGTCGCTCAGCGGGCGACGGGACCAGTCGGTGAAGCGTGACGTCTTGTCCAACCCCTGTTTGACGATCTTGCGCACCAAAGTCTCGTAGCCGACCTGTTCACCAAAGCCGCAGACCATGGCCGCAACCTGCGTGTCAAACAGCGGTTTCGGGAAGACCTGTGCATCAACCCAGAAAATCTCCAGATCCTGACGGGCGGCATGAAAGACCTTAACCACGGTCTCATTGCGAAACAGATCATATAGCGGTTCCAGCGACAGCCCGTCGGCAAGAGGGTCCACCAGAACCGCGTTCTCATCCCCGGCCCCGGGATAGGCAAGCTGCACCAGGCATAGCTTGGAATAATATGTCCGTTCTCGCAGAAACTCGGTATCCACCGTGACATAATCATGCTGCGCCGCAGCTTCGCAAAAGGCCTGCAGGTCTTCGGTAGAGGTCAGAGTTTTCATCAATTACGGCTTTTTGGTTATCTGAATTGTTGCGCTGTGATACGCGCTTGTCCCGCTCATTGCAAACATGTGCGGGCGGTGTCAGAGGAAATCGGCTGCGCCGTGGTCCTCAGGGCGCAATGCTGTCGTATAATATCAATTTTCGTGAATATATTCAGGTCAAACATTCATTTTAAGAATGTCAAAGACAGCCCTAAGTTGGTGTCACAGCTTCACAGGAGACACTGACATGACCACGCTTGATCTCAGCCCAACGCTCTGCTCGCCCTCCGCAGGACGCGGAGTGGCGACACCCATTCTGGTCGCTGCTGTCCTGATTGTTCTGCTCGGCCTGCCCGCCCTAACAGCCCCCGGATCAAAGGCCCCGCTGACGGAGTGGCATGGCAATAGCGCAAGCTCACGCAGCACCCACTAAAGATCGCGACCTAGGGTATTTCTTGGAGGGATGGGCAGAAACGCGAAAGGGCTTCCCTCGCCGCACCTCAGGGCAGATAGACCGGTGTTTTATCGCCTGCCGCATATCGGCGCAGCACTGCGGGATAGAGTTTATGCTCTTCCACCAACACCTTAGCTGCTAGCGTTTCGGGGGTATCTCCGGCATCGACGTCGACCCGCGCCTGCCCCAGAATTGGTCCATCGTCGAGCACGGCCGTCACCTCGTGCACCGTGCAGCCATGCTGGCTGTCGCCCGCCTCCAGTGCCCGCGCGTGGGTGTGGAGACCCGTGTATTTCGGCAGCAGTGAGGGGTGGATGTTCAGCATCCGCCCCTGAAACTGCGACACAAACCCATCTGTCAGAACCCGCATAAACCCGGCGAGGCAAACGATATCCGCGCCAGCTTCAAGGATCGGCTTAACCAGTTCGGTCTCAAAGGCCGCGCGATCCTTGCCATAGGGTTTGTGGTCCACCACGGCGGTTGGAATGCCTGCGGCGGCAGCCTTTGTCAGGCCACCTGCGCTGGCGATGTTTGATAACACCAGACAGGGCCGCGCCGGGTGGTCACCCGTCATGCTTTCGACCAGCGACACCATATTGGAGCCGCCGCCCGAAATCAGGATCGCGACGCGCTTTTGGCTCACAGCAGCTTGCCCGAGTAGCGCATGCCCGCACCAGCCGTCACAGTGCCCAGACGCGAGACTGTTTCGCCTTCTCCTTCCAGCACCTTCACCAGCTCATCCGCGCGGTCCGCAGAGACGGAGAGGATCATGCCGATGCCGCAGTTGAAGGTCTTCAGCATTTCCGCCTCGGCGATACCGCCGGTTTCAGCCATCCATTTGAAGACGGGCGGCAGCTCCCAGGCGTTCAGGTCAATGTCCGCCCCCAGATCTTCGGGCAGAACCCGCGGCAGGTTTTCGGTCAGACCACCGCCTGTGATATGGGCGAGCGCATGCACCCCCCCGGTCCGCACGGCTGCAAGGCATTGTTTGACATAGAGACGGGTTGGCGTCAGCAGCGCCTCACCCAGGGTGCCCTCGCCGAACGGGCAATCTGCATCCCAGCCTAGGCCGGAGACCTCCACCAATTTGCGCACCAGCGAATAGCCGTTGGAATGCACGCCATCGGATGCGAGGCCCAGCAGCACGTCCCCTTCCTGCACATCTGCAGGCAGCGCGGTGCCACGTTCCATTGCGCCCACCGCAAAGCCCGCAAGATCAAAATCCCCCTTGGGGTACATCCCCGGCATCTCAGCCGTTTCGCCACCGATCAGCGCGCAGCCGGAACGCACGCAGCCCTCGGCAATGCCCTCGATGATGCGGGCTGCGGTTTCTGTTTCCAGTTTGCCGGTCGCGAAATAGTCGAGGAAGAACAGCGGCTCTGCGCCCTGGCAGACCAGATCGTTGACGCACATCGCAACCAGATCGATGCCCACGCCGTCTACGACGCCGGTGTCGATGGCAATGCGCAGCTTGGTACCGACGCCATCGGTAGCCCCAACCAGAATAGGGTCGCTGTAGCCTGCGTCCTTCAGATCGAACAGTGCGCCAAAGCCTCCAAGGCCACTCATCACACCAGAGCGGTTGGTCCGTTTCGCGGCGGGTTTGATGCGGTCCACCAAAGCGTTGCCTGCATCAATATCCACCCCCGCATCCGCGTAGGTCAAACCGTTCTTGCCGCTGGTCATCTCAGTGCTCCTTCAAAGACGTTGCGCAGCCTTTAGCGCAAGGCACGACAGAAAGAAACAAAGGAATCTGCCGCACCCCGGAGACCGGGATGCGACCGCTGGATCTGGGCGTGTTCAGAGCCCGGAATTCGACGCAATCACAGTGAGAACTGCCAGGGTGCCTGATCGAAGCCATAGGCATCGCCATCCCGCTCCACCCGGCCGAGACCGGGAAAATCAAGATGCATGCCGGTGACCAGCAGACCTTCACTGGCGGCACGGTCCAGCATCATGGTACGGCTCTTCACGGTCTGCTCCGGATCCATGTCAAAGGCCAGTGTCCAATCGGGACGCGCAAATTGCAGCGCTGTGCTGTGGATCAGATCCCCCCAGATCAGCAGCGGAGCCGCGCCGGTCTCAAGCAGGAACCCACAGTGCCCCGGCGTGTGGCCCGGCAGCGGCACGGAGCGCAGCCCGCTCATCACATCTGCCTCGCCCTCGAACATTTTCAGGCGATCCTGATAGGGCGCAACCGCCCCTCGTGCGATATCAAAGAAGCCGCGCGAGTCCTGCGGGACCCCCGCATAGACCGCGTCATCATGCCAGAAATCATACTCGCCCTGCCCTACGACAATCTCCGCATTGGGGAAACGCGCGGTACCATCGCTCTTGAGCAGGCCGCCGATATGATCCGGGTGCAGGTGAGTGACGACCACGCTGGTGATCTCTTCCGGTGTGCGGCCAGCCGCACGCAAGGCCGCCTCCAAACCGCCCAGGATCGGCCCGAAGAGATCGGCGGTGCCTGCATCGATCAGGGTCACAGCCTCGCCCTGCTCCACCAGATAGCCGTTCACCGGCAGTGACATCTGATCGTCTTTGATACGATAGAATGTTCCGTCCAGAACCGTGTCTGCCTCGGCCTGATCAAACCCGTTGATCTGGCTGGTGTTCAGCAGAAAATGCCCGTCCAGCAGCGCTGTCACCCGGGCCGAGCCGATCTGAAAACTGTGATAGGCCACCGGCAGGTCAGGCGTCGCACTTTCAGCCGCACTATGGCTGGCGGCCCGTAGCAGGGAAGGACTGGCGAGGGTTGCAACCGGGGCGGCGGCAAGGGCCCCAAGAAGATGTCTGCGAGAAAGGGTCATAAGAAACTCCGGTATCCAGTTCAGCAAATATAGCGTGATACAGAACCTAGCGCGTGAATGCCTCTGGCAACAGGCGTGCACGCGCGATATGAGATATTAGCCGTGCTTATAAGGATCCCGACCATGGACCGTCTGACGCTTCTGGAAACCTTTGCCATTGCGCTGGACGAAGGCAGCATCAACCGCGCCGCGCAGCGCCGGGGGTTGACCCAATCAGCCGCCAGCCAGCAGATCAAATCGCTTGAAACGCTGCTGGGGCACGCGCTGATGCTGCGCACACCGCGTGGCGTGCGGGCCACCCGCGCCGGGGAGTTGGTCTATGCCCATGCGCAAAACCTTCTCGGTGGTTATGACCGGCTCACGGCTGAGCTGGACGCCCAGAGCGATCAGATCTCGGGACGGTTCAAGGTGAGCACAAGCCGATTCATGGCACAGGCCGTGCTGGGGCCGATGCTGATGGATCTCGACACGCCTTATCCGGATCTAAATATCGTGATGCGGATTGAGGACCGTCTGGTGGATGTGGTGCGCGAGAACTACGATCTCGCCATCCGTACGGGATCACTTGGCGATACGGATGGTGTCGGGCGCAAGATCGCGGAACTGGAAACGGTGCTGTTTGCAACGCCCGCCTATCTGGATCGGGTTGGCCGTCCCAGCTGCCCGCAGGATATGCAGCGGCTGAAGTATATTCAGCACCACGAAGACCACACGATGGGGTATTTTCCCCTGACCCGTGATGGCGCCGTGCATCAGGCCCCAATCCGGGTTGGTTTCACCGCCGATGATACGGATCTGATCATGCGCGCGGTCAGCAAGGGATCAGGCTATACTCGCGCCCCGCGACTGCTGGTCGAAGAGGCGCTGAGCGCAGGCGAGTTTGAGCAAATCCTGCCGGGCTACACCGCGCCGAACAAGGATATCTTTGTGGTCTACCCCTCGCGCCACGCGCTGGACCGGCGCCACGAAGTTGTGATTGATGGGTTTCTCGACCATCTGCGCTGCCGCACCGCCGCACAGACAAATGTCGACGCACCTGATCCGACACGATCACCGCTTGACCTCCTGCCCGCGATTTCCTAACCAACCTGTGGCGGGCCTGTAGCTCAACGGTTAGAGCAGAGCGCTCATAACGCTTTGGTTGCAGGTTCGAATCCTGCCGGGCCTACCATTTTCCGCCACCCTTTCCAGATTTAGCGCATCACGTGGTGCGACTGTCAAATTTGACGCGCGTCAACTAACGTGACACAGTCCGCCTCCCATCTCCCCGCTCAAGGGACCGGTTTTCAGGCCGCCCGGACGACAAGGACAGCCCGCGATGAGTGATCCCAAAATCAGGAACATGGATGAATTTGCCTCGGTAAGCGGAATTTCCAGACCGACGCTGTCCAAGTTCTTCAATGATCCGGACAGCGTGCGCAAATCGACCCGGGAGCGGATTGAAGAGGCGCTGGAAAAATTCGACTATCGCCCGAATCTTTATGCGATGAACCAGAACCGGCGGCTGACCAAGACCATCGGAATTGTGGTCCCGAACCTCACCGACCCGTTTTTTGCCAAGATCGCCCGACACATTGAGGATCACGTTATCGCGGCCGGCTACCGGCCTGTTTTACTGGGATCCAATGGCACCCCGGCGCAGGAACTGGAGAACCTCAACAATCTGCGCCTGCTGAAACCAGCCGGCACGCTGCTGGCCCCCTTGGGTCGGGTCTCTGAGACACCGCAGATCCGGGAATTCTGCAACGAGGTGCCAACAGTGCTGTTTGATGCCAATCTGGAAAACACCGGCGAGGCCTTCATCGGTTCCGACAATCAGCAAAGCGTCACCACCATCGTAGAGTATCTTTGTCGCACCGGTGACGCGCCGGCCTTCTTTGAGATGAAGACACCAACCAACCCCAATGCAGTCAAACGGCGCAACGCCTATATCTCATCTATGGAACGGCTCGGGCACCGGCCCGAACTGATCCAGGTCGATGGCGATGGCTGGGACTTCGAGGAGATTGGGTTTCGTGAAGGCACCCGATTGCTGTCGGGGCAACGGTCGGCAACAAATACGATCCTGTGCAGTAACGACCGCCTTGCGATCGGGCTGCTGTCAGCGGCCTATCAGCTTGGGCTGCGCGTCGGCCTTGGGGATGGGTGCGCGTTGCGGGTGGCCGGACACGATGATCATCCGTTTTCCCGCTATACCTGCCCGACCCTGACCACGGTCTCCCAGGATTACACCGCGATTGCCCGCACCAGCGCAGAGACCCTTGTCGCCCGAATCGAAGGCAATCCACTGGCTGATTCTCGCCGGGACATACTGTTCGACGGGCAATTGGTGATGCGCGGCTCAGCTTAAATCATTCTGGTCATGCGATTTTCTTGAAACTTTACGCGCGTTAATTTTAATTTGACGCGCGATGCCATACTCCGCTATCCTCTCATGGCAACATCCAATCATGGGAGGATAAGGATGTACCTTAAGAGCGCATTGCGTGCAGCAACGGCATTGACCGTATTTGCCAGCACCGCCGCCTTTGCCGACACGATCACCATCGCAACCGTGAACAACGGCGACATGATCCGAATGCAAGGACTGACAGAGGATTTCACAGCCAAAACCGGCCATGAGGTGGAATGGGTCACCCTTGAAGAAAACGTGCTGCGCCAGCGCGTCACCACCGATATCTCGGCCAAGGGTGGTCAGTTCGACATTATGACCATCGGCATGTACGAAACCCCAATCTGGGGCAAGAATGGCTGGCTTGTGCCACTAAACGATCTGCCTGCCGACTATGATGTAGACGATATTCTGCCCGCGATGCGCGGTGGCCTGTCGCATGATGGCACGCTCTTTGCGGCGCCATTCTATGGCGAAAGCTCCATGATCATGTATCGCACCGACCTGATGGAAAAGGCCGGTCTGGAGATGCCCGCAGCGCCGACGTGGGACTTTGTGGCCGATGCGGCCCGCCAGATGACCGACAAGGACAATGAAACCTATGGCATCTGCCTGCGCGGCAAGGCCGGTTGGGGCGAAAACGCAGCCTTCATCACCGCCATGTCCAATTCCTTTGGCGCGCGCTGGTTCGATGAAAACTGGGCGCCCCAATTCGATAGTGAAGCCTGGTCGAACACGCTCAACTTCTACATCAACCTGCTGAATGATGCAGGTCCTCCGGGCGCGTCCAACAATGGGTTCAACGAAAACCTGTCGCTGTTCCAGCAGGGCAAATGCGGCATGTGGATCGACGCAACCGTTGCGGCATCGTTCGTGACCAACCCCAATGACTCCACCGTCGCGGACAAGGTCAGTTTTGCACTGGCACCTGACACCGGATTGGGCAAGCGCAGCAACTGGCTCTGGGCCTGGGCTCTCGCGATTCCTGCAGGCACCCAGAAAGAGGCCGCCGCAAAGGAGTTCATCCAGTGGGCCACCTCGAAAGACTACATTGAGCTGGTAGCCGAGAACGAAGGTTGGGCAAATGTTCCTCCGGGTGCGCGGATCTCGCTTTATGAGAACGCGAACTACAAGGATATCCCCTTCGCCAAAATGACACTGGAGAGCATCCTTTCCGCAGATCCGAACAACCCGACGGTTGATCCGGTGCCTTATGTCGGCATCCAGTTTGCGGCCATCCCGGAATTTGCAGGCATCGCAACCCAGGTTGGTCAGGAGTTCTCTGCGGCACTCGCCGGACAGCAGACAGCTGAAGAAGCCCTCGCCAAAGCGCAGGCGCTGACTGCAGACGAAATGGAAGCGGCAGGTTACTGACGCCTCCTCCCTCCCAGAGGGTAGCCCGTTAATTCGGCTGCCCTCTGGCTCCTTCTCCCCGAACAAGCCAATATTTGTCACGACGGCTCAAGAACCGGCGACAATGGAGATTTGCCATGGCGACCCAACATTCCCGGTCGGCAGCACGCATCATGATGGCCCCCGCAGTGATCCTGCTTCTGGGTTGGATGCTGGTCCCGCTGACGATGACACTCTACTTTTCGTTCAAGAAATATCTGCCCCTACGTGGTGGCGACCTGGGCTGGGTGGGCTTTGACAATTACGCCCGCTTCCTGTCCTCCAGCGCCTTCTGGCCAAGTGTACAGGCAACGCTGGTCATCGTGGGTGGCGTCCTTGCCATTACCGTGATCCTCGGCGTGTTCCTTGCTTTGCTGCTTAATCAGCCGATGTGGGGACAGGGCATTGTCCGCATTCTGGTGATCGCGCCCTTTTTCGTCATGCCGACGGTATCGGCGCTGGTCTGGAAGAATATGTTCATGGACCCTGTGAACGGTCTCTTTGCTCACCTGTGGAAGGCCTTCGGAGCGGAACCCGTTTCATGGCTGTCTGAGGCCTCGCTGCAGTCGATTATTCTCATCGTCAGCTGGCAGTGGTTACCGTTTGCAACGCTCATCCTGCTGACTGCAATTCAATCGCTGGACAGTGAGCAGCTGGAGGCGGCCGAAATGGATGGCGCTCCGCCGGTGGCACGGTTCGGCTATATCACCCTGCCGCACCTGAGCCGGGCCATCACGGTTGTTGTGCTGATCCAGACGATTTTTCTGCTGTCGATCTTTGCCGAGATCTTTGTCACCACCCAAGGCTCGTTCGGGACCAAGACCCTCACCTACCTAATCTATCAACGTGTTTTGGAAAGCCAGAACGTCGGATTGGGATCCGCCGGTGGTGTCTACGCCATCATCCTCGCCAATATCGTTGCCATCTTCCTGATGCGCATCGTTGGCAAGAACCTCGACGCATAGGAGGCCACCATGGCACGAGCCGTTACACCAAGACGCAAAGCCATCAATACTGCGCTGGCCTGGGCTGTTGGGTTGCTGATCTTCTTTCCAATCCTCTGGACCATTCTCACCAGCTTCAAGACCGAGGCACAGGCCATAAGCGATCCGCCCGTCTTCCTGTTCTTTGACTGGACGCTGGAAAACTACAGCGTTGTGCAAGAACGCTCCGACTATATGCGGTTCCTGTGGAATTCGGTGATCATTGCCGGTGGCTCGACCATTCTTGGAATTATCATCGCAGTGCCCGCTGCTTGGTCGATGGCCTTTGTACCGTCGAAACGCACCAAGGATATCCTGCTGTGGATGCTGTCGACCAAGATGCTGCCTGCGGTCGGCGTACTCTACCCGATCTACATCCTGTTCATCAAAATGGGACTGCTGGACAACCGCTTTGGTCTGGTTGTGGTGCTGATGCTGATCAACCTGCCGATCATTGTCTGGATGCTTTACACCTACTTCAAGGAAATCCCTGGAGAGATCCTTGAGGCGGCGCGAATGGATGGTGCCACGCTGAAAGAGGAGATCCTCTATGTGCTGACACCAATGGCCATTCCCGGCATCGCCTCGACCCTGCTGCTGAACATCATCCTGGCCTGGAACGAAGCCTTCTGGACGCTGAACCTGACCGCCGCCAAGGCCGCGCCACTGACCGCGTTCATCGCCAGCTATTCCAGCCCCGAAGGCCTGTTCTACGCCAAGCTGTCAGCGGCTTCGACAATGGCCATCGCGCCGATCCTCATCCTTGGCTGGTTCAGCCAGAAACAACTTGTCAGCGGCCTGACCTTCGGCGCCGTGAAATAAGGAAGACACCCATGGGACAGATCAAACTTGAAAGCGTGACCAAGAATTTTGGCCCCGTTGAGGTCATCCCGCCGCTGGACCTGACCATTGAAGATGGAGAATTCACCGTCTTTGTCGGCCCGTCCGGTTGTGGCAAATCCACGCTGCTGCGCCTGATTGCGGGACTGGAGGATATCACCTCGGGCACCATCCGCATCGATGGCGAGGATGCAACCGACATTCCCCCGGCGAAACGCGGACTGGCGATGGTGTTTCAATCCTATGCGCTCTATCCGCATATGTCGGTGCGCAAGAACATCGCCTTTCCGATGAAGATGGCGGGCATCCCGGCGGATGAGCAGAAGCGCCGGATTGACAATGCTGCCGCAGCGCTGAACCTCACCGATTATCTGGATCGCCGCCCGGGCCAGCTGTCGGGTGGACAACGTCAACGCGTCGCCATTGGCCGTGCCATTGTGCGTGAACCGGCGGCGTTTCTGTTTGACGAACCGCTGTCCAATCTGGATGCCGCCCTGCGCGTTGGTATGCGGTTGGAAATCTCAGAGCTGCACAAACGACTTGCAACCACCATGATCTACGTGACCCATGATCAGGTTGAGGCGATGACCATGGCTGACAAGATCGTCGTCTTGCAGGCTGGCGTGATCGAACAGGTCGGCAGTCCGATGGAGCTGTATCGCGCGCCGCGCAATGTATTTGTCGCGGGCTTTATCGGATCGCCGAAGATGAACCTTCTGACCGGCCCGCAGGCTGCGCAGCACAATGCAGCCACCATCGGCATCCGGCCCGAACATCTTAGCATCTCTGAAACGGAGGGGATGTGGGCGGGAACCATTGGTGTCTCTGAGCATCTGGGATCCGACACTTTTTTCCACGTGCAATGTGACGCCTTTGACGACCCACTTACAGTGCGGGCCAGCGGGGAGCTGGATCTGGGCTACGGCGCACGGGTGTTTCTAACACCTGACATGACGCATCTGCATCGTTTTGGTTCCGACGGGCTGCGGATCGAATGAAACGCCTAAACGGAAAACGCGCTCTGATCACGGGTGCCGCCCGTGGCATCGGGGCGGCCTTTGCCAGAGCCTATGTGAATGAGGGCGCGCGCGTGGTCATCGCCGATATTGATACTGCCCGCGCAGAGGCAACTGCTGCGCAAATCGGAGCGGCCGCGATTGCCGTCGAGCTGGATGTCACGGATCAAGCCAGCATTGACCGCGCCCTCACCCGCACCGTTGAAAGCTATGGTGGCCTCGACATTCTGATCAACAACGCCGCTGTATTCACGGCAGCGCCACTGGTTGAGATCACCCGAGAGGCCTATCAGCACACCTTTGACATCAATGTGTCCGGCACGCTGTTCATGATGCAGGCAGCAGCGCAACAGATGATTACGCAGGGCACCGGCGGCAAGATTATCAACATGGCCAGCCAGGCCGGCCGTCGGGGTGAGCCGCTGGTGTCCGTCTACTGCGCGACGAAGGCGGCGGTGATCAGTCTCACGCAATCTGCCGGGCTGAACCTGATCTCACATGGCATCAATGTGAACGCTATCGCCCCCGGTGTCGTCGACGGCGAACATTGGGACGGTGTCGATGCCTTCTTTGCCAAATATGAAGGCAAGGCCCCCGGCCAGAAAAAAGCCGAGGTGGCGCAATCTGTTCCTTACGGACGAATGGGCACCGCAGCAGATCTGACCGGGATGGCCGTCTTTCTGGCCAGCGAGGCTGCCGACTATGTTGTGGCTCAGACCTACAACGTCGATGGCGGCCAATGGATGAGCTGATGCGGGAACACAGGTGGGAGGCAGCAGCCATGAAACTCTCGAATGATACATTGAGCCAACTGCCACAGACGATTGGCCGGCCCAGTTATGACCGCGCCGAAATCAGCCCCGGCATCGTCCATATCGGGCTTGGCAATTTCCACCGCGCGCATCAGGCATGGTATCTGCATGCCCTGATGCAGCGCGGGCTGGCGATGGATTGGGGTATTATCGGGGCCGGTGTGCGCGCTGCCGACGCAGGAATGCGGGATCGGCTGCTGGCACAGGACTGTCTGACAACACTGATCGAATTGGATCCGACCGGGCGTTCGGCCGAGGTGATCGGGCCGTTGATCGATTTCCTACCGGTCGAGGCTGACAATGCCAGCCTGATCCGTTGCATGGCAGGCAGCGCAATCCGTATCGTTTCGCTGACTGTGACCGAAGGTGGCTATTATCAGGACGCACAGCACAAGGGGCTGGATCTCAACCATGAGGATATCCGGCATGACATTGCCCGGCCCGACCGCCCACGCACCGTGTTTGGCGCCATTGTTGAAGCGCTGCGGCTGCGCCGGGGTCGTGGCCTGCCCGCCTTTACCGTGCAAAGCTGCGACAACCTCCAGGGCAACGGTCAGATCACCCGCACTGCAGTGGTGACGCTGGCGCAGCAGACCGATCCGGAGCTTGCCGCATGGATCGATCAAACCGGGGCCTTTCCAAATTCCATGGTGGATTGCATCGTGCCCGCCACCGGTCCGGCTGAGATTGCTCTGGCCCGGAGTTACGGGATTGAGGACGCCGCCCCCGTGACACATGAGAATTACCGGCATTGGGTCATTGAGGATGAATTCTGTGCCGGGCGCCCTCCTTGGGATCTGGCCGGGGCCATCTTCACCGACGATGTTCACGGCTACGAAAGCATGAAGATCCGCGTACTGAACGCAGGCCACCAGGTGCTGGCCAACGCGGGTGAGCTGATGTCGATCGCGACCATCGCCGACTGCATGAAAGATCCCTTGCTGGCGGCCTTCTTTCGCAAGGTTCAGACGGCAGAAATTCTGCCCCATGTCATCGCAGTACCCGAGATGGCCCCGAAGGATTATCTCACCCTGATTGAGGCCCGCTTCTCCAACCCCGAAATCCGCGACACCACGCGGCGTGTGGCTTATGACGGCTCATCGCGCCATCCGGGGTTTGTAATGCCGATCCTGCGCGATGCCGTGCGGAGCAAGGGCGCAATTGACGGGCTTTGCCTTGTGGAGGCGCTCTGGGCGCAGATGTGTACCGGGCTGCGTGAGGATGCCAGCGAGATCGCGCCAAACGACCCCGATTGGGAGACCCGCAAATCCGCAGCGGAACGCGCGCAGAAAAACCCTGAGGTCTGGTTGCAGCAAAGCCAGATCTATGGGGATCTATCAGAGCAGCCGGGCGTGGTTGAGCGGTTTTCTTACTGGCTTTCCATGATCCGGTCACAGGGCTGCCGCGCTGCGCTTAGCGAGTATCTTGGGCACTGACAGTCCGTTTGCGCCGACGGGCAGCACACGCGGAGTTGCGGCTCATCCAGCGTTCAGCGCTTTGCCCCATCAACGGGCAGGCCACTGGGAACGGCGGAGGGGACAGACGATTGCTGTGCGCGTGCTTTTTCGCCGGTCAGCGCCGTGAGAAAGGCGACCAGCGCTGCGATATCCTGATCGCTGAGGTTCTGGCGCAGATATATGTCGCGGGCTCGCGACTGTCGCGCCATCTCGAACCGGTCCTGCTGCACCACAAAATCTGTGGCGGCCAGCCAGGGCACATCTGGCAATTGCAGATCGTCAGGCGTCCACGCCGAACGGCTAGCGACTGGATTAAGATGGTGTCGGATCATCCGGTCAAGCGTTGGAAAAGCGCCATTATGGCCGTAAGGGCCGGTCAGTTCCACATTGCGCAACATAGGCGTGCGGAACCGGTAGGCGTCTGCCAGATCATCGCTTTCGCCCATACGACCGACGTCCCGGGCATAAGGGTCAAAGCGGCGCGCGCGACCGGGGCCGAAGGCCGGCAGACCGAGGGCGTAGAAGTTCTGATCCGAAAACAGCGGCCCAGCATGGCACCCGCTGCATCCGGCAGAGCCAAAGAACAGGTCCGTCCCGGCTTTCTGTCGCGCGGTCAGGGCGGTGTCATTCCCCGCCAGATAGGCATCAAACGGGCTATCAACCGAGGTGAAATCCTGCACCATGAACTGGGCCAGCGCCTCGGCAATATCTGTGATTTCCACATCCTCCGGTGCCGAGATGTGATCAAAGGCGGCAACGAACCCCACGCCATAGTCCGGAAGACTGCGAACGCGTTTGGCAATGATCGGCCAGGCCAGATCAATCCGGTCGCGGGTGGCCCCTATCACCTCATTCTCACCGACATTGCCTGCCATCTCGAAACTGGAAGTCATCGGGAATAAGGCCTGCGCAGCCAGCAGCGATTGCAGCCCCCCAGGCAACCATTCCTCGGCAGGGGTGTTGAAGCTATTGCCGTAAATAGGATCTGCACTGATCCGCCCATCATGCATCAGCACACGGATGGACTTCGCCCCGAGGTTCCAAAGTGCTGGCGCATTGCGCGGCACACGTTTCTGCACCCGGTTTGCGCCGCGGCCGGACAGGCGCGCAGGTCCCAGCCCCTCAGCCCCCTCACCCAGCCCCAGCGATAGCCCGTCAGATGTACCATGACGCGGATGATGGCAGGTGCCGCAGCTGATATTTCTGTTCCCCGACAGGATCTTGTCATAAAATAGCAGTCGCCCCAGTTCCGCCTTTGCCGGGTCTACGGGTATAAAATCGCCGGGCCCCAGCGATGACGGCAACTGCACTTCCTCTGCGACGACCGTCCCCGCACAAAGGCCAAGCGCCAACACGACACAGGAGAGCACATGCGCAAGAGATGGAAACCGGTTCTGGTCGCGGTGGCGCTGTCCATGACCAGCCTGACGATAACTGCGCCTCTGCCAGCCTGGGCGGAAATCGAACAGGCCCGGGATCTGATGGAGGCCGGAGAGTTTGCGGCAGCGCGCGATGCGCTCTGGCCTGCGGCGCGATCCGGCAATGCCGATGCGGAAGAACTGATCGGGGTTATGTACGGCATGGGGCTGGGTGTTGAGCAGGACGATGTCCGTGCGTTTGAGTGGTACCTGCGCAGCGCCATGAAGGGGCATCCGGGCGCCCAATCCGGAATTGGCTGGTACTATGAAATCGGTCGCGGAATGCCCGCCCCCGATCTGGTGCGCGCCTATATGTGGTACACGCTGTCGGCCATCGGCGGCGATCCCGATGCGGCCATCAGCCTGGAAGAAGTGGTCAAGAAGATGACCCCGGCAGAGATCGATAAGGCGCATGTTCTGGTCGAAGACTACAAGGTCTGGATGTACCCATTCCGGTGAGGGACCGGCGGGCGGCGCAAGGTGACCCCGCGCCGCCCGGTGATTTCTCAAGACGGTATCAATTCAGATCCGCCGCGCGAGCCGCGCTGACGTCGGCTTCTGCCTCGGCCACGGCCTCCGTCAATGCAGTGAAGATCTCATCACCGCGGGTCACGTTGGACTTAAACCAGTCATAAACCGGCTCGGCAGCGGATTTGAAAGCGGCCTTCTGATCTGGCGTGGGCACATAGAGATCGCCGCCGCCCGCAACAAAATCCTCATAGGCCTGGATCGACTTGCGCTTGGGCGAGGCAAAGGTCGCTTGCTGCAAAGCATAGAACCCGTCAACCACGACCTGCCGCATGTCTTCCGGCATATCCATGAAGGTCTTGTTCGACATCCACCACAGCGCGCCCATATAGGCGTGACCGTCCAGCGTCACATATTGCAGGCCAGCATCCGGGAACTTCATGCCCATGATATCGGTGATGCCGTTCTTGGACCCTTCGACCACGCCGGTCTGGAACGAGGTAAACAGCTCAGGCCAGGGGATCGGTGTCGGAGAGGCCCCCAGCGCCTTCACCAGCTCTTGCGGCAGGTCCGCAACGACAGTGCGGATTTTCAGACCTTCCATGTCGGCAGGTTCCGCCACACGACGCTTGGTATTGGCAAAGTTCCGCCAGCCGCCGGTATTGCCAATGGTCATCAGTCGAATGGAGTCGCCGGAATCCTCGAGCGCCATCTGGCGCATGGCACGGGTAAAGTCACCCGACAAGACATGTTCGGCGATCCGGTCGTCGGCCATCAGATAGGGCAGATCCAGCACCTGCACATAAGGGAACAGCCCCGACGCGCCGCCGGAGGTGGAGATATAGACATCAATCGAGCCATCCGCGACGCCCTGCAGACATTCCGCCCCGTTGGAGCAAAGCTGCGTGCCGATGAACAGCTCAACCTCGATTGCGCCATTTGAGGCCGCCTCGACGTAGTTCTTGAACACCACCAGACCGTCGTAATCCTCGTCATTCTCGTTGGAATTCGCGGTTGCGCGGATCTTGTAATCTGCCGCATAGGCCGACAGGGCGGTGCCTGCCATCAGGGCTGACAGGGCCACTGTCTTTGCCAATTTCCTGAGCATTCTTATCTCCTCCTGTTGCTCTTTTATTTGGTTTTTCGGTCGTCCTTAGTTCAGAAACCCGGTCAGTCGCGGAATGGTCAGCGAAATGGCCGGAACAAAGGTAATCAGAAAGATCACCGCTATTTCAATCGCCAGAAACGGCAGGATGGCCTTGGCGATGGTGGTGACACGCTCCTGTGAGACGGCAGCGGCCACAAATAGCACCAGCCCCATCGGCGGGGTCGCAAGGCCAACCGTCAGGTTCACACACATGATGATGGCGAAATGCACTGATTCAACGCCAAGATCGGTGAACACCGGCCCCAAGATCGGACCAAGGATGATGATCGCGGGGCCCGCATCCAGAAACATGCCGACGACGAACAGCAGCAGATTAATCAGGAACAGCAGGATCAGCGGATTTTCCGAGAGCGTCAGGATGAAATCGGCCAGTTGCTCCGGCGCGTGACTGAGACTGACCACGGTCTTGAACGACATCGCCGCACCCACCAGCAACAGCACCACTGCTGAGGTGATCCCCGCGCGCGAAAAAACCTGCGGCAGATCCGCCAGCCGCATCGATCCCAGCACCAGAAAGCTGATCAGCAGCGCATAGGCCACAGCCACTGCCGCAGCCTCCGTCGGGGTGAAGACGCCTGCCAGAATACCGCCAAGGATCAGGACAGGCGTTTGTAGTGGCACCACAGCCCGTTTACAGATCGTGCGGAACGCCGGGCTGACAACACGGCGCAGCCCCAGCATCAGCCCATGGGCAAACAGCACCGCGCCAAAGAACGCCAGCCATTTCATCTGTGGCCCGGCCCCGTCGGCCAGGGGGATAAACTGCGCCAGCAGCAGACCAAGGTTCAGCCGCACCAGCCCAAAGGAGAACCAGCGCTCCATCGTGCCGATCTCAACACTGTCGAAAACCACCCGCCGCGCGGCCGGCAGCTCATACCGGTCGGCCATGGCGCGGACCATGATCATCAGGCCAACGCCCACCAATACACCCGGCACAATCCCTGCGAGGAACAGCGCAGCGACGCTTTCGCCCATGACATAGGCATAGATGATCATAATGCCGGATGGAGGAATGATTGGCCCGATCACCGAGCTGGCAGCGGTGACGGCCGCCGCGAATTTCCGGCTGTAACCTTCACGCTCCATCGCTGGGATCAGCATGGAACCCAGCGCCGAGGTATCCGCCACGGCAGAACCAGAGAGTCCCGCAAACAGGATGGAGGACAGGATGTTCACCTGCGCCAGCCCACCGCGCAGATGACCCATCAGCGCCTGCGAAAACTCGACCAGCCGCACGGTGATACCGCCTCGGTTCATCAACTCCCCTGCAAGCATGAAAAATGGGATTGCCATCAGCGGAAAGCTGTCCATCCCGTTATAAAGGTTGCGATACAGCAGGGTCAGATCACGCTCCTGCCCATTTAGCCACAGCAGTGCCCCGGGGGCGGCCAGAAGACAGAAAAAGACCGGCAGACCGATCAGCAGAAGAAACAGAAACAGCGGCAGGAACCAGATCAGCATCACTCAGCCCCTCCGATGGTCATGCCCGGGCGTTCTGGCAGGCGATCGCCCTGCCCGAATAATCGCACGATGCGTTCCAGGATCAGCTCGATATTCACCAGAATTAACAGGCCCAGCCCCACCACAAGCGAGAGCATCATCCAGCTGCGTGGCACCCGGAACCAGTTGTCGAACCCCAGCGAGGTCGGCAGGTAGAGCGAGGCCGTGGCAAAGCGTCCGCCAAGCCCCGTAACCTCCTTGTAGCCAATCTGGATCCCAACGATCAGCACGGTCAGGCCAATCATCAGAAGCAGCAGTTGCAAGAGATGAAACAGCCAGCCGCGCAGCAGGGAATCGACAACATCAATAGCGACAAAACCACCACTGCGCAGCGCCGTGGGCGCCATCAGGCCGGTCATCCACAACATGCAGAACCGCGCAGCCTCATCCGGCCAAGGCAAGGCGCTGCCCAGTACATAGCGAAAGAAGACCTGAATCAGGATTGCCAGAACCATCAGGCCAATGGCAAAAACGCCCACCCAACGACCGGCTGCAAGCAGGCCGGTGTTGAGCGGGCGCAGTATATTCAGGACAGATAGAACTGCCGTCATCGCGTCTCTCTCCTCCCCTTGTGCCGCCCCGACCTCCCTCGGTGCGGACAACCGGCCGCTAACTTGAGGCGGCGATCTGGCCCATCTGGCCTTTGTAGAATGTCAATGCATCCCCTTCTTCGCGCATAGTGGCGCGGTCCACATGTCCCAGCACAATGGCGTGGTCTCCTCCATCATGGATGGCTGAGCGGGTGCATTCAAAGCGCGCCAGACAGTTCTCCAGTAGCGGCACGCCGTTCTCGTTCTGCGCAAGCTGCAAATGATTCAGTCCAAAAGCATCTTTTGCAACCTGCCAACACAGATCATCCTGATCCGCCGCCAGAACATGAATGGCGTAGTGGCGGGCCTCCTCAAAATAGGGAAAGCGGCGCGAATTGCGGTCTGGCGACCACAGGACCAGCGGCGGCGTCAGCGAAACCGAGGTAAAACTGTTGGCGGTAATCGCCACCACACCCTGCTCAGACGCCGCTGTCACGATGGTGACACCAGTTGCGAACCGACCAAAAGCGTCGCGCAGCAGTCGTGTGTTATCTGGCGCCGGGACAAAGCTATGTTTCCCCTGCCCTGCATGCGCAGACATCATGCGACCTCCCGGCCCAATGCCGCCTCATACAATTTGAACCAGGTCGGACGGTCCAGCTCGACCTTCAGCGCGTCAGAGGCCTGTTTGATCCGCGCCAGGTTGTTGGTACCCAACACCGGCAGGATCCGAGCGGGATGCCGCAGCAGGAAGGCTATGGCGACGGCGGCGCGGTCAACGCCCTGCGCTGCGGCAATCTCATCCAGCCGTTCAGCCAATTGGCCACGGCCGGTCATTAAGCCGCCACCGCCAAGCGGCGACCAAGCCATCAACGGATGACCCTGCCGTTGATGAAAAGCCAAATCGCCATTGGTGAAGGGAGTGATCTCAGAGAGCGAAATCTCAATCTGATTGGTGGCCAGTGGCGTCTTCATCCCCGATTGCAGCAGTTCCCAATCCCAGGGGCGGAAGTTCGACACTCCTACCGCACGCACTTTGCCTGCGGCGACCAGCGCGTCCAGCGCGGCCCCTGTCTCGACATGATCCATCAGCGGATCCGGCCGATGGATCAGCAAGAGGTCGATATGGTCGATGCCCATTTCCATCAGCGACGTCTCAACCGAACGAGTGATATGCGCCGAGGAAGTGTCGTAGTGCTTGACCGCTGCATCCGCATAGCGCCCAACCGGGGCCACGATATCGCATTTGCTGACAATCTCCATCCGATCCCGCAGAGCTGGATTTGCCTTCAGCGCCTGACCCAGAATGCCTTCGCCGGCATACCCGCCATAGATATCGGCCTGATCAAAGGTGGTGATCCCCTGCGCCAGACAGGCTTCAATCTTGGCCTCGACATGGGCGGTTGATGTATCGCTGTCATCGCCCAGACGCCACATGCCATAGACCAGACGGCTGAACTCCAGCCCTTCTGCGATCTTGATCCGTTCCATCAACGACGTTCTCCGTTCCCTAAGGGTGTAGCCGGGGTCGATTGCGGCACCCGACCATATTCATGCGGCAGTGAGCAGGTTTTCAGATGTGGCATCACCCGCGCCCCGAAATGCCGCGCTTCCTCCAGATGTGGATAGCCCGACAGAACAAAGGCGCGAATGCCCATTTTCTGATAGGCTTCCAGCTTGGACATGACCTGATCGGTGGATCCGACCAGCGCCGCCCCGCAACCAGAGCGTGCCCGCCCTATCCCTGTCCAGAGGTTCGGTTCAATAAACCCGAATTCATCCGCAATATCGCGGTTCTTGGCCTGATGCGCCACGCCCAGCGAGGTGGCATCCAGCGCCCGATCCCGAATGGCTTTGCCCTGTGCATCATCCAGTTTCGACACGAGATGATCAGCGTATTCATAGGCTTCCGCCTCAGTATCGCGGACAATGACGTGCACCCGCAGACCATAATCCAGCGTACGCCCATAGGTTTCCGCGACGCTATGGACCGCCTGCATCCGACCGGCCAGATCTTCCATCTTTTCCGGCCACATCAGGTAGACATCGCAATGTTCACCGCAGAGCTCCAGCGCCGCCGGGGAATAGCCACCGAAATACAGCAGCGGCCCGCCAGTCTGATAGGGTCTCGCCGGATCGGTGGTCAGCCCTTCGAATTGGTAGACCTCGCCCTTGTGGTTGATCTCATCCCGGGTCCAGGCCTGTTTCAGGATCTCCACCACCTCGCGCGAGCGCTGATAGCGAAAGCCGCTGTCGGCGGTCTCCCCTGGAAAATCGGAGGAGATGATATTGATGGTCAACCGCCCCTCCAGCATGTGGTCCAGCGTCGCCAGAGTGCGCGCCAGCATGATCGGCTGCATCTCGCCGCAGCGCACCGCTGCCAGCATGTTGATCCTATCGGTGAGCGGCGCGCAGCCTGCCACAAAACTAAGTGTATCCTGACCCACCTGATAGGACGACGGACAGAGGATATTGCGAAATCCCTGCGCCTCGGCCTCTTTCACGATGTCAGAGCAATGCGCCCAGGAGGACCGCAGATCGCCATCCGGCACGCCAAGGAACTGGTAGTCATCGGAGCAGAGCGCGGCAAACCAAGACACTTCAACCGCATCAAGATCCGCAGATGTTACCGGAACAACGCTCATTGGCCTCTCCCTCATCCTTTGCAACTTAACTCTTGCATAACCCGCGCCTTGATGTAGATCAATGGTGTATCAATTATTTCCCTATCGTGACGATTGGCCTCATGCCCACCCCCCGCACCTCAGGCACAGCGCTGCCACTATATCTGCAGATCAGCGAAGCGCTGACCCGCGAGATCGCGGCCGGGAGGTTGGCTGACGGGGAGCGTCTGGCACCTGAACGGCAGCTAGCCCAAACCTATGGCACAACAGTAAGAACCCTGCGCAAGGCGCTGTCAGAACTGGAAAAACAGGGCATGCTGGAGCGCATTCAAGGATCGGGAAACTATATCCGCACAACGCAAACCCTGCCGAGCGTCTACTCAATGTTTAGGCTGGAACTACCAAATGGCGGCGGCCTGCCAACTGCAGATATCATCTCTGTCACGGAATGCGACAAACCTGAGGACCTGCCGCAGTTTGGCACCAGCGCCCGGGGCACTCGTATCCGCAGATTGCGCTATCTGGACAGCACGATCATCGCCGTTGAAGAGATTTGGCTGGATGCTGGAGCGGGCCGTGTGGATGTCGCGCAGCTCTCTGATTCCCTTTATCGCTACTACCGGCTGCAATTGGGGTTCTGGATCAGCCGCGCTGAGGATCGCGTCTCGCTCGCGCCGGTGCCCGACTGGGCGCCCCCGCAATTCACCAAGCCCCACGGCACCACGGTTGGATATATCGAACGGCTAAGCTGGGCCCAGGATCTGGCCCCGGTTGAGTTTTCACGCACCTGGTTTGACACGGAAAAGGCGCTCTATGTGCAGCGCCTGACATAGGAGGAAACATGTCCGGACCCACCACCTATGGGATCATCGGCTGCGGCATGATGGGCCAGGAACATCTGCGCAATATTGCCCTGCTGGACAACACGCGGGTCGGCGCGATCTATGAACCGAACGCCGCCATGCGTGAGATTTCGGCTGAACTGGCGCCAGAAGCCTTGTTCATGGACAGCCTTGAGGCTCTGCTCCGCCACCCCGACCTTGATTGCCTGCTGATTGCCAGTCCCAACTTCCGCCACTTGGAACAGCTGGAAGCGCTGGCTGCACATCGCGCCCTGCCAGTGCTGGTCGAGAAACCGCTGTTCACCAACCTTGCGGATCTTGGGCGGCTGGATGCCTTTGCCGCGCGCTATGATGCGCCGGTTTGGGTGGCGATGGAATATCGTTACATGCCGCCAGTCGCCGCCTTCCTGCGCGATGTCGAAGCAGCCACTGGCGGAATTAGAATGCTAAGCATCCGCGAACATCGCTTTCCGTTTCTGGAAAAGGTCGATGACTGGAACCGCTTCGACGCCAAATCCGGAGGCACCTTTGTTGAAAAATGCTGCCATTTCTTTGATCTGATGCGGCTGGCCCTGGGATCAGAGCCCGTCCGAGTGATGGCCAGCGGTGGGCAGGATGTGAACCATCTCGATGAACGCTACAGCGACGGTGTGCCTGACATCCTCGACAATGGCTACGTGATCGTCGACTTCCGCTGCGGCGCGCGCGCCATGCTGGACCTGTGCATGTTTGCCGAAGGCGCGGAGTATCAGGAGGAGATTGCCGCCGTTGGCCCCACAGGCAAGATCGAAGCCTTTGTGCCCGGACCGGGGCGGTTCTGGCCCGCGCATCTGGGCGCACCGCCGCTGCCGAAGCTGGTGACCTCGCCACGCAGTCCCAAAGGTCCCGAAACACAAGAGATCCCGGTTGATCCCGCGCTTCTTGAGGCCGGAGATCACAATGGATCCACTTTCTATCAGCATCAAAAGTTTCTCGAACTGGTTCGCGGTGAACGCGTCGCTGCAGAGGTGACCCTTCATGATGGGCGGATGGCAGTGCTGATGGGGATGGCGGCACAGATCTCCATTTCCGAGCGGCGCAGCGTAGAGATATCAGAGCTGATCTGAGCGCGCCCCGGTGACAGGGGTATTACAGGCCGATCACGATATCGGCCTGTAACCCACCCAAGGCGGCGCTTTGTTCCAGCCGCAGCGTACCACCATGGGCGCGGGCGATATCCGTCACGATGGCAAGTCCGAGACCTACGCCACTGCCCAGATCCTGATTGCGCGCCGGATCCAGCCGGGTGAAGGGGCGCGTCGCCTCAGCCCGGTCGGCCTCGGCGATACCGGGGCCATCATCCTCAACCCGGATACGCAGAAATTTCTCGGTCATGGCCACGGACACCCGCGCCCGCGTGCCATAGCGTACTGCGTTGGAGATCAGGTTTTGGACCGCACGCCGTATCGCAGACCCGCGCAGCATCACCTTGCCCTTGCCGCTCATCTCACCCAGCATCACATCCTTACCCTGTCGGCGCCAGCCATCCACCAGCAGCGTGATCATCACATATGGGTCGACCTCCTCCGGCTCACTGGTCGAAACCCCACGCGAAAAATCAAGAAACGCATCCAAGAGCGCCTGCATCTCATCCACATCCTGCCGCAGCGGTTCGGCGTCCTCCTCGTCCAGCATCGACAGGCCAAGTTTCATCCTTGTGAGTGGGGTGCGCAGGTCGTGGCTCACTCCCGAGAGCATCAAGGTCCGCTGCTCCATCTGCCGCTCGATCCGTGCGCGCATGTCCAGAAATGCGCTGCCGGCCGCCCTCACCTCATTCGCGCCGCGCGGCGAATAAGGCTCCGTCCGCCCCCGCCCAAAGGCCTGCGCGGCATCGGCGAGTTGTTTGATCGGACGCAGCTGATTGCGCATGTAGACAAAGGCGATGATCGTCATCAAAAAACCAAAGGCGATCACTGTCACGATCAGCTGGTGCGGTGCCGCCGCGGTCACCCGGCGCCGATCAAATACCAGCGCCATCGGGCCCTGATCACTCGCAAGCACCAACTGTACCCGGCGGGTGTTGGGGAACTGGGCCGAAATGAACTGCGGTGCAGTCGCCTGCAACGTATTGCGCACCACCCGCCCGGAAAATTCCAAGAGCCCCATCTGATCCAACGGCACCGGCTCCCCTGGTTCCAGAAACCGGATTTGCATCTGCAAGGGTTGCAACAGAGGTTCTGCCAGCAACAACGCCTCCTGCTGACTGGCAGCCGGCGCCATGGTCTGCTCCAGCAATCGCAATTCCCGCAGCATGGTCAGGGTCATCTGGACCGTCAGGTCCTCAAGATCGCGCTTGATGAACACAACCGACACCACCAATTGCAGCGTCACAATCGGCACCAGTAGAATAAGCGCTGCCCGCCCGTAGAGGCTGCGCGGCATATAGTGTTTGAGCCATTGAAAGAACATGCGCTACACCTACCCCGCGACCCCGCCGCTGAAAAGCAAAACGCGCAGCCCCTGCGCCCCGTTTGTTACCAAGGATCAGACCTGATGCAGGCACCCGATGATTTCAATCCCCCCGCCGGGATCGCCGAAACGCTAGAGCCCGGATTGCGCCGTATTCTGGCCCCGAACCCGTCGCCGATGACCTATCGTGGCACCAACACATATCTGCTCGGCGACACTGATGTTGCGGTCATTGATCCCGGTCCGGCGAATGAGGCACATCTGCAATCAATTCTCGCGGCCTTGGGGCCGGGTCAGCGCATAAGTCATATTCTGGTCAGCCACAGCCATCTCGACCACTCCCCTCTGGCGCGTCCGCTGGCAGAGGCCACCGGCGCGCCGCTCTATGCCTTTGGCGATGCCCTCTCAGGGCGCAGCGCAGTGATGACATCGCTCGCCGAAGCGGGGCTGGCCGGTGGTGGCGAGGGCATCGATATCAACTTCGCGCCGGACATCTCTCTGCGGGATGGGGAGACATTAACCGGACCCGACTGGCAGCTGGAGGTGATCCATACCCCCGGCCATCTCGGCAACCATATCGCCTTGGCTTGGGGGGATGCCTGTTTCACCGCTGATCACGTGATGGGCTGGGCCAGCTCTCTGGTCTCGCCCCCGGATGGCGATCTGACCGATTTCATGGCCTCATGTCGGCGGCTGGCCGCCCGCGACTGGCGGGTGTTTTACCCCGGCCATGGTGCTCCGGTCACAGACCCCGCTGCCCGCCTTGCATGGCTGATCGACCACCGCACGGGACGAGAGGCCGCGATCCTTGCCGAACTCACCGCCGGTCCCGCCACCGTCACCGAGCTGACAGCGCGGATCTACACCGAAACCCCGCCTTCCCTACGCGTCGCCGCTGAGCGCAATGTTTTCGCCCACCTCGTTGATCTTGCCGGAAAATCTCAGGTTGCAACCGATGGCCCTCTGTCATTTGGCGCGCACTTCAAAAATCTGCGCTGACCGTGCCGGGGAGATGCGTTTTTTTCCAAAAAATCGCAAAACGGCTCTGGACGCCACCAGATCGCGCCGCTATACGGCACGAACCGTTCCGGCGTAGCTCAGCGGTAGAGCAGTTGACTGTTAATCAATTGGTCGTAGGTTCGATCCCTACCGCCGGAGCCAGAGAATTCAAGGGGTTAGAGGGATTGCTCTCTAGCCCCTTTTTTTTTGGCAACTGTCTGAGATGCTTTTCCCCTGATATCAGCGTGCCAGAATAGATGGCAGATCACAGATCGATAGCTGCCCTCTATGGTCGGCTGATTGGATCAGCAGATGCCGAAACACAGGTCCGCCGCAAACCGGGAATGCTCAGTTTGACGACCGGTTATCGTGATCCCTGAGACGCAAGACCAGCGGCGCCAATGCCAGAACCAGCACTGCCGCGACCAGGAATGGCGCGCCCGGGAGGTACCATTCGGCTTCACCGACAAATCGCTCGAACACCCCTGTCAACACCAGCGGCGCCACAACGGCTGCGACGGATGACAGCGACGCAATGACCCCCTGCACCACCCCTTGCTGGTCTTCGCCAACCCGGTTGGCCGCAAAGGCGGTGATCAGCGGTGGCGCCATATCGGACAGGGCCGCAATCGGCAGAAAGACCACCACAACCCAGATTGCGCTGGCGAGACCGAAGCCGATCATTGCGATCACCGCCGCCACCATCGCGATGATCAAGGTTTTATAATCCCCCAGTCGTTTGGTCATCTGCGGCAGGATTCCAGCCTGCACCACAGCAATCAGGACGCCATAGGCAGACAGGGTCACACCAATGGTAAACCCATCCCAGCCAAACACCTCACGGCCCCAAAAGGACCAGAGCGTCGGGTAAACCAGATTGGCGAACTCAAAGACAAAGATGCAGATCAGCGGGATCGCCAACCCCGGAATGACGAAGGCGCGGATCAGCGTTCCAAAGGGGTTGAGATCGCGTTTGCCAAACGGCCGACGGTTCTCAGGTTTCAGGGACTCCGGCAGGATAACGATCCCAAACACCACGTTGACAGCGGAGAGACCGGCTGCAATCCAGAACGGCGCGCTGATATGCAGGCCCGATGCCAACCCGCCAAGCGCTGGCCCGAGCACAAAACCAATGCCAAACGCCGCCCCGATCATGCCAAACGCAGCGCCGCGTTCTGTTGGCTTGGCAATGTCGGAAATATAGGCAGTTGCCGTGATATAGGTCGCGCCCGCCATCCCCGCGATGACGCGCCCGATCAACAGCATCCAATAGGTCTGCGCCAGCGCCATGATCACATAGTCAATGGTGAGCGTCACCAGCGCAAGGATCAGAACCGGCCTGCGCCCGTAGGAATCAGACAGGCTGCCCACAATCGGGCCAAACAGAAACATCGCGGCGGCATAGGCTGACATCATGATGCCGCTCCACAAAGCGCCCTCGGCCGTGCTTTGCGCGCCGACCCTCAGCATCAGGTCTGGCATGATCGGAAACACGATGCCAACGCCGATGGCATCGATCATCAATGTGGCCAGAATAAACAGGAAAGGGCCGGTTAACTTCATGTGGGCAGTCTTTATCAATCAGGATTGGTGCGGGCAGTGCCCCGTGTCGCGTTGGTAGCAATGCAGTGCCAGCACCGATAACGCTATTTTCGTCACGCAGTTCGTTTTTTCGACAATGGTACAAAAACACCCGCGCCAAGACGCGAGGCACCGGATGGCCTCCCCCCCGCTCAGGGCTGAGGAAACCGCACCTCAATGCGCAACCCGCGTTCGTCCGCGCTGTACATCAGCGCCAGTTCAGCCTCGTGGAGTTCAGCGATGGCCTTCACCATGGCCAACCCCAGACCCGCCCCGGCAGTGTTGCGACTGCGGTCAAGCCGATAGAGCGGATCCAGCACGCGCCCCCGCTCAGCCTCCGGGATGCCGGGACCATCATCCGTCACCACAAGCCAACTGCCGGAGAGGTCAATGGCAATCCTGGCCCCCTCACCTGCATGGCGAATGGCGTTTTCGATCAGATTGGCCAGCAACTGCATGATAAGGCTGCGGTCGGCATGGATGGTGGCGGCGTTGGTGATCCGACAGGACAGGCTTTGTCCCGCGTCCTGTGCCACCGCCTCATAAATCTCATGCACCTGCTCAACCACCACACCCAGATCTACTGCGGCAAATCCATCGCGTCGTCCCTGGCTTTGCATGCGGGCAATCCGCTGGATCGCGCCAAAGATGGCGATGATGTCATCCATCTGCGCAATTGCGGCCTCCCGGTGCGCGGTCTGGTCTTCGGCCTTATCGGCCTGATCCAGATGCAGCCGCAGACGCGTCAGTGGTGTGCGCAGATCATGGGCAATATTGGCCGAAAAATCAGACATCTGCCGAATGGAAGCTTGCAGGCGTTCCGTCGCGCCATCAATACGCGCGGCCAGCTCGTCAATATCGTCGCGGATCACCTTTGGTGCCAGCCGTAGGTCCAATTCGCCATCCGCAATACGGTCAAACCCGGCTCCGATCCGGTTCAGCCGACGCTGCGCCCGGATGCCAAAGATTAGCCCGATGATCAGCGCAGGTAGCGACAGGATGACCACAAAAACCAAGATAACGCTGGTCAGATCGGACCCAAAGGCGCTGACGCCCGGTGCATAGACCACAAGATGTCCGTCCAGAACCGCGCCACTGTAAATCCGCCAGCCAAGATCCGCCTCGCTCTCAAAGGCCACATCAAAGGCAAGCTGCCCCGCAGCGGTCTCCTCGGCCGCGGGTCCACTGTCGGAGAGCTCTTCCTCATCATCTTCGTCGATCAGATCAAAGATCCGGTCAAGCGTCTCAAGCGCCTTAGGCTGAAACAGGGCTTCGGCCTCAAGAATATCAAATCCCTGGCTGTCAAAGGCGCCGCGCAGGACCGGTCCCAGAACTTTGCCGTCAGCCCGCAGCACCGCATAGCCGACGCCACTGTCCGAGAAGACTTCGGCGGTCACGATTTCCTCAGGAAACCGTCCCTCGCGCGTCAGTCGGTCACTAATGCGCTGATATTCCTCGCGCAGAGCCTCCTCGGTCTCGGCGCGGAATTCTTCGGTGATGACGTCATCCAGAAGCAGCCCGCCAAGGGTCAGCAGAACCAGGAAGGCCAGCGACAAGGCAATCGCCTGCCGCAGCGCACTCATCCGGAAGAGGCGCTTAAAGAAGGATCTAATCAATGAACATATACCCCGACCCGCGCACGGTTTTGATGAACTCCAGCCCGAACGGTTTTTCAATCTTGTTACGCAGGCGGCTCATATGGGTTTCGACAACACTGGTGGACGGATCGAAATTGATATCCCAGACCCGCTCCAGCAGCATCGCTCGGGTCTGGATCCGCCCCTTGGAGCGCATCAGAACCTCTAGCAGGCGAAACTCCTTGGGGTTCAGCAACACGGTTGTCCCGTTGCAGGCGCAGGTCTGACTAAGCAAATCCAGATCAAGCCCGCGATGCGAGAGCCGCGTCGCTGTTTCTGCGGCCTCGGCCCGCCCGCGACGACCAAGGGCGGTGATCCGGGCCAGAAGCTCGGTCATGGCAAAGGGCTTGCTGAGATAGTCATCCGCGCCGGCCTCAAGTCCCTCGACCCGGTCCTCCACTGCACCAAGGGCGGTGAGCAGGATCAAGGGCGTGGTAATGCGCGCCGAGCGCAATGTTTTCAACGCCGACAACCCGTCCAAGTCCGGCGTCATCCGATCGAAGACCAGCACATCGTAGTCCCGCGTCGTCGCGGCCAGCAGCGCCTCACGGCCGTTTTCAATCCAATCAACCACATGGCCTGCGGCCGTGAGGCCCTTGACCGTCCAGGTCCCGATTTCGGGATCATCTTCCAGCAAGAGTATTCGCATCAAGCCACCGCCAGTTTCGGGAGAGCGACCAAAGGTCCGCCGAAACGGCCCCTAGGTGCTGAAGTCGGGTCATGCCCGATTTTGACTGATCGCATCCGAGCATATGCCCCCCGACGCCGCAAGCCATAGCGGTACAGCGCCGGGTCTTGGCGTCATGCCAGAACGCGATGCCCACGTCCCTGCATACAGCGGATCAGAATGGTGCGCCGCTGTTCATCCCGCTCGCTCTGCCCCTCAAGGGCGCCAACGCCACCGCCAAGCACCGCGCCAACCAGCGCATCATCCGCGCGGTCGCCGTCCTTGCTGTCCACGGCACCAATGATGCCGCCAATCACCGCACCTGTGACAGCACCGGATTGCAGCGTCTTTTCGGTATGCCCTTCCGCCAAGGCCCGGCATGCCCCCAGATCTGCCTCATATCCAACCTGTTTGGGGCCGTCTGTCAGGAGCGGTTCATCAAAGCTATTGCTACACGCAGCAACAGTCACAAGCATCGCACATCCTGCAAAAATCATCTTCATCGTCGTCTCTCTCCGTCGTCCGGATTGCCGTACCTCTGGGTGCCTCGGGTGTTCGGCAAATCGCTGTGACCGCATCCATCGCGGTCTGAAATCGCATGTCTTTTAAGTCGCTTCTGCTGTCCGGGTGCTCCGAGCATCGGGCGTCAAACCCTGCGCCCCGGACAGCAGCTAAATCCAAGCGGTGGCTTAGCCCTTGTCGTCCTGCGCGGCGCAGTGTTCATCGTCGCCATCATCATCGTCGTGACTGTCACCATTGAACATCGCGCCATCCATCAACGCTGCGAATTCCATCACATCTTCGATATCTTCTTCGATCAACTGTTGCATCAACTCCGGGGTCGCCGCAGTCTGGCGCGCGGTGCTGAGTACGGCCCCATCATCGGCGCTGATGATGACTTCCGTCAGACTGGTGGGCGCGGCGATGGTGGCCTCATAGACCGGCTTGCTGTTGAACTCTTCCATGCTGAGCTCGATCACACGCCCTTTTGCCTGCTCCTTGGCGATGGACATGGCCTGCTCAACACCGATGGGGGCGTTCAGCATCTGTTCATAGGTCAGATCCGGTTCAAAAATCGTCTCGGCGCGCGCTGTCTGTGCTGCAAAGCCAAAGGCGATCAGCGTGGCAGTCATGACGATACCGGTGGTGGTCTTGGTAACCATGGGGTGTCCTCTCTTGGTGGGACCGGGGCGATCACTGCGCCCCGGTTGATGAGAGGAACTTGGCGGTTCAGACTTACATGGTCTCATCCGCTGCCTTACAAATTTGTAAGCTAGGCAAAAACATCAGGCGAGGCTGGGCAGCCACAGTACAATTGACGGGAAGGCAACCAGAATCGCGATGGTGATCCCATCCGCAATGAAGAACGGTGTCACACCTTTGAACACATCCTGCACCGTCAGATCGTCGCGTACCCCCGCCACAACGAAACAGTTCAGACCAATGGGCGGGGTAATCAGACAGAATTCGGCCATTTTGACCACCAGAATACCAAACCAGATCGCACACATCGGACCGGACATGCCAAAGGTGCTCTCCGCCGCTGAAACATATTCGCCGCCATTGAGCGCCATCACAGCCGGGTAGACCACCGGCAGAGTGAGCAGCAGCATACCAATCGCATCCATGAACATGCCAAGAACCGCATAGGCCAGCAGGATGCAGATCAGGATCAGCATCGGCGAGAGCGTCAGCGAGGTGATCCAGTCTGAAAACGCCGCCGGCAGCTCGGCGAAGCCCAGAAAGCGCACGTAAATCAGCACACCCCAGATGATGGTGAAGATCATCACCGACAGTTTGGCCGTCTCCAACAGCGCGTCTTTCAACTCCGCCCACCGCATGCCGCGATAAAGCGCCATCAGAAACACCACAAAGGCCCCGATTGCGCCGCCTTCGGTTGGCGTACCCCAGGCATCACCACCAAAGGGATTGTAGACAAACAGGATAATTGTTGCGACGACGAAAAGGATCGGCAACGCAGGCGGCAAAGAGACAAGCCGCTCCTTCCAGGTGAAGCCGGTGACGGCGGGGCCAAACCCCTTGATCGTCATCGCCATACCTATGATCAGCAAACCGTAAACCACCGCTGAGAAGGCACCTGGGATAAAGCCTGCAAGCAGCAGTTTTCCCACGTCCTGCTCAACGATGATCGCATAAATCACCAAAATGGCCGATGGTGGAATAAGCGAGGCCAGCGTGCCCCCAGCCGCAACCACGCCCGCCGCGAAGCGTTTGTCATAGCCAATTTTCAGCATCTCCGGGATGGCGATGCGCGCAAAGACAGCCGAGGTCGCAACCGACGCGCCAGAGACCGCGGCAAAGCCAGCGGTGGCAAAAACGGTGGAAACCGCAAGACCACCCGGCACCCATGCGAGCCAGCGCTTCGCAGCCTCAAACAGCGCCTTGGTGAGGCCCGCATAATAGGCAAGATAGCCGATCAGGATAAAGGTCGGGATAAGGCTGAGCGCCTGACTAGAGACCTTGGAATGAGGCACTTGCCCGGCGGTCTTCACCGCAATGGTCACCGCCTTAGTGAAACGCTCAGGATCATAGCCAAACTTGGCCCAGAAAATCCACACAAGGCCAACCAGCCCGGCAAGACCGGCGGCAAAAGCGACCCGCATTCCCAGAAGTACCGTCGCCAGAAGAAAGCCGCTGACCCAGAGGCCGATTTCGATAGGTTCCATTACCTGCCCCTTAGTCGCGGTCGCTGGCGGAGGTTGACACTCCGCCCAGATGTTCAGCTTCTGCCGCGGCCTGTTCAGCCGCGCTTTGCACCAGTGGCACTGCGGCGGGGCGCGCCAGCCCCAGCACCAGCGCCCGACCGTAGCCCCAAACCTGCAGCAACAGCCGCAGGCACAGCACTGCAAACGCCACAGGCGCCAGCAACTTGGCAGGCCAGATCGGCAGGCCAATATCGATCGAGCTGTCGCGGCTCCATAGCGGTGCGGCAAAATCAAAGGAGCGGAGAAAATGTGACCCGCTCCCCCAAAGCAGCGCGAGCATGAGAGCCAGGATCAGCAGGACAGAAATCAATTCAAACAGCCAAAGCGCCCGCCCGCGCAGGGCAGAGATCACCAGATCCATCCGGATATGGCTGCCATCCCGCTGCACAAAGGAAATACCCATGAAGGCAATCAGCGGCATCACCTGTTCGATCCAGTCAACATACCCCGGCAAGGGCGCGTTGAACGCGTTGCGCCCACCAACCGACACCACCGCCAGCACCATCAGTGAAAACACCGCAAGGCCGCTGATCAACGCCATCACGCGCTCCAACCGCAGCAGTTGCCTGTCCCACCTGCTGATCAGGCTGCCATCTTCCAGCACCGCCGCACTGCCTGCCATGCCCTGCCCCCGTTTTCTCTAGTCTAAATTCACGCAATAAAGGGCCGGCGCAAAACTGCCCGGCCCCCTTTACAACTCTCTGGAGATCAGCTGCCTGACCGCTGATCGCTCAGGGTTTTCTGCACCAGATCATAGAGCTCTTGTGCAGGTAGGCCCTGCGCGCTCATGTCTGCAATCCACTGTTCGCGGATCGGATCGGCGGCCACTTTACGGAACTCTGCCAGCTGATCCTCGGAAATGGTGACCTTTTCGACGCCTTTTTCGGCCAGAACACTGTCCCATTTCTCAAGCAGAGCACCGTAGTTGGCGAGGTAATGTGCGATCGCCTCGTCAACAGAACTGTCGAGCGCCTCGCGCTCAGCATCGCTCAGCGCCTCATAGGCATCGGTGTTCACAACAACCGGGCAGTTCACGGTGCCGGGGTTGAGGTTCTCGGTCCACCAGTCGGCCTTGTTGATGGTGCCAAAGCTCAGATGTGCATGCTGGGCAAAGGCAACGGTGTCAACAACGCCGGATTCCATGGCATTATAGGCTTCGGTCGCGGTCACGGAGGTCGGAACGGCCCCAACGGCCGAAAACGCCTTACCGATGCCGCCAGTGGCGCGCACCCGCATATCCTTGAATTCGCCCAACTCGTCACGGGCTTTGCCAGTGCCGACGATATTGTACTGCGGCATCGGCGAGGTCATCAGCAGCTTCGCGTTCCAGCGCGCCAGATCTTTCTGCACGGCGGGATGCGCATAAACCGCGTGGCTGACCGCCACCTCTTCCTCAAGGTTCGCAACACCCAAGAATGGCAGCTCCAGCACGGTAATTGTCGGGTTCTTGTCCCGGTGATAGCCCGCGCAGAACTGCGCCATCTCGAAGGCACCGATGGAGATCCCGTCGAGATTCTCCTTGTTCTTCGACAGGCCACCGTAGCTGATGTTCATGGTGAACTCGCCGCCGGTTTTCTCAGAGACCAGCTCAGCCAGCTTTTCAACATGTTCGGTAAAGGCACGGCGTTTGCCCCAGACGGAAACATTCCATTCGGTGGCGGCCGCACTGCCTGCAATGGACAGGCCCGCAATCGCCGCAGTTGCGACGGTCAGATAAGTGTTCATGAGTTCCTCCCAGTTTGTACTCTTGCCCCATTGTCCCCCTGCCAGCCGCTCAAGCATCTGAGCGCAGGCCTGCCCACAATCATGAGATCACGGTCCCTTGGAGGTACAAAGCGACGAGCATCTGGCACCACGCTAGCGCCAAGCCAAGGCGCTGCCAACCCCACAAGACAGCCGTGCGGCATGGGCACAAAACCTGCTCACATCGTGGGCATATGGATCATTTCTAGCCACCAAGAGTGCACCCGGCACGGTCTGACGCGCGACAGCCTGACACAGTTTGCCGCAGGCGATGGGGCCAGTCGCCGCTGGCTGATAGCGCCAGCACTGCGCCCTGCTTCGAATTACAGCCTCACGAGCGAGGCCAAGGATTTACAGCCAACACTATGATAAACAACAGATCACCCTCATATAAACCCATCAAATTTACAATCAAACCTCTGAAAGGGAAATAGATTTACAGGTAAACCCTTATTCCATGGACACTTATTTCCTTATTTTCAAGCTTGGGTATTATCGCTGCGGAGGACGGAAAAGGTTTGACACATCTCGCTGTGCGCTGTGGTGTGCCATTCCGAGAACAGACTGGAGGGAGGGACACAAGATGACCCAGGAGAGCGACAGCAAAGCCTATGCGCCGTCGGAGGAGACGGTTGCGCGTGCCCATGTTAACGCCGCACAATATGATGAGATGTACGCCGCTTCTATGCAGGATCCAGAAGGTTTCTGGCGTCAGCAGGCGGAGCGGATCGACTGGATCAAACCCTTCACCCAAGTGAAGGACGTGGACTTCACGCTCGGTAATGTCTCGATCAACTGGTACGCAGAAGGCACGCTGAATGTCGCTGCCAACTGCATCGACCGCCACCTTGACACCCGCGGCGATCAGACGGCGATCATCTGGGAGCCCGACAGCCCCGATGAGGCTGCACAGCACATTTCTTACAAGCAGCTCCATACCCGCGTCTGCCGTATGGCCAACGTGCTGGAGACGATGGGCGTGCGCAAAGGGGATCGCGTGGTGATCTACCTGCCGATGATCCCCGAAGCCGCCTATGCCATGCTGGCCTGCGCCCGTATCGGCGCAATTCACTCCATTGTCTTTGCCGGTTTCTCGCCAGATGCCCTGGCGGCGCGGATCAATGGCTGCGATGCCAAGGTCCTCATCACCGCGGATGAGGCCCCCCGTGGTGGCCGCAAGACCCCGCTGAAATCCAACGCCGACGCCGCGCTCTTGCACACCAAGGACACTGTGAAATGTCTGGTGGTCAAACGCACCGGCGGCCAGACCACCTGGATCGACGGGCGCGACTATGACTACAACGAAATGGCGTTGGAGGCGGACGACTACTCCAAACCAGCAGAGATGAACGCCGAGGACCCGCTATTCATCCTCTACACCTCCGGCTCCACCGGCCAGCCCAAGGGGGTTGTACACACCACCGGCGGCTACCTGACCTATGCCGCGATGACCCATGAGATCACCTTTGATTACCATGACGGCGACATCTACTGGTGTACGGCGGATGTGGGCTGGGTAACCGGCCACAGTTATATCGTCTATGGGCCGCTGGCCAATGGTGCCACCACGCTGATGTTCGAAGGCGTGCCGACCTACCCGGACGCCAGCCGGTTCTGGCAGGTCTGCGACAAGCATAAGGTGACGCAGTTCTACACCGCCCCCACTGCACTGCGCGCCCTGATGGGTCAGGGCAACGAATGGGTCGAAAAATGCGATCTGTCCTCTCTGCGCACCCTTGGCACCGTGGGCGAGCCGATCAATCCCGAAGCCTGGAACTGGTACAATGATATCGTCGGCAAAGGAAAATGTCCTATTGTCGACACGTGGTGGCAGACCGAAACCGGTGGTCACCTGATGACCCCCCTGCCCGGTGCCCATGCAACCAAACCCGGTGCGGCGATGAAGCCCTTCTTTGGCGTGGCTCCCGTGGTTCTGGACCCGCAATCCGGCGCGGAAATCACCGGTAACGGCGTCGAAGGTGTGCTCTGCATCAAGGACAGCTGGCCCGGCCAGATGCGCACCGTCTGGGGCGACCATGAGCGGTTCGAGAAGACGTATTTCTCGGACTACAAAGGCTACTACTTCACCGGTGATGGCTGCCGTCGCGACGAGGACGGCGACTATTGGATCACGGGCCGCGTCGATGACGTGATCAATGTCTCCGGTCACCGCATGGGCACAGCCGAGGTCGAAAGCGCGCTGGTCGCCCACGCCGCCGTAGCGGAGGCCGCCGTGGTAGGCTACCCGCACGACATCAAGGGACAAGGCATTTATTGCTATGTCACCCTGATGAACGACCGCGAACCGTCGGATGAGCTGGTGAAGGAGCTGCGCACCTGGGTCCGGACGGAGATCGGCCCGATTGCCTCTCCTGATGTGATCCAATGGGCGCCGGGCCTGCCGAAAACCCGCTCCGGCAAGATTATGCGCCGCATTCTGCGCAAGATTGCGGAGAATGATTTTGGCAGTCTTGGCGACACCTCAACCCTCGCCGATCCGTCGGTGGTGGATGATTTGATCGTAAACCGAGCCGACAAAGGATGATTGCAGACATGGACACCGCAGTTCTTACCCGCCCCGCTGTTTTGATCCTGCTCGGCCCTCCTGGTGCCGGTAAAGGGACGCAAGCGCGCAAACTGGAACAGGGTTTTGGTCTGGTGCAACTCTCGACCGGCGATCTATTGCGGGCGGCTGTAGCCGCTGGCACCCCTGCGGGTCTTGCGGCGAAGGCAGTGATGGAGGCCGGGGAGCTGGTCAGCGATGAGATCGTCATCAACATTCTGCGCGACAGGCTGGCCGAGCCAGACTGTGCCAAGGGCGTGATCCTCGACGGGTTCCCCCGCACCACGGTGCAGGCCGAGGCGCTGGACCGGCTGCTGGCGGAATCGGGTCAGCAGATCAACGCGGCTGTCAGCCTTGAGGTGGATGACGCCGCCATGGTGGCCCGCGTGGCCGGGCGCTACACCTGTGGCGGCTGCGGCGAAGGCTATCATGATCAGTTCAAACAACCGCGCATGGCTGGAACCTGCGATGCCTGTGGCAGCACCGACATGACGCGTCGCGCCGATGACAACGCCGAGACTGTCACCAGTCGACTGGCCGCCTATCATGCGCAGACGGCCCCGCTGATCAGCTACTATGACGGCAAGGGCGTGTTGAACCGAATCGATGCCATGGGCGAGATCAACCAGATTGCCACCGCACTGAGCGCGGTGGTCAAATCGGCAACCGCCTGAGCGACATCCTGAAACACCAGAGCCGGTCAGGCGCCAGCACATCGCCCGGCCACCAACCTATTGAACAGGCCCGCATAAAAATGTGGGCCTGTTTTCAATCTGCTCTGGCTTTTGTCGATGCGCATGCCACATTGGAAGCGGGTAGACATGGGATCCCTCCCATGGCACCCAGCACAGACCTGAAGTGAAAGCGCGCGCGATATGTCCGAAACCAGCTTTATTCCCGGCCCAGACAGCCTGCGGGCCTATCGCGATGCCCTGGGCTGCTTTGGCACCGGCGTCACTGTTGTGACCACCCGCACGGACCGCGGAGGACTCGCAATCACGGCAAATAGCTTCACATCGGTCTCCATGGATCCGCCGCTGTTGCTTTGGTGTCCTGCCCGGCAGTCCAAGCGTCACGATCCCTTTATCGCGGCCTCCCATTTTGCCATCCACGTGATGGCAGAGGATCAGTTGGACATGGCGATGCATTTTGCCCGCAACGGCGAGGATTTTTCCTGCGTGCCAAAGCATGAGAACGACAATGGCGTGCCCGTGCTGCCCAATGTCATTGCCCGTTTCGATTGCCGTCGGCATGCCTGCCACGATGGCGGCGATCACAGCATTCTGGTGGGTGCGGTCCTGCGCACTACCAGCCGTCCCGGCAAAGGCCTGATCTTCAAGCGGGGTCAATATGGCGGTTTTCTGGAGCAAGGTTAGCCGCGCAATCTGTGACGGTGGCGAAATCGCGCTCTAGGATAACTTATCTGCCCGATCAGCCCCAAAGAATGCCAGAATGCGCGCCAGATCCGGCCATGGTGCACGGCGCATCTCCGCGAGCTGTCGCAGCGCTGGCCCTGTCACAGGTGCCCGGTCCGTAACATCCGCACCCCCCTCTCCTGCCCAATTGCCCGGGCCGCCATTGGGCCAATCATCTGGCCCCTGCTGATCATCGTCGTCCCGGTCATCCCGGAGAGATTGATTTTCCGACGCAGCCGCAATCGGAGTTCCGTCCGTCGACACCAGACACGGCTGCTGCAGGCTCGCTGGAGCAGCATCTGCAGTACTGCAGCCGGACACCCCATCTGACCAGAAAAAATCCTGATGTGTCAGCGACACCGGCATTCGGTGTCGTGACAGCTCCAACCGTGGCACCAGCCGGATCGCGTTTTGGCGACAAACCGACACACATAACCCGCATTGCATGCAGTCCGCCTCGACGAAGTCCAGCCCGCCGCCATTCTCAGCCCCGATCAGCGCATTGGTAGGGCACACCCAGGTGCAGGCCTGACAGAGGGTGCAATCACCGGTCAGCTCAATCCCGCCGTAGGGCGCATCCTGCGGTAAGGCAATCACATCCATCTCTTCGGACAGAGTCACAGTGGCAAACAGCTGCAAGGCCTCGCGCCGACGGGTCGGCTTGGCCTTGCTCTCACTGTCGATGCGGCGATGTTCCAGCACCGGAAGCTGTGAAATCCCCTCCGTCAGCAATTGCTCCAGATGTTCCGAGGAATGAAACAGGACAACGCGGTCTTCCAGTCCAAGGCAGGCCGCCAGCTCCATCTCACGCAGCTGCGCGAGACGCGCGTTCTCCTCCAATGCCGCTTCCAGGAGAACCCAGTCGAAACCGTCGGAGATCGCATGCAACAGATCGGCATGACCGGCACGCTCCAGGCCCCTGGTCGATGCCGCAGTAACATCCATGCCGGTCAGCGATATCCGATCTTTCAGCCATGACACCCCGGCCTCGCCCCCGGCATCATACATCACCAGCACCTGATCAGCCCCCCGCATGGACCCGGTGCCCGTGCGGTGCTGCCCCCGGCGCCGCGCCGCCGCCTCACAAAGGTCGGCCAGCGGCCAACGGACCTGGCTTTCCGGATTGTAACGCCGGTAGGAGGATCCGGGATGCGACACCCGCACCGCTGTCTTGCGCTCGGCCATATCCCGCACATCGGGCTGAGAGCGCAGACACAGTTGGACATTTTCCCAGTTAGTCATGGTCTCTCCCTTCGGATTGAGAACCAAACCACAGCCAATACGCTCCATCGTTTGATGATATAAAGCTAACATGGAATCCCCGGCTGTAACGGGTAATCGAAAATATGACTCAACTTTTAACTGTCATTTATCCTTAAATATACGCCATGCCCGAAGCAAAAAAACGAGTTTCCTTCAACGGAAAGAGAGTGTTTTTTCCGGTATCAGCACCCGTCCTGAGGCGGGCCTTTCCAAACTGATCTACAGTCAGGACTACAGGCCACATAACGACGGACACCTGATGACCGTCCTAATCAAAGATCAGCCTTCACCATCTCCCTAATCTTCACAGCTTTTTCAAAATGATCCAGCTGATGGCGCTTGATCCACCATTCCGCCGCCTCCATTAGCTGCACCGGATCGTCATTCCGGTTGGCAAAAAAGGCATAAAAGGACAGCCCCACATTTTCTCCCTTTTTTGCTATCTTCTCGTCGCAAACCGTGACGATCTTCTGCCGCAAACTGTCTCTCATCATCTTGGTCCTTTTAATTTCCGAGGGTGTCGGCGTCATCACTACGCAAAAAACAACACGTTAAACACATATCTCACGGCAAATAAAAATCCCGCCCGCGGGAGCGGACGGGAAAAACCTCACCTAGGCGAGTTTTAGTTCAGCGCAGCGTCAGTAATGACATGCGTCCAGGCGCCCTCGGGCTCTTTGGTGATCACCGGGCTTGAGCCACCATCAAGCAGCGTCTTCACCGTACGCTGGTAATCAGCTTCACTCAGCGCACCATTGCTGCCGGCCGTGAGCTTCGCCACCTCAGACATCATCCGCTTCTGGTGCTCCTCGGTCTGAGCGCCGGAGGCATCATTGTCCAACACAATCTCCGCCGCGTCGTCCGGATTTTCCTCAGCCCATTTCCACCCTTTCATCGAGGCGCGCACAAACCGCTGCATCTTGTCGACAAAGGCCGGATCGTTCAGGTTCTCTTCCAGCACATAAAGACCATCCTCAAGCGTTGCCACGCCCTGGTCTTCATATTTGAAGGTAATCAGCTCATCCGGAGCCACGCCCGCGTCAATCACCTGCCAATACTCATTATAGGTCATGGTCGAAATACAATCGGCCTGACGCTGCAACAGAGGATCGACATTGAAACCCTGTTTCAGAACCTCGACACCTTTTTCGCCTTTCCCTTCGGTCGAAATGCCCAGCTGACTCATCCAGCTCATAAAGGGAAATTCATTGCCGAAGAACCAGACGCCAAGGGTTCGGTTGGCCAGATCTTCAGGCGCTGCAATGCCGGTGTCTTTCCAACAGGTGAGCATCATGCCGGAACTCTTGTACGGCTGGGCGATATTGACCAGCGGCAGCCCCTTTTCGCGCGCGGCAAGGGCGGCTGGCATCCACTCCACTGTAACATCCGCGCCGCCCCCGGCAATCACCTGGGTTGGCGCAATATCTGGGCCACCAGGCAGAATGGTGACATCCAGATCCTCAGCCTCGTAGAAGCCCTGATCCAATGCAACATAATAGCCTGCAAACTGGGCCTGGGTGACCCATTTCAGCTGCAGCTTCACCTCATCGGCGGCCTGCGCCACCGATGCAGCTCCCAGCGCCATGGCGGCGGCGGTCAGCAGTGTTTTCATCTGTCTTCTCCCTGTTGTTATATCTGGTTGTATTCCTGAATTCTGCGCGAGTTACCCCGCTGTCTCCAAAGGTTTTCTACCGGTTGACGCCAACTTCCAAACCGCAGGTCGCCAAGCTGCCTACCCCCGTTGCGACGGGTGCCAGAAGGTGAGCGTTTTCTCAATCAGCGCCATCATGCCATAAAATGCTGACCCGGCCAGTGCCGCCACAAGGATCTCGGCCCAGACCATATCCAGCGCCAGCTGCCCCACCGAGGTCGAGATACGAAATCCCATCCCCACGGTTGGTGAGCCAAAGAACTCCGCCACAATGGCTCCTACCAGCGCCAGCGTCGTGGAGATCTTCAGCCCGTTGAAGACAAACGGCAGCGCGGCCGGCAGGCGCAGTTTGAAGAAACTCTGCCAATAGCTGGCCGCATAGGTCTGCATCAGGTCACGTTGCATCGCTGAGGTTTCGCGCAGCCCCGCCACCGTATTCACAAGGACCGGGAAGAACACCATCACCACAACCACCGCCGCTTTTGACTGCCAGTCAAACCCAAACCACATCACCAGAATAGGTGCCGTACCGACAATGGGCAGCGCGGCGACAAAATTCCCCACTGGCAACAGCCCACGACGCAGGAAATCGCTGCGGTCTACCGCAATCGCCATCAGCAACGCAGCACCGCAACCAATGATATAGCCGGACAGCGCGCCCTTCAGAATGGTCTGCTGAAAATCCTGCCACAAAATCGGCAGGCTGGTGGCAAAGCGTGCGGCGATCACGCTGGGGGCTGGCAGGATGACCAACGACACCTCAAGCCCTCTCACCAACAGCTCCCAGACAATTAGCAGCGTCACGCCGAAGATGGCCGGAACCAGCAGTTTCACTGCAGACGTATTCGACGCCGGACTATTGGCCAGTCTGCCATTCAGCCACCAGCCGCCACACCACACAAGCAGCGCCATAGATACCATCATCATTGACCACGCCCCCCGTTTTTCTGGCCCGAAATATCCCGGGTGAGCCGCAGAGCGGCGAGGGCAGCGCTCTCAATCCTTGCAGTGCTCATGCCTGAACCCCCATGCGTTTCAGAACCAGCCGCTCAATCACGCCCAGCAGGGCAACCAGTGCGGCGGCCAGAATTGCAGCGGCAAACAGCGCTGACCAGATCTGCACGGTCTGCCCATAGTAGCTGCCCGCCAGAAGCCGCGCACCCAGCCCTGCGACGGCACCGGTCGGCAACTCCCCGACGATGGCCCCTACAAGCGAGGCTGCGATGCCAATTTTCAAAGACGCAAACAGATAGGGCATCGATGCCGGCAGGCGGAGCTTCCAGAACCCCTGCCCCAGACTGGCGTTATAGGTCTTCAGCAAATCCAGCTGCATCTGATCCGGGCTGCGAAGCCCCTTGACCATGCCGACAACAACCGGGAAGAAACTAAGATAGGCCGAGATCACCGCCTTTGGCAAAATCCCTTGCACGCCAATGGAATACAACACAACGATGATCATCGGTGCCAGAGCGATAATTGGAATGGTCTGGCTGACAATCGCCCAAGGCATCACCGACATGTCCATCACCCGGCTATGCACGATGCCGACCGCCAACAGGATCCCCAGACCGGTGCCGATGACAAACCCCAGCAATGTCGCCGAAAGCGTCACCTGCCCATGATAGATCAGGCTCCGCTTTGAGGTGATCTTCTTCTCGACCGTGGTCTCCCATAGCTCCACTGCCACCTGATGCGGCGCTGGCAGTCGCGGCCGGTCCTGCGACCAGACATCTCTTATGGCAAAGGAATTGGTCGCAACCAGTCCAAACGAGCCCATGTCGCGACGCTCTCGGGCGGTGGCAGGAACCACCTCAGCACCCGAACGCTCCGCCGCATCCAGAACCCCCTTGATGTTCATGGGAACGCAGGCCGCGTACCAGATCACAGCAATTGCCGCGAGCACGCTTAAGACAGCAAGCACCGTTTTCATGATCCTGCCCCTTTCCACGTATTCACATGCCACGCCAAGTTTCTCCGAGGAAAATTTCCGGGGAAATTCAAATTTTCCGCTGGCCTATCTCTGCCGTTGGGCTGATCAGTCATCGGCATGTCCCGCGCGCAGACCGTCGCGGACCCGGTGGGCGATCTCGATAAACTCGGCGCTATCGCGAATATCCAAAGGCCGCTCCTTTGGCAGCGGGCTGTCGATCACATCGTGAATGCGCCCCGGGCGCGGTGACATCACAACGATCTTCGTGGACAGATAGACCGCCTCCGGAATGGAATGCGTGACAAAACCGATGGTCTTGTCAGTGCGCGCCCAAAGCTTCAGAAGCTGCTCATTCAGGTGATCCCGGACGATCTCATCCAGCGCCCCAAACGGCTCATCCATCAACAGGATATCCGCATCAAACGCCAAAGCCCGTGCAATGCTGGCCCGCTGCTGCATACCACCAGACAGCTGCCAGGGGTATTTACCGCCAAACCCTGCCAGCTCCACCAGCTCCAAGACCTGTTCGACCCGCGTGGCCTGCTCAGCCTTGGAGTAGCCCATAATTTCAAGTGGCAGTTTGATGTTCTTGGCGATCGTCCGCCAGGGATATAGCCCGGCAGCCTGAAACACATAGCCGTAGGCGCGTTGCCTGCGGGCCTCATCCGGCGTCATTCCATTGACAGTCAGCGCGCCGCCAGTGGGTTGTTCTAACGCCGCGATGCAGCGCAAGAACGTGGTCTTGCCACATCCGGACGGGCCGATGAAGGAGACAAAGTCGCCCTTGTTGATTTCTAGGCTCACATCCTTCAGCGCATGCACCGGCCCGTCGTTGGTCTGGAAGGTCAGGTCCAGGTTGCGCGCCTCTATGACCGGCGCCTGCGGGGTGATATCGGAAGCGGCGGCCTGGGATTTGAGCGCCTGGGTGGTCGTTTCCATATTCATCTATTCGCCTTGATTTCACACAGGAAAACGGGCCGCCAATAGTGGCAGCCCGTCCCTGAATTACACACCTGTCACCGGAATACCCGACCGTTCCACCGGACGCGGCGCCGTCAGATCTTTCCAGGTCGACAACGCCTTGTTCACGGTAGCATTGGCCTCGCGCTCAACGAAGGTGCCATGGCCTTCCTGACAGCGGATCTCGCCGTCATGAACCGCCACATGGCCACGGGTCAGGGTAAAGCGCGGCAATCCCTTCACCTCATGCCCTTCAAAAACGTTGTAGTCGATCGCCGACTGCTGGCTCGCCGCCGATATCACCTTGGTTTTTTCAGGATCCCAGACCACCAGATCCGCATCCGCCCCGACCAGAACCGCACCTTTCTTGGGGTAGCAATTCAGGATTTTGGCAATATTGGTCGACGTCACGGCGACAAACTCATTCGGCGTCAGGCGGCCTGTGGCCACCCCATGCGTCCACAGCATCGGCATCCGGTCTTCCAAACCGCCGGTGCCATTTGGGATCTTGGTAAAATCGCCCACACCGGTGCGCTTCTGCTCGGTGGTAAAGGCACAGTGATCCGTTGCCACAACCGACAGCGAGCCAGACTGCAACCCATTCCACAGGCTATCCTGATGCTGCTTGTTGCGGAACGGCGGCGACATGACCCGGCGCGCCGCATGGTCCCAATCCGTATTGAAATACTCGCTTTCATCCAGGGTCAGATGCTGGATCAACGGCTCACCCCAGACGCGTTTCCCCTGCATGCGGGCACGGCGAATGGCCTCGTGACTGTCCTCGCAGGACGTATGCACCACATAAAGCGGCACGCCAGCCATATCAGCGATCATGATGGCCCGGTTGGTGGCCTCACCTTCAACCTGCGGCGGACGGGAATAGGCATGCGCCTCAGGACCGGTATTGCCCTCTGCCAACAGCTTGGCCGAGAGTTCCGCCACCACATCGCCATTTTCCGCATGCACCATGGCGATGCCGCCCAATTCGGCCAGTCGCTGGAAGGAGGCGTAAAGCTCATCATCATTCACCATCAATGCGCCCTTGTAGGCCATGAAGTGTTTGAAGGTGTTGATGCCGCGGGTCTCGATGACGGTTTTCATATCGTCAAAGACTTGCTCCCCCCACCAGGTCACCGCCATATGGAAAGAGTAGTCACAATTGGCACGGGTCGATTTGTTGTCCCAGCGCTTCAACGCGTCCAGCAGGCTCTCGCCCGGGTTGGGCAGCGCAAAATCCACCACCATGGTGGTGCCGCCAGCAAGCCCCGCCCGCGTCCCACTCTCAAAATCATCACTGGAGTATGTCCCCATAAAGGGCATCTCCAAATGTGTATGCGGATCAATGCCGCCCGGCATCACATAGCAGCCGGTCGCGTCCAGCTCCTCATCCCCTTTCAGTCCCTGACCGATCTCGATGATTACACCGTTTTCGATCAGCACATCCGCCTTGTAGGTCAGATCCGCCGTCACGATGGTGCCGTTCTTGATGACTTTCGCCATGGTCTATCTCCCTGTGAGAGCGCGGTCATTGCCGCATCTTTCTTATTACACCCCCAATGGCACGGACATCTTCTGGCCCAGATTATCCTCGGGGGAGCCGCGCGGACGCGACGGGGGCGCGCGCCCTATGCGATGATTTCGGCAGTCTCCAGAACTGCGTGCAACATGACATCTGTGCCAGCTGCCGCCCAGTCCTTGGAGATATCCTCGGCCTCGTTGTGGCTTAGCCCGTCGACGCAGGGGCACATAATCATCGCGGTCGGGGCCAGATCATTGATCCAGCAGGCGTCATGCCCGGCGCCGGACACGATATCCATATGGCTGTACCCCAGCCGTTCAGCAGCGGAGCGCACCGCGGTCACGCAGCCCTCGTCAAAGGTGACAGGATCAAAATGCCCGACCGGCTCAATCTCAAGTCCAAGGCCAAGCTCATCAGCGATTTCCTTCGCCTTCACCTCATATTGCGCCCGCATGGAGGTCAGTTTCTCCAAATCCGGAGACCGGAAATCGACCGTGAAAACCACCTTTCCAGGGATCACATTGCGTGAATTGGGATAAACATCGCAGTGACCAACAGCGCCCACGGCATGGGGTTGATGGGCCATGGCGATCTGATGTGCCGCCTCGGTCATCCGGGCCATACCTAGGCCCGCATTGACCCGCATGTTCATCGGGGTGGAGCCTGTATGGGCATCTTTGCCAGTGACGGTGCACTGCAGCCACCACAGTCCCTGACCATGGGTGACAACGCCGATATCCTTGTTTTCCACTTCAAGGATCGGCCCTTGTTCAATATGCAGCTCAAACATCGCGTGCATCTTGCGGGCGCCAACCTGCTCGTCACCGACCCAGCCGATGCGCTTCAACTCGTCACCGAATGTTTTTCCGTCAGCGTCTTCGCGCGCGTAGGCCCAGTCCTGCGTGTGTTTTCCGGCAAAAACACCAGAGGCCAGCATCGCAGGCGCAAACCGCGTGCCCTCCTCATTGGTCCAATTGGTCACGACAATCGGATGTTTGGTCTTGATCCCAAGATCATTGAGCGTGCGGACAACTTCCAACCCGCCCAACACCCCAAGGACACCGTCATATTTGCCCCCTGTGGGCTGCGTATCCAGATGAGATCCCATATAAACCGGCAGCGCATCGGGGTCGGTCCCTTCGCGCCGGGCAAACATATTGCCCATCGTGTCCAGCCCCATGGTGCAACCCGCTGCCTCGCACCAGGACTGAAACAGTGCCCGCCCTTCGGCATCCGCATCGGTAAGGGTCTGACGGTTGTTGCCGCCTGCGACACCGGGGCCCATTTTTGCCATTTCCATCAGGCTGTCCCACAGCCTGTCGCCATTGATCTTCAGATTCTGTCCAAGCGACGTCATCTCAGCTTCCTTCCCTGTTGCCCTGCTTTTTCGCAGGGACGTGCGGCTTTGCGCCTTGTCGGTGGCTTTGAAACGCTGGTCATGATTTGACCAACTGGTCAAACTCAGGCTATCACGGGTGGACATTCAGTCAAGAAATTGCGTCTAACGAAGCAAGAAAACTCCGGCAGGCAGAGCCGGTTGAGTGAAAATCAGGCGCGCAGCGGTGTTGCGGCCCCCAGGAAGAGCCCGAACAGCCCGATGCCCAAGGATCGCAGCCCGACCCGCATTCAGAAAAAGAATCGCGCCACTATTCTGGAGGCAGCCCTTGAGGTGTTTTCCAACAGCGGATTTCGCGGTGCGACCGTGGACCAGATTGCCCGCGCTGCCGGGTTAAGCAAGCCCAATCTGCTTTATTACTTCCCCTCGAAGGAAGCAATTTTCACGGAACTGTTGTCCGGATTGCTCGACACCTGGCTTGACCCGCTGCGCGCCATCGACCCCGAGGGCGATCCGCTGGAGGAATTGCTAGCCTATGTGCAGCGCAAATTGCAGATGAGCCGGGACTTCCCGCGCGAAAGTCGACTGTTTGCCAATGAGATCGTGCAGGGTGCACCGCGAATGCTGGACACCCTGTCCAAGGATCTCAAACCTCTGCTGGAAGAAAAAGCGGATCTGATCGAAGGCTGGATGATCGCTGGGAAGCTGAACCCGACCCATCCGAAACACCTACTGTTTTCGGTCTGGTCGCTGACCCAGCATTATGCGGATTTCGATGTCCAGGTGCGGACGTTGATGGGGGATGAGGATCCCTTTGATGCGGCACCAGAGCATCTGGATCGGATGTTCCGACGCATGCTGACACCCGCTGCCACCGGCATTCGCTGACCGCTCTCCTTTTTTACAGGACGGACAAAAAACGGCGCGCCGGTCAGGACGCGCCGTTTCTCATATCACTCACACCGGCCATTGCGGGCCAGTGATCCCCGCTTACTCAGCAGCGGTCACCGCCGGGTTGTTCGGATGGGTTGTCCAATTGGCATAATCGTCGGAAACAACCTCGCCCGTACGCTCATCAATCTGCCCGGCCGGCACCTCTTCCATGGTGATGCAGCCTTCGACCGGGCAAACATTCACGCAGAGATTACAGGCCACGCATTCATCGTCTTTCACGGTGAAGACGCGGTCCTCGCTCATCGCGATGGCCTGATGCGAGGTGTCTTCGCAAGCGGCAAAGCAGCGGCCGCATTTGATGCAATCATCCTGATTGATCTTGGCTTTGGCGACGTAGTTCAGATCCAGATACTGCCAGTCGGTGACATTGGGGACAGCTTTGCCGACAAAATCATCCAGCCGGTCATAACCTTTATCGTCCATCCACTGGTTCAGGCCGGAGATCATCTCCTTCACGACATTAAAACCATAAGTCATGGCAGCGGTGCAGACCTGCACATTGCCAGCGCCCATGGTCATGAACTCCGCGGCATCGCGCCAGGTTGTCACGCCGCCGATGGCCGAAATCGGCAGACCATGAGTTTGCGGACAACGGGCAATTTCAGCCACCATATTCAGCGCAATCGGCTTCACCGCCGGACCGCAATAACCGCCGTGTGTACCTTTGTCGCCGATGGTCGGCTCAGGCGCCATTGCATCAAGATTTACCGAAACGATGGAGTTGATGGTGTTGATCAGGCTGACAGCATCCGCACCGCCCGCTTTTGCCGCCCGCGCAGGGTGGCGAATGTCGGTAATATTCGGCGTCAGCTTCACGATCACCGGCTTGGAGTAGTATTTCTTGCACCATTCCGTGACCATCTGGATGTATTCCGGCACCTGCCCCACGGCAGAGCCCATACCACGTTCCGCCATCCCATGCGGGCAACCAAAGTTCAGCTCGATCCCGTCAGCACCGGTGGCTTCGACGCGCGGCAGGATATCCTTCCAGGCCTGCTCTTCACAGGGCACCATCAGGGAGACGATGATCGCACGATCCGGGTAGTCCTTCTTCACACGGGTGATCTCTTCCAGATTCACCTCAAGCGGGCGGTCGGTGATCAGTTCGATATTGTTGAGCCCCAGAAGGCGGCGATCCGCCCCCCAGATCGCGCCATAGCGCGGCCCATTTACATTGACGACGGGAGGGCCCTCGGAGCCGAGGGTCTTCCAGACCACCCCGCCCCAGCCGGCCTCAAAAGCACGGCGCACGTTGTATTCTTTGTCCGTCGGCGGCGCGGAGGCGAGCCAGAACGGGTTCGGAGATTTGATCCCCAGAAAATCTGCTGTCAGATCAGCCATTTGTCTGTTCCTTACACTGGCAACACAGGGCCGGGTCTGGCCCTGTGGCTGGCTTAGCCCATCAGGCTGGCGTGGATATCCATAGCGGCGTCGCGCCCTTCGGCGACGGCTGTCACGGTGAGGTCTTCTCCGCCAGAGGCGCAATCCCCCCCGGCCCAGACCCCGGCAAGTGACGTGCGGCCCTGCGCGTCCACCTTGATCTTGCGCCCTTCAAGCATCAGCGCATCGGGCTGATCTTCGAGGGCCTGCCCGATCGCCTTGTAGATCTGATCCGCCGCGATCCGCAGCGTTTCTCCGGTGCCTTTCAGTTGTCCATCGTCGTTCGTGGTATATTCCAGCTCAATTTCAGCACAGGCACCGTTGCCATGCACCGCGACAGGCTGAACATTGAACAGCAGGCGCACCCCCTTGGTTGCGGCCAGATCCTGCTCAAACCTGCTCGCGCCCATGGCGTCACGGCCGCGGCGGTAGGCGATGGTCACAGTCTCAGAACCAAGAAGCTTGGACTGCACCGCAGCATCCACTGCCGTCATGCCGCCGCCGATCACGACAACATTGCGCCCGACCGGCAGGCTCGTCAGATCATCAGCCTGACGCAGTTCGGCGATGAAATCGACGGCATCACGGACGCCATCCTTGTCCTCGCCAGCGGCACGCAGCGCATTGACGCCGCCAAGACCGATAGACAGGAACACTGCATCATAGTCGGCCTTGAGCGCGTCCAGGCTCAGTTCCGCACCGAGTTTTTTACCGTACTCGACGGTGATCCCACCGATTTGAAGCAGCCAATCCACTTCACGACTGGCAAAATTCTCAGTCGATTTATAGGCAGCGATCCCGAATTCGTTGAGGCCACCCGCTTTTGGCCGGGCCTCATAGATGACCACGTCATTGCCCAGCATTGCCAGACGATGCGCTGCTGCCAATCCTGCGGGTCCGGCACCGACAACAGCGATCCGCTTGCCCGTTGCGGCTGCGCGCGTAAAGGGATGTACCCCCTTTTCCATCAACGTATCGGTCGCATGGCGTTGCAGGCGACCGATCTCAACCGGCTTGCCCTCTGCCGCTTCGCGGACGCAGGCTTCCTCGCAGAGTGTTTCGGTCGGACACACCCGGGCGCACATACCGCCAAGGATATTCTGTTCCAGAATAGTCTTCGCCGCAGCTTCCGGGTGACCGGTCTGGATCTCGCGAATGAATTGAGGAATGTCGATGGAGGTGGGACATGCCGTCATACAGGGCGCATCGTAGCAGAAATAACAGCGATCCGCTGCCACTGCCGCCTCATGCGCCTCATATTGCGGATGCAGATCTCCAAAGTTATCGGCAATTTCTGAGGCGGACAAACGCCCTGCCTGGATGCCGGATGCCTGATGGCTGGTCGCCATTGGGTGTCTCCCTGGATTTGTTTTTTATGCAAATCAGAGTGCCACAGTTTGATTTTTTATCAACTGGTAAAATTTTTGATCGGTCGATTTTTCAAGGCGACATCATGAAGAAAGCGCGGCAACACATTGAATAATAATAGAAATACCGCCCCGCACAAAAGTTGGACAGCTGGGGCAAACCACCCCGATAAGCCGATTTGCGCAAATACTGCGACCCAAACAGGGTCAGCACCATTGCCCTAAGCAAAGTAAAAAAGCCGCCCCTCTGCCCGATACAATCGTACAGAAAAGCGGCTTCAAAAACTCTGAATAGATGCGCAGACTCGGTTAGGTGAGCATGGCGGTGGCTTCGATCTCGATCTTCGCGCGATCTTCGACAAGCCCCGCAACCACGACCATCGTCATCGCCGGAAAGTGGTAGCCCATGACAGCGCGGTACGCCGAGCCGACGTCACGCTGATGCGCCAGATACTCAGCCTTGTCGGTCACATACCAGGTCAGCCGGGTGATGTCGCTGGCGGTGCCACCGGCCTCCTGCACGACCGTCAGAATATTCTCAAGCGCCTGGCTCATCTGGCCAATGAAGTCGTCCGTCTCAAAGACCTGATCCGCAGTCCAACCGATCTGGCCACCAACAAACAGCATCCGCCCCTCGCCGATCATGCCGTTGGCATAGCCTTTGGCCGGTTTCCAGCCTTCGGGGTGCACATTCACTGTCGGCATGTTTGGCTCCTGTTCTGAGCGCGACGATCCGCGCAATCCCTAACGGGTTCCAATATCCATCAGGAATAAATTTACTTCAAGCTTAAAATATGCAAACTTAAAGAACAAAAAAGCCCTCCGCCATCGCGAAGGGCCAAACAGGCTTGCGCCATCAGATGAAGCCGTATCGGCTCACATGCCAAGCGCTTCCTTGTACATTTCCAGAACCGCCTCTTCTTCGGCGATATCATCTTTGTCACGTTTGCGCAGCGCAATCACCTTGCGGATCACCTTGGTGTCATAGCCGCGCGCCTTGGCCTCGGCCATGATCTCTTTCTGCTGCTCAGCAAGATCTTTTTTCTCAGCGTCCAGACGCTCAAACCGTTCAATAAACTGGCGCAATTCACCAGCGGTCACACGGTAGCTGTCGCTTTTTTCGTCTTCGGTCATATCCATCGTGGGCTCCGTCGGCAAAGGGTGGAAACTCGGATCAGCCCCCCAGATACAATCGCACCCCTTGCTCCGCAAGCGGTGATAGGGAGATCGGGCACCCGACCCGCCCGAATAGGCAAAAACAACCACAGTCGGTGCGCGCGCCTAACCCCGGCTGGCTTGCCCTGCCCCTGGCAATCAGGTAGGCGCAGGCCAAACATGACCGGCGCAGCGATGCGCCGCCACTGGAGAGTGCGATGTACGAGATTATGGTTTGGGCCGGCGCGGCCGTATCTGTGGCGGGTTTGATCGGGCTGATGTGGAGCGTGGTGCGCGTCATGCAGGCCAAACGGCAGAAGCTGGACGACGATGCCCTGCGCGCTGTGGTTCAGAAAGTCCTGCCCTATAATCTTGGTGCGTTGTTTCTGTCGGTCATCGGGCTGATGCTGGTCATGCTGGGGCTGACACTGGGCGGCTGATCGCTGACTCAAAACGGTCATGACCACGACAGCGGGCGGCTCCCCTGCAGCCCCCTTGCATCAGCATCCAGCATCTAGGTCTATTGCCCCGAACAGACGGGGTCGGCGCAGCCTCAGACCGGCATGTTGTCGAACATTTCTTCAGCCGCCTCCTCACCGAGCATCTGTTCCAACCGCAGCATTCGGCTTGGAACGCGGCCCCCCGCGACCCGCAACTGTGCCAGGGTTCGGCTGAACTCAGTATATAAGACAAGCCGATCCAGCCGATGCGCGGCCAGTATTCTGCGTTCAAACCCTTGCGCTTGCTGCATCAGATTGTCGATCTTCCTGTTATCACTGGTCATTCTGCACTCCTCCCTTGGACCTGCGCGTCGGACCGCATCAACGGCATGGCCCGGACACCCAGCAGGATTGCGGGAGGCTGCACAACGGCCTCCAACTCCATCCCGGCACCCGAGTCTTGACACAGGTCATCGCCGCTCACCTCACCGCCGTCGCAACGATAGCAGGAAACCCGCTACGTGACTTTGAGCAAGATCAACCATAACGCGAAATTGCGCTCATGCAAGTCATGGCGGCGAACATGGCAGCCTGCACCCGCTAACCAAAGTCCATTCAAGTTTTATCGCCTGCGCTCTTGTACATATTCACTTTTTAATATATGTAACAAGCAGCAGCAGGAGATCCCCCATGAAGCCGATCGTCAAAGCGTTTTTTGATGAACAGACAAACACCGTATCCTATCTGGTGCGCGAGCCCGATGGCACTGCTTGTGCCCTGATCGATTCCGTTTTGGATTTCGATCACGCAGCCGGTCGCACCGACACCCGCTCTGCCGATGAGATGATCGCCTGGGTAAAGGCCGAGGGTATGCGGGTTGAGTGGATCCTCGAAAGCCACGTTCACGCCGATCACCTCTCAGCAGCCCCCTACCTTCAGGAGCATCTCGGTGGTAATATCGGCATCGGTGCCAATATCACCCTGGTGCAGGACACCTTCGGCAAAGTCTTCAACGAAGGCACAGAATTTCAACGCGATGGCAGCCAGTTTGACGCGCTGTTCAGGGAGGGCGACAGTTTCCACATCGGGCAATTGCGCGGTGATGTGCTGCACACGCCGGGCCACACCCCTGCCTGTCTCACCTATGTGATTGGAGACGCTGCATTTGTGGGCGATACACTGTTCATGCCCGACTTTGGCACCGCCCGCTGCGATTTCCCCGGTGGCTCTTCGGAAGCGCTGTTTCAGTCGATCCAGAAGATCCTGACGCTCCCCGATGAGACACGTATTTTCGTCGGCCATGACTACAAGGCACCGGGCAGAGACGATTACGCCTGGGAAACCACGGTGGGCGAGCAGAAAGCGCTCAACATCCATATTGGTCAGGGCCGTCCGATTGAGGACTTCGTCGCCATGCGGGATGCCCGCGACGCAACACTGCCGATGCCGCGTCTGATCCTGCCATCTTTGCAGGTCAATATGCGCGCAGGCCAGATGCCGGACACCGATACAGACGGCAATGTCTACCTGAAGGTGCCGATCAACAAACTCTGATCCGAAGGTTCCTGATAGATCCGGCGCGGATATGTCCGGGGTTGCCTTGCCACAGACTGATAGATCACAAGGATTTCACCATGAATATAGATTGGATCTGGGGACTGATCGGCGGCGCGCTGATCGGTACGGGCGGTGCGGTGTACCTGCACGGCAATGGACGCATCATGGGCGCCAGCGGCATTCTTGGCGGCCTGATTGATGGCAGCGGCCGTAACAGCGCCGCCGAGCGGCTGGCCTTTATTGCGGGCGTTGTTCTGATCCCGCTGGTGATGTGGCTGACCATCGCCGAAGTGCCGGATACGCATCTCACCTCAAACACTGCGGTGATCGTAGCGGCGGGGCTCCTGGTGGGGCTTGGCACCAGGATTGCAAATGGCTGCACCTCCGGTCACGGCGTATGTGGCATCTCCCGGCTGTCCCTGCGCGGGTTGATTGCCACTGTCATCTATATTCTTGCCGGTGCCCTGACCCTGGCTCTGTTCCGCCATGTCTGGAGCCTGATCTGATGCGTCTTCTTCTGTCTTTCTCGGCTGGCGGGCTGTTTGGCCTTGGCCTGTTTCTCTCTGGCATGACCGACACACAAAAGGTTCAGGGGTGGCTTGATATATTCGGTGCCTGGGATCCGACGCTGGCCTTTGTGATGGGAGGGGCCATATTGCCAATGGCACTGGCCTGGCAGCTGACCCAGGGTCGCGCGCCGCTGGTTGGGGGCCACTTTCCAACCCCGCCACGGCAGGAGCTGGACCGACGACTGATCATCGGGTCTGTCCTGTTTGGTATCGGCTGGGGGCTGGCTGGCCTCTGCCCCGGACCGGCGATCGCCTCTCTCAGCTATGGCGGCACCGGCGGCATCATTTTCATCGCAGCAATGCTCGTCGGCATGATTGCAGCGCCACCAGTCGCCCTGCGACTGGACCGCGCGGCTGCAAGCACGTAAAAGGCCGGATCATGGACCCACGCACGTTGACCCCCCGCTATTCCGTCTCGCCGCAAATTTCGGTCGAGGACCTGCCGCAACTGGCCGCCGCCGGATTCACCACGGTGATCTGCAACCGCCCTGATGCTGAGGTTCCGCCCAGCCATCAAGCCGATGCCATCCGCGCCGCTGCCGAGGCGCAGGGGTTGCGGTTCGAGGTGCTGCCGCTGACCCACCAAACCATGACACCGGAGAATGTTGCGAAACAGCAAGCCTTTGTAGAGGCCTCAGAAGGTCCGGTGCTGGCCTATTGCGCATCCGGGACCCGCTGCTCGGTTGTCTGGGCATTGGGCCAGGCTCCCCTGCTGCCGGTGGATGAGATACTCGCCACCACTGCGGAGGCCGGGTATCAGCTTGATGGGCTGCGCCCGACGTTGATTGCGGTGGCCACACAGGCGACCCAGACTGCAAACGAAAACTGATATCGTCAGCTGAAGTTCTGATTGTAGATGAGCTTCACCCTGTAAGACGCGGAAATCTAATGGCAGTGCTGATCATGCGCTGCCATTTTCTATTTCGCCCCGCAGTTTGACAGGTTCACCCTGTGCCGCTGTTCAGCCCGGCCAGATCGGAGATTTCCACCGCAGCGGCATCCGCGCTGAAATCGCCCAGGCCGTCACCTAAGCCATCCCCGAAGTCGTCGCCCATAGGCATCGCACCAAGGTCTGGGAGGTCCCCAAGATCAGGCAGATCACCGGACATGGCGTCACCAAGCCCATCGCCCAGACCATCTGGAAGGTCTCCGCCCATCGGCATACCAGCGAGGTCACCACCAAGGTCGCCGCCCAGATCCCCTCCGAGGTCGCCGCCCAGATCGCCGCCCAGATCGCCGCCAAAGCCACCTAGATCACCTCCGAGGTCGCCAAGCCCATCGCTCAGGTCTCCACCCATGCCACCCATACCGCCCATGGGGTCCTGCAAACCGTCAGCCGCGACGGAGAGATCCAAGGTGGGTGGCTCATGCTCCAACGCCCCGGCACCGTCGCCCATGTGGGAGGAGAACGCACTCTCGTCAGCCGCACGGTCGTTCACCAGTTTCGTGCGAGGATCAGTTAGCCTGACAGCGCGGGCACCGTTCATCTGGCCCAGACGCCCCTGCGCAATAGCCTGACCACTGATGGATATCATTTCCGTCTCATAGAGGAACGCCTGATCCAGCGGTAGAAGATCCCCCTCCTCGAGCGCGGAAAATTCATTCGCGGGAACCTTCATTCTGCATAGAACAGCGCGCAACTCGGCCCGCATGGATCCCATGTTGCTTCCCAGCGATGGGCCAGCCTGATGAGCGTTCTGGCCTGCCTCGCCCAGATCTTCGGGCGAAGGTTCAGGCAGGATCAGGGTCAGCCCGCCCTGCATCGCCCCGCAGGCAAGATCCAGCGTGAGCTCAATCACCCGGTAGTCTTCGGCCTCGAGCCCGAGAACGAGGCTGCGCACATCCTCCACCTGCGCTCCGAAACGATAGCCGGAGAAAATCGCCTCATCCTTCTGCTGAGCCAGCATCGAAACCACCTTAGCAAAGGTGCGCTCAAGAAAATCGGCAACCATGGCCGCGTCTGTCGGGGTGTAATTCCGCTCACTCGGTGCCTTGCCCAGCACCTGCCCCATGGTCTGCTGTTGGATAAGCGCGGTGACGGTCGGTGCATCCAGAGTGGCGGCCCCAATTCGCCCGTTTGGCCCATCCAGCACCACCAACAGATGCTTGTCCGACAAATGTGGTGGCAGATCCTCGGGAATGCGGTTGGCCTGGCGCGCGGCCAGCACCGCAACGGGAAGGTCACACAGATCCGCTGCTGCCCGCGCAATCGAACGGCGCAAAGCCTTAAGGGTCAGCGAACTGGTAAGCCCGCCCTTGCCCTCTTTGGTGGCTGCCAGTTTGCGGGCCAAGACCCCGCCGCCACCGTTCGCTGTCGCTTCCGATTTCGTTTCAGACATAGGTTGTAAACCTGCCCCTCTCGCACCGCTTTGCCCTAGATTTACCTCAAGAGTGGTTACCAATAACTTTACGCGAAACAGTTAAACCGGGTTTTCCTGACGAAAAGGTAAGGAAACTTGAAAGGCACCGCCAACCTCCCCAGAAAGATAGGCCACATCGCCGCCGAGACGCTGCATGATCTCCCGACAAATCGCCAGACCAAGGCCCGCACCGCCTGCCCGCTCCGGGCTAACCCTCGAAAATTTCTCAAAAATAGTGGTGCGAAACGCGGGCGGGATCCCGTCACCATTGTCGATGAAATCAATGAACAACCAATGACCACTTTGACGGGCAGTGATGCGCAGTTGCGGATCCGCTGCCGTACAGTATTTGTCGGCGTTGGCGATCAGATTGATGAACACCTGCGCCAACCGGTCCAGATCAGAAGAGAGCCGCAACTCATCTGTCGCCGCGTCACGCTCCACCCGCAACCGCGCCGATCCATCCGCCAGCGCAGTGGCCACCGCATGATCCAGCACATCCCCCAAGCGCCCGGCACTGATATTGAGGCTCACCTGGCCATTTTCCAGCACGCTAAGGTCCAGTAGATCGTTCAGCAGACGGGTGAGCCGCTGCGCCTCATCATGGATAATGCCCGCATAGCGACTGTGATCTTGCGACGCGAGGTTCTCGGTATCGCGCAGGATTTCGGAAAACGCACGGATGGAGGTCATCGGCGTGCGCAATTCATGGCTCACCTGGCTGAGGAAGGCATCTTTCTGCTGTGACAACTGCGTCAGTTTTTCGTTTGTTTCCTGAAGTTTGCGCGCAGTTCTTGACAGTTCTTCAGACTGTGTTTCAAGCCGATTGGAATACTCGAGGATCTGCGCCGTCTCATCCGCCACCGCTAACAGATCCTGCACCGAGACCGAAGACCCACCAACGATTTGCCCGACCATCGCATGGGCCGCCGCCGCCCCGATAGAGGCGCTGAGCTCGCGCTCCAGCCGCTCCAAGAACGCAGGGGTCGGCTCCGGCAGCGGGCCGCGCCCGCCCTGGCGCGTCAACTCGCTCTGAAAGAACTTCTGCGCCTCACCCGCCCCCAGGATACGCTGGGACATGACCATCAGATCCTCGCTCTGCGCTACGGAGCCGGTCCAGCCGCGCGGACCCGAAGAATGGTCAAATACGTGAACAAATTGCGCGCCCTGAAGGCGCTCCATCGGGCTAGGGAAGGTCAGCAGAGACCCGATCAGGAACGCCGCCGTGTTCAATGCCATCGACCACAGAACCGCATGGACCGTAGGGTCCAGCCCCTCAATCCCAAAGAGCGCATGAGGGCGCAGCCACGACAGGCCCAGCACCCCGTCCGCCAGCACATGCGCAGGCAGCAGCCCCCCGCCCAGTTCTGGCAAAAGCATCGTATAAAGCCAGATCGCAAACCCAACGGACAACCCTGCAAGCGCTCCACTGCGGGTCGCGCCGCGCCAGAACAGCCCGCCCACGAGGCTTGGCAGCATCTGTGAAATACCGGTGAACGAAATCAGACCGATAGCCGCCAGCGCCGCACCGCCACCCGAGAGCGTATAATAGAAATAGCCCAGCGCCATGATGCCCGCGATCGACAGCCGCCGCGACAGCAGCACGACATGGCGCACATCCCCGGAGACGGAGGCGCCCACCTCCTGCCAGCGCAGCCAGATCGGCATGACGATATGGTTCGACACCATGGTCGACAATGCCATCGCAGCGACAATCGCCATGGATGTCGCAGAAGAGAACCCTCCCAGAAAGGACAACATCGCCAGCCCCTGTTGCCCCTCGGCCAAGGGCAGGGTCAGGACGAATAGATCCGGGTTTGATCCCACTGGCAACAGCTCCAGCCCGATGGCGGCGATCGGCACCACAAAGATCGAGATCAGCAGGAGATAGAGTGGAAACGCCCAGGCCGCGACGCGCAGATGCCGTTCATCCTCATTCTCGACCACCATGACCTGGAACATTCGCGGCAGGCAGACAAAGGCCGCCGCCGAGAGGAAGGTGATCGTCGCCCAGCGCCCGCCATCAACCTGCCATTGCCCGATGGAGGAGGCATCAATCCGGGCCATAGTCTCACCGACCCCACCCGCGATTCCCCAGACAACAAAGATTCCCACCGCCAGCAGCGAGACCAGCTTGACCACCGCCTCAAGTGCCACGGCAGTAACGACGCCGTGGTGGCGCTCATTGGCGTTGAGATTGCGCGTGCCGAACAGAATGGCAAAAGCTGCAAGCCCGGCCGCCACCCAGAACACCGTCTGCGTTTCATTGACACTGCGCAGCGGGTCAGCTTCTGCGAAGATCGAAAAAGACAGCGTAATAGACTGCAGTTGCAGTGAAATATAGGGAGTCGTGCCAATCACTGCGAGAATGGTGACACCAATTGCCAAGAGGTTGGACTTGCCATAGCGCGCCGACAGAAGATCCGCGATGGAGGTGATCCGCTGGCTGCGCCCGATACGGACCAGCTTGCGCAACCCCCACCACCAGCCGACCATGACCAGTGTCGGGCCAAGATAGATGGTGATGTATTCCAATCCTGAGCGCGCCGCGTAGCCGACCGCCCCGTAGAAGGTCCAGGCGGTGCAATAGATCGACAGCGACAGTGTGTAGATCAACGGTGACCGCATCCAGCGGGCGGGACGTCCATGGCTGGCATGACGATCCGCAGCGAAAGCCACGATGAACAGCAGCGCAACATAGCTCAGACAGACCAGCGCCAGAACATTGAGTGACGCCATCAGTCCGCGTCCCCGCCCCGGCGCGGTTCGCCACCTTCGGTCCAGTGCTCCGCCCAGCGCCTCACCGCCAGAGCAAAGCCAAAGCTCGCCAGAATCAACCCCGCCCAGACCACAAGGATATAGATCATGGCCCGTGACAAAGGCATGCCTGACATGCTGTCCGGTGCAGGATAGGGGTCTGGGTCCGGCCACATCAGTGGCACCAGCAGTAACAGCGCGCCCAAGACCGGCAACACGCGGGCAACATCCATCAGACGGCGGCGGCGATATGTCCGGCGCTCAACAAACGGCGCGCCGGTTTCGCCCTCGCCTTCGGCGCCGTCGCCACGGATCATCCCTGGCGGGCCTGTTCAGCCAGATCATCAGCCGCACCGCCAGCCTCAGACAGACCCGCGCGGTTCTGGGCCGCTTGCGCATGAAGGTCGCGGACCGCGGTCAGAACCTCATTGTTGGAGAACGGTTTTGTCATGAACCGAGTGACCCCGGCCTGCTCTGCCATTTCGCGGTCGCGCAGCTGTCCCCTTGCGGTCAGCATCAGAACCGGCAAATCCGGCAGCTGCCCGCTGTCGCGCAGTTCGCGAATGATCTCCAGCCCGCTTTTGCCCGGCAACATCAGATCCAGGATCACCAGATCCGGCTTAGCCGTGCGGATCACCTCAACCGCATCACTGCCATCGGCGTGGCTGTCGACCTGCCAGCCATCGCGGGTCAGCAGAAATCGGATTGCCTCGGTAATATTCGGCTCGTCTTCGACCAGAACAACATGCCTGCCCATTGTGTGGATATTCCTCCCCTACGCCCGATCTTTCGCGAGGTCATTGCCTCAAGGCGTCTCCGTCCCTGTCGCAACAGTAGCGTTGCGGTTACGCCGCTGTCAAAACTCTTCCTTCAGGATCGACGGTTCGCGCCGCGCCACACAGTCGCGGCGCGAACAGATCCGGCAGCTCGCGCCAACTGGCTGCGCCGTCTCCGCCACCTCACCTTTGGGCAAGATCAGCATCACCGCGTGATACAGCGGATCGCTATCAAAATCTGGCCGCTGATGAGGCCAGGACACCGCCAGACAGTCGAAACCAACGGCACTACGCCCCTGCTGCACCACATCCCGGCGCACAGGCACCTGAGGGCGCGATAGCGCAGTATAAAGCGGCCACAACGGACAGGAGGCTCCGAACCTTGGCAATGCAAACCCCGTGACCGGCTTGCGGAAAAGGATCGATCCAGAGGCATCGCAGACCACCAGCCCCGCCTCCTGGCCGAGCACTGCAGGCGGCAACGCCCCAAGCCGACGCAGCACCGTCGACAAATCACAGTCAAACGTACGAGCCAAGTTGACGGGCGCAATCCCACCGCTGGCTAGGCATTCAGCAAGCGGCGACAAAGGCAGCGCCTCGGCGTCGGCGCAGTATTGCAGCAGGGCTGCACGGGCGATGACACGCCCCGCCTCACTCACCAGATCGCTCCCCTGCGCAATCAGCACCTCAATCAGATCCCCCCGCGCCTCAGTCTCCGACTCTTCCAGATCCGGAAAGTGATGACCATGAGTGGCAAAGAACTGCTCGACCTCCTCCTGGGGGACACCACGGCGATCAGCGGAGGTATTGCTCTCATCAAGGAAGTTCACCAACGCGCGGCTACTTTCTGCAAGGCGCAGCGAATCCTCATTGAGGTTCTTGTGGAACCGGTCACGCCATTCGACCTCCAGCTCTCCGGTCTCCGCCAGGATCGACGCAGTTGAACGGATCGCCGCGGCAGTGGACAGAACCTCATGCAGCGAGGCTGCCAGCTGCGGGTCATGGGTCAGCCGGTCCGACAGGGTTTGAACCGTCCGCTCCAGGCTGGCGATACGCTGCTGGCTTTGTGCCAGCACCTCGGCCCAGCCCGGGAACCTGCCCGCAAATTCATCCACCCGGTCCAGCTCGGCCACCGGCCGGGGCAGATCCGCGGCAGCCTCCCGCAGGGTCGACAGCAGCGCCACCTCCGCCCCTTCCGTCAGCATCGAAGGTTCAACAGCCAGCACCCGCGCCAGATCAACCAGTAGCTTGCCACCGATTCTGCGCCGGTTGTGTTCAATCAGGTTCAGATAGGAGGCTGAGATTTTCACCTGTCGCGCAAGATCGGCCTGCCGCAGCCCCAGCATCAACCGCCGCTCGCGGATGCGGCTCCCTGTCAGCGTGTCACGCCCCATGGCGGCACTCCCTTCCAAAAGCATGGCGGATCAAGGGCTTTCTGCATTGCAACATAAGTTTCTTTACAGAAAACCCTTAACACCTGTTCATTTGTTTACAGAATAAGTCAGTATTTCAAGGGTTTTATTGCGTGATTTTACAAGCCGCGCCCATACTAGTTTTGCACGAGAACGTGCGGACGTCAGCGGAAGTGAGGAGCTGTTGTCGTCGTTACACATAAGGGAGGATTACATGTCCAAGACTGACGTATCGCGTCGCGGTGTCCTGAAGACCGGTGCCATCGCGGGCGCCGGCGTGGCGCTTCCGACGATCTTTACCGCATCGTCTGCAGCCGCGTTTACAAATGAGCCAACCGGCAGCACCGTGACGCTGGGCTTCAACGTACCCCAAACCGGTCCCTACGCCGATGAGGGCGCGGACGAGCTACGCGCCTATCAGCTGGCGGTCGAACACCTGAATGGCGGCGGCGACGGCGGCATGATGAACACCTTCTCATCCAAGGCCCTGCAGGGCAACGGGATCATGGGCAAGGAAGTCAAATTCGTCACTGGCGACACGCAGACAAAATCGGACGCGGCCCGTGCATCGGCCAAGTCGATGATCGAAAAAGACGGCGCCGTGATGATCACCGGCGGTTCGTCCTCCGGTGTGGCGATTGCTGTACAGGGCCTCTGCCAAGAGGCTGGCGTGATCTTCATGGCCGGTCTCACCCACTCCAACGACACCACCGGCAAAGACAAGAAGGCCAATGGTTTCCGCCACTTCTTCAACGGCTATATGTCGGGCGCGGCTTTGGCACCGGTGCTGAAGAACCTCTACGGCACGGACCGGAACGCCTATCACCTGACGGCGGATTACACTTGGGGCTGGACACAGGAAGAATCCATCGCCGCCGCCACCGAGGCGCTGGGATGGAACACCGTGAACAAGGTGCGCACGCCGCTGGCGGCAACCGACTTCTCGTCCTACATTGCACCGGTTCTGAACTCCGGCGCCGACGTGCTGGTACTGAACCACTATGGCGGCAACATGGTGAACTCGCTCACCAACGCGGTACAGTTCGGTCTGCGTGAAAAGGTTGTAAACGGCAAGAACTTCGAAATCGTTGTTCCGCTTTACTCCCGCCTGATGGCCAAGGGTGCAGGTGCCAACGTGAAGGGCATTCACGGGTCCACCAACTGGCACTGGTCGCTGCAGGACGAAGGCTCGCAAGCATTCGTACGCTCCTTCGGCTCCAAATATGGCTTCCCACCGAGCCAGGCGGCACATACCGTTTACTGCCAGACCCTGCTTTATGCAGATGCCGTAGAACGCGCGGGCTCCTTCAACCCCTGCGCCGTTGTTGAGGCCCTTGAAGGGTTTGAGTTCGACGGTTTGGGCAATGGCAAAACGCTGTACCGTGCCGAAGACCACCAGTGCTTCAAAGACGTGCTGGTCGTACGTGGTAAGGAAAACCCGACCTCGGAGTTCGACCTGCTTGAAGTCGTCGAAGTAACCCCGGCGGAACAAGTGACCTACGCGCCCGATCATCCGATGTTTGCTGGCGGTGCCCTTGGCACCTGCAACAGCGGCGCCTGATCACAGACCTGGGGCGGGCGCAGATCATGTGCCCGCCCTGCTAATCTCCCGGCGTCAACCTGCCCGACAATTCACGACGACAGGACCAGCGCCAGCGGCGCTGAACAGCCGACTTATGCCAATTCCAGACGGACCAACCGAAGGTGGGGACAATGGACGCAATCCTATTGCAAATCTTAAACGGGCTCGACAAGGGCTCGGCCTATGCGCTGATCGCGCTGGGTCTGACACTCATCTTTGGCACGCTCGGCGTGGTGAACTTTGCCCATGGGGCGCTGTTCATGATCGGCGCCTTCTGTGCGGTCACCGTGCAACGGGTCCTGAGCCTCAGCTTTGAAACCGTGGATGAAACCCAGAAGGACTTTCTGGGCAATCCGCTCAAAGTTAAAACCCCCTATGTCGAAAGTTGGTTCGGCCCCGAGGTGGGCGGCGCAATTATTGACTGGGCGGTACCACTCGCGATTCTCTTTGCCATCCCGATTATGATCGGCGTTGGCTATGTGATGGAACGCGGGCTGATCAAACATTTCTACAAGCGCCCCCATGCAGACCAGATTCTGGTAACCTTCGGCCTCGCCATCGTGCTGCAGGAGGTCGTGAAGTACTTCTACGGTGCCAACCCGATCCAGACCCCTGCCCCGGACGCCCTGAACGGCGTTGTCAACCTCGGCTCCATCATCGGAATGGACATCGTCTATCCGGTCTGGCGTGTGGTCTATTTCTTCTTTGCTGTGGTAATTATCGGCGGCATCTTCTCCTTCCTGCAATTCACCACATTTGGCATGGTGGTGCGCGCAGGCATGGCTGACCGTGAGACTGTGGGCCTGTTGGGCATCAATATCGACCGCCGCTTTACCATCATGTTCGGTATCGCTGCTGCGGTCGCAGGGCTGGCCGGTGTTATGTATACCCCAATCAACTCCCCCAACTATCACATGGGCATGGATTTTCTGGTGCTGAGCTTTGTTGTGGTTGTTGTCGGCGGCATGGGGTCCCTACCCGGCGCGGTGCTGGCAGGGTTTCTTCTCGGTGTGCTCGAAAGCTTCGCCTCGATGAATGAAATCAAATCCCTGATCCCCGGCATCGACCAGATCATCATCTATGTGGTCGCAATCATCATTCTGCTCACCCGCCCGCGGGGCCTGATGGGCCGCAAAGGTGTGATGGAGGACTAAGCACATGTTCACACTCAACAAAAAAGACAAGACGCTGCTGCTGGTCGTTGCCATCCTGACCCTGTTTGCACCGTTCATCCTGAACCCCTTCCCGACGGGCAGCGCCCTGGCGCAGTTCAACGCGGGCTACCCCGACCTGATGCAACGGTTTGTGATCTTTGGCATCTTTGCCATTGGTTTCAACATTCTCTTTGGCCTCACTGGCTACCTCTCCTTTGGCCACGCGGCCTTCCTTGGTGTCGGGTCCTATTCGGCGGTTTGGATGTTCAAGCTGCTAAGCATGAACGTGGTGCCCGCCATTGTACTCTCTGTGATCGTCGCGGGCCTGTTTGCACTGGTGATCGGCTATGTCAGCCTGCGTCGCTCCGGCATCTACTTCTCGATCCTGACGCTGGCTTTTGCGCAGATGTCGTTCAACCTGGCCTATTCGGTGCTGACCCCAATCACCAATGGCGAGACCGGCCTACAGCTGACGCTGGATGATCCCCGTGTTCTGGGCGTGTCGGCGACCGCCGATGGCTCCATCCCGGTGACCAGCCTCTTTGGCCTGGAAATGCGCTCGACCTTCGAGATGGTTGTGGGTCCATGGGCGTTCCAGTTCAACGCAGGCTACTATCTCTGCGCGCTGATCCTGCTGGCCGCATTCTACCTGTCGATCCGGATCTTTCGCTCGCCCTTTGGCCTGATGCTGAAGGCCGTGAAGTCGAACCAGCAGCGGATGAACTACACTGGCCTGAATACCCGGCCCTACACACTGGCCGCGTTTGTGATCTCGGGCATGTATGCCGGTCTGGCTGGTGGTCTGATGGCCTCAATGGACCCGCTGGCTGGCGCTGAGCGGATGCAGTGGACCGCCTCTGGTGAAGTGGTCCTGATGACCATCCTCGGCGGTGCCGGCACGCTGATCGGCCCGGTGCTGGGCGCAGGTTTCATCAAATACTTCGAAAACATCTTCTCCAAGATCAATGACAACGTCCTGCACAGCTGGTTCAGCTTCATGCCCGACGGGATCGAAGATGCGATGGTCTTCATCGTTCACCCCTTCATCGGCAAGGGCTGGCACCTGACCCTCGGCATCCTGTTCATGCTGGTGGTGATCTTCCTGCCCGGTGGCCTGGTCGAAGGCGGACAGAAGCTGCGCGGCTGGATCCAGGGGCGCAAAGCCAAAAAAGACGGCCCTTCGGGCAAAACTGAACCTGCGGAATAAGGAGCAAGACCAATGGGTATCCTTGAAGTCAAAAACGTAGGCAAACGGTTCGGCGGCCTGCAGGCGCTGTCAGATGTGAACCTCAGTGTGCGCGAAAACACGGTCCATGCCATTATCGGCCCCAATGGCGCGGGCAAGTCCACCCTGCTGAACTGTCTGGTGGGCAAGCTGATCCCCGACACCGGATCGGTGATGTTCGATGGCAAATCCGTACTGGGCCGCGCGCCCTATGAGATCAACCAGATGGGCATTTCCCGCGTCTTCCAGACGCCTGAGATCTTTGGCGATCTGTCGGTGCTGGAAAACATGATGATCCCCTGCTTTGCCAAACGTGACGGGGCCTTTGAAATGAATGCGATCAGCGCCGTTTCCGGCCAGCGCGACATTCTGGAAAAGGCGGAACATATGTTGGAGGAGATGAACATGGCCGACAAACGGCACATGAACGCCGCCTCCATGTCACGCGGGGATAAACGGCGGCTTGAGATTGGCATGTGTCTGTCACAAGAACCCCGCCTCCTGCTGCTGGATGAGCCGACAGCGGGCATGGCGCGGGCCGATACCAACAACACCATCGACCTGCTGAAACAGATCAAATCCGAACGCGACATTACCATTGCGATCATCGAACACGACATGCACGTCGTATTCTCGCTGGCGGATCGGATCACTGTGCTGGCACAGGGCACCCCGCTGGTGGAAGACGACCCGCAGAACATCAAAGGCAACCCGAAGGTGCGCGAAGCCTACCTCGGCGAGTCGGCGTAAGGAGATCACAGATGAACGTCAAACCCGACTTTTCCAAACACGCCAACCACGCCACCACGGCACCGGCCTTCCTCTCGGTCTGGGACATGCATGCCTACTACGGCGAGAGCTACATCGTGCAGGGCATTTCCTTCAATGTGCATGAAGGCGAGATCCTCGCCCTGTTAGGCCGCAACGGCGCTGGCAAGACCTCGACCCTGCGCTCAATCGCGCGCACCGGCTCACCGATGGTGACCAAGGGTGAGATCTGGCTCGACCATCAGCCGCTGCACAAAATGTCCTCCCACGAGGCCTCCGCCGCCGGTCTGGGACTCGTTCCCGAAGATCGCCGCATTATTCCCGGTCTCACTGTTGAGGAGAACCTTCAACTGGCGCAGATCGCCCCGCCCGTCGGCTGGTCGATCGAGCGGCTCTATGAGCTGTTCCCGCGTCTTGGCGAGCGGCGCAAGCAAGAGGGCGTCACGCTTTCTGGAGGCGAACAGCAGATGCTGGCCATTGCCCGCGCATTGGCGCGCGACATCAAGGTACTGCTGCTTGACGAACCCTATGAAGGTCTGGCGCCCGTCATCGTCGATGAGATCGAAAAAACCCTCATCCATATCAAACAACAAGGCATCACCACCGTCATTGTCGAACAGAACGCAGTGCGCGCGCTGGAACTGGCGGACCGTGCCGTGATCCTTGATACCGGTGGCATTGTCTTTGACGGCGCCGCAGCGGAGGTTCTTGAGAACGAAGAACTGCGCGCCGAATACTTGGCCATCTGATCCCAACACTCCCCGTCGGGCCGGTTCATGTGCCGGCCTTGGCACCTTGGGGCTGATGCAGTGGCATCGGCCCCTTTTTTGACTTCGCATAATGGAACCGGTGCCGCCCGTTTTCAAAGAGTCGCGCTTGCTCCCGGTTGCTCATTTGCCCTCTGAATTCGCTTTGCTTTGCGCCGGAACAGCGGTTATCTGCCCCCATGACCGATCTTGCCTTTGAATTTGCGCCAGTAGGGATTGCCCTGCTTGACCAACGGGTGATCCAGCGCTGCAACCAGCAGTTTGCCGAAACCTTTGGCGGCGACAGCGCCAGCTATGTCGGCCTGCCCATCGCCGAGCTTTACCCCAGCCGGGAAGATTTCCAACGCATCGGCGACCGGCTGCAACAGCCAGACGCACAATCCGGGCATTATAACGACGAACGGATCATGCGTCGGCGCAATGGCGACCTGTTTTGGTGTCGTGTGCGGGGGCGGTCTCTGACGCCGGAGCACCATTTTCGCAGCGGTGTCTGGAGCTTTGCCGATATCTCGGACGACCGGCCCGTGGTCAGCCTCACCCCGCGCGAGCGCGATGTGGCAATCCTCACCTGTCGCGGGCTTTCCGCCAAGGAAATCGGCGCTGAGTTGAACTTGTCCTATCGAACCATTGAAACCCACCGGGCGCATCTTCTGGTCAAATTCTCTGCCCGCAAATTGCCTGAACTGGTGGCGAAACTAACCGGAATGCCGCTCTGAACAGGGATCCGCACCGCAAGATTGCAAATCGCGTCAAGGGCGCCCATGTTAGCGTCCATATTGTCAGCGCTTTCCTTGTGGTAAAGCATACCCTATAAGCGCCTTCAAATCTTATGCCCGCAGCTTCTGTGGGCCTGTCGGAACCGGCTGAGGACAAAAATGACAAATAAGACCCACGAAGCAGACGTATCCTTCATCAAAGCGCTGGCGGAACTGCTGCGCGACAATGACCTGACCGAACTGCAGGTGAAACGTGACTACGGCGAAGACGACAGCCTGAATGTGCGCGTGTCGCGTCAGACCATCGCCGCACCTGCCCCGGTGCAGGCATACGCAGCCCCTGCGCCTGTTGCCGCTGCTCCTGCAGCACCGGCTGCTCCTGCCGCGGCACCTGCCGCCACCAATGACGATCCCGCAAGCCATCCCGGCGCTGTCCCGTCGCCGATGGTGGGCACCGTTTACACCCAGCCCGAACCCGGCGCGCCGACCTTTGTAAAGGTGGGTGATCAGGTGGCCGAAGGCGATACCCTGCTGATCGTCGAAGCCATGAAGACCATGAACCACATCCCGGCCCCCAAAGCCGGCACCATCAAGCGTATCCTCGTCGAAGACGGCGCAGCGGTCGAGTTCGGAACTCCGCTGGCCATCATCGAGTAAGGGTCCACCATGTTTGACAAGATCCTGATTGCCAACCGCGGTGAGATCGCCCTTCGCGTGATCCGTGCCTGCCGGGAGATGGGCATCCAGTCGGTTGCCGTCCATTCCACCGCAGACGCTGATGCCATGCATGTGCGCATGGCCGATGAATCCGTTTGCATTGGCCCCCCCTCCGGCACCCACAGCTACCTGTCGATCCCCGCCATTATCTCCGCTTGTGAGATCACTGGTGCGCAGGCAATCCATCCCGGCTATGGCTTCCTGTCGGAAAATGCCAATTTCGTGCAGATTGTCGAAGATCACGGCCTCACCTTCATCGGTCCAACCGCTGAACACATCCGCGTCATGGGTGACAAGATCACCGCCAAGGACACGATGAAAGACCTCGGCGTGCCCTGTGTGCCCGGTTCTGACGGCGGTGTGCCCGATCTGGAAACCGCCAAGAAGATTGGCGAAGACATCGGCTACCCCGTGATCATCAAGGCCACCGCCGGTGGTGGCGGTCGTGGCATGAAGGTGGCCAAGACCGCTGCCGACATGGAGCAGGCTTTCATGACGGCGCGTGCCGAGGGCAAGGCTGCTTTTGGCAACGACGAAGTCTATATCGAGAAATACCTGACCACGCCGCGCCACATTGAGATCCAGGTCTTCGGTGACGGCAAGGGCAAGGCCGTCCATCTGGGCGAGCGGGACTGTTCACTGCAGCGCCGCCACCAGAAGGTGTTCGAGGAGGCCCCCGGCCCCTGTATCACCCCGGAAGAGCGCGCCCGCATCGGCAAGACCTGTGCTGAGGCCGTGGCCAAGATCAACTACATCGGCGCCGGGACCATCGAGTTCCTCTATGAAAACGGTGAGTTCTATTTCATCGAGATGAACACCCGCCTTCAGGTGGAACACCCGGTCACGGAAAGCATCTTTGGTGTCGATCTGGTGCGCGAGCAGATCCGCGTTGCCGAGGGGCTGCCGATGTCCTTCAGCCAGGACGATCTGGAAATCAACGGCCACTCCATCGAAGTGCGCATCAACGCCGAGAAACTGCCGAACTTCTCGCCCTGCCCGGGCAGGATCACCCAGTATCACGCCCCCGGCGGTTTGGGTGTTCGCATGGACTCGGCGCTTTATGACGGCTATTCGATTCCGCCCTACTATGACAGCTTGATCGGCAAGCTGATCGTGCATGGACGCGACCGGCCCGAGGCCTTGGCGCGTCTGAGCCGCGCATTGGGTGAGTTGATCGTGGATGGTGTCGACACCACCGTGCCGCTGTTCCACGCGCTGCTAGAGGAAAAGGACATCCACACCGGTGAGTATAATATTCACTGGTTGGAGCACTGGTTGGAAACCAACCTCGGCAACGCCTAAGAGATCGGGGCGGTCCAATCGGGCCGCCCCTTCTTGATTTCTGCACCGGCCAATACATCAACCGTACCGGACTTTTTTCGGTTCCGTGACTGCCCACTCCCGTTTTAGACTAACGCCATGACCCTCACGCCAGACCTGCTGCTGCACGCCTATTCCGTCGGCGTTTTTCCCATGGCCGAAAGCCGGGACGACCCGGAGGTGTTCTGGGTAGACCCCAAGCGGCGTGGTATCTTCCCCGTTGGCGGCTTTCGCCTGTCGCGGTCACTGACCAAAACCCTGCGGCGGGGTGAATACGAGATCGCAGTGAACCGGGATTTTGCAGCTGTGCTGGATGGTTGCGCAGACCGAGAAGAAACTTGGATCAACCCGGAAATCCGCGCCAGGTACATTGACCTTCACAATCAGGGCAACGCCCATTCGCTTGAGGTCTACCATGCTGGTATGCTGACTGGCGGCGTCTATGGCGTGGCTCTGGGGGGCGCATTCTTTGGTGAGAGCATGTTCTCACGGCGGCGTGACGCGTCCAAGATCGCACTGGCCTATCTGATGGACCGTTTGCAACAAACCGGGTTCACGCTCTGCGATACGCAATTTCTGACGCCGCATCTGGCCTCGCTTGGGGCGATCGAAATCTCCAGGGCAAGCTACCGCCGCCAATTGCGCGACGCGCTGGATATCGCCGCAGACTTCACCGTTGCTGAGCTGCCCGACCCTCAGGTGCTGGTGCAGCGCATGACCCAGACGTCATAACGGCTGTGGTCCAGCGCATTCAGCGCCGGGCTTGAGGCAATCATCCAACCGTCGAAATATACTGTGGCATCATTGGGGTTGCGCACGGTCAGATAGGCATAGGCATCGCCTGTCGGGTTGTCCGCCGGATAGCGGCATTCCCGCAGACTAACGATCACGCCAAAAATCTCCGCGCTGCCGCCCACTGGAATTTCCAGATCCTGTGTCTGACCATTAACCTTGTCGAGACCGCGCAGAACAGCCGAACTGCCGTTCTCCGCAGCCCCCTGCGCCGAAACGGTGCCAATGCTCAACCCACATGCCAAGGCTGCCGAGAGCAGACGCATCACCCCTCGTCCCCGCCACCTGCAACGAACTTCACCAGAAGCGAGATCAGGCTGACCGCGCCTTGGGTATCTTCCACCGCATCGCCGGCTTCAAAGGCGAAGGGAGACCCGCCTGGCATCACTTCGACAAAATTTCCACCCAGCAGACCTTCGGAGGATATCACCACCGCGCTGTCGTCCGGGATCTCAATCCCGTCTTTCACCGAGAACCGCGTGTCAGCGCGGAAGGTCTGAGGATTGAGATCAACCCCGGTCACGGTGCCGATCTTGACACCGGCGAGGCGTACATCAGTGCCGATGCTGACCCCCTCCAATGAACGAAAGGAGGCATTCAGTTCATAGCTTGATCCGGCCCGTGACAGGCCCGCGGCCTGCCCGGCATAGACGGCAAATCCAATTGCAGCGGCCAGAACCAGCCCACCTGCCAGAACCTCAGTAGTGTTATGCGACATGCTGTTTCAGCCCCTGCCCTTGGATGGTTGGCGATCCTGCCAACCGATCAGCGCCATATCCCGGCGCTGCTGTCTCACATGGATAGGCCGGACTTATTCCGGCGACCATGCCTCATAGTCGCTGCGTTCCTTGGGTGCGCCAGCGGCTCGGATCGACCCGGCAGGCGCGTAGGCCAACATGGTGCCGGTCAGGTTTTCCTGATGCGGCTTTTCCCAGGATTTATGCGCGAGCGGCTTTTCCGACGGAACTTCGTCAAAGGTGCGGTGCAGCCAGCCATGCCAATCCGCGCCAATGCGGGAGGCCTCGACCTCGCCGTTGAACATCACCCAGCGCTTGCTGTCGTCGGCATTGCGGTAAAACACGTTGCCCTGATCGTCTTCGCCCACCTTGAGCCCCTTACGGGCGGTGAAAATACGCGTATTCAGGGTCGAGCCATTCCACCAGGTTACAGCCCGCAAGAGAGAGTTCAGGATTCCCATCGGTTCCTCCGAAAATTTCGCTTCTGATATGGCGCAATTTGCCGCCAAGGTCCAGACACGCCGCACCCGCCCGTGGGGATTGTCGCAAAACTTCTTGGACAATTGCACAAACGGGCCACAATTGCGGCCCATGTTGATCTCGAAATCTTAACATCCGATAGCGAGGCCGCCCGTGCGCTTCATCCTTTCTCTGGTCGCCACCCTTATTGTCACTGTTGCCGTTCTGGATCTGATGCAGGTTACCAGCCTGATGATCCATGGCACGGCAGCCGCGCAAGGGCCCAAGACAATTCGCCTGGCTGAACCGGAGAACAGAGATTGGCAAAAGATGACAAAGAAAACACTGACCGCCGCAAAAACCATGCTGGGTCTGGAGCCGGAACCGGAGAAAAGCGAGTTACAGCAGTTGATGGACCGGCGGCGCAAGGAAACCGCGCCGATGCATGCCTTCGAATTCTAGTGGTCTCAGCCCGGTCGATGCCCTCTTAGCCCGGCGCCAGCGCAGTCACCTCAATCTCGATCCGAAACTTGGGATCGATCAACCCGCATTCAATCATCGTTGCAGCGGGCGGATTATCCCCAAAGGCCTGCGCCAACACCGGCCAGCAGGGTTCGAATTCTGCCCGGTCCGGCAGGTAGTAATTCACCCGCACCGCATGGGCAAAGCTGGCGCCTGCGTCTTCAAGGGCTGCCCCGATAATCTCCAGCGCCGATTTACACTGCGCCACCACATCATCCCCCTGCCCAACAGTCCCCGCGACATGCACAAAGCCGCCGGCAATCACGGCGCGGCAATAGCCGATCTTGGCTTCGAACTCACCACCTGAGGAGATACGTTTGATCATTACAACAGCCCTTCATTATCGAAAAACGGCGCAGGATTTCCCCTGCGCCGCCTAAATTCAATATTCACTGTGACACGCGTGCCACCCTTAGACTCAGCCCGCTGTCGCCGACTCTTTTTCGGCGTCGGCGTGGATCATAAGCGGTTGTGCGTCCGAGTTCACAGCCTCTTCGTTCACAACCACCTTTTCGACACTGTCCATTCCCGGCAGCTCAAACATGGTGTCGAGCAGGATATCCTCCAGAATGGAGCGCAGACCACGGGCGCCGGTTTTGCGTTCGATCGCTTTCTTCGCGATGGAGCTCAGTGCTTCTTCGGTGAAGTCCAGTTCGGTGTCTTCCAGTTCAAAGAGACGCTGATACTGTTTGACCAGAGCGTTCTTCGGCTTGGTCAAGATTGTGATCAACGCATCTTCGTCCAGATCTTCCAGCGTCGCCAGAACCGGCAAACGGCCGACGAATTCCGGGATCAGGCCGAATTTCAGCAGATCTTCCGGTTCCAGATCCTTGAAGGTTTCGCCCACACCCGCATCGCTGTCGTCGCGCACATCGGCACCAAAGCCCATGGCCGAACCTTTGCCGCGCTGTTTGATGATCTTGTCCAGACCCGCAAAAGCGCCGCCACAGATGAACAGGATATTGGTGGTGTCGACTTGCAGGAATTCCTGCTGCGGATGCTTGCGCCCCCCCTGCGGCGGAACCGAGGCAACGGTGCCTTCCATCAGCTTCAGCAGGGCCTGCTGCACGCCCTCGCCCGACACATCGCGGGTGATCGACGGGTTTTCCGACTTGCGGGTGATTTTGTCCACCTCGTCGATATAGACGATGCCGCGCTGCGCGCGCTCGACGTTATATTCCGACGCCTGCAGCAGCTTGAGAATGATATTCTCAACATCCTCACCCACATAACCGGCTTCGGTCAACGTGGTGGCGTCCGCCATGGTGAAGGGCACATCCAGGATCCGCGCCAGCGTCTGTGCCAGCAGCGTCTTGCCGCAGCCGGTGGGGCCAATCAGCAGGATGTTGGATTTCGACAATTCAATGTCCGAACCCGCCTTCTGGGCGTGGTTCAGGCGCTTGTAGTGATTGTGCACCGCAACCGACAGCACCCGCTTGGCCATGGCCTGACCAATCACATAGTCGTCCAGAACTTCGCAGATGTCCTTGGGCGTGGGCACGCCGTCGGTGGACTTCAGGCCAGAGGCCTTGGTCTCTTCGCGGATGATGTCCATGCACAATTCGACGCATTCGTCGCAGATGAACACGGTTGGGCCCGCAATAAGCTTGCGCACCTCATGCTGGCTCTTGCCGCAGAAGCTGCAATATAGCGTGTTCTTGCTGTCGCCGCTTGAGTTCGTTGCCATGGTCTACCTTTCCGTCCGGGGCGTGCATGCGCCTCCTGCGCCACCCGTAATATTGGCAGCTTATGCCACCGGCACAGCCGCCACAATCGCAAAGTGTGCCCCGATGACGACGGGGCACACCTGCCAGCTCATACCGTAGATCAGCTGTCCTGGTCGTCCAGCTTGCTGCGGTTTTCGACGATTTCATCGATCAGACCGAAGTCTTTTGCCTCCTCAGGCGACATGAAGTTGTCGCGCTCCAGCGCGTCCACGATCTTGTCGTATTCCTGACCGGTGTGCTTAACGTAGATTTCGTTCAGACGCTTCTTCAGTTTCAGCGTTTCCTCGGCGTGGATCATGATATCCGTCGCCTGACCCTGAAAACCACCAGAGGGCTGGTGCACCATGACGCGGCTGTTGGGCAGCGAGAAGCGCATCCCGGCCTCGCCAGCGGTCAGCAGAAGCGAGCCCATGGACGCCGCCTGACCAATCACCAGCGTCGAGACTTTCGGCTTGATGTACTGCATGGTGTCATAGATCGACAGACCCGAGGTCACAACGCCACCCGGGCTGTTGATGTACATCGAGATCTCTTTCGAGGGGTTTTCCGCCTCAAGATGCAGCAACTGTGCCACGATGAGCGAGCTCATCCCGTCGTGAACCGGACCATTCAGAAAAATGATCCGCTCCTTCAGCAGGCGGGAAAAGATATCATAGGCGCGTTCGCCGCGGCTGGTCTGTTCCACCACCATCGGCACCAGCGTGTTCATGTATGTTTCTCTTGGATCGACCATATTGACCTGCCTGCTTTGAATTGTGTCGGCATCATAGCCGACTGAGTATTACCTGAGTCTTAGTGCCCGCACATTTGGGCTGCAAGAGGCGGCGATTGTTTTTGCCTTCTGCTGTGGCCAGCCCCGAACCGGCGGCACCGATGGCGCAAACAGTCAGGTCGGCGTCGAAAACCGCAGTCTCGCCGTCGCAAAACGTTGGATGCAAGCCGCAGATCGGGGTTAACTAGCATAGATCAAAGACCCAACCGAAACCGGCGTGTTACAGGTTCCCCACATGATCGATGACTACTTCGTGCAAAAAGGGGCTTCGGCCAATCTGACCATCCCTTTTGACGGTGAGCCTCAGGATTTCTATTTTCTGTTGTTGCCCAAGGCAACGATGTTGCCCATTGCGGCTGCCGTTGAACCGCTGCGCATTGCCAATCAGGTCACCAACACGCAGCTCTATCGCTGGTATGTAATGACGCCCGACGGCGCGCCGATCCAATGTTCCAACGGGATGGCCATCACCCCCGATCTGCCAATGGGACCGCTGCCGGGGGATGCTCTGGCGTTTGTCTGCTCCGGAGTGGAACCGCAGAATGCCGCCAGTGACGCGGTGCTGAACTGGTTGCGACGCGAACGCCGCTTTGGCCGCTCCATCGGCGGAATTTGTACCGGCGCCTTTGCTCTGGCGCAGGCCGGGCTTCTGGGCGATCATCGCTTCACCCTGCATTGGGAGAACCAGCCCGGGTTTGTGGAACGCTATCCGGATCTGTTGCCCTCACCCCGGATCTTTGAGATCAGCGATACGCTGATGACCTGCGGCGGCGGCAATGCAGCCACCGATATGATGCTGAACCTGATCGAAGACCGCCACGGCAAGCAGTTGGCGATCATCGTCGCCGACATGTGCCTGCATGTGCGCACCGGCGGTCAGAGCACACCGCAGAAATCCAACTATGCTGTCGCCATCGGCAGCCGGAACCAACGCCTGCTGAACGCGCTGCAACTGATGCAGGAATCGATTGAAGAGCCGCTCTCCATCGGTGAGCTGTGTGATCGGTTGGACATTTCGCGCCGCCAGCTGGAGCGACTCTTTGCCCGCTATCTCGACCAGAGCCCGATGCATGTCTATTTCGATATGCGCCTCAGCCATGCGTTTGCGCTGATGAATGAAACATCAATGTCCGTCACAGAGATCGCGCTGGCGTCCGGTTTCAACAGTGCCACGCATTTCTCACGCCAATTCAAACGCAAATTTGGCGCCAGCCCGCATTTCTTCCGCAAGGGCTGGAACTAAACAGCCCTTGCGGAGACAGATGTTATTCGGCCCGATCAGCCGTCGATCTTGCGCCCCATGATTGCCAAGGACTGCTGGTAGACCGTTGCAGCATTCCACTGTTTGAGGACCTTATAGTTGGGTTCTCCCTGCTGATAGCCGCGCCCCGGCTTCCAGCCTTTCTTGCGCAGAAAATAGGCGGTTGAGGCCAGCGCATCGCCCATATTGTAGAAGTCCACCCGCCCGTTCCCGTCCCAGTCAACACCGTAGTTCAGCGCATTTCCGGGCAGAAATTGAGTATGGCCCAATTCGCCATGTTTGGCCCCCTTGGTGGCACCGGTGATCGCGCCACGATCCACCAGTTTCAGCGCTCCAATTGCATGGGGTTTAAAAAACTCCGAGCGGCGGCAGTCATAGGTCAGTGTCACGATGGCAGAGACCACCTGACTGTCCCCCATGTAGTTGCCAAAGGCGGTTTCCATACCGTGAATGGCGATCAGGATCCCGGCAGGCACACCGTATTTGCGTTCCAGCGCAGCAAAGAATTCGGCATTGCGCGCCTTACGCTTGCGCCCCTGCGCGATGATCGTATTAGCACCGCGGATCTGCATGAATTTCTCCAGAGAATAGCGAAAGCTCTTCTGGTTGCGGTCGGCGGCAATGGTGCGACGGGCGTAGGTCGTATTGGCCAGAGCGTTCAACCCGGCTTGACGCACGCCTGCCCGCTTGGCCTCGGCGGCGAAATCGCGTTTCCAGCTGTCAAATCCGGCGGAAGTATTGCCGCAGGGAGCGGCGATCACAGTATGTGGCAGGCTACAGAACACTGCTCCAGCCAGCGTGAGCGCCGAGAGATGCCGCGCCAGGCGCCGTCTCGGCTCCGCCCTCTCTGGGGAGATTGCAGAATTTGAGAGAGATCGGCGAAACAACTGGAAAATCATAATAACCTGGGTCCAACGCTTGGGAAGTGGGTTTTCAGTCTAGCTGATTTCTGCACCAAAACCAGTCGCAGGATCGGCGTTTTTCCCCCTTGTGCGTGTTGATGCCCTTACCCGCGCTCAGGCAAAGGCGCTGCCTGAAGCCAGCGCCAGACCATCCGCCACCGCCGTCATCGCATTTTCGGTGTACAGCTCCGCCTCAGGGCAAAGCTGCTGCATCTGCTGTTGCACGCCCCTCAACAGGGCTGAGCCGCCCACCAGCACCACCCGCGAAACCTGCTCCTCGCGCAGGTCGGCGCGGCGCAGGGTTTCCCGGGCGCAAGCGGTGATCTCGGCGATATCACCGGCAAGGCTGCGCTGAAGCCCCTCAGCGACGAGGGGCACCGACAGCCCCCGTTCGAGCACTTTCAGATCAATCACCGCATTCCGCTCCCCCGGCTGATTGGCCGCAATTTTGCCCCGCTCAACCGCGAAGGCCAGATCATGGCCCAATTCATCCTCCAGCACCGACACCAGACGGGCCAGCTTCTCTGGCTCTTCGGCATTGCGCGCCAGATCCTGTGCGGCGCGGCGGCTATCCGCGGCGTAGAGGAAAGGGATCATCTGCCATGTCGCCAGATCGTTGAACAACCGATTGGGTGCAGGCAGGTTGCCACCACCGAAGCTGTTGCGAATGGCGCTGCCCCGCCCCAGAAGCGGCATGACGTGATCGATACTGAGCTGCCGGTCGAAATCTGTCCCGCCAAGGCGCACACCGTGTGAGGCCAGAATGCGGGTCGTGTCCTCTGCAGTCTGCTCAAACGCGGTGAAGTCCGAGGTCCCGCCGCCGATGTCGACAATCAATCCGATACCCGATTGCGCGCGGGCCGAACGCAGGGCGGCCTCTGGTTCTAGCATGAAGCGCACATCCTCAAACCCCGCAGCCATGTAGCAGGCCCGCAGATCGACCTCCGCCTGCGCATTGCGGGTGGTGTCCTTGCTGTGAAACAGCACCGGACGGCCGGACAGCGCATGGGTGAACGTCTGGCTGGTGGCGGCCTCTGCACGCGCCTTCAGCTCTGCCAGAAACCGCGCCACAATGGTTACAAAATCAACCAGCTCTCCGTTCAGGCGACGTTTTTCGTGCATCAGGGGGGTGCCAAGCAGGCTTTTCAAGGCGCGCATAAATCGCCCTTCGTCGCCGTTGATCAGCGCCCGTGTGGCACGGCGCCCGATGGTCATTCTACGGCTATCAAGGTCAAAGAACACTGCCGTCGGCAGAGTGGTTTCCCCCGGCTCGGCTTCGACCAGCCAGGGCCGCCCGTTCACGGCGACACCCGCGGCGGAGTTCGAGGTGCCAAAGTCGATACCAAGGGTGTTGGGATGGGTCATGTCGGGCACCTGTCGTTCAGAAAGAACCGGCGTAAGTATCGCAAAGGCTTGCGCAAAACAAGTGCCCAGAGACATGTAACGCTAGATCGGCGCGCCTGAAATAAAACCACCTCCGCACCAGACGGTTGCGGAGGTGATATGCAGGCCGATGTGCCCTGCTTTACTCGGCGGTTGCAGCTTTCAGATAGGCAATCACCGCCTCAATATCCGCGTCTTTCTTTAGACCCGCAAAGGACATTTTGGTGCCCTTCATGTATGTCTTCGGCTTCGCAAGGAAGGCGGCAAGTTCAGCCTCATCCCAGACCAAGCCATCCTCGGCGGCGGCTTTCATTGCTTTTGAGTAACGGAACCCCTCAACATGGGCCGCCGGCGCGCCAATGATCCCATTCAGGATCGGACCGGTTTTCGATTTGGCCCCCGCCCCGATCTGGTGGCAGGATTTGCACTTACGAAAGGTTTTCTCGCCCTTGGCGACCAGTTCCGGGTCCAGGGCAACAACCACTTCGGCAGGGACTTCTGCGGGTTGCTCGGCTGCGGTGTCCTCAACCGGTTCGACGTCGGCGGGCGCATCAGCCCGGTCTTCCTCAGGTGTCACATCCAGCACCATGGCGCGCATGGTGATTTCGACGCTCTCCTTGCAATTCTCCATGCAGGGTTCCGGGTTCCAGAAATGCGCCTCAGCCTCTTGCCGGTCATCCAGAATGAACCCGTCGGCATTGGGCAGCTCCACCTCATTGAAGGTTGCATCCGACAGCACGAACTCATCATCCACCAAGTCGTTGGAATAAAGAATATAGGCGACAATCGCATAGACCTCATCCGGGGTCAGAGATTGTGCGTCGCCAAAAGGCATGGAACGGTTCACATAGTCCCAGGTGGTGGACAGATATGGCCAATAGCTGCCGACGGTTTTCAGTGGATCATCATGATCCAACGTTCCCTGCCCGCCTGCCAATTTGGGCCAGTTGCCCACGCCTTCGGCAAAATCGCCATGGCAGACGGCGCATTTCTCGGCAAAGACCTCTTCGCCGGTGAAGACATCACCCGAGCCTTTGGGCAGGCCGGTGCCATCGGGCGCGACATCCAAATCCCAAGCGGCGATTTCTTCGGGCAAAGCCGGACGACCAAGGCCGAATTTTTCCGCAGCAGCAGGAACCGCCAACGTCAGCGCAACCGATGTTGCCGCAATAACCTTAGGAAACTTCGACATTTTCCGCCTCCCCACTTGCCTTGACCCACCAGGTCTGGATGGCGTTGTTGTGATAGATTGAATTGAGGCCCCGCACCTCACGCAGCTGCGCCTTGGTCGGCTGGACGTAGCCGGATGCATCGCGCGCACGGCTTTGCAGCAACATCTCGGAACCGTCCCAGTTGGTATCAAGGTAAAAGCGCGTCAAAGCCTTGTCAGTGCCAGGAGCCGCCAGACGTGCTTCGGTCCAGCTCTTGCCGCCATCTACCGACACATCGACACCCGTAATCGCACCACGGCCAGACCAGGCCAGACCGGTGATCACCAGCGGTCCCGTGCCATGTTTAATGGGCGATTGCGGGCTGGGGCTGGTGACGACAGATTTTGCATCCATCTCCCAGGTCCATTTGCGGCTGGTGCCATCGGCCAGCGTATCGGTGTATTTCGAGGTTTCCTCGCGGCTTTCAACCGGTTGATCCATCACCTCAACCCGACGCAGCCATTTTATCCACATATTGCCTTCCCAGCCCGGCACCACGAGGCGGACGGGATAACCGTGCTCCTTGCGCAGCGCCTCGCCGTTGGCCTTGAAGGCGACCAGCACGTCGTCCATCGCCTTTTCCAGGGGGATGGAGCGGCCGTTGGAGGAGGCATCGGCCCCCTCAACATAAACCCATTTGCCCGCGGGGTTTACGCCCGCTTCCTCAAGAAGGGTGCGCAAGGGAACACCGGAATATTCCATATTGTGAATCATGCCATGGGTGAACTGCGCACCGTTGAGCTGCGCCCCGGCCCATTCCATGCCAGAGTTCGCCGCACACTCGCAGAAATAAACGCGGTTTTCGCGCGGGAAACGCTCAAGATCGGCATATGTGAACACCAAGGGGGTATCGACCAGACCGTTGATCATCAGCCGGTAGTCTTCCTTGCGCAGCTCAATCGCGCCTGAGTGATGCCGCTCAAACGCGCAACCCTGCGGGGTGATGGTTCCGTCCAGCGCGTGGATCGGTGTGAAGTTGATTGACGAGATGGTATCCGCCGTCAGCCACTCCACGTTGCGCCGGACCACATCGGCCTCATACTCGATGGGCAAGCCATAGGGCGTCGCATCCACCCCATCCCCCAGACCAGAGGCCCAGTCCTGTACCTCAGTGATCAGCGGATCAGGGGTCGCAGCCTCCGCCGGGCGGCTCGTCACCACCCCTGCCCCGACCGCCGCAGCACCAGCCAGAAACTGGCGGCGTGAGGGGCTGGTTTGCTTCGGTTTGTCAGTCATCTCTGAATGTCTCCTTACATCGAAAAATTCACTTTCGTGAATTCATCAGCGTAAAATTTTTTGGCGGATGCCGGGCTTAAGCGCCCGACACCTGCACGGATGTATTTGGTGACAGGGTGACGGTGCCCATCTTGCGAATGTGGTTTTCGACCACATCCCAGATCTGCGGGCCCTCGGTCCCTTCATTCACGCTAGCCCAGCCAGCAACGATGTAGGTCTTGGCCGGATCAATCGCCTCGCCGGTCTTGAGCAGCGTCATATTGCTGATCCGCTCGCCCTGAGGTTTGGTGATGTCGATGTGGTAGCCCATGCCGCCGACCCGCACCATGTCACCACCCTGCTGGTAATAGGGATCAGGATTGAAGATATTGTCGGCCACATCCTCCATCACCACCTTCAGGAAATCGCCTGTCATTTCATTGCGATAGGCTGAACCATAGCTCATGGAGGTGACATTCCAGATATCCTCGCGGGTGATGTCATCGCCGGGCAGCAAGGATGGCCCCCAGCGCACCCCGGGCGACAGGGCGATATCAGCCTCCCGTTCGCTCAGCAGCGCATCGCAGATCAGATCATCCCAGGTGCCGTTGAAGTTGCCGCGCCGATACAACAGCTCATCAGTCTGGCCGATCACCTCAGCCAAGTCTGCCTCATAGGGCGCGCGCTGATCATCGATCAACTGGGTGATCACCGGATCCGGCGCAATGACGTCGGCAAACACCGGGATCAGCTTATGCCGCAGCCCCATCAGCTGCCTGTCACGCACGTCCAGATCCACGCGGGAGACAAATTTGCCATTGGACCCAGACGCAACAATGTGGGTCTGACCAACAAGAACCGGTTCCGGCAGCGCATCATGGGTGTGACCGGACAGGATCACGTCAATGCCACTGACCACACCGGCCATTTTCTTATCAACATCAAACCCGTTGTGCGACAGCACCACGACAACATCCGCACCCGCGGCGCGCACCTCGTCAACCATGTCCTGCATATGCTCATCACGGATCCCGAAGGAGTATTCCGGAAACATCCAGCCAGGGTTTGCAATCGGCATATAGGGGAAGGCCTGACCGATCACGGCAACCTCCGCGCCGCCACGGTCGAAGAACTTGTAAGGTTTGAACAGTTCAGCCGGCTCATCCCATTCCGCATCAAAGATATTCTGGCCAAGTGCCGCAAAGGGCAGCCCCTCGACGATCTCATTCACCCGATCCGACCCCAGCGTGAACTCCCAATGGAAGGTCATCGCATCCGGCTTCAGCGCGTTCATCACATTGACCATGTCCTGGCCTTCGGTGTGATGACAGGTGTAGGAGCCGTGCCAGGTGTCGCCGCCATCCAGCAGAAGCGCATCGGGGCGGTCGGCGCGGATCGCATTGATAATGGTGGCAACCCGATCCAGCCCCCCGACCCGGCCATACCCCTGCGCAAGCGACGCAAAATCATTATAGGTCAGTGCATAAGCTGAGGGGCTGCCATCGGCGATCCCATAGGCCTTGCGGAAATCCGCGCCGGTGATATGGGGCACATGGCCCTTGTTGTCACCAACCCCAAGGTTGATCGAAGGTTCGCGAAAATAGATCGGCTTCAGCTGGGCGTGGATATCGGTGACATGGATCAGACTGATATTGCCATAGGTATCAAATTGCAGAAGCTGGTCCTGCGTCAGACGTTGCTGAGCCGCCAGTCGACCCCAGTTGCCAAAACCAGAGGCGCCAACCAGCGCTGACGCTGCCATGGAGACCTGCAAGAAATCACGCCGCGAGATCATTGGGTTATCTTTCTACTGAGACACACGATACATTCGCATGTTTGAATGAAACGAGAGGAAACGCGCCCCGCACCATTTCTGATACGGGGCTGCGCAAATCAGTTGCGGACAGACGGCGCCTCGACCGAGAGACCGTTGCCACGCGACGCGACATACAGCTCCAGAGCCACGAACTCAGCCGAACCCGGTTTGTAAGTCTCTGCACGGGTGTCACGTACACAGCCTTTGAACCGCGCATGGGCCGTGTTCAGCTTGGTGTTTTTCAAGCGATAGACCGGGAAGCCATTGATCTGGCCCTGACTCAGATGGTCGGCACGGATCATGTTGCCATAGTTATCCTCATGGCAATTGGCGCAGGAGAGTTCCAACTGGCCAGTGCGGGTGTAGTAGAGTTCCTTGCCTTGCTCCCAAGTAGATTGGGCCGGGCCGTCGATGGCGACATTCACCGGCATGCCACGCGACTGCACTGAAATAAGCGCCTCCATAGCCGCCATTTTACCGCCGGTGTATTTCCACTTATCAGCGCCCATCTGGTTCTCACGGCAGTCGTTGATCTGCATCGCAAGGGTGCGCATCTCGCCTGCGTCCTCGTTCCACTTGGGGTAGACCGCGCGGACACCTGCCATGCTCTCTTCGACATCGTCATGGCAGGAGGCACAGGATTTCTCCGCACTGCCCTCAACCTTGGACCAGGTGTCCATCGCTTGATCGACAAACACCATCGCCGGATTGTCAAAATCATCCATCTGCAGCGCCTGCGTCTCATCCGAGCGGAAATGCCAGCCTGACATCACCTCGTCCAGCACATCAGAAACATGGGCAGGTGCGGTGGTCTTGGTGACCATTTCAATCTCTTCGTTGACGACCAGCGTGTCGTCATCTGCCTCGGCAAAAGCCGCGACAGGTAGCGCCATCGCCATGGCAATTGCAGTGATTGCCTTATTGTTCATGTTGTTTCCTCCCTTGGGTGGTCGTCCCGCCCGGTATCCCGGACAGGGCGTTTGCCTATGGATCCGGAAGGGATCAGCCAATCGCAATCGACTTTTGTTCCGTGTAGACCGACCCGTCGTCGTCATACCAGGTGAAGACGAAATCGCCCGCTTCGGGGACGGTTGCATCAAACTGGAAATACGGGTTGGTGGAAATGGCGGGTTCCATGGTCACATCAACAACGCTCTCGCCGTTGAATTCGCAGGTGAAGCGATTGATGATCGACCGTGGAATGACATTGCCTTCCTTGTCTTTGCGCTGACCACTTTCCATTTTGTGGCTGATCAGCGTCTTGATGGTCACCGCTTCGCCTGCGGCTGCTTTCTTGGGGACTTTGACGCGGGGTTTTACACCGGATGCCATGTCGTAAACTCCTGATATCTATGGGGCGAACCTGTATGACAGGTCGCGCTTAGCCGCCGCAACCGCCGATGGTCACCTTGACGGTGGAACTGGCCTTGGCGAAGCTGCCGTCGGCCATCTTGGCCACCGCTACGATATCCTGCGTGCCTGCAAGACGAATCCGGGTGGAGGCCGACTGGCTGGCAGCCAGCGGGCCAAAGGCGAAAGTCGCCACGCCCGGTGTCGGGTTACCGGTCGCCAGGATGATGATGGCAGTGGCGCCGGGGGCGTCGACCGCGATCGGTACCGTATTGCCGTTTTCAGCGATTTCCGGCGCGGTCAGGGTCAGGCCGCTGTCGGCCATTTCCGCACCACCGGTGAACTCTGCAATCCGATCCTCGGCTGCAGCAACGACACGCAGGGGCAGCATGGTCAGAGCAGCGGCCCCAAGGCCAAGACCAAGTGTGTCGCGACGTGAGAACTCCATCGTATGTCTCCTTTGACGTTGATGGCGCAAAAAGATCCCGGTCTTTTGCGTCAGTCTTCTTTCAGGGTCGCAAGGAATGCGACCACATCTTCGATTTCCTGAGCGGTCAGGATGGGCGGCAGCGGTTCGGTCCCCGCCTCGCCCGTGTAGGCATCGCCCGGACGGGTGAAGCCGTCGACCTTGTAAAAGGCCGGCATCATCGTACCGTCGAATGTCATCTTGGCATTGGCCACAAGGCCGCGCAGCTCTGCTTCGCTCCAGCGGCTGCCAGCACCATCAAGCGCAGGGCCGATCTCGCCGTGGAATGGCACATCGGGCAGCGCGGTCACCTGATGGCAGGCCACGCAATTGCCCTTGGATTTATCGCCAACCAGCAATGCGCCACTGGCAGCATCCCCGGCAACACCGCTGAGCGATGCGGCAACGGCGCCGTCTTCGTCGTAGCCGACGTCTTTCGGCGCGATCTCAGCGGCAAACGCAACTGTCCCGGCCAGACAGGCTGCCAGTGTCAGAGATATTTGCTTCATGTTTCCTCCCATTGGCTCCCACGCGCTTTTGGCGTGCTTCGCTGGCGGTTACCCTAGGCGACCTCACCCGCCCGACGCAACATCAAATTCAGTAATTTGAATTTTATTATGTCGTTTCGCGTACCCCACCATGGAGGGGTCGTGAAACGCAGCTCCCGCATACTGGCTGACGTGTCGGGCACGGGACACGCAGCGTTTCAATCAGCGGAGCCGTTGTCGCGCTCTTGGATGCGACGGGCATGATACCGCTGAAAATCCTCCCCGTTATCAAGCTTATAACGCTCTTCCTTCACCCAAGTGAACATGTCCAGTGTGGTTCCCAGACCAAAGGCCCCCGGCATGATCGATACCGCCGCCTGAGGGGCCGGAACCTCGGACACCTCTTGGGGCAGGAACATCATAGTTGGTGTAAACAGAATGCCCCATTTGCGCGCCATATCCTTTTCGGACAGGGTCTCGCCGTCGAAATCCGTCACTTCCACATCCCCATAAAGATTGAGCTGCACGACGAAGAAGTTATCCGCGATGTAGCCGCTGATCTCAGGTTTGGGAAACACCTCCTCGTGCATTTTGGTGCAGTAGATGCAGCCTCTCTGCTCAAAGAACAGAACCAGCCGTTTTCCTTCGGCGTTGGCCTCCTCCAGATCCTCGCGCAGATCTTTGAAGGTCTCACGCATCCAGGGGGTTTTATGCAGGCCATCATCGCCCAGCTCCACCGCCACAACGGGCCCGGCGCTGAGCAGCCACAGCACGGCCATCCACAATCGTTTCATCTCTCATCCTCCCGTTCAGGTTCACAATAGGCGCCCCGTGCGCCGCTGGTCAGCCAATGCTCGCAAAAGCCGGAAACCAGCGGATCATCGCTTCGGCAATATAGCGCACGCTGCCGGTCGCGATCAGCACCGCAAAAACGATCAACATGACCCCCATCCCCTTCTCCACCCAGGCAAAGGCCGCCCGGTGGCGGGCCACAAAACCAAGGAAAGGGCGCGCAAACAGGGCTGCGATCACAAAAGGTGCAGTCATCGCCGCGCCATAGACCAGCAACAGCAGCCCACCACGCCAGACATCCCCCATCCCGGAAGCAATCATCAGGATCGAGGCCAAGGCAGGCCCCACACAAGGGGTCCAGCCAAAGCCAAAAGCCAGCCCCATCATGTAGGCCCCGGCAAAGGTGGCAGGCGAGGCGCTACTTTCGACTCGGGCCTCGCGATAGAGCAACGGAATGCGAACAACACCCAGGAAATGCAGACCAAACACCAGCAGCAGTGCCGCCGCCCCATAAGCGAGGATATCAAGATACTGCCCAAACAACTGACCCAGCGCTGTGGCACCCATGCCCATCAGCACAAACACGGTGGTCACGCCAGCGGCAAAACAGATCGACGCCAGCACCAGCCGACGCTGCGCCCCCGGCGCAATGTCGCCTTCATTGCGCAACTCAGCCATGGAGAGTCCGCCCATATAGGACAGGTAAAACGGCACCATCGGTAGTACGCAGGGGGTGAAGAAGGACAAAAGCCCGGCAACAAAAGCCCCAAACAGGGAAATTTCCAGCATGTTTTCGGGTCCCTTACGACCTTATGTGTTCGACCTGTTCAGACCGTGATCGCCGCGGGTGCGTGGCAGAGGTGGCAGCGCCCGCCGACGTTCTGAGGGCACAGTCTGCTCTGTGAAACTTGTACTATTCACATATTCAAATTACGTAGTACATATAGACACCGACCAGACCGGGCCGTCAATGGCCCGACTTTGGCCCGCCACTAGCGCATCACGGACACACAGCTGATCATCGAGACCCAACAATCATGGCCTTTGCCCCTCTGATATCCCTACTGCACCGCATTCGTCGCGCTGCCAGTGCCTCCCTGGCGGCGTTGGCCCTTTTGGCGACGACGGGCATTTCGGCTAAGACTGCCGATGCCGCGGAACTGGTGATGGTCGAGCAACCCGGCTGCGCCTGGTGCGCGCGCTGGGACGCCGAGATTGCGCCGATTTACCCCAAAACCGCCGAAGGTCGCTTTGCCCCGCTACGCCGCGCCGATCTGCGCGCGATGCCGGAGGATCTGACCCTGTCACGCCGGGTCACATTCACGCCAACCTTCTTGATCGTTGAAGACGGGCATGAAATGGCCAGACTGGAAGGCTATCCGGGAGAGGATTTCTTCTGGCCGTTGATCACCGGGCTACTGCAAGAACATGCCGGTTTCGTGCCGACAGGCTCCTCGCACAGCGCCCCCGACCAGACCACCGCCCCCTTGGCCACCAATGGTTGAACCAGGAGAGAACACCGATATGGCCCTGCCACAGTTTTCCGCCGATATGGATCCCGAAGATCTCGACACGATGGTGGACAATGCCACCCGTGCTTCGAATTTTCTGAAGGCCATCAGCCATGAGGGGCGCCTGATGATCCTGTGCCATTTGGTATCTGGTGAGAAATCGGTCACCGAATTGGAAGAACTGCTGTCCGCACGGCAGGCCGCTGTTTCACAGCAGCTGTCACGCCTGCGCCTCGAAGGCTTGGTCATTCCTCGCCGTGAGGGCAAGGCCATCTACTACCGGCTGGCCGATGACCGCCCGCGCCGCATTCTCGAAGTGGTCTATGAGCTGTTCTGCAAAGACGGCTGACCGCAGCGACCGGCCATTCCGGTTTCGTTTGCGGAGCCGTCATGTCCGGCCATCCCCGCAGACCTGAAACCGGCGGAGCCCGCCTCTGATGCCCGAAGCCCTGTCCGACCTCTTCAGCGACACGCATCTGACCGCCCTTCTGGGGCTGTTTGGTGGCGTGCTTCTGGGGCTGACTGCGCGGCTGGGTCGTTTCTGCACGCTGGGCGCGATTGAGGATCTACTCTATGGCGGCTCATCCCTGCGTATGCGGATGTGGGGCATGGCGATCGGCATGGCGATCCTTGGCAGCTTCGGGCTGATTGCTCTGGGCTGGTTTGATCCGGTGCAGTCGCAATACCTCGCCATCCGCTGGATGCCGCTGGCCTCAATTACGGGCGGGCTGCTCTTTGGCTATGGGATGGCGCTCAGCGGAATGTGTGGATATGGCGCCATTGCACGGCTCGGCGGCGGTGATCTGCGCAGCTTTGTCATTGTTCTGGTGATGGGGGTGTCCACCTTTGTTGCGTTGTCAGGCCCCCTCGCCCCCTTTCGCAACCTGATCTTCTTTCAGGATCCCATCACGGACGACCTGCCTGCGGGAATTGCTCATCATCTGGCTGACCAGCTCGGGCTGGCTATCACGCCCATTGGCTTTGCCATTGGTGGGGCAATCCTGCTGTTTTCCATCTTGGGCCGGGAGGTGCGCGAGGCCCCTGCTGCCGTTGGCTGGGCGGCGCTGGTGGCGATTGCCATCGTCAGCGGCTGGGCGGGCAGCAGCTATATCGCGCGCACCGGTTTTGACGCGGTGCCAGTGGTCTCGCATTCGTTTTCCGCACCTCTGGGCGAAACCATCATGTGGACCATGACCGGCAGCCTGCGCCCGATCAGCTTTGCTGTCGGCTCGGTCAGCGGCGTCTGGCTCGGGGCCTTTATCGGTTCGCTGATCAAAGGCCATTTCCGCTGGGAGGCCTGCGATGACCCCCGGGAGTTGCGCCGCCAGATCATCGGTGCCGCAATAATGGGGACAGGCGCCGTGCTGGCCATGGGCTGCACTATTGGCCAGGGGCTGAGCGCATTTTCACTGCTGTCACTGTCGGCGCCGGTGACCTTCCTTTCGATCTTTGCCGGGGCTGCGTTGGGGCTGCGCCAGCTGATCACCGGGTTTCGCCGCGCGGCCTGAACCGCCGCCAAGCTTCGGATCAGATCGCGAACCCACGACAATGTGACCACGAGGACGCCTCCCAGACACCATAGTCTGCCTGCAATCAAAGGAGCACACGGCAATGGTTCAACATCTGCAAATCCATCTGACCCAGCATCACAAGATACCCCTGCCAAGCTTCGCTGCCCTCTTGATACTGATAGGCTTCGCACTGCTTCAGGCGGCTGCCGTCGCAGCAGGCCCGCTGAACAGCCGACCCGGCTGGGCTGTGCATTCGACCACCAAGCCTTATGCGCAGCTGATCCGCGACGTGATCACAGCCACCAAGGCGCAGGGCCTGGTGGTCGTCACCCAAGCAGGTCCGACCAAGGCCGCTGCCGCACGCGGCATCACCATTCCCGGCAATCGGGTGATCGGTGTGTTCAATAATGACTACGCTGTTCGGGTTCTTCGCCGCTCTACCGCCGCGATGATCGAGGCACCGATCCGTCTTTATGTGACTGAAGATGAAAACGGTGACGCCACCCTGTCTTATAAAACCGCGCAGCATGTCTTTGCTCCCTATTTGGCAGACGGCGGACAAGAGCTCGCAGATATCGCGATAGAGCTGGACCAACATCTTGATGCTATTGCGCAAAACGCTGTGCGATCGGCACCTTGACGCTCACACCCCCGTGAGGAGGCTTGCAACCTTGTCCGGTTCCGGCAATTTGGCGGGACAGGTTCACGAAGGGCAGATTTCATGACTGAGACCAATTCCGCAGCTGCTGCGGACCCACTGCGTGCCGCGGATGTACTGGCACAGCGGCTATATGCGGCGGGATGTCGACACGCCTTTGGCATGCCGGGCGGTGAGGTTCTTACCCTTGTTGATGCGCTGACCAAGGCGGGCATCACCTTTCACCTTGCCAAGCATGAAAACAGCGCCGGCTTCATGGGCGAAGGTGTGTATCACAGCGATGGCGCGCCGGTCATTCTGGTGGCAACACTGGGCCCCGGCGCGCTGAACGGGGTGAATGTGGTGGCCAATGCCCATCAGGACCGCGTCCCGATGCTGGTGCTGACGGGCTGCGTCGATGCGGCTGAAGCTGCGACCTATACCCATCAGGTGCTGGATCATCAGGCGGTATTCGCCCCGATCACCAAAGCCACCTATCGCCTTAATGCCGAGGCTGCCGGTGTGATTGCTGACAAGGCTCTGCGGATCGCAACCCAGCCACGCAATGGCCCTGTGCATATCGACGTGCCGATTTCTGTCGCCGATGCCCCTGCCGGCCCTCACCGTCCGTACCTCGCGCCTGCCAGAGCCACGCAGCCCCAGCCCGCAGACCTCGCGCAGGCGCGCGCGTGGCTGGCAGAGGCAGACCGCCCCGTTGCGGTGATCGGTCTCGATGCGGTTGCCGAAGATGCCGGGGCAAGCCTGCGCGCCTTTCTTGAACATTACCAGATCCCTTTTGTGACCAGCTACAAGGCCAAAGGCATCCTGCCAGAGGATCACCCACTCTGCCTGGGCGGTGCCGGGCTGTCGCCTCTTGCGGATCGCCACCTGCTGCCGCTGCTGCGCGAAGCCGATCTGATCCTGGCGCTGGGGTATGACCCGATTGAAATGCGCCCCGGATGGCGCAATGCGTGGGATTGCAGCCGCCAGCGGGTGATCGACATCTGCGCAGAAGACAACACACATTACATGCACGCCGCCAGCCTGACTGTTGTGGCAGGCCTCGCTCCCAGCCTGCGCGCACTGACCGTCGGCGCGCAGCTTGCTGATGATGCGCCCCAAGGAAACGCGCACTGGCCTGACGGACAGCCGGAAGCGGCCCGCGACGCCCTAGCTGCGGCATTTGCAGCAGATGCCGACTGGGGTCCCGCCGCGATCATCGCAGAATGTCAGGCCACCCTGCCCGCTGACACGCTCGCCACGGCTGACAGCGGCGCACATCGGATTTTGCTTTCGCAGATGTGGCACTGCTATGAACCTCGCGCGCTGATCCAATCCTCGGGCCTTTGTACCATGGGCTGCGCGGTGCCGATGGCCATTGGCCGCAAGCTGGCCGAGCCTCAGCGCACGGTCGTCAGCTTCTCCGGCGATGCCGGTTTCCTCATGGTCGCGGGGGAGTTGTCAACTGCGGCGGAACTGGGTGTGGCGCCGATTTTCGTGGTGTTTGTTGATGCAAGTCTGGCGCTGATAGACCTGAAACAGCGCCAGCGCCGGCTGGACAACGCCGGTGTTGATTTTGGCCTGCATGATTTTGCCGCTATGGGCCGTGCCTTTGGTGGTAACGGTGTGCGCGTTCGTGACCGCGCCAGCCTTCGTGCCGCCCTGAGTGAGGCACAGCAGGCCGAACGTTTCACCGTTATTGCCGCAGAATTTGACCGGGAGGCCTATGATGGGCTCATCTGATTCGGCCGCAGACGGGAAACTGCCCCACGGCCCCCTCACAGGCATCAAGGTGCTGGACCTCTCCCGCATTCTGGCCGGGCCAACCTGCACCCAGATGCTGGGGGATCTGGGTGCCAGCGTGCTGAAGGTGGAAAATCCGCAGAGCGGCGGCGATGACACGCGCCAATGGGGACCGCCCTATGTGATCGATGCCGAGGGTCAGCACTCCGATCTCTCGGCCTATTTCATGGCCGCAAACCGCAACAAGCGCTCCGTCGAAGTGGATATCTCCACCGTCGAGGGACAGCAGGTGATCCGCCGCCTCGCCGCCGATGCCGATATCCTGCTGGAGAACTTCAAACCCGGCGGGCTCGCCAAATACGGGCTCGACTACGACAGCCTGCATGCTGAGTTTCCACATCTCGTCTATGGGTCAATTTCAGGTTACGGGCAGACGGGCCCCAACGCGCAGAAGCCCGGCTATGATCTGATGGCGCAGGGCTACGGCGGAATCATGTCGCTGACCGGTGAACCGGACGGGCGGCCGATGAAGGTGGGTGTCGGCATTGCCGATGTCATGTGCGGCATGTATGCCTGCGTCGGCATATTGGCTGCCCTGCGCTACAAGGAACAAACCGGTGAGGGCCAGCAGGTTGATATCGCGCTTGTTGATGCGCAGATCGCCTGGCTGATCAACGAAGGTGTCGCGACGCTCAATACAGGGACAGCCCCGAAACGACGCGGCAATGAACATCCGAGCATCGTGCCGTATGGGCTCTATGAAACCTCCGATGGTCATGTAATTCTGGCGGTGGGCAATGACGCGCAATTTGGCCGGTTCCTGTCCTTTCTCGGGCTTGACGGGCTGGCGCGGGATCCGCGTTTTGCCACCAATCCGGCACGCTTGCAGAACCGCGATGCGCTGGCCGATATTCTGGTGCCCGCCCTGCGCCAATACAGCACCGACGCGGTGATCGCCGCGATGGAGGCCCGCAAGGTACCAGCGGGACCGGTGCAAACACTGGATCAGGTTTTTGCCACTGATCAGGTCGCGGCCCGCGAGATGACAATTGAGATGACCTCTGCCGCCGGGCCTGTCAGGCTGCTGGGCAACCCGCTGAAATTCTCGCGCACGCCGGTCACCTATCGTCACGCGCCACCGACCTGCGGGGACAGCACCGACCTTCTTGCAACCGCAGCGGACCCCTTTGCCGAAGAGAGCTGCTGACCCCTGTAGCGGTGGCGCAGCCCCCCTCCACCCTCGATCCGCCCGCGTCGACGTGGGCGGATTCGCAGTGACCGCGGCTCCTATCCCCTTAAGAAACCGCAGAAAACAGTCCCATTTGCGATCTGCGACCGGCAGGATCTGGCCGAGTGTTACAGAAACTGGCGGTCTTCGGCCAAAGTCGGGCAACACGGGCTTGCCAGACAGGCAAAAATGCGGGAAATCGCTGCCAATCGACAGGGTTGGCTCCCTATTCCCGCGAGATTGCACACGCCACTTCACCAAACCGCGAGCGGGCATCGCGAGACGCGATAGCGTGCTTTAGGCTCGACGACAAAGCGCCTCTGCTTTCGTTTTTGACACGGATCGGACAAACGATGATGCAAGATATTTTTGGCCAGGACACCAGCCTGACAGATGCCGCAGCTCTTGAGAACTGGAACGCCGTACAGATGGGGGTTCTGTCGCATGCAGCTGCAGCGCCAACGCATCTCGGCGCCCTGCTGGAAGCCGCTCCTGAGTTTGCACTGGCACAGGCCGCCAAGGGCATGTTCGTACTGCTGCTGGGCCGGGCGGAGCTGATGCAGGCCGCGCACGACGCCTATGCCGCTGCCAAAGCCGCTGAAGATGGCGCCCTCCCGCGTGAACGTCACTACATTTCCGCGCTCGGCGCCTGGCTGGACGGGCGCCCCTCCGCTGCGATTGCCGAGATGGAGACGGTGCTGCGCAACCATCCGGAAGATGCGCTGGCGATGAAATTAAGCCATGCGATCCGCTTTATTCTGGGCGACAGCGCGGGCATGCGTCGGTCTATTGAGCGGGTGTTGCCCGCCTATGCACCCGACCATGCCGGGCGGGGATACCTATTGGGGTGTCATGCCTTCTCACTTGAGGAAACCGGGGCCTATGATCTGGCGGACGCCACCGGGCGGCAGGCGCTCTGGATGGCGCCGGATGATGCCTGGGGGCTGCATGCCGTGGCCCATGTGCATGACATGACAGGCAATTCGCGCGCGGGGTTGGACTGGCTCACCGGTCGCGAGGAGGCCTGGGCGCATTGCAACAATTTCCGCTACCATGTCTGGTGGCACAAAGCACTCATGCACTTGGATCAGGGGCAGAGCGAACAGGTTCTGGCGCTTTATGATCATGAGATCCGCAAGGACAAAACCGACGACTACCGCGACATCTCCAATGCCACCTCACTGCTGATGCGTCTGGAGTTGGAGGGCGTTGCAATCGGTGACCGCTGGGAAGAACTGGCTGAGCTTTGCGCCAACCGGACCGAAGATGGATGTCTGATTTTTGCCGACCTGCATTATCTATTGGCGCTGGTTGGTGATGACCGCAAACTTGAGGCCGGCCAGCTGGTGCAACGTATTCATGCCGACGCCCGCCGCGGCGCAAGTGAAAGCGATGCCCGTATGGCGACGCCCGGATGTGGCCTGGCACTGGGGCTGGAGGCGTTTGGCGAAGGCAACTACAGCGAGGCCTTCGGTTATCTGGCGACGGGTCGCAGTTCGCTGCAACTGGCCGGTGGCAGTCATGCCCAGCGGGATGTCTTTGAACGCGTAACCATTGATGCAGGCCTCCGGGCGGGGCGTCTGGATGCGGTGGAGGCCATCCTCAATGAACGGCGGGCCCAGCGAGGCGGCGCCGAAGACAGCTATGCCCAGGCGCGCCGCGCACTGATTACTGCCGGACGTGGTGCGCCAGGCGCACAAAGCGTCCCGGCAGAGTAACCGAAGTAAGGACACAACAGCCTATGGCGACCATCTCGCCCTTTCCCGGTGCCAAGGGCACCGAGACCACACCAGTGGCCAATCGCCCGGTTGCCCCGCAATCGGATGTGCAGCCGCGTGCACCCCGTGATCCACGTCTGGATTTCTACCGGGGCATTGCCATGTTCATCATCCTCTGCGCCCATATCCCCGGCAACCGCTGGACCGGATGGATCCCGGCGCGGTTTGGCTTTTCCGACGCAACAGAGATCTTTGTCTTCTGTTCCGGCATGGCGTCGGCCATCGCCTTTGGTGGCACCTTCGGCCGTCAGGGCTGGCTCATGGGCAGTGCGCGGGTTCTGTTTCGTTGCTGGCAGGTGTTCTGGGCCCACATCGGGCTGTTTGTGTTTATCGCGACCACCATGGCTGCACTGGATCTCTATGGCAGCTTCGACAAGAGCTATATCGCCTCACTCAATCTGCGCCCGTTCTTTGAAAACCCGGTGCCGCAGCTGGTCGGGCTGATGACTCTCAGCTATGTGCCAAACTATTTCGATATCTTGCCAATGTATCTGGTGGTGCTGGCGCTAATGCCACTAATGATGGGACTGGAGCGTATCGGGATCTGGGCCGTGGCTTCGGCCTCAGTCGGGATCTGGCTGCTGGCCAACCCCTATATGATCGGTCTTGGGCCGAACGGGCTATCGCTCTCCGCTGAACCCTGGTCCAGCCGCGAATGGTTCTTCAACCCCTTTGGATGGCAGCTTTTGTTCTTCACCGGCTTTGCCTTCATGAAAGGCTGGCTCCCCGCTCCGCCTGTCTCCCGCGTGCTGATGGTCGTGGCCGCGGCTTACCTTGTCCTGCTGGCCCCGTTTGGGTCATGGAAGGTCTTTCTCTGGGTTGAGGCCTGGAGCCCGGATCTTGCCGACCTCATCCGTCCCACCTGGAAACAGACAGCGGAATGGCGGGAGAAAACCGACTTTGGCCTGCTGCGCTTTGGGCATTTCCTGTCACTGGCCTATCTCGGCTGGGTGATCGCAGGTGAAGGTGGTCGGCGCCTGATTGCATCCGGCCAGTCAACAGTGGCCCGGGTCTGGGCTGTGCTCCTGTCGCTGATCACCAAGGTCGGTCAGCAATCGCTTGCGGTCTTTGTCTTTTCGATGGCACTGGCACGGCTGCTTGGCTTTGCCATGGACCTGACGGACCGGTCCATCCTGACAACCGCATTTTTTAACCTCACAGGGTTTGGCCTGATCATTGGCTGCGCCTATATCGCTGCCTGGTTCAAATCGCATCCATGGAAAACCAAGAGATGAGAGCATTTTCGCGACGCACCTTTCTGGCAACGGCCTTGGCCAGCACCGCTCCGTTTGCGCTTGGGGCGCTGACATCGCCTGCATTGGCGACCGGTGGCCCTGCATTCTCGCGCGAGACGGTGGTATCGCTTGCCCGCGAACTGGCCGCCGCCCCCTACGCGCCCCGCGCCAGCGTTCCACAGGACTGGCAGGAGCAGAGCTACGAGGACTACCAGACCCGTTGGTTCCGCAGTCGTGACGCGCTCTGGTCCAAAACCCCGCGCAGCTACAATGTCGATTTCTTCCTGCCGGGCCTCTACTTCCCCCGCCCGGTAGAGATTTTCACCGTCGAAAATGGTCTGGCACAGCCGGTTGCCTTTGATCTGTCGCTGTTTGACAAAACCGATAAGGCGCCTGATCTCAGCGTTGACGACAGCCTTGGCTATTCCGGCTTTCGCTTGCGCACTGATCTGAAAGAACCCGGCAAGAAAACCGAATTCTGCGTGTTCCAGGGGGCGAGCTATTTCCGCGCCATCGGGGCGGCCCATGCCTACGGGCTCTCAGCGCGGGGGCTGGCCGTGAACACGGCCACCGCGAAGGGGGAAGAATTCCCTGAATTCATATCGTTCTGGCTCGAAGCGCCAGTGCCCGGACAGAAGAATATGGTGGTCCATGCGCTTATGGATTCACCTTCGGTGACCGGCGCCTACCGGTTCGATATCCTGCCCGGCCAGAACACCGTGATGGACGTCGAGGCGCGGCTTTTTGCGCGCGAAGAGCTGGACAATATCGGGCTTGGTCCGCTCACGTCGATGTTCCTCTTTGATCAGACCAACCGCAACCGTTTCGATGATTTCCGCCCCGCAGTCCATGACAGCGACGGGTTGCTGGTGATCAACGGCAATGGGGAAACCCTGTGGCGACCGCTGGCCAACCCGAAGACGCTGCAACTGTCCTCCTTTGTCGATGAAAATCCGCATGGCTTTGGCCTCATGCAACGGCCGAGGCTGCTGTCGGACTACGAGGATCTGGAGGCCCATTATCACCAGCGCCCGGCGCTCTGGGTGGAACCGAAGGGCGATTGGGGCAAGGGCGCGGTCACATTGGTGGAAATTCCGGCAGACAAGGAAATCTACGATAATATCGTGGCCTATTGGCGCCCACGCGAGAGTTACGTGCCCGGTTCCGAAATCAATATCGACTATCGCCTGACCTGGGGCGATGGCCCGGAACTGCCGATCCCACAGGTGATCAATACGGCTGCTGGCGCGCGGATCTTCGGTGATCCCGGTCGCATCATGACCATTGATTTTGCCGCTCACCCGATGTTTGCGGGCGGTGTGGATGATCTTCAGGCGCATATCACCTCCCCCCATGTCACCCCAACCGAAGGCGTATTGCAGGAAAACCCGGAAACCGGTGGTCTGCGGTTGGCGTTTGCCTTTGACCCGGGCGAACGCGATCATGTTGAACTGCGCGCCGAGTTGCGCAAGGACGGTCAGCCCGCATCGGAAGTCTGGCTTTATCGGTGGACCAAATGACCAATTTTTCGCTGACCCCTCCGGAACAGCCACTGGCAATGCCGGAGCAGAATTTCGGCGCCCATTTTCAGGATCAGGCCTGCCCTGCACGTGATGACCGGGCAACCACATCCGCACCGACAGGCGAGGCAACCCAAGGGCAAGTCGCGCTCTGGCGGGTGCTGGCCTTTTCCCCGGCAATGGCGGCAACCGGTTTGCTGACCTGGGGGATGAAGGACTGGTTTGCTGCCGACGGGTTTTCGATGCTGGAAGTCGCGCTTCTGGTGCTGATTTCCTTCAACTTTTTCTGGATATGCTTCTCGGTCTCGACTGTATTGCTTGGCCTCTGGGGGCTTGCGCAACGGCCGCGCGCGTTGGGTCGGGGTCGCCCGCAGCGGATGAAGGTCGCGCTGCTGATGCCGATCTATAACGAGGTTCCATGGTATGTGCTGGGCAATGCCCAGTCGATGCTGGAAGAGCTGCACGCCCGTGGCGGTGTTCATGACTATGCGATGTTCATCCTGTCTGACACCCGCGATGACGCCATTGCAGCGCAGGAACGCGCCAGCGTCGAAGCTCTGCGTGCGATGTTGCCTGTCGGAACCCAGCTCTACTATCGCCGCCGTGCGGACAACGCCGGTCGCAAGGTTGGCAATATCGCCGATTGGGTGCGCCGCTGGGGCGCGGGTTGGGACGCCATGCTGGTGCTGGATGCCGATAGCCTGATGACAGGACGCGCCATCGCCCACCTGGCCGATGCGTTGGCACGCGATCCCGGCGCGGGCCTCATTCAGAGCTACCCCCAGCTGATCGGCGCACAGTCCGTCTTTGGCCGGATGCAGCAATTTGCCAATGGGGTCTACGGCCTGGCACTTGCCGAAGGACTGGCCCGCTGGGCCGGGCACGAGGGCAACTATTGGGGCCATAACGCGATCATCCGCACCCGCGCCTTTGCCGCCTGTGCAGGTCTGCCGCCGCTGCGCTCGGCCTTTGGGGGTGAGAAGCTGATCATGAGCCATGACTTCGTCGAGGCAGGTCTGCTGCGCCGGGCAGGTTGGAGTGTCCAGTTCCTGCCTCGTATCCGCGGCTCCTACGAGGAAACACCGCAAACGCTGATCGATCACGTGCTGCGTGACCGGCGCTGGTGCCAGGGCAACCTGCAACATCTGAACCTCCTGAATGCCAAGGGCTTTCGAGCACTGTCGCGGTTTCACCTGCTACACGGGGCCATCGGCTATCTGATGGCCCCGGTCTGGTTCGCCCTGCTGGTGATCTGGGCGCTGATCGGACGTGGCGAAGAAGCCTCTGTCCTCACCTACTTCAGCGAAACCAATCCGCTGATGCCGTCCTGGCCTGATATGTCGGAGCCGCGCCATGTGCTGGTGATCCTGCTGATCTACGCCATGTTGCTGGCGCCCAAGCTGCTGGCTGTTGCTGCCCTGCCGATGACCGGCAGCCGGTTCTCAGAATATGGCGGCGCAGGCCCCTTTGCCCTGTCGCTGCTGGTGGAGATCCTGCTTGCGATCCTTTATGCGCCGATCCTGATGGTGCAGCAGATGATTGCCGTGCTGCGCACCACCTTTGGCCTGCAAAAAGGTTGGTCGCCCCAAGCGCGGGACGGCGGCAGATACTCTTGGCGCACCCTGATGACGTGCCATGCGCTAGAAACTGTCAGCGGCGTTGCCCTCTGGAGCGGTATTCTGGCGGGTGTGGTCTCTGTCTGGCTGCTGCCTATTGCACTGTCACTGGTACTGGCGGTGCCTCTGTCGGCGCTCTCAGGTGTGCCACTGCAACGCTTTGCCAAGGCTCTTCTGGCAACGCGTGAAGTCCATAAGGAACCGCGGATCACGCGGATCGCCCGCGCCCGGCGCGATCGGCTGCGCTTGACACTTGAGACCGTGCCGCCCCACCGCGCCGCGGCTAAGTAAAAACGTCAAAATTGTATAAAAATGTAAAACCTGAGGGGTTTTAAACAATTCCTCAGGTTTATTTTATTGAAATATCACTGAAAAAGCGGTCGAAAAATCTGTTGCCTCATTGCGACAGCGCGCTGTTCTCGACCCAATCCACCAGCCAATTGGCCCAATCCCGTGGCACCCGATGACCACCAGCAAACAGCACCAATTCGATATCTGCCTCCGGCCCGCAGTCCCAACGGCGCCGTAGCTGATCTCCATCGGACCAACTGCGGCTTGGCGCATGTGTGCTACACCCGTTGGTATCTCGCCATAACTCCAGCCCGGCAAAGACATCGCCCTGCTGGAAGCGCCGGTTTCCGAGGTAGCGCCCCTCCAGCGGCACTACCTCATCCGCCCATCCATGGGTATGCATCAGCCGTATGGGGCCAGCGCAGCTCTCCGGTTGAGGCCGCCAGAAACTGCCGGATACCGTCGCATAAGCCACAAACTGATCAGGTGACGCGCACGCGAGGTAGCTAACCATAAAGGCACCGGCGGAAAACCCTGATAATACAACAGCATCCCGGTCGATATTAAACTGACCTTCAGCATCTGCCAAAATCGCATCGAAGAAGGCAGATTCGTCACGGCCACCGAAATCCGGCAAAAAAGCCCAAGAGCGCGGACCACCGGGATTGCGGGGCAGCGCCGTGGGCGCAATTACCGCGTAGCCGCGACCGGTCAACCCATCGACCATCGCCCGGTTGCGCAGGGCGGCCGCGCCCGAGCCGCCGTAGCCGTGCAGAAACATCACTGCCGGGATTGCCTCATCAAGTTGCGTGTCAGGCAGGACGATATGGTAATCCCCCTCCTTGATCTGGCAGGCATCGGCCTCTGGCCCACATCCAGCCAACGCCACGGGCGCAAGTGAGATCCCAGATAGCGCCATGCCAAAACCGAGGCACCAGCGACTGGCGCGCGCAATTGCAAACCGCATCAGCCCTGCCCCTTCCAGCGGGCGACGGGCAGATTGCTGCGCAGCCAGCCCGGACCAGCGGCAGAGCCCAGCATCCCCTCCGGCACGTCGATCACGTTGGAATAACCGGCCGCATCCAGCGCCAGCGTCACACGGGCCGAGCGCACGCCGCGCGCACAGATCAGCGCCAGCGCCGCACTGCGATTGCCCCCGGTAACCTGATCAAGCGCCGCGAGAAAGTCCTCGCGCCGCATATCAATCTGATGACTGCCAACGGGCACCCCGCTCGCCCGCCATTCGCGCGGAGTACGGATGTCCACCAGGATCAGCTCTTCCGCCTTGGCCTTTGCAAAGGCCTCCTCCACAGTCAGGCGCGGTAGATCATGGTCTGGGGGCTGGCGACGCCACCAAACATATCCACCACCACTCACAACCGCGAGCCCTCCAAGGACCGCCCCGGCGCGCAGGAACCGACGCCGCGAGATCGCCGGATCGCCCGCCCCCGATGCGATTTGTGGATTGCCGTCACCGCCTTCGGACTGAGCGTTGGAATTATCTGACCGTTTTGATTGAGAATGCGACATCTGGCCTCTCCCCCCACTGCAGGCGCCGTCCTACATGATCCAAGACCTAGCAGGTTCCTGCATAGTGTTCAGCATGAGACATCCCGCATGGTGATCAAGTTCTTGTCAACCTGACACCAGACCGCACCAAACCGGTGCGGTGCGCAAAAAACTAACCTGATCGCCGCTTTTGCAGGGTTTGCAGGCGCGGTCGGGGCTGGCACAGTTGCGAAAAATTGCTTAGGCACCAAACGATCTGGCCCTGTGCATGGAGGAGAACCGCACGTGTCCCTGTTCCTGATTGCAGCCCTGCCCTTTCTGGGCGCGGTATTCCCCGCGCTATTGATCCGTGCCGGGCGCAATGCCTCGGCATCGGCGGCAGGCCTGACAACATTGCTCGCGTTTGTCGGACTGATGCTGCACGCCCCGGCGGTGATGCGCGGCGAGGTTATTCAGGCGCAATTCGACTGGCTGCCCTCCCTGGGGCTGAACGCCAACTTCTTCCTTGATGGGTTGGGGTTCCTCTTTGCGGGGTTGATCCTTGGCATTGGCTTGCTGATCATCCTTTATGCACGGTTCTACCTCTCACGCGAGGATCCGATGGGCAATTTCTACACCTACCTGCTGCTGTTTCAGGGCGCGATGGTGGGGATTGTCACATCGGATAACATCCTGTTGCTGCTGATTTTCTGGGAACTAACCTCGCTGAGCTCGTTCCTTCTCATCGGCTATTGGAAACACTTGCCCGAGGGGCGCCAGGGCGCGCGTATGGCGCTGACGGTCACCGGTGCGGGTGGTCTGGCCATGATCGGGGGCATGCTGATCCTCGGCAATATCGTTGGCTCCTATGACCTGACCGTGATCCTCGGCGCAAAGGAGGTCATTCAAGCCTCGCCGCTCTATCTGCCGGCCCTGATCCTGATCCTGATAGGCGCTTTCACAAAATCGGCCCAGTTCCCGTTTCATTTCTGGCTGCCGCACGCCATGGCCGCACCGACGCCGGTATCGGCCTATCTGCACTCCGCCACGATGGTAAAGGCAGGTCTGTTCCTGATGGCGCGGATGTGGCCTGTGTTGGCCGGTACGCCTGAATGGTTCTATATCGTCGCCACAACCGGGCTAATCACCATGGTACTGGGGGCGATCATTGCCCTATTCAAAGATGATCTGAAGGCGCTGCTGGCGTTTTCCACCGTCAGCCATCTGGGGCTGATCACCATGCTCCTCGGCTTTGGCACAAAGTTTGCGGCGGTGGCTGCGGTGTTCCACATTATCAACCATGCGACGTTCAAGGCGGCGTTGTTTATGACTGCCGGTATTGTCGACCACGAGGCCCACACCCGCGATATCAAGCGTCTTGGCGGCCTGCGGCACCTGATGCCGATCACTTTTGCCATTGCGACGGTTGCAGCCCTGTCGATGGCCGGTATTCCGCCGTTCAACGGCTTCCTGTCCAAGGAAATGATGCTGGAAGAGACTTTTCACACCGCCTGGGCCGGTTCACATTATCTGGTGCCGGGTCTGGCGCTATTGGGCGCCTTGTTCTCCGCCGCCTATTCGTTCCGCTTCATCGCCCATGTCTTCCTCGGGCCAAAACGTGACGACTATCCGGCGACCCCGCATGACCCGGGTGTCGGCATGTGGCTGGCGCCGGCGTTCCTCATTGGTCTTGTGGTCCTGATCGGCCTGTTCTCAGCCAAGATCGTGGGGCCGCTGGTGGCGACTGCTGCCTCCGCCGTGATTGGTGGCGAGAAACTGCCCTATTACTCTCTGAAACTCTGGCACGGGTTTACCCCGGCGCTTTATATGTCGATGGCAGCAGTTGCCGGGGGTGTGGTGCTGTTGATGCTGCACAAACCGCTAATGCGTCTCTGGGATGCTACTCCGCGACCAGAGGCAAAGGTGATTTTTGAGGCGCTGATTGCTGCCCTGACCCGCCTTGCGCGCGGGATCACCGATGGGATGCACAATGGCTCCATGCCGCGCTATGGCGGGATCATGATCACCTTTACCGCAGCGCTGTCGTATTACGCTTACCAGTCGGGCACGCTGGCTGCGCCGACTCGAACCCTGCAGGCTGTGGGGCTGATCCCGATCCTTGGTTGGGCCAGCCTGCTGATCGCCACTGGTTTCTTGGTCGCGATGCACCGAAATCGCCTGCTGGCGCTGGTGCTGATCGGCGTTGTCGGTCTCGTGGTCTCCATGGGTTTCAACTACATGTCAGCCCCGGATCTCGCCCTGACGCAGATTTCGGTTGAAGTGGTCACCATCATTCTGATGCTGCTGGCGCTGAACTTCATGCCCAAGGAAACCCCGGTCGAAAGCTCCGGCGGCGCCCGTCTGCGCGATATCTCCATCGCCAGCATCGCAGGTCTTGGGGTTGGCGGGCTGATCTACGCACTCATGACCCGTGATTTCATCGGTGAGACGATTTCCGGCTTTCACCTTGAGAACTCCTACAAGGGCGGTGGCGGTACCAATGTGGTCAATGTGATCCTGGTGGATTTCCGGGGCTTTGACACCTTTGGCGAGATCATCGTTCTTGGCATTGCAGCACTGGTGATCTTTGCGCTGACCGAGGCGGTGCTGGGCACCCGCGTGCGGGCCTATCTGCTGAATCGGAAGCCTGATCTGCCGCAAGCTGGTGACTCGCATCCGATGATGATGGTGGTGGCGACCCGCGTGATGATGCCGCTGGCGCTGATGGTGGCGGCCTATATCTTCTTCCGGGGGCACAACCTGCCCGGTGGTGGCTTTATCGCCGGGCTGATCGCAGCGATTGCTGTCATCATGCAGTATATGGCGTCGGGTTTTGCCTGGGCAACGGAGCGACAGCGCTATCCCTATCACGGCATCATCGGATCCGGCGTGCTGATCGCCGCCGCGACCGGTATGGGGTCTTGGTTCAGTGGTCAGCCCTTCCTGACCAGCGCCTTTGGCTACATCCATTGGGCACCGCTGGAAGAGTTCGAATGGGCCACTGCGGCGCTGTTTGATCTGGGCGTGTTCCTGGCTGTTGTCGGCGCGGTTCTGCTGGCGCTGGAGAGCCTGTCCCGCTTTGCCTGGCAGCCCGGTACCGACAGCACCCATGCGATGGATATCAACCCGGCCCGCGATGATGTGGCCAAGACCGAGAACGAGGGCTGACTATGGAAATTCTCGTCGCTTCGGCCGTGGGCGTTCTGACCGCGGCCGGCATCTACCTGATCCTGCGCCGTCGCAGCTTTCCCGTCATTCTTGGGCTGTCACTGGTGTCCTATGCGGTGAACGTGTTTTTGTTTGCCACGGGCCGCCTGATGACCAACGCGCCTGCGATCCTCAACAAATACGAAGAGGTGCCCTATACCGATCCGCTGCCGCAGGCGCTGGTGCTCACCGCGATCGTGATCTCCTTTGGCATGACTGCCGTTGTGGTGATGATTGCGCTGGGGGCCTATCTGTCGTCGCAGGACGACCGGATCAACCTCAGCGATGACGATGCCAAAGCAGGAGATGACGCATGAACCACCTCGTGATTGCGCCGATTGTCCTGCCGGCAATTGTTGCGCCCTTTATTATCATGGTGCTGCGCTTCCATCTGGACCTGCAGAGGATCTTCTCCGTTGCCAGCAGCGTGCTGGTGCTGTGCCTGACACTGGCGCTGGCCGCGCAGGCGGCTGATGGCACCGTGCAGGTCTATGAGCTGGGCGACTGGCCTGCGCCTTTTGGCATCGTCCTGGTGCTGGATCGGTTGTCGGCGATGATGATCGTCCTTACCTCCGTACTGGCGCTGGCGGTTGTGCTCTATGCGATTGGCACTGGCTGGGACTCCCGTGGTGCCAATTTCCACGCGCTGTTCCAGTTCCAGATCATGGGCATTCTCGGCGCCTTCATGACTGGCGATGCCTTCAACCTGTTTGTGTTCTTCGAAGTTCTGCTCATTGCCTCCTATGGGTTGATGATCCACGCAGGCGGCGCCAAGCGGTTTCAGGCCGGGGTGCAATATGTGGTCTATAACCTCCTAGGCTCGACCCTGTTCCTGTTTGCGCTCGGCACGATCTACGCCGTCACCGGCACGCTGAACATGGCCGATCTGGCGGTGCGCGTGGCAGAGATGTCGGGCGAGGAAACCGCCCTGCTGCGCGTCGGTGCGGTCATGCTGCTGCTGGTCTTTGCGATCAAGGCTGCGGTGCTGCCGCTGCATTTCTGGTTGCCGGCCTCCTACAGCCATGCCCCGCTGCCTGTTGCCGCCCTGTTTGCCATCATGACAAAGGTGGGCGCCTATTCCATCCTGCGTGTCTACACCCTGATCTTCGGCCCCGACGTCGCAATCACCGAAGGCCTGGTCGGCGACTGGCTGCTGCCTGCGGCGCTGTTGACGCTTGCAGTAGGGGCTATCGGGGTCCTCGGCTCCCGCGAGATCGGACGGCTGGTTGCCTTTGGCGCGATTACATCGATGGGCACGCTGTTGATTTCCATCGCGCTGTTTACCCCAGCCGCCACTGGCGCCGCGCTCTACTACATCGTCCATTCGACGCTGGCGACAGCACTGATGTTCCTGATAGCCGATCAGGTGATGGAGCGTCAGGGCGGCGCGGTTGCCGCGATGCGGTTGATGCCGCAGAGCGGCCTTCTATCGGTAATGTTCTTTGTCGCGGCCATTGCGCTGGCGGGGATGCCGCCGCTCTCCGGCTTCATCGGGAAACTGCTGGTGATGGACGCCGCACGCGATCATGATCTGGTCTGGTGGATCTGGGCAGTGATCCTGGTCGGCTCACTGGTGACAATCATTGGCCTCGCCCGTGCTGGCACGCTGATTTTCTGGAAAAGCCATGGTTTGCCGGACAACGACAGCGACGCAGATACAGAGGCTGACAGTGACGACCTGCTTGACGGCGCGGCAACCGCCGCCCCTGCGGCAACACCGGTTCTGCCGCTCGTGGTATGCTTTGGCCTGATGACGGCGCTTGTACTGCTCACCATCTTTGCCGGGCCGATGACGCGTTATGCTGATGCGACGGCGGTCCAGCTGTTCACGCCAACCGCCTATATCGAAACCGTCCTCGGGGGGGGCTCAAAATGAAGCTGATGCGCCGCATACTGCCGCACCCGATCCTGACGCTGGTGCTGACTGTTACCTGGCTACTGCTGGTCAACGGCTGGTCACTGAACTCCTTGGTCTTTGGCTTCATGCTGGGGGTTTTGATCCCCTTTCTGACCCAGCCCTACTGGCCACAACAGCTGAAGATGAAAGGCCCGATGAAGATCATCGGCTATGTCCTCATCGTGCTTTACGATATTGTGGTTGCCAATCTGGTGGTCGCCAAGATCGTGCTGTTCAAACCCAATTCCCGCCGTCACCCCAATTGGGTGACTGTACCGCTGGAACTGCGCACGCCCGAGGCGATCACGGTATTGGCCGCAACAATCACCATGACGCCGGGCACCGTGTCGGCGGACCTCTCCGCAGAGGGCCATGCGCTGCTGGTGCATTGCCTTGATGCGCCCGATCCGGAGGCCGTGCGGGACGACATCAAGGACCGCTACGAACGTCGCCTGAAGGAGATTTTCGAATGATCGAAACCGCTGCAATTTTTGCGTTCGTCTGCTTTGCGCTATCACTGCTGATGAACCTCTGGAAGGTGGTCTCGGCCGAGGATGTTGCCGACCGGATCCTTGCTCTGGACACCATGTTCATCAACGCCATCGCGCTGATGGTGCTCTATGGGCTGGCGCTTGGGACCGAGATTTTCTTCGAGGCGGCAATGATCATCGCCATGTTGGGATTTGTCTCCACTGTGGCCTACGCGCGGTTCATCCTGCGCGGCAATATTATTGAGTGAGGAGAGACCATGGAATTGTTCTTTGACATCGTCATTGCCGGGTTTCTCGTGATCGGCGGTGTTTTCGGTATCGTCGGCTCTTTTGGCCTGCTGAAGCTCAATGATCGCATGTCGCGGCTGCATGCGCCAACGAAGGCGACGACGCTGGGCGTCGGCGGTGTGCTGTTGGCCTCAATGACCCATGCAGCGGTCTATGAGCACCACCTATCGGTGCATGAATTGATGATCACGCTGTTTTTGTTCCTGACCGCCCCGATCACGGCAAATTTCATTGCCAAGGTGCATATCCACCGGCATGACACCCCGGACAGCCTGCCCGACGCGGGCGATGACAAGATCTGGGCAACCCATAAGAAACCCGAGAACGAGGTGATCGGGCCTGAGGTCTGACCAAACATCCCCCGCCCCTGTCGGCGGGGGTCTTTCATCCGGGATGCAGCTAGTCCGGGTGACCCTGTGCAGCCCGGTGGACGACAATTATGTATGCAGCCCCCCTCCCCCTGACCAAAGACGTGGTGTTAATCGGCGGCGGGCACACACACGCGCTGGTGCTGCGCAAATGGGGGATGCGCCCGCTGGCCGGGGCGCGCTTGACTGTTATCAACCCCGGACCCACCGCGCCTTACTCCGGGATGCTGCCGGGCTTCGTCGCGGGACACTACGATCGCGACGCGCTGGACATTGATCTGGTGAAACTGGCGCGGTTCGCCGGGGCGCGGCTTATTCTCGGGGCTGCCGAACATATCGATACAGACGCCCGGCAGGTGCATGTCGCAGGCCGCCCGCCTATTGCCTATGATATAGCCGCGATCAATCTGGGTATCACCTCCGCGATGCCGGACATGCCCGGGTTTGAGAACCACGCCATCCCAGCCAAACCATTGGGCCGCTTCGCCGCCTCTTGGGCACAGTTCCGCGATGGTGAGGGCCCCGCCCATTTTGCGGTTATCGGCGGTGGCGTGGCCGGGGTCGAATTGATCCTCGCAATGGCCTACGCCCTGCGCGCCCGCAGGCGACTGGCGCAGGCCACGCTGATTGACCGTGGCACCATCCTCAAGGACGCAGGCAACAAAGCCCAGGCCCAGCTGCGCAAGGCCCTGCATGATTTGGGGGTGACTGTGGTTGAGCAAGCCACAATCACCCAAGTAGAAGCCGCCCATGTGGTGCTTGATGATGGGCGGGTCATCCCCTCCGATTTCACCACCGGCGCGGCGGGCGCGCGCCCGTATCCCTGGCTTGCCGATAGCGGCCTGGACCTGCATCATGGTTTTATCCGCGTCGACAGCACCCTACAGGCCAGTCAGATCGGCGTTTTCGCCAGCGGCGACTGTGCCCATTTCAGCAATGATCCACGCCCCAAGGCCGGTGTCTACGCAGTCCGTCAGGCACCCGTGCTCTATCAGAATCTGCGCGCCAGCCTGACCAAGGATCCGCTGCGCCGGTATCACCCGCAAAAGGACTATCTGAAACTGATTTCCATGGGGAACAAGACCGCCGTTGGTGAACGGTTCGGCCAGACCCTGTCCGGGCGCTGGATGTGGCGTTGGAAAGACCACATTGATCAGACCTTCATGACACAATTCCGCGACCTTCCGCAGATGGAAACCCCGGCTTTGCCCCCCGAGCACACGCATGATCTGCCCGAGGCGCTTGGTGAAAAACCGATGTGTGGCGGCTGCGGCGCAAAGGTTGGTGCCCGCGCGCTGAAGACCACGCTAAGCTCTCAGCCAGAGGTGCGGCGCGCGGATATCACGCCCCTGCCCGGTGATGATGCGGCACTTTTGATGACCGGCGGGCAACGACAGGTCCTCAGCACCGATCACCTGCGGGCCTTTACCGCTGATCCGGTTGTGATGGCCCGGATCGCTGCCGTGCATGCGCTGGGTGATATCTGGGCAATGGGCGCCGCGCCGCAAGCTGCCACTGCCAATCTGATCCTACCGAAACTGTCACCGGCGCTTCAGGTCCGGACACTCCGCGAAATCATGACCGCCGCCGGTGAGATCATCCGCGACGCCGGTGCCGATATCGTTGGCGGTCACACCTCTGTCGGGGATGAGCTGACCATCGGCTTCAGTGTCACCGGGCTCTGTGGTGGACAGCCCATCACCCTAGCCGGAGCCCAGCCCGGAGATGCGCTGATCCTGACCAAACCGCTGGGCACTGGTGTAATCATGGCCGCCGAAATGACAGGGGCTGCTGATGGGGCATCCGTCGCGGCCGCCTTGACCTCCATGAGCCAGCCGCAAGGTCAGGCCGCTGAGCTGCTGCGTGGCGCACATGCGATGACCGATGTGACCGGCTTCGGGCTGCTGGGGCATCTACTCGGGATATGTGAGGCATCAAAGCTCGGCGCTGAGCTTCGTCTTGATGCGATCCCCTATCTGCCTGGCGCCGCTGCCCTATCAGCACAGCGGGTACGGTCTTCTTTGTTTGCAGAAAACGCCGCCCAGCTGCCGGAGATTTCCACCGGCGGCGTACAAGATCTGTTGTTTGATCCGCAAACTGCAGGCGGCCTGCTGGCTGCGCTGCCCATGAGTCAGGCGGAAGCCCTGTTGCCGCGGCTGCGCGCCCACACCCCGAATGCTGCCATCATCGGCCAAATGTCAGGCACGGCAGGCGCGATCACACTCGTCTGAGACCGGTGTTGTCGCGTTGAATATCCCGCACCGGAGGCTACCCGGACGACATCCGATCAAGTTCGCCAAGCAGATCTGCGGCCAGCCGGTCCAGATCAGCCTCCCCAAGATCCCCGGCCCGAAGTGTCGCGACAACATCCGCGCCGATGGTCCGGCGCGCGGTCTCATAGGCCGGATCGTAGTGCTGCACCATCAACGCCTCCGTCAGCGCTGGTTTGTCGCCTGCATCAATCAACTGCAACCAGCCATCGACCACCGCGTTGGAGCGGTGCGCCCGCAGCCCATCCAGCCGGATACGCAGCATCTCACCATTGGACAGGATATCGTCGTACCCCGCCAACAGGTAGCGACAGCGCGCTGCAATGGATGCCTCAACCGCAATCCGCGGGGCGCGTTTCATTCCGGACCACAGCCGCGGCGGAATGATCCGCGCACCAATCTTGCTGGATTCCGCCTCCACCAGCACAGGCCGCTCCGGTGTCATCCGCGCCAGCTGACCAGCTATTTCGGACTCGAACGCCTTCTGGCTCGGCTGCGGCGTCGGGTGATCACCCAGCAGCGAGCCACGATGATGCGCCAGCCCTTCCAGATCCAGAACCTGACCGCCAAGAGATTGGACCCGTTTCAAAATTTCGGTTTTGGCGGTGCCGGTATAGCCATCCAGCGCCACAAAACGATGCGGCAGTTCCGTTTTATATAGATAGTCATTCACCAGACGGCGGTAGCTCTGATAACCGCCCTCAACCACATCGGCACGCCAACCGATCTGTTGCAGCAACCAGGTAAAGCTGCCCGAGCGCTGACCACCCCGCCAGCAATAGACCAGTGGCCGCCAGGAACCGGGATGATGGCTTAGCCTTTGCTCAACATGATCCGCGGCATTGCGAAACACCTTGGCCGCCCCCACTTTGCGCGCCAGAAACGGGCTTTCCTGAACGTAGATCGTGCCGACTTCCGCGCGTTCCTCATTGTCCAGAACCGGCAGATTGATGGCACCGGGCCAGTGATCTTCGGCGAATTCGGCGGGACTCCGCACGTCAATGACGCAATCGTAGTCCTGATCGAGGATATCGGATAGCGATGTAAAACGAATGGTCATATCCGATGATCTACAGCGCCACGGACGCAAGGAAAAGTCGCATTCCCTTCGCCCTGTAAACATTTTATTATGGCTCAAAGATTCGTTTGAAATTCTATCTATTGTTTCACCGCACCCGGCCCTGTCGGATGTGCAGGGGATTCTTTTGTCCAACGGGAGGTAGGACATGTCAGAGCCACGGGTAGATACATTGCAGTTCCCCGGCCATCTGATCCGGAGATTGCACCAAATTTCTGTAGCGCTGTTTGCGGACCACATGGCGCGCAATGATATTGACCTGACACCGGTTCAGTTTGCCGCCATCGAAGCCGTGGCCCATGAACCTGGTGTCGATCAGGCGACGATTGCCGCCCGAATAGCCTATGACAGGGCGACGCTTGGAAAGGTGATCGACCGGCTGGAGGCCAAGGCGCTGATCCGGCGCGACATCTCCACGACGGACCGACGTGCGCGGGTGGTGACGCTGACCGACAGCGGGCAATCTCTGCTGCGTCGCGCCCTACCGATTGTTGCGGAATTGCAGGCCGATATACTGACCGGCCTCAGCCCTGCCGAGCAGGTGCAGATGACCACGCTGTTGACGAAGGCAACCCAGGTCGGCGACCGTTTGCGCCGCGCGCCGCACCGTGCCCCGACAGCCCCCCTGAAAGACGACTGACCGAACCCGGTGATCGTCTAAGGTGCCGGGCAGTCTTTACGAATTACAAAGGATCAGACAGCCTTATCGGCCCCCGCCAGCAAGCGTCCGCAGGTGGGACGTTATTTTCCATGGGCCTTACGTGCAAGATCCAGGCGGGCCTCAAGCATCGACATCTCATTCATGATGTCCTGACGCCTTGTACGGTCGCCCGTGTCGACCAGCTGCTGTCGCAGACCGGCCAGCGTCCGGGACAAGCTGACAAATTCCGGCACACCACCACTCTCCTGAACCAAGCGGTTAACCAACGCGTTCTCCGGGTCGTCGACATGTGGCAGCGGCTTGCCTGCTCCTGACAAATTGTCAAAAGCGCCATCGGCCTCCGCCTTCTCGATGCGGGCGTTGATAAGGTCAATCAGTGGGTGGTCCATAACCGTCTTATGCCTCAGCCAGGGCAAAAAACAAAGACCGCGCCAGGTATATGGCGCGGTCCAGTCCATTATTCAAAAAGCAGCGCTACAGCTGCCGCCACTCACTTCTGGCTGATGCGGCCGTCGGTGTAGGGTTTATAGGGCGAGTTTTCGACCAGATATTCCGCCATCACGTCGGCCAGATCCGGGCCGAAGTCATAGGCGTTCTTATCGTCACCCGCGAAGACCTTGTAGCCGTCGCCGCCGTTGCGGACGTAGTTGTTGGTGACAACCACATAGGTCTTGGCCGGATCAATCGGTGCGAAACTGTCACCTTCCCCGACCATGACATCCTGAATGCGACCCTCATTAGGGGCAATTGTGGGATCCCAGGTGAACTTCAGCCCGGCAACCTGCGGGAAGCGACCCTTGATTTCTTCAACCTGGCTTACCCCGTTCTCCAGCGCCGCAATCACTTGCTCACCGGTGATTTCAAAGGTCGAAAGCGTGTTCTGGAACGGCAGCACCGTCAGGACCTCGCCCATCGTGACCTCACCGGGTTCCAGGCTGGCGCGGATACCGCCAGAATTGGCAATCGCAATGCTGACGCCCTGATCCTTCACCCGGTCCAGCATGGCATCGGCCACCAGATTGCCCATCTGGCATTCCTGAACGCGGCAATTGTTGCGGTCACCGTCAACAGCTTCCGCACTCTCTGCAACAACTTTGTTGCGGATCTCATCCAGCGGTTTGGCCAGCTCGGCAATGCGGGCAACGGTGCCTTCGTCTTCGGCAACAGTGCCATCCATGATCAGCGGCTCACCCACCGCTTCAACAACATTCCCGGCATCGTCAAAGGTCACGTTCAGCTCGCCCAGGAACTTGCCATAGGCGTAAGCCTGTACGATGGCCACATCATTGACCATGGTTGGATAGGGGCCTGCAGCCTTTTCTGAAGTATTGGAAAGATAGGTGTTGCTGTGCCCACCTACAATTACATCCACCCCAGTGGTGCCGGCCGCGACCCGCTGGTCCACGGCATATCCCGAATGGCTCAGCACGATAATCTTGTTCACGCCCTCTGCGGTCAGCCTGTCGACCTCGCCCTGAACGGCATCAACCGGATTGGTGAAGGTGATATTCTTGCCCGGGCTGGCCAGGTCAGGTGTATCTTCTGGTGTGAGACCAATGAGGCCAATTTTCTCACCGCCGCGTTCGATCACTGTGGATTTCTTCAGCACGTCTGCCAGCGTAGGCTCGCCGCTGACATCCGCATTGGACATCAAAACAGGAAACTGAACAGAATCCATGAAGCCACGCAGCACCTCGGGGCCATCATCGAACTCGTGGTTGCCGACAGTCATGCCGTCATAGCCCAGCTTGTTCATCATCTCGGCGGCAACTTTGCCCTTATAGTAGGTATAGTAGAGCGATCCCTGAAACTGGTCGCCCCCATCCACAAGAATGCTGTTGTTGCTGCGCGCGCGCGCGTCCGCAAGCGCAGTCACCAGACGTGCAGATCCGCCAAAGCACTTACCCTCAGCATTGTCGCCCTCGCGACAACCGCTGTCATATTTGCTGATCGGCTCAAACCGAGAGTGGAAGTCATTGGTGTGCAAAATGGTCAGCTTGTAGTCAGCTGCCGCCACGCCCGCCGTCAAGCCAAGCGCCGCCACCGACGTCAGAAAACGCATCATCATGGAAACATACTCCCTTATTTTTCTATTGACCGAATGGTGCGGGGAAATGCCGGGACAGTCAAAGGGGAAAAATTCGCCGCCGTGCTGCCTTTGCGTCAAGCGGGGTAATATTCAGCCTTGATTCACCCAGACGCGCAGGGCATCACCGCGCCATGCTGATCTATAAAATCTTCCGCACCGACGAATGGACCACCCTGCAGACAGAGGGCGAGACCCTCGGCGCCCCGATCGATCTCAACGATGGCTACATTCATTTCTCCACCGCCAGCCAATCACAGGAAACCGCGGCCAAGCATTTCGCCGGAGCTGACGGCCTGTGGCTGATCGCAGTCGAGGCTGACCGTCTTGGCTCTGACCTGCGCTGGGAAATCTCGCGCGGCGGGGACGAATTCCCGCATCTCTATCGCAAAATGACCATGGAGGATGTGCTCTGGGCCAAGCCGCTGCCGCTGGTTGATGGCACGCATCAATTCCCGGAGGACATGGCGTGAGCCTGACCGAACGTCTCGCCCTTGCGGCGCTGCACCGCTGTGATCCAGAGGCCGCCCATGGTCTGTCGATCAAAGCCTTGAAGCTGGGGCTGACGCCGACGCCCGGCCCTGTCACCTCTCCCCGGCTTGCCACGCAGATCGCGGGCCTTGATCTGCCCAACCCGGTTGGATTGGCTGCAGGCTTTGACAAAAACGCCGAGGCGCTGCGCCCGCTCAGTCAGGCCGGTTTCGGGTTCATTGAAGTGGGCGCTGCCACCCCCCGGCCCCAGCCCGGCAACCCCAAGCCCCGCCTGTTCCGCCTGACCGAAGATCAGGCCGCAATCAACCGGTTCGGCTTCAATAATGAGGGGATGGCAGTGATCGGCCAGCGCCTCGCAGTCCGTCCGCAGGACGCGGTGATCGGCCTCAACCTTGGCGCAAACAAAGACAGCGGCGACAGGGCGGCAGATTTTGCCAAGGTGCTCGCCCATTGTGGTGAGCATCTGGATTTCGCCACGGTGAATGTCTCCTCTCCCAACACCGAAAAACTGCGTGACCTTCAGGGAAAAGCGGCGCTCTCGGCCCTGCTCAGTGGCGTGACCGACACCCGCGACGGGCTGGATCGGCGGGTGCCTGTGTTCCTGAAAATTGCGCCGGATCTTGATCGCGCCGGTATCGAAGATATCGCCGAGGTCGCTGTCGAAACCGGCATCGACGCGGTGATTGCAACCAACACCACGCTTGAGCGGACAGGGCTCAACAGCGCCCATCGCGGCGAAGCGGGCGGACTGTCTGGTGCGCCACTGTTTGAGAAATCCACCCGTGTTCTGGCGCAGCTGTCCGAGTTGCTGAACGGTCGCGTGCCGCTGGTCGGCGTCGGCGGCATCTCCAACGCAGAGCAGGCCTATGCCAAGATCTGCGCCGGAGCCTCTGCGGTGCAATTCTATACGGCTATGGTCTATGGCGGTTTGTCACTGGTCGGCGATATCGCACGCGGTTTGGACGATCTGCTGGCGCGTGATGGCCATGCTAACGTCGCAGACGCTGTCGCCAGCAAGAGAGGAGACTGGTTATGATCACCTATTGGCACAATCCCCGCTGTTCCAAATCCCGCGCAGGCCTTGCGCTGCTTGAGGCACACGGCGCAGAGGTGCAGACGCGCGCTTATCTGAACGCACCCCCCACGATTGCTGAACTGAAAGAGGTGTTGGCTGCGCTCAATATCTCAGCGGTGGATATGATGCGCACCGGAGAGACGCTCTTCAAGGAGTTGGGCCTGACCAAAGACAGCGCCGAGCCGGATCTTTTGTCAGCAATGTCTGCGCATCCGACCCTGATCGAACGCCCCATTGCCATCGCGGGCGGCAAAGCCGTGATCGGTCGTCCGACAGAGGCCCTCAAGACCTTGCTGTAAAACCTAGCTAAGAGCGCCAGTTGCGCTCTTAGCTGCCAACCTGCGCCTCCAATCGTGGATAGCGCAGACCAAGTGTTACCCCACGTGCCACATTCAGGACCATCAACGACGCCCAGAGCCCATGATTGCCGAGGCTTGGCACCAAAACCACCAGCGCAACCACATAGACCGCCACCGATTGCAGCATCGCGATCCGCATATCACGGGTCCAGGTGGCGCCAATATAAATTCCGTCAAACATATAACTGGCGACACTGATCAACGGCAGCACAGCCGCCCAGATCAGATAGTCCCGCCCCGCCGCGCGCACGGCCTCAGATGTAGACATCACGTCAATCAGCCAACCACCGCCAAGCCAGAAGAGCAGGCCCAGTGCAATTGCGCCGCCGACGCCCCATTGGCTGGCCACAACCGCTGCACGCCGCAGCTGCATCCGCGCCTTGGCCCCTACCGCGCTGCCGACCAGCGCTTCTGCGGAAAAGGCAAACCCATCCAGCGCAAAGGCTGTGATTTCAACAAACTGCAGCAACACCTGATTGGCCGCCAGCGTGACATCACCAAGATCGGCGCCGATGAACAGAAAGGTTGTGAAGGATCCGGTCAGCAGCACCGAGCGGATCATGATATCGCCATTGACCTGCATCATACGCTTGAGCCGAGCAGGATCAAAGACACGCGCCCAGTTGCGCCATTGGCGGCCCGCAAAGGCATCGCGACACAGCCAGAGCCCCAGTGCAAGACCGCTCCATTCCGCGATCAGGGTCGCGGCAGCGACACCTTCGACGCCCCATCCAAGGCCCAGCACAAACCACAGATCCAGAAGGATATTGAGGCCATTCATCCAGATCTGGAGCACGAACACACCGCGCGTCCGCTCCACGGCAATCAACCAGCCCGTCACTGCATAAAGCGCAATGGTTGCGGGCGCGCCCCAGATCCGGATTTCCAGATAAGCCCGCGCCAGCCCTTCGACCTCGGCGCTGGCCGGCGCCAGCGCAAAGGCCCCCCAGAATACGGCGGCCTGTCCAGCGATAAACACGGCTCCAGCAGCGAAGGCCAGCAGGACACCTCGGGTCAGCAAGGCACCGGTTTCAGCCCAATCCCCGGCGCCACGCGCCTGCGCAGCCAGCCCAGTGGTGCCCATGCGCAGAAATCCGAAGATCCAGTAGATCGTGGCCAGTATGACCGCCCCGATCCCAACCGCCCCGATTGGTGCGGCCTGCCCCATCTGACCAACAACGCCGGTATCCACCGCGCCAAGGATCGGCACGGTGGCATTGGACAGCACAATCGGCAGCGCGATTTTCAACACGCGCTTATGGCTGATCGGCTCGCTCCCTGCGGCGCTGGTGCCTGTCATATTCGTCTAAGCCTTGTCGTCCGGCGCAGCATCAGCCACAAATTCCGGCGAGGCCGAGGAGTGCGTTGCCGCCTCCTGAGGCATCAGAAAGTGACCCGTTGCCTGGGCGAAAAGCTTGTCCTTGTGATCCTGCCAAGCCGCCACATGGACCGAGGCATAGCGTCGACCTGACCGCGACACCGTGGCCCGTGCATAGGCATCCCTCGGCAGGCCTGACCGCAGGTAGTCCACCGTGAAATCAATGGTCTTGGGCTGGCGTGGCAGCTTGCCAGAGGCCAATTCCTCGACATCAAGACTGCCGCTTTCGATGCGTTCCCAGAGGTTCGCCCAGGTGAGTGTCATGACCGCCGTCATCTCCAGAAACGCGGCCGTCACGCCACCGTGAATGGCTGGTAGAAATGGGTTGCCGATCAGTTTGTGATCAAAATTCAGCTGGGCCGTCAGCTCATCTCCGCGGCGGTCAAACGTGATGTTGAGAAAGCGCGCATAGGGCACGGAAGCCACAAGGGCTGCCAGAGCTGCATCGCGCCGCTGTTTCACCACTTGGACGGGTTCGGGACGGGGACGGCTCAAAACTTGCTCTCCACTGTAAAGGCGCCAACAGCGGTGGCCACGGGGTTTGCTTCATCCTCATCCATCGCGGTGGCGCGCACAAAGGCAACATTACGGGTCATGTGATGGCAGGTGGCGCGGGTCACGATCCGTTGTCCCGGGGTTGCTGCGCGCATGTAGTCAATGCGCAGATCAATGGTTGCGGTTCCCCCCGGCCCAGACGGATGGCACATCACCGCAGCTCCGCAACAGGTATCCATCAGGGCCGACACAGCCCCACCATGGATCACTCCTGTTTCCGGATCACCAATCAGCTTCTCATCATAGGGCATGACAATCTCGGCGGAGCCCTCCCCCAGTTCCGTCAACTTCATCCCCAGCTCCTGCGCGTGAGGAATGGCCTCAATGAACTGTCGTGCCAATAAAGTCTTGTCGACCATGAGGCCCCCCGTTGTTTTGATTTCCTCTTTATCAGTCATACCTTGGCCGAAGAGCAAGCCCAGCGGTTGAACCCCCTGTCGGTTGCGCTTAGTTTGCGGGTAAGGGAGAATTGGGAATGACCGAACAAAAATTGTCATTCAAGGAGATGTGCAGCGAATTCGACGTGACCCCGCGCACGCTTCGCTACTACGAGTACATCGAATTGTTGCAACCCGACCGCGAAGGTCGGTCCCGCTTTTACGGTGCCCGTGAACGGGCTCGGATGAAACTGATCATGCGCGGACGAAAGTTCGGCTTTCAGTTGGAAGAGATCCGCCAGTGGCTGCTGATCTATGAAAATGAGGGCGATGAGGCGCAAAACCGCGCGTTTGTCGAAATGGCCGACCGCCAGATGAGCGAGCTGCGCAAGCAGCGCGAGCAGCTGGACGAGGCTCTCCAAGAGCTTCACGATCTGCGCGCGACAACGCTGAGCCTGCTATCACAGGACGCCTGACCACTGCCCCTGTGGGGGAACCTATCATCGAATCTCTACTCGAAACGCCCCGCCGGATTGGTGGGGCGTTTGTCGATTTTACCCAAACCATCCCCTGTATTGCGATGGCAGCGCGGCGGCTTCAGTCAAATTAATCGAACATATTAGACACAAAATCCACGCTGATAATGCCCGTAAAATTTCAAAATACCCCTATTTCACTGGGCAACCCATTGCTGCACAATGAAGATAACGCTGCGTCACTTTACCGGATCCTACGTCACCTCCAAAAGTGACGCAGCGTTCAACTTACGTCAACGTCAAGTTGCTGTTGTAAACGCCGTGCAAGCTGCTCACCTTAGTCTCACAACCCAGCAGTTATGAGTTACGACGATGACCGATGAAACCAAGACCATCCGCCAGATGTGCGATGAGTTCGGCGTGACGCCGCGTACATTGCGGTTTTACGAAGCCAAGGAACTGTTGTTCCCGATCCGTGAGGGTCAGAAACGCCTTTTTACCAAACGCGACCAGGCCCGGCTGAAGCTGATCCTGCGCGGCAAGCGCTTTGGCTTCAGCCTCGAGGAAATCCGGCAACTTCTGAACCTCTATCATATGGGCGACCAGCAGCTGACACAGCTGACCCGCACCTATGACATCGCTTGCGAGCGTCTCGCCGATATGGAGCGCCAACGCGATGAGCTGAACGAGGCGATTGACGACTTGAAAGAGCAACTGCGTTGGGGAGATCGCGTGATCGCCTCAATGACCGCCAAACAAGAAGCCGCGGAATAGATCCCGGCCCCCATACTCGCCTGTCCCACCATGGGAGAGGCAACCAGACAGACACCGCAGAACCACAGCGAGGACCGCGATGCCCAGTTATACCGCCCCGATCAAAGACACCCAGTTCATTCTGCACAATGTTCTGAAGATCTCTGAAAAGGCCATCCCCGGCTACGACGAGCTGGACGCCGATTTCACCAACGCCGTTCTGGAAGAGGCCGGCAAGATCTCCAGCGAAGTGCTGCACCCGCTGAACACCGTAGGTGACACTGAGGGATGCCGTCTTGAAAATGGCGTGGTCTATACCCCCACCGGGTTCAAGGCCGCGTTTGAGCAAGTGAAGGAAGGCGGCTGGACCGGGCTGGACATGCCGGAACAGTATGGTGGCCAGAACATGCCCTATATCATGGGCACCGCCGTGGGTGAGATGTTCTCTGCCGCGAACCAGGCCTTCACCATGTATCAGGGCCTGACCCATGGCGCCGCCTCCGCCATCCTCGCCCATGGCACCGACGCGCAGAAAGACACCTACCTGCCGAAGATGGTCTCCTGCGAATGGACCGGCACCATGAACCTGACCGAGCCGCATTGCGGCACCGATCTGGGTCTGATGCGCACCAAGGCCGAGCCACAGGACGACGGCAGTTATAAAATCACCGGTCAGAAGATCTTCATCTCCTCTGGTGATCACGACATGGCCGACAACATCATCCATCTGGTGTTGGCGAAGATCCCCGGCGGCCCCGACGGAATCAAGGGCGTCTCGCTGTTCATCGTCCCGAAGTTCATCGTCAAGGAAGACGGCTCACTCGGCGACCGTAACGGCGTGTCGGTCGGTAAGATCGAAGAGAAAATGGGCATCCACGGCAACTCAACCTGTGTGATGAACTATGACAGCGCCACCGGTTACCTGCTCGGCACCGAGCACAAGGGCATGCGCGCCATGTTCACCATGATGAACGAGGCCCGTCTCGGTGTTGGCATGCAAGGTCTGGCCCAGGCCGAGGCCGCTTATCAGAACGCATTGGAATACGCCAAGGATCGTCTTCAGGGGCGCGATGTCACCGGCGTGAAGAACCCGGATGGCCCGGCAGACCCGCTGATCGTTCACCCGGACATTCGCCGCAACCTGATGGATCAGAAAAGCTTTGCCGAAGGCGCGCGCGCCTTTATCCTCTGGGGGGCAAAGATGATCGACCAGGCGCACCGCGCCGAGGACAAGGACGCCGACGGGCTGATCTCGCTGCTGACACCGGTGATCAAAGGCTTCCTGACGGATCAGGGCTACGACATGACCGTTCAGGCCCAGCAGATCTATGGTGGCCACGGCTATATTGAAGAATGGGGCATGTCGCAATACACCCGCGACGCCCGTATCGCGATGATCTATGAGGGCGCCAACGGCGTTCAGGCTCTGGATCTGGTTGGCCGTAAGCTGGCGCAGGACGGCGGCAAGCATGTCATGGCGTTCTTCGAGATGGTCAAGAATTTCTGCAAGGAAAACGGCGATATTTCAGAATCTTACAGCAAAGAGTTCATTGAACCTCTGAAAGCCGCGTCAAAGGATCTGCAGGCCGCAGGCATGTATTTCATGCAAAACGGCATGACCAACCCGAACAACGCGCTCTCCGGCTCTTATGACTTCATGCACATGTTCGGCCATGTCTGCCTCGGCCTGATGTGGGCCGAGATGGCAAAGGCTGCGCAGGCTGAACTTGACGCCGGGTCTTCTGACGCCGCGTTCTACGAGACAAAAATCGCGACCGGGCGCTATTACATGGCACGCCAACTGCCTGCGACTGCATTGCATCTCAGCCGTATCCAGACCGGTGGCGACACCGTTATGGCGCTGGCCGCAGACCAGTTCTGAGCCGCGACTTACTCAGATCGGAGCCCCATCCTCATAGGGGCTCCGACACCCGCCCCGTCATCTGACACCGGGGCAGATATAGCAGACTGGCGCTCCGGAGGTCTTCCGGGGAGCCGCAATCGGAGGAGAGACCATGCCCAAACGCTTTCGCCTCACACGCCGCCTGCCGGTCGCCATGACCGAAGACGGCTACCGCCGGTTGCGAAAATTCTCTCAGGAGGCTGGCCTCGACGAGGGCGAAGCGCTGTCCTTTCTATTTGAGAACTTCGACAGCGTGACAGACAGCGACAACCTCACCCACAGGCTGCGGCTGTTCAATGCCGAGCTTGAGGACCGCAAACGGTAGGTGAGCACGCGCCACCAGCAGACAACAGATGCCACAAGGCACGATACAGACACCAAGGGGAGCCCCATGAGCGCAGAGCAACACTCCAGCTGGATGACCGACGAACACCAGATGCTGGCCGATATGACAGCGCAGTTCATCACCCGTGAATGGGCGCCGAAATTCGAGACCTGGCGCAAACAAGGCATGATGGATCGCTCCACCTGGAATGAAGCTGGCGCGCTCGGCCTGCTCTGCCCCTCCGTACCAGAAGAATACGGCGGTGTCGGTGGTGATTTCGGCCATGAAGCCGCAATCCTGATCGAAGGCAGCCGCGCCAATCTTGCCAGCTGGGGACACGGAATCCACTCGGGCATCGTCGCGCATTATGTGCTGGCCTATGGCACCGAAGAGCAAAAACAGCGCTGGCTTCCCAAAATGATCACCGGCGAGCTGGTCGGCGCTTTGGCGATGACCGAACCCTCCACCGGTTCGGATGTTCAGCGCATCAAGACAAAGGCTGTCAAAGACGGCAACGCCTATCGGCTGAGCGGTCAGAAAACCTTCATTACCAATGGCCAGCACGCCAATCTGATCCTGGTCGCCGCCAAGACCGATCCCTCGCAAGGCTCCAAGGGTATCTCCCTGGTGGCTGTGGAAACCGATGGCGCCGATGGGTTCAGCCGTGGTCGCAACCTCGATAAAATCGGCCTGCATGCCGCGGACACATCAGAACTGTTCTTCGACAATGTGGAAATCGCACCTGAGAATATTCTGGGCGGTACTGAGGGCCAGGGTTTCTATCAGATGATGCAACAGCTGCCCCAGGAACGGCTGATCATTGCCTGTGGCGCGGTCGGCGCCATGGAAGGTGCCGTTGAACGCACCATCACCTATTGCAAGGAACGTGAAGCCTTCGGCGGCCCGCTCACCCAGTTTCAGAACACCCGCTTCAAACTTGTGGAATGCCAGACCAAAACCAAGGTCGCCCGCGCGTTTCTCGACGAATGTATGGTCGAACATCTCCAGGGTAAGCTGACGGTCGAGAAGGCCGCGATGGCGAAATACTGGATCACGGACACACAGGGCGATGTGCTTGATGAATGCGTCCAGCTGCATGGCGGCTATGGCTTCATGCAGGAATATGCCGTGGCAGAAATGTGGACAGATGCCCGCGTCCAGCGGATCTATGGCGGCACCAATGAAATCATGAAGGAACTGATTGCGAGGTCTTTGTGACACTGCGAACGGCAGGCGATACTGCGAGCGCCGGATGCCTCCGGCGGGAGTATTTGGGGAAAGGTGACAGGATGAGACGCGCCTCCCCCCGAGCTCTCCGCCTAATGGGTCGGCGCGCCGTCACCTTTCACGAGCATCGGCTCTCCAGCCTGTCCCGCACCGCCATCGTCGCGTCACCACTGTTAATGCGGAGTGAACACTTCGTCATCTTTCCACAAATACTCCACGGGGGTGTGGGGGTGTGAAACCCCCACGCGCTCCGGCAACAGGAAGGACATGTCATGAGCATCAAACTCTACTGTTTCGGCGAGAGCGGCCATTCCTATAAGGCAGCGCTGGCGCTTGAACTGGGCGGGATCGCCTGGGAGTCGGTCTTTGTCGATTTTTTCAGCGGCACCACACGCGGCGAACCCTTTCGCAGCGATGTAAATGAGATGGGAGAATGCCCGGTTCTGGTCGACGGAGATCTGACGCTCAGCCAATCTGGCGTCATCCAACAGTATCTGTCAGATACCTATGGCAAACTCGGCGGCAAGACACAGGAAGAGGCGCGCGAGATATTGCGCTGGCAGCTGTGGGACAATCACAAACTGTCCTCCAACGCCGGTCTCTGCCGCTTCCTGATGAATTTCCTGCCTGAAGACAAACGCCCGCAAGAGGTCATTGCCTTCCTGCAAGGTCGACTGAAGGCGGCTTATGCCATTCTGGATCAACACCTTGAGGGCCGCGACTGGATTGTTGGCGATGACGTCACCAACGCCGATCTGACCTGCTGCTCTTATCTCTATTACCCTGAACCCTTCGGCTTCGTGCGAGCTGAATGGCCTAATATCGACGCGTGGCTCTCACGGTTGAGCGCGCAACCGGGCTGGAAAGCCCCCTACGATCTAATGCCCGGCAACCCGTCGGACCGAGCCTGAGGAGACTGATATGACCGAAGCCTATATCTATGACGCTGTGCGCACCCCGCGCGGCAAGGGTCGCAAGGATGGGTCCTTGCATGAAGTGACAGCCGCGCGACTGTCGGCAGTGGCTCTCAACGCTCTGAAAGACCGAAACAATCTGGAAGGCCACGCAGTTGAGGACGTGATCTGGGGCAATGTCACCCAGGTCGGCGAACAGGGCGCCTGCCTGGCGCGGACCGCTGTTCTGGCCTCTGACCTGGATGAATCCATCCCAGGTGTCTCGATCAACCGGTTCTGCGCCTCGGGTCTGGAAGCTGTCAACATGGCTGCCAACCAGGTGCGTGGCCGCGCCGGTCACGCCTATATCGCGGGCGGTGTGGAATCTATGAGCCGCGTTCCCATGGGCATGGACGGTGGTGCCATCGCGGTTGATCCCGCCATCGCCATCGAGAACTATTTTGTCCCGCAGGGCATCTCCGCCGACATCATCGCGACTGAATACGGATTCTCGCGCGACGATGCCGACGCCATGGCAATGGAATCTCAGCGCCGGGCCAAGGCGGCATGGGACGACAACCGGTTTGCGGGCAGCATCGTACCCGTGCGCGACATCAACGGCCTGACCATTCTGGACCACGATGAGTACATGCGCCCCGGCACCGACATGCAATCGCTCGGCAGTCTGAATCCCGCGTTTCAGATGATGGGCGAGCAGATGCCCGGCTTCGACAAGATCGCGATGCTGAAATATCCGCATCTGGAGCGGATCAATCACATTCACCACGCAGGCAACTCTTCCGGTATCGTGGATGGCGCCGCTGCCGTACTGATCGGCGACAAAGAGTTTGGCGAGGCGATGGGTCTGAAGCCGCGGGCACGGATCAAAGCAACCGCCAAAATTGGTACCGACCCCACCATCATGCTGACCGGCCCTGTGCCTGTTACAGAAAAGATCCTGCGCGACAACGGCATGGCAATTGGCGACATCGACCTGTTTGAGGTCAATGAAGCCTTCGCCAGTGTTGTGATGCGGTTCGAGCAGGCCTTTGGAGTGGACCACGACAAGGTGAACGTCAACGGTGGGTCTATTGCGATGGGTCACCCGCTGGGTGCCACCGGCGCCATGATCCTCGGCGCACTGTTGGATGAGCTGGAGCGCAGCGACCGTGAAACCGGTCTGGCAACGCTCTGCATCGGGTCCGGCATGGGCGCGGCCACCATCATTGAACGCGTGTAACCCAGGCGGCAGGAGAAGAAGATATGTCTGATTTCACAATGAAGAAAGACGCCGACGGCGTCGCCATCATCACCTGGGACTGCCCCGGAAAAACCATGAACGTGCTGAACGGCCAGGCGATGATCGACCTTGACGGTCTGGTCGATGACGCGCTTGCAGACGACGCTGTCAAAGGCATCGTGATCACCTCTGGCAAGAAAGACTTTGCCGGTGGCATGGATCTGAACGTGCTCGCCAAGATGAAAGAGGATGCCGGTGACGAGCCCGCGCGCGGTCTTTTTGAAGGCATCATGAAAATGCACGAAGGTCTGCGCAAGATCGAGCGTGCAGGCATGAACGCCAAGACCAACAAGGGTGGCAAACCGGTGGCAGCAGCCCTGCCCGGCACCGCTGTTGGCATCGGTCTGGAACTGCCGCTGTCCACGCATCGCATCTTTGCCGCTGACAACCCCAAGGCAAAAATCGGCCTGCCGGAGATTATGGTTGGCATCTTCCCCGGTGCAGGCGGCACCACCCGTCTGGTGCGCAAGATGGGCGCCATGGCGGCGGCCCCCTTCCTGCTGGAAGGCAAACTGGTCGACCCCAAGAAAGCCAAAGGTGCCGGCATTATTGACGAGGTTGTCGAAGACCCGCTGGCCGCAGCCCGCGCCTGGGTTCTGGAGGCAAAAGACGCCGATATCGTCAAGCCCTGGGACGCCAAGGGTTACAAAATGCCTGGTGGCGCGCCCTATCATCCTGCGGGCTTCATGACCTTCCTTGGTGCGGCAGCCATGGTGCATGGCAAAACATTTGGCGCCTTCCCGGCAGCCAAGGCGCTGCTGAGTGCGGTCTATGAAGGCGCGCTCGTGCCCTTCGATACAGCGCTGAAGATTGAGGCGCGCTGGTTCACCCATGTGCTGATGAACCCTTCGTCCGAGGCAATGATCCGCTCGCTCTTCCTCAACAAGGAAGCGCTGGAAAAAGGCGCAGTGCGTCCTGCGGGTATTGAGGATCAGTCGGTCAAGAAGATCGGCGTTCTGGGCGCTGGCATGATGGGGGCTGGCATCGCACTGGTCTCCGCTCAGGCCGGGATGGAGGTTGTGCTGATCGACCGTGATCAGGCTGCCGCCGACAAGGGTAAGGCCTATACCGAAAGCTATCTCGACAAGGGCATCAAACGCGGCAAAGTCACCGCCGACAAAAAAGAGGCGATGCTGTCACGCATCACCGCAACCCCTGATCTGGACCACCTCAAGGGCTGCGATCTGATCATTGAGGCGGTGTTCGAAGATCCAGGTGTCAAAGCCGAGATGACCAAGAAGGTCGAGGCGATCATCCCCGAGGATTGCATCTTTGCCTCCAACACCTCGACCCTGCCGATCACGGATCTGGCAGAGGCCTCGGTGCGCCCGGAGCAGTTCATCGGCATTCACTTCTTCTCGCCGGTGGAAAAAATGTTCCTGGTGGAGATCATCAAGGGTGAGAAAACCGGGGATCGCGCAGTGGCCAAGGCGCTCGACTACGTGCGCCAGATCCGCAAGACCCCGATCGTGGTCAATGATGCCCGGTTCTTCTACTGCAACCGCTGCATCATCCCCTACGTGAACGAAGGCGCACGCATGATCACCGAGGGCGTTGCCCCCGCGCTGATCGACAATGCCGCGCGTCAGCTGGGCTTCCCTGTGGGTCCGATCCAATTGACCGATGAGACCTCGATTGATCTGGGTGCCAAGATCGCTCGTGCCACCAAGGCGGCGATGGGCGATGCTTATCCCGAAAGCGCTGCGGATGATCTGATTTTCTGGATGGAAGAACAGGGCCGTCTGGGACGCAAGTCCAACGCTGGTTTCTTCGACTATGACGACAAGGGCAAGCGTCAGGGGTACTGGAAGGGCATGCAGGAGAAATATCCGCTGGCCGACGAACAGCCTGATCTGATTGAGGTGCAGGAACGCCTGATGTTCGCACAGGTTCTGGAAGCCGTACGGGCGCTGGAAGAAGGTGTTCTAATGGACATCCGCGAAGGGGACGTTGGCGCCATTCTGGCCTGGGGCTTTGCGCCCTGGTCCGGTGGCCCGCTGAGCTGGCTCGACATCATCGGCACGCCTTATGCGGCCGAGCGTTGTGATCAGCTGACCGCAAAATACGGCGAACGCTTCACCTGCCCGCCGCTGCTGCGGGAGATGGCGGAGAAAGGCCAGACCTTCTACGGTCGCTTTAACCCGGAGGCCAGCAAGGCCGCCTGATCAGCACGATAAACTGATTTCAAAACATGGGAAAAGCGGTGCTCACGGGCGCCGCTTTTTCATGTGAGCCTCGCCTTAGAAGCGTCTGAAAAAATGAAAAAAGCCGCCTCCAAATCGGATGACGACTTCCCACTCGATCAGCTGATTTCCGAGACTTAGACCATCACGGCAAATTCCGCTGCACCATGACCACCCGGCCCCATCGGCAGGGTATTGGCCCAGACGCTTTCTTCAGTGATCATATCGATCACCAGTTCACGGGCCGTATCGGGCTGCAGCACGCGATAGAGATCTGGCTGCGCGCTTGTATCGAATGACAACAGATCACGCGGTGAGACACTGAACCCCAGCAAGCCGGCTTCCAGATAGATGACTTCATCCTGTGCAAAGCGCGGTACAACGATCTCCAGCCGCGTCTCTGGTTCTGCCCGACGGATGCCACGATAGCCTTCCAGCGCGCAGGCTGGCACCACCACAAACGGATCGCCCTGCCCGTCACAGGCCAGATCGCTTTCGATCAGAATCCCCTGGTTCGGCATCACCCAAAGCGGCGCACGGTTGTTCAGCGCATCCTGCGGAATATAAACCGGACATGTCAGCGGATTGGGGGCACCGCTGGTCAGCAATAGCGTTTCGCGGTGTATATCAACAATGGGCTGCATCCCATGGTCGAAAGTGAGGGCCATATCGCCCACGGCCAGCGCCTCAATCGGGCGCCAACCAAGATGTGAGGCCACATGTGTGCCTGACAGGATCCCGCCCTGTCCGGCTGCGACCAACGGGTACTCTGTTGCCAGAGCCTCGGCCATCGGAGAGAGCTTGCGTTTCAGCAGCCAATCCAGCATCGGTTTTCCCTTTCACCAAGGCAGCCATACGTTCTGCATGACCCGTCACGTTACCCGTCCAACAGGCGACAAGAGCCGACCTGCGGGAGAGCTGTTCACGATATCGGATCGAAGCTGCGCCGTTTTGGCTGAGGCTTCGAAAACCCCGTGATTCCATCTCTCGACTACTGGTCTACCGGTGAATCGTTAAAAGAGTATTCAAACTGGGCAAGATCCTCTGCGCAGGCCTCTGCTACGGCCCTGCGCGCCGCATCCGTATAGGCCGCCTGCCAGCCGCGCGGGCGATCAGAGGCATTGGCCACGGGCAGATGCAGCTCGAACCCGAGATGCTCAAACAGTGGTGCGGCGTCCCTCACGAAATGCTCAAGCCGGATATAGCAGGCGCATTGCTCCACCCCGTCCGCGCGCCGCATATAGGCGCGCGCCGGATTGGAGCGAAACGCCGCCAGAATTTCAGGATGACAGGCAAAATCGGGAAAACCCAGCGCCTTCGCCAGCGGTACCGAGGGGTGATCGAAGCTCTGCTCGCGCAGCCAGTGATAGAGGCTCAGCACCCGATCAAACGGGTTGCGCACCAGTGTAAAGGCAAAGAGACCGCGCAGCTGCGCCTCCGGCACCAGCCCGTCGATATCCGCCAGTGTTGAATGTTTCCACAATCGGCCCCGGGTTTTAACGCCCCTGAGGCGTCGCCGCCGCTTGCTGGCCTTGGGCGTATCACCGAGCATCAAATCATCCGCCATGGCCCGCGCCTCCAGCGCCAGAGACAACGCGGTGCCTCCGGTCTTCGGGATATGCACAAAGACGTAGGAACGGCCGGGTGACAGGATCATGATGCCAAGCTAAGCGGTTTGACCCCCGAAGAAAACCCGGGCGGATGCGTCGCCGCAGCACGGCCCCCGGCTACCATTGGAAAACAAAAATGCCTTACGCCTTCCCTTGGTTGCAACTATGCGCAATATCTTGAACCAAAGACGCATGAATCATCTTGGGAGGTGGCTGGAATGGGCTGGATGTCGGACGAGTCAGGACTGGAGAAGACAGCCGCCAATTATGTGCCGCTGACACCGTTGTCACATCTGCGCCGCGCCGCACATGTGTTTGCCGATGTGCCTGCCGTGGTCTACGGCAATCATCGCAAGACATACGCGGCCTACTACAACCGCTGCACGCGGCTGGCCTCGGCTCTGGCAGGAATGGGTGTCCGCCCCGGCGAAGTCGTCGCCACGCTGATCCCCAATCTGCCGGCTCAGGCCGAGGCGCATTTCGGGGTGCCCGCCTGTGGCGCTGTGCTGAATACCATCAACACACGTCTGGATGTCAGCACGGTCGCCTATATCTTCGATCACGGCGAGGCGAAGGTGGTGCTGGTCGACAGTCAGTTCCTCACCCTCGCCGAGGAGGCAAAGGCCGCCTGTGATGGTCCCGGACCGCTGATCATTGAGGTGCCGGATGATCAGGCCAGCTACCCTGCATCAGGCCGCCATCCGATCTATGAGGATATTCTCGCCGCTGCTGCCCATGATTTCGACTGGATCATGCCGCAGGACGAATGGGAAAGTCTTGCGCTCAACTACACCTCCGGCACCACGGGTCGGCCCAAGGGGGTGGTCTATCACCATCGCGGCGCCTATCTGATGACGATGGGCACGGTGATTTCCTGGCGCATGGTGATGCAGCCGAAATACCTTGCGATTGTTCCACTGTTTCACTGCAACGGCTGGAACCACACCTGGATGATGCCCGTACTGGGTGGCACGCTGATCTGCTGTCGCGATATTACGGCACCGGCGATCTATGACGCTATTGCCGACGAAGGCGCGACCCATTTCGGCGGCGCCCCCATCGTGCTCAATATGCTGGTGAACGCGCCAGACGGCGACCGCCGCAGCTTTGATCATACGGTAGAGGTTTTTACCGCAGGCGCCCCGCCCGCCCCCGCGACACTGGAGAAAATCGAAGCGCTCGGCTTTCATGTCACCCAGGTCTATGGGCTGACGGAAACCTACGGCCATGTCACCGAATGCCTGTGGAAAGGCGACAGCTGGGATACGCTGGACCAGCAGGGACGCGCCGCAATCAAGGCCCGTCAGGGCGTCGCCTTTCCCATGATGGATCATATCACGGTGATGCGCGATGACATGCAGCAGATCGCGATGAACGGCCAGGATCAGGGCGAGATCGTCATGCGCGGCAACTCGGTGATGAAAGGCTATCTGAAGAACCCCGATGCCACGGCAGAGGCATTTCAGGGAGGCTATTTCCACTCTGGCGATATCGCTGTGCAGCACCCGGATGGCTACATCCAGATCGCGGATCGCGCGAAGGACATCATCATTTCCGGCGGCGAGAATATCTCCTCGGTTGAGGTGGAGGGCGTATTGATGGGCCACCCGGATGTGAACCTTGCAGCCGTGGTCGCCAAACCCGACGACAAATGGGGGGAGGTGCCCTGCGCCTTTGTCGAACTGAAGCCCGGTGCAACCGTGGACCCCGCCGATCTGATCCGCTTTGCTCGCGAAACGCTTGCGGGTTTCAAGGCCCCAAAACAGGTGATTTTTCAGGAGCTTCCGAAAACCTCGACCGGGAAAATCCAGAAATTCGAACTGCGTCAGCAGGCCAAGGCACTCTAACATGGGTTCATAAGGCACGAGCGGGCGGAACTGTCGCAAAGTCAATTGCTGACGCCCGGATCGCCGTGCTATTTGATCTGTGAACAATTAACGATAAGGGTGCATCTTTTTTCATGACGGCATTGCGGGAATATCAACGGCTTGAGGCTGCTGCCCTGTGGCGGGCCGCCCCGGATGCGCAGCGGCGCGATGTCATCGTTTCAGTCGGGGACGCAACCCTGACCATCGCCGATATGAATGACCGGCCGCTGGCACATTGGTCCCTTGCGGCGCTGGAACGCCAGAATCCCGGCAGTTTCCCGGCCCTCTTCCATCCCTACGGAGATCAGGGCGAGACGCTGGAGATTGCCGAAGATGAAACGGCCATGCTAGATGCAATCAACCGGTTGCAATCCGCCCTCACCCGTGCCCGTGCCCGCCCGGGTCGCCTGCGCGCTGTCACACTGCTCTCGACACTGGCCATTGCCGCCGGGCTTGCCGTGTTCTGGCTGCCCAATGCGCTGCTGTCCCATACAGTCGACGTGGTGCCGGATATCAAGCGCAAGGCGCTGGGGCAGGCCTTGCTTGGCCGGATTGAGCGGGTGTCGGGACAGGCCTGCAGTACGCTGGAGACCGCGCCCATTCTGGACCGGTTGGCAGAGCGGCTGGATATACGCCAGCTGGTGATCCTGCGCAGCGGTGTGGCCAGCAGCCTCTATCTGCCCGGCGGAATCGTCCTGCTGAACCGTGATCTGGTAGAGGATCACGAAGACCCTGCTGTAGCAGCCGGCGCCGTTCTGGTTGAACGCGCCCGCGCTGTGGAACAGGATCCGCTGGCCGAACTGCTGGCCGCTGGGGGCATCAGAGCGACCTTCAGGATGCTGACAACCGGTGAGCTGACCCGCGCGACCTTGGACCGCTACGCCGAAACCGTCATCAGCGCGCCGCGCCCGACCCCGGATGAGGCCACAACGCTGGCTGAGTTCGCACGCGCAGCGGTGCCCTCCAGCCCCTACGCCTATGCGCAGGACATCACCGGTGAAACGGTGCTTGGCCTGATTGAAGCTGACCCGATGGCCGGGCGTGATTTACAGCCGGTGCTGAATGATCGTGACTGGGTCCAGTTGCAAAGCATCTGCGGCTGAGGCAGTCCAAGCTGCCTTCAAAGGCATTCCTTAGATATCGAAGAGCACGCGCCTTCAGCGCCCTGTGCCGCCGGTCAGCTGATCCGCTGACTACTTGCTCAACCGCGCCCCGGCAAAGCCCGCTGCGCGCACTTTGGACAGGGCCGACTGTGCAGCCTGCCCACCGGCGAATGGCCCAGCCAGCACCACCTGCAAGGTTTGTCCCTGCCTGTTGACCCGTCCCAGACGCACTGGCAGTCCCTTTTGGCGCAGCCGCTGCGCAACCGCTTCCGCCTTTGCCACATCCGCAAGGGTCGCGGCCCGCACATAGCGTGAGGGCGCAACAGGCGCAGACAAGGCCGCCGTGGCCTCTCGGCGCGGGGCGGTTTCCGCCAACGGTTGCGAGCGCGTAGACAGACGGGTCACGAGGACATCATCCTGCGCGACGTCCGCTGCCGCATCAGCCCGCTGTCTCGTTGAGAGGGTCACAACAGGCCGGTCTACCGGGCGACGGATCCCTTCACGCGGGACGGTGCGTGTCCAGATTGCGGTTCCCTGCGGCCCCCGGCTCGGATTGTAACGACCCTGATGGGAAACCCGCACGTACCCTGCTGGCACACCGCCATTGGCACGCGCCAGGACGCCGCCGAGTGACATTTCGGCCCGGCGCGGGTTAAGGCGATCATCGCCCCAGGCCCGACGGTAACCCTCGGGCACCATCAACCCACGGCTCAGCGCGCGCTCCTGATAGACATGCTTCGGAACCACGCGGGTGTTAGGGTCCAGAACCGATGACAAGCGGTTGCTGCCCCCTTGCGGTCCGCAGCGCACGTCACCGGTCTGATTGATATATTGCTGGCTCAGCGCCGAAGCACCGGAACAGCGACCATAGCCCTGACCGATGATTGTGGGCGCGACGGTTGGGGGACGATAGGCGTCATCCAGCACCGGGCGCTGTCGTGGCAGACGGCCAGTAGAGGCCACAGTCTGTGCAGGCTTGGCCTGCCGAACGGCGCTGCGCTGCGGTTTTGTGGTCGTGACACTACGCGGCGCAGTGGATGTTGCAACCGGGGCAACGCTCTCCTCTGCGACGGTGACCTCCGCGCCATTCGCGCGTTGTTCCGCTGGCAAAGTGATCAATTCAGGTGCCGGTGCGGAGTTTGCTCTCGGGGCGCTTGGCGCTGCAGCCACTTGTGTCGGTTCAAAACCACACAGCTGCTTGCGGCTTCGGGTCACGCGCGGCACCCATGTGACATTGCCATCGATCCCCGCCCGGATGAAAACACACCCGCGACTGTCGACATATTGCTTGCCCTCAAAGGAGGCCGGCGGAAACTCTGCCGGGGCTTCGGTGGTGCGGGCTGACTGCGCCTGCGCCCCGCCAAAGCTGGCCGCCGCGATCAAGGCACTTGCAATAATTCTAGTAAGCGTCATCCGAAAGCCCCACAATATATGGCGGCAGGATGCCTGAAAAGCGAATCTGAGTAAAGCGGGGTTTCCGCAAATTAGCGAAAGTTCCCAGCGACATCAGCCTGCCCGATGCGCCTCAGATCAGGCAGTCAATCTTCCACGACACAACAGGGGCGCCCGCTATCGGACGCCCCTGTTTTTACACGCAGCACATGCCGAACGGACAAATGGTCACTTGGTCCCGAACATCCGGTCGCCCGCGTCACCAAGGCCTGGCAGGATATACCCCTTCTCGTTCAGCTGCCGGTCGAGAGAAGCCGTCACAATCGGCACATCCGGATGCTTCTCCTTCATCAGCTCCACCCCTTCGGGAGAGGCCAGCAGGCACAGGAAACGAATATCATTGGCACCGGCTTCTTTCAGCAGATCAATCGCCGCCGCAGAGCTGTTGCCAGTGGCCAGCATCGGGTCAACCGCGATCACCAGACGATCCTTCAGCCCCTCCGGCGCCTTGAAGTAATATTGAACCGGCTGCAGCGTTTCCTCATCCCGGTAGAGACCGACAAAACCGACCCGCGCCGAGGGGATCAGCTCCAGAACGCCATCCAGCATCCCGTTGCCCGCCCGCAGGATCGACACCAGCGCCAGTTTCTTACCCGCAAGGATCGGCGCTTCCATTTCCTCCATCGGCGTATCGATGGTGGTGGTGGTCAGCGGCATCTCGCGGGTGATCTCATAGGCCAGCAGCTGGGTGATCTCGCGCAGCAGGCGACGGAACCCGGCGGTTGAGGTGCCCTTGTCGCGCATCAGGGTCAGCTTGTGCTGCACCAGCGGGTGATCGACAACGGTCAGATGATCGGACATTGGGCACTCCTTTCAGGAAAATTCAAACTCTCTTAGTCCTTGCACCGCAGGACAGGCAAGGCGGATTTGCCGCGTATTGACGCAAAACCCAGCAAATATGAGGGCTGAGAACGGGCCGGGATCCTTCACCCGCCCGCTGCATTACATTGCAAGTGCTGGCCTGCCCGGCCCCTGCACAGGCACGTTCAGATGCGCGGCAACGGTGGCCGCCACATCCACGAAACCGATGGTGCCAAGGGGCCCGGCTCCGGCCCCGGCGATCAGCACCGGCACCTGTTCACGCGTGTGATCGGTCCCCGGCCAGCTGGGATCGTTGCCGTGGTCCGCGGTCAGGATCAGAAGGTCCCCCTCCCGCAGACGGGGCAGTAGCGTGCCGATCTCGCGATCAAACCACTCCAACGCCTGCGCATAACCGGAAATATCGCGCCGGTGACCGTATAGGCTGTCGAACTCGACAAAATTGGCAAAGGTGAGGCTCCCCTCCTCAGCGCCTGCCACCGCATCGTGCAGATGCTGCATCAGGGTCGCATCGTCGCCTTTCTTCAGCGTATCAATCCCCTGCATAGAGAAAATATCGCCAATCTTCCCAATGGCATGCACCAGCTGACCTGCGTCCTGCACCCAATTGGTCAGGATCGGCGCAGGTGGCATGATGGCATAGTCACGCCTGTTGGTGGTGCGCTGAAACCCGGCCTGCGGCGTCCCGATGAAAGGCCGTGCAATCACCCGGCCCACTTTCATCTGATGCAGATAAGGCGCCACCGCCTCGCAGAGCGCCAGCAACCGATCCAGACCGAAGGTTTCCTCATGCGCCGCGATCTGAAACACGCTGTCAGCAGAGGTATAGCAGATCGGCAAACCCGACTGCATATGCGCAGCGGCATGTTCAGCAATGATCGCGGTGCCCGATGCGTGGCAATTGCCAAGGATCGCCTCTGTGCCTGCCGCCGCGCAGACATGCGCAACCAGATGGTCCGGAAATGCCGGTGTCTGATCCGGGAAGTAACACCAGTCCCATGGCACCGGCAGCCCGGCCAGCTCCCAGTGTCCCGATGGTGTATCCTTGCCCCGGCTGATCTCGCGGGCCGCACCCCAGCGCCCAGTGACCCCGGCGCCCCCAAGATCCGGGCAGGGCACAGCGGAGACCAGCGCCACCGCAGCCCCCAAGCCCAACTGATCCAGATTGGGCAGATGCAGGGGACCACTGCGCCCCTCCTCCGCCTGCCCCGCAGCGCAGGCCTGGGCGATATGGGCCAGCGTATTGGCGCCCAGATCAGGCAGGTCGCCGTTAAAATACGCACCGGCATCCGGCGCACCGCCAATCCCGACCGAGTCCATCACCACAAGAAAGGCACGCGGCATTATGAAATCCTTTTGTAGATCAGGGGCGGTAAGTCCGGCGCAGCGTCCGACAGTTGATAGGCCGCGCGCAGGCGTGCCTCAGCCACGTCCGCTGCCGCCTCATCCGCCGCATGAACGATCCCCAGCTGGTCGCCCACAGATAGTTTCTGGCCCAGCGGCGTCAGTTCCGACAGCCCGACCGCAGGATCCACCACATCGCTTTCGATCATGCGCCCGCCGCCCAGCTGAACCACCGCCAGACCTAGCGCTTCGCCATCAATCGCGCTGACATAGCCCGTCTGCTCAACTTTGATACTGCGTTGCACCGGTGCGGTTGGCAGGATGGTCTGCCAGGTTTCGGCGAAATCGCTTGCCCCTCCCATCGCGGCCACCATCCGGGCGAAGCGCTCAGCGACGGCTCCGCTGGCAATCGCCTTGCGGATCATCGCGGCCCCGGCCTCGGCATCCGCCGCCAGCCCACCATGGGCCAGCAGCACACCGCCCTGCTCCGCCGTCAGCTCCGCCAATGCCCCACCTTGCCCCGACACGCCGGTCAGCACCCGCATGACCTCCGCCACCTCCAGCGCATTGCCCAAAGCGGGTGCCAGCGGCTGGTTCATATCGGTGATCAAAGCCGAGGTTCGGCACCCGGCCGCATTCGCCGTCTCAGTGAGACTGCGCGCCAGCGCCTCCGCCTCTTCCAGTGTTTTCATGAAGGCACCGGAGCCGATCTTTACATCCAGAACCAACGCATCGGTGCTGGCGGCCAGTTTCTTCGACAGGATCGACGCAGTGATGAGATCGAGACTGTCGACGGTGGCCGTCACATCGCGGATTGCATAAAGCCGCTTGTCCGCCGGGGCGATCTGCGCCGTTGCACCAACAATAGCGCAACCCACGCCCTGCATCATCGCCACCAGGTCCTGCTCGGACACTTGGATGCTGACTCCCGGAATAGCTTCCATCTTGTCGAGCGTGCCGCCGGTATGACCCAGCCCCCGCCCCGAGATCATCGGAACATAGGCCCCGCATTCCGCCAAGGCCGGTGCCAGTAGCAGCGACACACAATCGCCAACGCCGCCGGTGGAATGCTTATCAAGCACCGGTCCGTCCAGATCCCAGCGCAGCACATCGCCGCTGTCCCGCATCGCGAGTGTTAGCGCCCGGCGGGCCTCCACGCCCAATCCCTGCAGACAGACCGCCATGGCAAAGGCACCGGCCTGGGCGTCAGACACCGTCCCATTGGCCAGTCCTTCAGCGAACCAGCGCAAATCTGCGTCGCTCGGAGTGTCTCCCCGGCGCAGGCTGGCAATGATTGCGCGTGCATCCATACTTCAGCTCCGCTCCATGTGATCCGCGCCAAAGGCCCCCGGAAGCAGGTCACCAATGGTGGTGGTACGCTCCAGGCCATCCGTCGTTGCAAGCGTCACCTGCACGTCGGCCGCACCGAACTCCGCCAGTTTCTGACGGCAGCCACCGCAGGGCGGGATCGGTGCCGGGCAATCGGCAATCACATAGGCAGCTTCCAGCCGCGTCTCACCGGCTGCGACCATCGCCGCAATTGCCCCCGCCTCGGCGCAGGTCCCCTCAGGGTAGGCCACATTTTCGACGTTGCAGCCAACATAGACGGTTCCGGACGCCGCTCTGATCGCCGCGCCGACCTTGAAATTGGAATAGGGCGCGTGTGCGTTTTCACGAACGGCGGTGGCAGCGTCTTTGAGGCTCATGGCGATTCCCTGATTTTTGATCATTTGGTCAGAATTGGTGACACTAGCGGATTTTCCCGAGGGAGTGAAAGCCCCCGGTACATGCAGCGCTAGTATATCACATCATCCGGCCCAGGCCGCCATCCGCAGATCGCGTCTCAGGCTGATGGATCACCCAATGTGGTGCTGAACACCCCGGGCAAGGTCACTTCAAGCAGTTCCACATCTGCCGAAGGCTCGCTCAACCGGGTCTTCATGCCCGGTGGAATGACAAAAGCATCGCCCTGTTCCAGTTGAAACGGCTCTCGCCCCTGCCCTTCGAGCGTCAGCGTACCATTCATCACAAAGGTGAAGTGAATATCGGTGTCATGGGCCGCCCATTGCGGCGCGCCCTCGCCCCGACGCACCACCTGCACCCCGGCCACGCCCTTGGTGTTCGCAGCAATTGTGGTGTCTCGGCAGATATACCCCGGCAGGCGGAACGGCGCCCACTCGGCACCTTCTGCCTTGTTGTAGACAAACCGCTGACCCTGCCATTCGCGCTCTGGCCTCAGATGTGGTGTCGGCAACGTCATCTCATGATCGATCTCAGTCACATGTTCGGCGGGCACGCCAATTTCGATCACCTGCACATTGTCGCTGGCTTCCAGCACCCGATGACGGATCTCCGGCGGCTGAATAAAACAATCGCCCGCCGTCAGCCGCATTTTGTCCCCCTGATCCTCGTAGACGACATCAACCCAGCCATGGATGCAGAAAATCAACTGAAAGCCGACCTTGTGGAAATGCACCATATCCGGGACCGGCCCGCCATCAGGGATGCGAATATGGCTGGCAATGATCGACCCGCCCAACCGGTCCGGCACCAGATCGCGGTAGTGCATTCCGGCACGGCCGATGATCCAGGGCGCCTGATCTTTCAGGCGCCGCACCACGAAACTGTGAACCGTCTCCGGCATCACCAGTGGCGGGTTGCGTTCCTCGATCTCGATCTTGGTGCCATTGGGTGCTGTCAGCCGACGGGCGCCTTCTGCAAACCCGTCAGGATCATCTGTCAGAATGCGAATGGTGCCGGGGGCTTCAGTCGCGCCACGTTCGATCCGCAGCCGCAGACCATGGCCGGAAAACACCCCGATCGCCGGATCATCTGCCGGATAGATGGAATCGAGTTTCATCCCAAGCGTTTTGGTAAAAAACGGGATGTCGTCCCGCAGCTCCTGCGTGGGCAATCGCAGCTCCGCAATCGTATCGGTCATTCGTCGCTCCCTTGTCGTCTTTTGAACCACAGTGAGACGAAGCGTGTTCAGGTGCAAGCACTTGCCCAGCCCCGCAGCACCACGCGTGAATAGCCTGTTTCCCTGACGTCAAAAGTCGTTTAACACTAAACTATAGTCTCTGGAGCGCCTGATGACCAAAAATCCGAAATCCGATACCCAAACCCTGCGCGACGCCGCATTGCATTACCACGCCTATCCCAACCCCGGTAAGCTGGAGATCCGCGCGACCAAGCCGATGGCAAATGGCCGGGATCTGGCGCGCGCGTATTCCCCCGGTGTTGCCGAGGCTTGCTTGGAAATCAAATCCGATCCGGCCGACGCGGCAAAATACACCTCGCGCGGCAATCTGGTTGCGGTGGTCACCAATGGCACGGCGGTTCTGGGTCTGGGCAATATCGGTGCGCTGGCCTCCAAACCCGTGATGGAGGGCAAGGCTGTCCTGTTCAAGAAATTCGCCAGTATCGACTGTTTCGATATTGAGGTGAACGAGAGCGATCCGGAAAAACTCGCCGATATCGTCTGTTCGCTGGAACCGACCTTTGGCGCCATCAATCTCGAGGACATCAAGGCGCCGGATTGCTTCATCGTGGAGAAGATCTGCCGCGAGCGGATGAACATCCCCGTTTTCCACGACGACCAGCACGGCACCGCGATTGTAGTGGGGGCTGCGGCCAAGAACGCGCTGCATGTCGCCGGGAAACGGTTCGAGGATATCAAGATTGTGTCCACCGGTGGTGGCGCTGCCGGGATTGCCTGCCTCAACATGCTGGTGAAACTGGGCGTGAGGCGTGAGAACATCTGGCTCTGCGATCTGCATGGTCTGGTTTATGAGGGCCGCACCGAGGATATGAACCCGCATAAATCGGCCTTTGCACAGAAGACCGATCTGCGCACGCTGGACGATGTGATCGGTGGTGCCGATCTGTTCCTTGGCCTGTCTGGTCCCAATGTGCTGAAGCCGGAAATGGTCGCCAAGATGACCGACCGGCCGATCATTTTCGCCCTCGCCAACCCCAATCCGGAAATCCTGCCGGATGTGGCTCGCGAGGTCTCGCCTGATGCAATCATCGCCACAGGCCGCAGCGACTTTCCCAATCAGGTCAACAATGTCCTCTGCTTCCCATTCATTTTCCGCGGGGCGTTGGATGTAGGCGCGACAGAGATCAACGACGAGATGCAGATCGCCTGCGTCGAGGGCATCGCCGAAATGGCGCGCATGACCACCTCTGCCGAAGCCGCCGCCGCCTATCAGGGGGAACAGCTGACCTTTGGGGCGGACTACCTCATCCCTAAACCATTCGATCCGCGTCTCGTCGGGGTGGTGTCGTCCGCCGTGGCCAAGGCCGCGATGGAGAGTGGCGTCGCACAGCGCCCTATAGACGATCTTGCAGCCTATCGGGCGAAGCTAAATCAGACCGTGTTCAAATCCGCTCTGTTGATGAAACCCGTATTTGAGGCTGCAAAGGCCGCAGCAAGGCGTATCGTCTTTACCGAGGGCGAGGATGAGCGCGTGTTGCGCACCGCCCAGGGCATTCTGGAAGAAACCACCGAAACCCCGATCCTGATCGGTCGCCCGGAGGTCATCGAAACCCGCTGCGAACGGCTGGGCCTGCGCATTCGTCCCGGTACCGATTTCCAGATTGTGAACCCAGAAAATGATCCGCGCTACTACGACTATTGGACCAGCTATCACCGCGTCATGCAGCGCGAAGGCGTGACACCCGATCTGGCCAAGGCGATCATGCGGACCAACACCACCGCAATTGGCGCCATCATGGTCCATCGCGGCGAGGCCGACAGCATGATCTGCGGTACCTTTGGTGAGTATCGCTGGCATATGAACTATGTGAACCAGGTCCTTGGCGGTGGCACCTATGAGCCTCACGGTGCGTTGTCGCTGGTGATCCTTGAAGACGGGCCCCTGTTCATCGGTGATACCCATGTGCGGATTGAACCCACCCCTGAACAGATTGCCCAGACCGTTATCGGTGCTGCGCGCCATGTCCGCCGTTTCGGTCTGGAGCCGAAAATTGCGCTTTGTTCGCAATCCCAGTTTGGCAACACCCGTTGCGATTCCGGTGCTCGCCTACGCGCGGCGATCGGCATCCTTGATGAGACCCCGCGTGATTTCATCTACGAAGGCGAGATGAACATCGACACCGCGCTGGACCCCGAGCTGCGCGCCCGCATTTTCCCGAACTCACGGCTGGAGGGTGAAGCCAATGTGCTGATCTTTGCCCATGCCGATGCCGCCAGTGGCGTACGCAATATCCTGAAAATGCGCGCCGGCGGGCTGGAAGTCGGTCCGATCCTGATGGGTATGGGCAACCGGGCGCATATCGTCTCCCCGTCGATCACCGCGCGCGGGCTGCTGAACATGGCCGCAATCGCAGGGACGCCGGTCACCCATTACAGCTGACCCGTCACGGGAACCGTCACCAACGCGCCAGCGACCACAAGCAATCCGCATAGAATCAGCGCGCCTGTGGTCCTCACTGCCCCGGCGACCTTGGCGAGTGCTTGCCGCGCAACTTTGCAAACCCGCCACCATCTTGCTGTAAATTCCGCGAACAAGCCTTGTTTGCAAAACTTTGCAACATCATGTTGGCAAAAAATGCAAATTTCTTGCGCCAATCTGACGCGACGTCGCGCAGCACGCTTGCCCGGTGGCGATCCATGCGCCTAACTCACTGCCAAGGATGAGTGAGGAGGAACCGCATGTCGTATTCAGAGGTCTATGAAGGCTGGAAGGCCAATCCGGAACAATTCTGGATGGAGGCAGCTGAGGCGATCAGCTGGGACAGCCCACCAAGCAAGGCCCTGACCGACAAGGGCGATGATCTTTATGAATGGTTCGCCGATACCAAGGTGAATACCTGCTATAACGCCGTCGACCGCCATGTCGAACAGGGGCGCGGCGAGCAAACCGCGATCATCTATGACAGCCCGATCACCCACACCAAACGCGAAATCTCCTATGTCGAGCTGCGCAACCGTGTCGCCACCTTGGCCGGCGCCCTGCGCGCCAAGGGTGTGGAAAAAGGCGACCGCGTCATCATCTATATGCCAATGATCCCCGAGGCACTGGAGGCGATGCTGGCCTGCGCCCGTCTGGGGGCTGTACACTCTGTGGTCTTTGGTGGTTTTGCGGCCAATGAACTGGCTGTGCGCATCGATGACGCCACCCCTAAGGCGATTATCGCCGCCTCCTGCGGGCTGGAGCCCGGTCGCACGGTGCATTACAAACCACTCCTGGACGGCGCCATCGACCTTGCCACCCACAAGCCCGACTTCTGTGTGATTTTCCAGCGCGAACAGGAAGTCGCCGAATTGATCGAAGGCCGCGACGTCAATTGGCACGGTTTCCAATACGGCGTGGAACCAGCCGAATGTGTCCCGGTTGAGGGCAACCACCCCGCCTATATCCTCTATACCTCCGGCACCACCGGTCAGCCCAAGGGCGTGATCCGCCACACCGCCGGCCAGCTGGTGGCGCTGAACTGGACCATGAAAAACATCTACAATGTCGATCCCGGCGACGTGTTCTGGGCCGCCTCCGATGTGGGCTGGGTCGTGGGTCACAGCTATATCTGCTACGGGCCGCTCATCCATGGCAACACCACCATCGTATTTGAGGGCAAGCCTATCGGCACGCCGGATGCCGGCACGTTCTGGCGGGTGATTTCCGAGCATAAGGTAAAGAGTTTCTTCACCGCCCCAACCGCATTCAGGGCAGTAAAGCGAGAGGATCCCAAGGGCGAATTCGTCAAGAAATACGACCTCAGCTGCCTCAAACAGGTCTATCTGGCCGGCGAGCGCGCGGACCCAGACACCATCATCTGGGCGCAAGAACAGCTGAAAGTTCCAGTGATTGACCACTGGTGGCAGACAGAGACCGGCTGGTCGATTGCCGCGAACCCGCTGGGGATCGAGGAACTGCCGACAAAGCTCGGCTCCCCCGCCGTGCCAATGCCCGGTTACACCGTTGATATCCTCGACGAAGGTGGTCACCCTGTTGCCCCGGGCGAGCTGGGCGCGATTGCTGTAAAATTGCCCCTGCCCCCCGGCACCTTGCCCACGCTGTGGAATGCCGAGGACCGCTTCAAGAAGAGTTATCTCACCACCTTCCCCGGCTATTACGAGACCGGAGATGCCGGCATGAAGGATGAGGACGGCTATCTCTACATTATGGCGCGCACTGATGACGTGATCAATGTTGCGGGCCACCGCCTGTCCACCGGCGCAATGGAGGAGGTTCTGGCAGGACATCCCGACGTGGCAGAATGCGCTGTTATCGGTGTCAGCGACAGCCTTAAGGGGCAGGCCCCTGTTGGCTTCCTCTGCCTCAATGCCGGTTGCGACACCCCGCATGAGGATGTGGTTGCCCAGGTGGTCAAACTGGTGCGCGAGAAAATCGGACCCGTCGCGGCCTTTAAACTGGCCTGCGTTGTGGACCGACTGCCGAAAACCCGCTCTGGCAAGATCCTGCGCGGCACCATGGTAAACATCGCAGATGGCACCGACTGGAAGATGCCGGCAACAATTGATGACCCAGTCATTCTGGATGAGATCACCACGGCATTGCAGGGGCTTGGCTACGCGAAGTAGCGGGCATCCCACGGCGCTAGGCGCCACCTTTGTTCTGATACCCAACAACTGCCGGAAACCTTAACAGGTTTTCGGCTCTTTGCCGTGCGGTTTCCCTTGCAACTCAGATGCCCCCGCCTACCCTGCCAGCAAGGAGGCATCTATATGACACAGAGCGACATCTGGCGATTGAGCGCAACAGAGCTTAGCCGACGCACCATAGCGGGCGACCTTACAGCGGAGGCGGCGGTCGCAGCCTCGCTCACCCGAATGACTGCCGTGAACCCCGATCTGAATGCGGTGGTTGAGGATCTAAGCAGCGAAGCCCTTGGTCGCGCGCAACAGCTTGACAAAGCACGCGCAAGCGGCGCGCCCTGTGGCCCGCTGCACGGCGTCCCTGTCACGATCAAGATCAACGTCGATCAGGCGGGTCATGCGACCTCCAATGGGGTCAGCGCGCTGAAGGATCTGATCGCAGCGGACGATGCCCCCGTGGTGAAGAACCTGCAGGACGCAGGCGCAGTGGTGATCGGGCGCACCAACACACCTGAATTTTCCTTCCGCGCCGATACCGACAATCCGCTGCATGGCCGCACACATAACCCCTGGGGGCGCCATATCTCGCCCGGCGGCTCCTCAGGTGGGGCCGGAGCTGCTGTGATGGCCGGAATTGGCGCCCTGGCCCATGGCAATGATATCGGCGGCTCGCTGCGCTTCCCGGCCGCCGCCAATGGTGCAGTAACAGTAAAACCCGGCCTTGGCCGTGTGCCCGCCTGGAACCCAAGCCAATCAGCGGAACGGGGCATTCTCGCGCAGAACATGTCTGTTCAGGGGCTGCTCACCCGAACGGCCCAGGATTTGCATCTGTCCATGCCCAGCCTGATTGCGCCAGATCCACGCGATCCGTTCCATGTGCCTTTGCCTTGGCATGGTGCATCACCGGACGGCCCGATCCGCGTCGCCTTTTCCAAGGAGACCTACGGCTATGATCTGCACCCGGAAGTCGACGCCGCGCTGGAGGATGCGCGCGCGGCGTTGAGTGATGCGGGTTACCTGGTTGAGGAAACGGTGCTGCCGGATGTCTTTGACGCGGGCCGCACCGGCTATCGCGCCCTGATGGGGGAGGTCTATGCCCTGATGAAGGGCGACGTTGACGCAGCTGGTTCACAGACCGTGCGCGATATTTTTGCGGTGTATTTTGAGGAGTTCCCGCCTTTCGCCGGGGTGGAACTCTTGCAGATGATGGCCAAGCGCACACAGTACGCGCGGGACTGGTCACTGTTCATGCAGCGCTATCCGCTGGTGCTGACCCCTTTCCTGCCGCAGCCCTTCTTCAGACCGGATCGCGACACCGAAGGTGCTGCGGGTGTTCATGAGGTGCTGGGCTGCGCGGTCTATTCCTATGCGATGAATTTTCTGGGCCTGCCCGCCGCCTCGGTACCAAGCCGCCTTGCCGAGTTGCCATCCGGGCCGCAACCGATCAATGTCCAGATCGCAGCCCCCCGGTGGCGCGAGGACATGGCAGTGGACGCCTGTCTCGCAATCGAGGATCGGATTGGCCGCATGTGCGACCAGCTGTGGCAACGAATGTCGATTGCAAACGGGTGACATAAAGAAATCCGGGGCTCGGTATGCGCCGACCCCCGGATATTCCGATACCACCGGATACTCGTTCACGAAAATCATCACACGAAGGATGCGGGACCATCGCCCCGGCGTTTCCCGCCTTCGAGGACCCAAACGCGCGCAGATGAAGATCACCGCACAGTCCGGCAAACGCAAAAGTTTAGGTGCTTAAATAAGGGGCCGATGGCCATCCCGGTAGATCGTGCACCCCTCATCGGGGGCGCTATGCCCTTTGGCTGTCACCGCTGGCATCGGCCTTATGTAGAGTTCGATTATCGCACAAAATCGCGAGATTTGCATTCACAAACGCGTGATACAACCCTAAAGTGCGCCACCTCTGTCAGGTAAATTGTTCCGAGATCAGCCGCTCCTCCAGCCCATGGCCGGGATCGAACAGGATCTTGTGGCGGATCTTGGTTTGGGTTGCGATTTCCACCCAACGAATATTGGCAAAGGAGACAGAATCCGCGTCAGCCATCACCGGTCGCTTCTCCGGCTCCAGTACGTCAAACCGCACGATTGCATTGCTGGGCAGCAACGCCCCACGCCAGCGGCGCGGGCGGAACGCTGCAATAGCGGTCAGGGCCAGTACATCGGATCCGATCGGCAGGATCGGACCATGGGCGGAATAGTTGTAGGCGGTGGACCCCGCAGGCGTTGAGACCAGCGCCCCATCACAGACCAGTTCCGCCATGCGTTGCCGCCCGTCGACGGAGATTTTCAGCTTCGCCGCCTGCGGCCCCGCCCGCAGCAGGGACACCTCGTTGATCGCCAGCGCCCGATGCGATCGCCCCTCGCCATCCATGGCAACCATCGACAGAGGGTTGATGATTTCCTCCTCAGCAGCCTGCAGCCGCGCCAGCAACCCGCTTGCACTATATTCATTCATCAGAAAGCCGATGGTCCCACGATTCATGCCGTAGACCGGCGCGGGCAGATCAATCGTTTCATGCAATGTATCCAGCATGAAGCCATCGCCCCCCAAGGCGACGATCACATCCGCCTCTTCCCTGGGCACATTGCCGTATCGTCTCACCATTTCGGTTTGTGCTGACTGCGCCACCGGAGCCCGGCTGGCCAGAAAGGCGATTCTCATGGTCATCAAATCTGTTTCCGGTGTTACGCAATTCGTTCCGAAACAATCACAGCTTTCCCAAGATTGCCAGTCTTGCCGCTCTCAGCGAGGAATTCGTCGTATTCCGGGCTTTCAGGGCTGCGATGTTTCCGATAGGAAATCTCTCAAATGGAACGCCAACTCATGGAGCCAGCATCATGACCGTGACCACCTCCCGCGACCCCGGTTTTTTCACCCAATCCCTCGCCGAGCGCGATCCGGAGCTGTACGGCTCTATCACGGATGAGCTCGGTCGTCAGCGCGACGAGATCGAGTTGATCGCATCGGAAAACATCGTCTCCGCCGCCGTGATGGAGGCGCAGGGCACTGTTCTGACCAACAAATACGCCGAAGGCTACCCAGGCCGTCGCTACTATGGCGGCTGCCAATACGTTGATGTTGCAGAGAATCTTGCCATCGACCGCGCCAAACAACTGTTTGATTGCGAGTTCGCCAACGTACAGCCCAACTCCGGCTCGCAGGCCAACCAGGGTGTGTTCCAAGCGCTGATCAAACCCGGCGACACCATCCTCGGCATGGATCTGGCCTCCGGCGGTCACCTGACCCACGGTGCGCGCCCCAACCAGTCCGGCAAATGGTTCAACGCCGTTCACTACGGTGTGCGCGAAGAAGACTGCCTGATCGACTACGATCAGGTTGAGGCCCTCGCGGTTGAGCATCAGCCCAAGCTGATCATCGCCGGTGGCTCCGCCATTCCGCGCGTCATCGACTTTGCCCGCTTCCGCGAAATCGCCGATAAGGTAGGCGCCTATCTGCATGTCGACATGGCGCATTTCGCCGGTCTGGTCGCTGCGGGTGAGCACCCCTCGCCCTTCCCGCATGCCCATGTTGCCACCACCACCACGCATAAAACTCTGCGCGGTCCGCGCGGCGGCATGATCCTGACCAATGATGCCGATATCGCAAAGAAAGTGAACTCCGCGATCTTCCCCGGTATCCAGGGTGGCCCGCTGATGCATGTGATTGCAGCCAAGGCCGTCGCCTTCGGTGAAGCACTGCGTCCTGAGTTCAAAGACTACCAGAAGCAAGTGCGCGCCAATGCCGTGGCCCTCGCAGATCAGCTGATCAAGGGTGGTCTCGACATCGTCACCGGTGGCACCGACACCCATGTCATGCTGGTCGATCTGCGCCCCAAAGGCGTGACCGGCAATATCGTGGACAAGGCTCTGGGCCGCGCCCATATCACCACCAACAAGAACGGCATCCCGTTCGACCCGGAAAAGCCGACCGTTACCTCGGGCATCCGTCTGGGCACCCCCGCAGGCACCACCCGTGGCTTTGGCGAAGCTGAATTCCGCGAAATCGCGGATCTGATCATCGAAGTTGTCGACGGTCTGGCCGCCAATGGCGAAGATGGCAACGCTGCGGTAGAGGCTTCGGTACGCGAGAAAGTGGCCGCCCTCTGCGCCCGCTTCCCGCTCTACCCGAACCACTAAGCCAGTCGGTCAAAACAAAAAACCGCCCCGGTGTTAATACGCGCGGCGGGTTTTTTTATTTGGGTGCGGTGAGACCACA
>NZ_JAGEUF010000019.1:0-3548 GCF_018101215.1 Phaeobacter sp. HS011 | reverse complement strand
GGTTATGCAGCCAACAGGAGGTTTTCCTCGTCAGCAGTGCAGTAGGTTGGCATCTGATAGAAGACCACTTCTTTTCGGGCTCGGGTGACCGCCGTGTACAGAAGGCGCTTGTGCGTGATGGGTGAAAGCCAGTGAGGCTTCCGTAGAACTGTTCCGGTATCGATGTAAACGGTGTCCACAGACCTCCCTTGGCTCTTATGTACGGTCGCAAGCGCCGCAAGCTCGAAGCGATTAATCCCGTCCAGCCAGTCGAGTACACGACCCGCCTCATCGAAGTCGAGCTTGCCCCCTTCGTAGAGGCCGTGAATTCGCTTGCTCAGCTTGTCGGCATCTTTTTCGCGCTCCAGCACGAAGGCGATCTGGTTTGTCCCGTCGAAGCCCAGCGCGTAGCCGGGAACCTTGAGTTCGTGAGATCGGCTCAAGCAACCCGGAACATCCGATAAGATGTGAGTGCTGCGTTCTACGTGCTGGATTGTTAACTGCTCTCCATTTCTGAACTGATCGTCGGTCTGTTTACTCATGACGACGTCCCCAGCGCATAGCCTATCGTGATCGACTTGCCGCACCTTATGGCGAAGGCGGCGCAGCGTTTCGTTATCTGCAGTGACCGCGAGCAGATTGCCACCTCTGGAGTACTCGCTGGTCAGTCCATCCATCCACGTCTGACCGGGAACAACCCGCACAGCATCTCTATCGAACAGGCAAGGCAGATCATCCTTCGGCCTATTCTCGATCGCGTCTCGAAGCAGCTCACCCAACTTAAATATCTCGCTATCCTCAGAGAACCGCATACTCTTGTTCAGTGTGATCGTAGGGAAGCCTTGCTTCGTGATTACTTCTCGATCTTGAACCGGCGGAAGCTGGAAGCGGTCGCCGCTATAGACGACCGGCAAACCAAATTCGTTCGCGTATTCTTCGACTGCACGGAATAGGAACGAACCGACCATCGAGAATTCATCCACAATGATGATGTCTGCTTTCGCGAACGCGCTTGTACTCCCAACGCCCCGATCGGCTTTCTTGGCTGGTCGATAGCCCTCTACCGCCTCAAGGTCATTGTCTCTGTGCCTGTACCAACCGATCGCACTGTGAATCGTCATCACCTTGTGGCGCTTGTCTGGCAGCTCCTGATCCAAGACAGAACGTGCCGGATGGGTTGGGGTGAGGAAAAGGGCCTTTCTATCCAAAACGGAATTGGCGATGGCATAAGTCTTGCCAGAGCCTGCCCGTCCTGAGACCACCAGCCGGTCTCCGCCCTGCATGCTGGCGATAGCGTTTACGACTGCGTTTTGTTCTTCGTTGAGCATATTCATATCGGGAATCCTTGTGGCAGCGATGACCGGATTTCGGGCCATCGCATAGTTTGAATTAAAGGTAAGGGGTGCTGACCTTTTCGTGGTGAATTGAGCCCGTTGAGTGGGGCAACGCGGATACGTTTGGTTAGCTTTAGCGCACCCTATTTCTAAAGCTCTGAAATTACTTATATTTCAACCTTAGGGAGAGTATCTGGCATGCTCCGCCCGAACCCCTATAGAGGGAACCCGGACAGAGCGTAGTTCAGTGTGGGAGGGTCTTGTTCACAACGTAGTCTGCTAACCACTGCCAATAGGCCTCGGCATTCACGAAACCCTGTTGTCGCGCAGCAAGATTCTCAGCCTCAGAACGAGAAAGACCGCCATCGTATTCAGCGATAGCGGCCCTTTCCTCGAAGGCATCAATGTCGGGTATCTTGCTCACGGCGAACACCCCGCTGGCAACCTGATCTGGTCCACGATATGCCGCTTCTGCTCGTCTGAGATACCGGCAGAGTAGATGCTATAGGTGATCCCATTCTCAGACCGGGCTGACTTGTGACCAACAATGCTGGCGGTGAAGTGCTCAGGAACACCTGTCCGCTCGCACTGAGTGATGAACCACTTCCGAGTGGAGTGGAATACCAAGCCTTGCCTGTCGATGCCCAGCGCCTGTCTGATCTTTGCGAACCGTTTGGTTATGTCGTTCACCTTCAGGTCTGGGAACAGTGGCCCAGCGCTGGGTAGCTTGGCCAGTACCGGATCGAGTGTTGAGTGGACTGGAACCTGGCGCTCAGCCGCGTCGGTTTTCAGCAAGCGTAATTGGTTCGGGCGCACCAAGAAAAATCCACCAAGATTGCCTTTGGTCACGAGATCTTCCCTGAGCAACCCTGCCGCTTCACCCGCTCTCATGCCGGACAACAGGCAAATCAACAGGACCTTGCCAATTACTGGATCAGCTTGAGCCAGCAGCAGCCTGACCTCCTTGTCCGTCGGAACCGCATAGGGCTGGTGCCGAACCTTGGCCTCAAACCTGACCGATGAGAAGGGGTTGGCAACCAGCTCACCCTCGTACACGCACCAGTCGAGCCAGTGACAGACCTGTGACCATATGCGCCGCTGGGTCCGCCCGGTGATCTTGGCCTTGCCGTGAGATGACCAGTCCACTGACGCATCCAGGGACATGCCGCGTGTCCGTTCCGACTTGCCGATGGTGGGGCTCAGCTGGGCGATCAGGGATAGGAACTCCCGTCCGTCCTCCCGCGCCAGTTCCACCAGCTTGCGGGTCCCGTACTTGGACGAGAACAGCTCGATCGAATAGCGGACCGACTTAAACCCGCTGGGCCTGAGCTCGTTCTGGCGCAGGATCAGGTAGCGTCTGGCGGCTTCCTGGACCGTCGCCTTGGGCTGGACCACCTGCTGGTACTTAACGGGCTCAGAGAATTCCAGAGTGGCCCGGAGACGAGCAAGAGCCAGTTCCGATGGGGTTGCCCATTCCGAGGTGGAAGCGTCCGAGAGCGTGGCTCTCTGTGGCAGAGACAGCGCCCCTGACAGAACCTGATCCACGGTATCCTCGTAGCGGGTGTTTACCTCGGCAGCCCTTTGTCGGGCCACCTTGGCGTCACTGGTCTTGAGAGACTGCTTCAGGGCCTGTTGGCCGAGGAAAGCAGCCACCTCCTTGGGGTAGTTCCGCCTATAGAGCCAAGTTTGACCCTTTAAATAGGCATAGCGAATTCGAGCAGACGACATGGTCTGTTCCTTTCTTCGTAAGTTGTATGGGTAGGATCAGCCTGCGGCTCGGGAATGAACGCGAAGGATCAGATCGAAGTCTGGTTCTCCGTATTCGTCTTTTAGGGGCCCAGTGATCGAGTATCCGGTTACAAGGTCCTCAAAGACCTCATCGATACGGAACAGGTGTTCGGGCCAGTCTTCCCCAGCTCGAATAACAACAACGTCGCCGGACTTGAGGTCGAGGTAAGTCATACCTAGACCCTCCTCGTGAGAAGGTCGGGCAGGACAACGCCGAGCATGAAACTGAAGTGTAAAGGGAATGGGATCGGGCTAAGCCATTCGGGTAACCCTGCCAAGACTAGTAGGAGAGCAGCCAGTGCTTCAGAGATGGTCAGGCGTAGGTCATACCGCTTCCGCAGGCACCAGGATACGGCCAACCGGAAGCCGCCCCCAGCCGCAACAAGCAACGTGAAGGTTGTAAGCATCTATAAATCTCCATGAGAGTTTCTTTATATAGATGCTTGT
>NZ_JAGEUF010000018.1:0-3891 GCF_018101215.1 Phaeobacter sp. HS011 | reverse complement strand
AACCTGACTAAGCGGTCGGAGAAGTCGCCAAAACCATGGTGACTTAACTCAAATTTATCTCTTCTGGGCATATCTTCGCGAATGTACGCGCACAAAGCCGTGCGTGTTTTGCTGGAGAACCGGTCACATGCAGTTTCGTTCGTTTAATGCTCCTGATCCAAATGCGCCTGATCGCCCATTGGTGACGGTTTTCTGTGCTGTTTGGCATAAGCAGCCCAACAAGTTGGAATTGTTGCGCTCCCATTGGGCGAATCTGAAGGCGCAGTCGATTCCGGTGGAGCCTTGTTATATCTTTGACAACGGCGACGTTGCTCCAGATTGGCTGGAGGCTCCCTGGTATAGCTTCGACGCGCCTCTGACGATCTACGAAGCCTGGTCAGCGGCAACGGCATTGGCACAGACCAACTACATCATGAACCTCAATATGGATGATCGGCTGGCCACCAACGCGGTCCAAGCGATGGTGGCGACAGCTGCTGCCACCAAATCGACATTGGTGGGTGGCGAATGGCTGGTAAGCTTTGATGAGAGCCATTTGGAACAGGAGTTTGTGGTTGAGGACCTCTGGAAGACGAGTTTCGTCGCCGACTGGCCGCCCAAGGCACAGGCTGACCTGCGGCTTGGCAGTGGTACTGCAGAGCGGGGGACCTATGGGCCGGCGACGCTTTGGAACCTGAAACAAGTGGGGCAGTGGTACCCCAGCTATTTCGGCAACCAAACGCCGATCAAATCGATTGGAGACTCGATTTTCTGGCAAATGCTGTCCAAGAATAACTGCAAATTCACGCGCATTCCTATGATCGTCGGCCGGTATTATTCAGACGAGGACTCGCAAGCCGAATTTCGGCCTCATCAGGACAATGATCATCTGCGCGCTCATGGTGTCAGTCTGGTTTCCTTCGCAAACTTCGTCCTTTCAGGTGATTTCTCGAAGTGGCCGGGCTTAGATCCTGAGCCCGTTGTTCCGGAACGCGGACCGCGTAACAAGATCGAACAGGCCAGTGACAAGTTGGCCGCTCAATTCCGCGCTATGGGGCTTGGGGCACAGTGCCCGTCACAGTCGGTTGCGGTGCAGTAACCATGTCGAGACGTATTTTCCTAACCGGTAGCGGGGGGGTCGTGGGACGCCATGCTCTGAGGGCACTGGAGACGTTAGCACCTGATGCCGAGGTGTTGCGAAACACCGCTGATCTGACCAATCCGCATGAGGTTGCACAGGCCATCGAGAGAGCTGGGCCGCTTGATCTGGTTATCCACCTTGCCGCAATGGTGCCGGTTCAATCGGTTCGCGCAAATCCGGGCGCGGCCTTTGCGGTGAATGCCGGTGGGGCGATTAACCTTCTTACGGCGCTTGATGGCAGCCCGGCACGGATGCTTCTGTGTTCGTCCAGTCACGTTTACGCAAGCCAGGAGACACCGCTTCGAGAGACCGACACAACTGAGCCGGTGTCACTTTATGGTCAAACAAAGCTCATGTCGGAGCAGGCTGCGCGGCAGATTTGTGCCGCGACTGGTCGATCGCTGTGCATCGCACGGCTATTTTCAATCCACGATCCCGACCAAACCGGAAGCTATCTGCGCCCAACACTTGAGAAGCGATTTGCAACCCATTCACCAGAGGCGCCGTTTGAATTGCATGGGGCTGGCAGTCGGCGCGACTTTCTTCCGGCGTCTGAGGCTGCGCGCCTGATTACTGAACTCGCGCTTTCTGAAGCCGAGGGTCCGGTCAATGTCGCGTCTGGTAACGCGGTGACTGTGGCCGACTTTGCACAAGCAATCGCTCCCTTTCCGCTGAATATACGGCCTGTGGGCCAAAATGACACGCTCGAGGCTGATGTGACGCGCCTGCGTGCGATCCTTGGAGAACGCCATGACTAAGACAATTTCCATCGTAATCCCGACGTTTAATCGTGCGGATATGTTGCCCAAAGCGATTGACTGCGCGCTTAATCAAACGGTGCCATGCGAGGTCATCGTGTCTGACCACGGGTCGATCGATCATACTGCACAGGTCGCTGCAGAATATGGCGATAAAATCACTTATATTCGCCGGGAGAAAGACTTTGGCCCGCATTTTTGCTGGCTTGAAGGCGTACTGCACGCCACCGGTGAATTTGTCCATCTGCAGTATGATGATGATTGGATCGCGCCGACCTTCATCGAAAAATGCGCGTCTGTCCTCAAGGAGGATGTCGGCTTTGCCTTTACAGGTGCGGAAGTCATTGACGACAAAACCGGCAAGCAGATGATGATGCAGTTTTTGGAATGGCTGCCGGAGACGGGAATTTTCGACAACCGCCTAGCGGAGGAAAACATTGTCGGCTCGCTCATCTCGCCGGGCGCGGCGCTGTTCCGGCGCCAGGTGCTGATAGATGCGCTCTATCAGGGGCGCCTTCCGCTCCAGAGCAGCGAATACCATGGTGTGGGCCCGGACATCTTTGCCTCGCTGTTGTCCATGCTGCGCTATCCAAAGGTGGGTTTTGTAAAGGAACCTCTCGCAAGTTTCCGCGCTCACGATGGATCGATCACGATCGATGCGCTGAAGGACAAAGAGAAAGCCGCCAATATAGCTGCCGCCTACAATGAGGTGCGCCATTACTATGTTGAGCTGAAGGCGATGCAAGCTGTGAGGGGGGCACAGACATGAAGAATTTTCAACCTCCCCGCCCGATCACCCTTGCGCAGGACACGATCTCGCGGCGTGAACTGCAGCAGACAGCGGATTGGATGATGGCTGGTAATCGTCTGACAAAGGCCGAGGAAACCGTCGCATTTGAGGAAGAATTTGCGGCCTGGATGGGCTCCAAACATGCAGTATTCGTCAACTCCGGCTCCTCAGCGAACCTGTTGATGATATACGCGGCACGCGAGGCAGGGCGACTGCGGAACAATAAGGTGATTGCTCCCGCAGTGAGCTGGGTCACAACCGTGTCGCCGCTCATTCAGTTTGGGTTCGATGTCAGGCTCTGTGACTGTGATCCGGTGAATCTGGGTCTGGATCTGGAACACCTGGAGCAGCTCTGCAAGGATGAGGCCCCGGCGATGCTGATCCTTGTGCATGTGTTGGGTCATGCCAATCACATGAAGGCGATCCAAGACATCTGTGACCGTTACGATGTGCTGTTGCTGGAAGACAGCTGCGAAGCCCTTGGTTCGGTCAGCGGTGGGCGCAAACTCGGCTGCCATGGTGCTGCGGGCAGTTTTTCATTCTACTATGGCCACCATATCTCAACGATTGAGGGCGGGATGGTGGTCACAGACGACAGTGAGCTGCATCAGGTCATGTTGTCGTTGCGCTCCCATGGCTGGAGCCGGGATCTGAATCCGACATTGCGGGATCAACTGCAGCTGGACCACAACATCGACGATTTCCGCAATCTCTATACCTTCTATTACGCGGGCTTTAATTTGCGTTCGACCGACTTGCAGGCATTCATAGGGCGGCAGCAGATTCTGAAACTTGACGATATCTGCCGCGTGCGGGCGCGCAATTTCGATACCTATGCCGAGGAATTGCACGGGTACTATTCTCAGGATAGCGAGACTGATCTGTTGTCCTCCTTTGCCTATGGCACACTGGTTGAGAATAGAATGGACGTGTTTGAGCATCTGAGGGCGCAGCAGATTGAATGTCGGCCGCTCATCTGCGGTAACATCGCTCGCCACCCTTTCTGGATTCGGCACTATGGGCGTGAGGTTTTACCAAATGCGGATCTGATCCATGACTACGGGATCTATTTGCCAAACCACCACAACCTGTCGACTGCGGACGTCCTCAGCGTCGCCGGTACGTTCAAAGCTGTGGCTCAGCCTAAAACCATGCGTGATCGTGCAGCCTGAGCTGTATGTGACGTCTGATCGCGAGAACAATGTATATGAGAATGCCAACTG
>NZ_JAGEUF010000017.1:0-6068 GCF_018101215.1 Phaeobacter sp. HS011 | reverse complement strand
CCTTCAAGAACCAGCTTAAGGTGTTGGTTCTAGACCTCTATGTGGCATGGCTGGAGGATCCTGAGTTGAGTATCGGAATGTCAATGTCTCCGAACGAATGGAAGGCCAATTCCCGGTACAATGCCCTCCACCTGTCCAAGAAGCTGATCCCTATCACGGAAGCATTGAGCATTGCTGGGTTGGTTGACTTGGCCAAGGGCAGCTATGCCGGTCCGGGAGCCAAGAGCAACAGAACTACGCGCATCAGGGCGTCTGAGGGGCTTCAAAACATGTTCAGGCACGCCAAGTTCCAACGCGACGATGTGCACCGCTTCGAAGGTCAGGAAGTCATAATCCTGCGGGATGAAAAGGTGGCCGGGAAGGTCGGAAAAGAAGTTGAGTATACTGACACCCCAAACACCAATGCCATGCGGAGCGAGTTGAAGTCGTACAACGATCTACTGGCCGCTTCATTCATCGACATTGCGACACTGCAAGAACCGATCATACAGCTTGATGATGACGAGGTAACAGCTCCGCTGCGTATTCACCCAGATCACGCCCGATTGCGCCGTGTTTTCAGCCGCAAAGACTGGTCCATGAATGGCCGCTTCTACGGCGGTTGGTGGCAGCAGGTGAACGACGATTGGCGCTCCAAAATCTTCATAGATGACCAGCCGACTATAGAAGTGGACTTCAAGGGCCTCCATGTCGCGATGCTCTACGCTCAGACGGGGAATAAAATGGCGCATGATCCTTATGATATTTCTTCGCAAAAAATAGAAGCTTACCCGCCGGAATTATTGAGGAAATTAATCAAGAGACTTGCCCTTACTGCGATCAACGCAAAGGAAAAATCATCAGCCTACAGGGCATTCCGGGATGGATTTTCCACGGCGCACGTCGGAAAAACCTTGAGCAACAAAAAACTGGATCAGCTCATGGCCGCCTTCTTGGAGGTGAACCCAGCTCTGGAAGCTTTTCTGTTCTCGGATCAAGGCATTAGGCTGATGTACCTCGACAGCCAGATAACAGCCCATGTCCATAGCCACTTTACCAAGCAGGGGGTTCCAGTTTTATCGATCCACGACAGCTATGTCATCGACCACATGCGAGTTGCTGAACTTCGGGATGTGATGGCGGAAGCCTCGGAGGCCGTGGTTGGTCAGGCGCTACCCACATCGATCAAGTTGCCTGATATGCCCGAATACGCACATGTCTCTGACGAGCAGCTGCAGGAGCATATTGAGAACCGGCAGGGGATTCGATGCGTTGGCTACATGGATCGCCTCTTTAGCTACCAAGAGCGAACAGGACGAGGTATTTCGCCGGTTTCTCGTAGGGATGCTCAGGAGGGCTATAGGTTAGGGCTACTGGGGTAGGTCAAAAACTTGCCCTGGTCCGTATCGCGCAGGAAGTGACTTGGCAAAGTGGAGCTGGCAGCCAGGCCCCCAGGCTTGACCTGACCTCTCCAGTCGTCCACGCAAAACCTGTGTACCAGCGGTTCCCAGCCCAAAGCTGACATGACGTTCCAGCACGTCGGGCGGATTGCGAACTTTCGCTGCGGATAGCACCAATGTCGGCTAAGCGCAGAAAGCTGACTTTGCAATTTTTGCGGTAAGACCAAAGCGGCCGTTCACCAGGTTTCGATTATGCCGCACTGTAATTCGCCGATCGGGCCCTTCAGCGTTTGTAGCAATAGTCGACTACCTCCGCGAAACTAACATCTTCGCGGGACAACCTGGCTTCCAAGTCATTTAGTTGCTCGACACTAGCCAGTTCTTCGGTTCCTGAAATTTCAACGGCATATTCGGCATTGTAACCCCTACCCACCCTTGAAAGCTCAACACTCAGCTGCCTCAGAATGTCATCTCGTAGCATCAGTTGGTTTCGCCGGAACCGGATCAGCCGGTGACAATCAAAGAAATCCGAACGCTTTGATGAGTCATATTTCCTCCCGTTCCAACCTGTGCCTCGCGTGGCTCGATACAAAGCGCCCTCTTGCGTATCACTCCAAACTCGGAAATCGAAATGATTGGTTGGGTTTGGATTCTCGTGCGTGGCCTGAGAATGGAAATCGGTTGCCCTAAATTGGTGTTGATCAAGGACAGTTAAAGTCCTGTTCTGTGCAGACAGCATGCGCTTGATTGGCCTCGGCATTTCAAAGTGCATAACTTTGGCTGAGTCCAAGATGCGTATTTCCCTTGAAATCTCCTCGTCATCTCGATCCCAATGCCTCTTCGTTCGCTTTGGTACCCACTGAATATGCGTACCGAAGAAACGCACAACGCCGGTTGAACTGAACGAAACCACGTGGACGTCTCCATGCTCTAGATCATCATGAAGGAAGTAGTAAGCTGTTCCAAGCCAGATAAGCGATTGAGCAATTTCCTTCACCAACTCACGTATTGTTTCGTCGATCCGATGACGCGCGTACCTCGTCTTTACATTGCCTAGAAGCCTTTGCGTGAGTTCGTCGTCATTTGACGACACCTGGAATAGATTGCCGCTTTGACGGGTCAAAGAGCGGAACAATCTCGCAAAGTCGTCGTCAAACATCCGTCGATTAAAGGCCGGCTTCTCCCGTCTACTTTTAATCAGGAACCGATCAAAGAACCCAACATGCATATCCTGAAAGTGATGTCTGTGCATTGGGTCAGATCTAACAATCTTCATGCTGAACCTCTTCTTCGTTCAACCGACGAGCAAGATCAGTGATGCGGCAGTCGATCTCGAAATCGATTGGATCGAGTTGCGGTACAATCTGTTCGGCAAAGAATAGGTGAGATGCATCTGAAAAGGAGCCCAAGAACTCTCGTACGATTTTTTTCTGGTGCCGCTCTCCCCGTTCCATCCCCAACTGATCCCCGATCCCGTCGTTCCCAGCACGTTGTTCGAAAGAGATTTTCCAATTGATCCGGATCAGCTCACGTGGAGAAGCGCTCATGCTGAAGCTATTTGGGTCTGAAAGAAGGATCATCCTTTTCAGGTATTGTTGCTTGTTAGTGGCTCGACCAATCCAAGCATCGAACTTGGCAAGCGCACCTTCGGACAATTTGGCATTGTCGAAGTATGCTCCATAGAGAATAGCGAAGCCCAAAACCGACGCCAAGTCGTTGATCACAGTTGAGATGAGTAGAAGTCGGAACTCGTCATTTATTTCCAATGATGAATCCAGAAACTTTGAATCCGCCGCCAGAAAAGCTAGGGACATGAACATCGGGAAAACTCTGCCCAGCTTACCTTCATCGTTTTCCTCAAGCGCGCTTATGCATGCTTCAGCCAGTTCGAAGTAAATTTGTCCAAAATGATCAGGCAGCTCGTCATTATGTTTTGGTTCAAAGAGGTGCTCTACCATAGCACCGTTGCCGAGGTTGGCGAGTGCGTCATCTCGCATCGATCCAAACTGCCTGGACATCTCAACGACGTCGATATTTGGCAGAACGTATTGTTCTTCGGTGTAGTGTGCATACTCATGATACCGTTCCAAAAGCTGGGCGAGTTCGCCGAACCAGCGTGGCAGTTTCCAATGGCTATGCAAGCTTGCCAGGACGACCTGTGTTGCGGCCGTAGACATTTTTAATTTTGTCAGAAGGGCCACAAATTCTGGAACCGAGTTTTGGTAAAATCCGCATATCTCAGGTAGGATCTTTTCGTAGTGTTGCAGCAACCTCTGAACCGCCAACTGTTGGACGTATTTTTGCTTGGATAGGCGCTGCCGCTCGAACTTTTTCTCAAACTCAATACGTTTGACGATGAAAGCAAGCTCCACTTGCAAAAAAGAAGGTAGGCTGCGGAGGGTTGTTTCGCTCCACTCGTCAGCCTCGAAGAACTGTTTCAACTCTTTCTCAAAGGTTATCATTCGGCGAAGAGTTTCTAAGCAGAGGTTGCTGCCCAGAGCCGCCCATGTATCTGCTATTCCAACCTTTATCATTGCTGTTTCATCATCCGTTACTGCGTCCGATGTGGCGAAAGCTTGTTCAATAATCGCCTTGAAATTTTTGAGCTCTCGCATGCCGACGGCAAACTGAAACTGTGCTGCATAGTCGGAAATACGGGTCGAAAAGCGACTGAGGAGTTTCAGCGCAAGGTCGAAATCACCGACTTGAAATGCCAGCTCAATATGGCCCGCCAACCTGTCGACGATCTCGTGTTCAAGCCACTGATGATCGAGCTTTTCCTCAACCAGCATTTGCTGGCTGCTGGTTTGAAGCGCCATAGACGTCGCACTGTCACCGGCAAGAAACCACTGCTTGTGCCTGTTTCGTCTTGGAAACCAGTAGCTTTCTTGATCGATTTTGTGTTTCTGACGGAGGTAATGCAGAAGCAAGGCCGTATAATCGTCGGTCAAGGCAGGAAGATTGTCTTCTAAACTTTGTCTGTCGGCTTTGACGCGATCATCAACGTACGAGAGTTGTTCAAGAGCATGTCGGGCTAATTTAGAATGATGGTTGGCCAACGATTGTGAATTATTGCGGTTCGCTGCACCTTCGATGTGGCGCTCAATGTTGGGAAGTATCTCGCTACGAACAAGTACATTCAGATCAAAGAAATTGAACAACCTCTGGCCCAACGGAAACAAGGCCAAAGCACTCAACAAAGCCAAAACCGTACCGGCAACATAGACTAACAGACCGGGTTCAAACCCAAACAAGGGCAAAGCCGTTGCTGCCAGGCAAAACATTGCTGCAAGCACCAATACCCGAGAATACACGCTGCCCACCTGCTCATTGGTGAGCAACTGGATGATATCGCGACGAAGTCTGGTGTAACCGGCGCTCAATATGATGCCAATCGTAGCGAAATAGATCGAGAAAATCGCAGTGAGAATTTGGGCGTACAGCCTAAGTTGTTCTACATTAAATTCTTTGTCGTTAGCGCTAAGCGGTGTCAGCCAAGACTGCTTTTCCCGGACACAACCCTCTACAGAAATTAAGGCCGACAGCACTACAACGACCCAAAACAGGCTTTTGACCCCGACCCATGTAAACGAGCCCAAAATCCGGGCGTTTGCCTTTGCTTTGGTGACAGAGATGCCCCTCTGGTATGCGATGCGTTCGAAAAGGAACCCGATTTTTCCAAACCATGCTCGGGACTTCCAAAACCAAGGCTTGGAACCCAACCAGATTTTCAGACGATTTATCAATCTATGCTCACCCTCTCTGAGTTGCGCGCAACATATAATCGTATTTGGTGGCAATTACGAGATGCAGGGACTGACCCCAAATTTTCTGCGCGCCTTTCAAAAAATGCTGCTGCCGTAAGGTGCTTGAATCACCGCTTACGGAGGGCTCGACCAGCACGAAGCGCTCGCAACGAATGGCCGGTTGGTGCCTGACGCGCTGAACGGTCATGTCTGCTTTGGGCTGGCAGCGGTCGTTAGACGGATTTCGCACCAAGGTCCGCTTTAGGCCGGAGGCGTAACTTTGCAAAGCCCGCTATCTGCGCATTGCTGACCTTGGTTGATGGCGGGGCCTTGAACCATGGATCACCTTTTTAGTCACCAAGAGCTTACAGCCTGTCGTATTTCGCCGGTAGTTCGGCGTGATGCATAGATGGACTATAGTCTAGGTTTGATGAGGTAACTCAACGTGGCGGGCAAAAAAACTGCCCAGTAGTAAACTTCGCGCTATAATCGCAGCAACGCCACCCTTGGTGGAAAGGGAATTTAATTTGTCGCTTAAGCATGAGTATCCACATGAAAAAAATAGTTATCTACAGTCTGGCCTCTCTCATTCCCGCACTTGCTGGCGCAGAGGAATATGATTGGAGGTATGTCCCGTTCTTTGAGCATCAAGAGGTACAAGAGTGCGCGAGAAATCGTGCATCTGAGTGGGCGGCAGAGGGAAAGTACTCTGAGGGCGAGATTTTGAGTGCTGCGGAAAAATTTAACAGTTTTCTTCCGGAGCTAACAAAAACTAGCGATCGCGACATGGCGCATATCCAGCTCCGTGCAATGGCCCAGATGTGGCAAGGCGCTAAGGCTAACCTCCGGCCAGGCTTCAGCCTAAATCTGCATGAGTACGCCAATGGTTTGGTGGTGACTTGCACTTTCGATGTTTTCGATAGGCATTACAAAAACGGGGATT
>NZ_JAGEUF010000016.1:0-2500 GCF_018101215.1 Phaeobacter sp. HS011 | reverse complement strand
GTTCTCTGCGAAATCTATTTAGGTAGAGCGTCATCCGAATACCCCGGGGGGTAGAGCACTGGATGGGTAATGGGGCCCCACAGGCTTACTGATCCTAACCAAACTCCGAATACCCGGGAGTACTAGATGGCAGACACACTGCGGATGCTAACGTCCGTAGTGGAGAGGGAAACAACCCTGACCTACAGCTAAGGCCCCTAATTCATGGCTAAGTGGGAAAGCAGGTGGGATGTCCAAAACAACCAGGAGGTTGGCTTAGAAGCAGCCATCCTTTAAAGATAGCGTAACAGCTCACTGGTCTAATTAAGACGTCCTGCGGCGAAGATGTAACGGGGCTCAAGCCATGAGCCGAAGCTTAGGATGCACATAGTGCATGGTAGCAGAGCGTAGTGTGACATAGTCTCATGTCTCCTTAGTGTCTTCGGGCACATTGGAGACGCGAGGCTTTCGATGAAGCGGGCGCGTGAGCGATCCCGTGGAGAGATCACTAGCGAGAATGATGACATGAGTAGCGACAAAGAGTGTGAGAGACACTCTCGCCGAAAGTCCAAGGGTTCCTGCTTAAAGCTAATCTGAGCAGGGTAAGCCGGCCCCTAAGGCGAGGCCGAAAGGCGTAGCCGATGGGAACTAGGTTAATATTCCTAGGCCAGGAGGATGTGACGGATTGTGAAGGTAGTTCATCCTTATCGGATTGAATGGGCTGCTGATCAGTCCCTGGAAATAGCCCTCCATGAGACCGTACCCTAAACCGACACAGGTGGACTGGTAGAGAATACCAAGGCGCTTGAGAGAACGATGTTGAAGGAACTCGGCAAAATACCTCCGTAAGTTCGCGAGAAGGAGGCCCGGTTCCAAGGCAACTTGGAGCTGGGGGCACAAACCAGGGGGTGGCGACTGTTTATTAAAAACACAGGGCTCTGCGAAGTCGCAAGACGACGTATAGGGTCTGACGCCTGCCCGGTGCCTGAAGGTTAAAAGGAGGGGTGAGAGCTCCGAATTGAAGCCCAGGTAAACGGCGGCCGTAACTATAACGGTCCTAAGGTAGCGAAATTCCTTGTCGGGTAAGTTCCGACCTGCACGAATGGCGTAACGACTTCCCCGCTGTCTCCAACATCGACTCAGCGAAATTGAATTGCCTGTCAAGATGCAGGCTTCCCGCGGTTAGACGGAAAGACCCCGTGCACCTTTACTACAGCTTCGCACTGGTATCAGGATTGTGACGTGCAGGATAGGTGGTAGGCATCGAAGCGTGAACGCTAGTTCACGTGGAGCCTCCCTTGAGATACCACCCTTCGCACTCTTGATATCTAACCGCGGTCCGTTATCCGGATCCGGGACCCTGCGTGGCGGGTAGTTTGACTGGGGCGGTCGCCTCCTAAAGCGTAACGGAGGCGCGCGAAGGTTGGCTCAGAGCGGTCGGAAATCGCTCGTTGAGTGCAATGGCAGAAGCCAGCCTGACTGCGAGACTGACAAGTCGAGCAGAGACGAAAGTCGGCCATAGTGATCCGGTGGTCCCAAGTGGGAGGGCCATCGCTCAACGGATAAAAGGTACGCCGGGGATAACAGGCTGATACTGCCCAAGAGTCCATATCGACGGCAGTGTTTGGCACCTCGATGTCGGCTCATCTCATCCTGGGGCTGGAGCAGGTCCCAAGGGTACGGCTGTTCGCCGTTTAAAGAGGTACGTGAGCTGGGTTTAGAACGTCGTGAGACAGTTCGGTCCCTATCTGCCGTGGGTGTAGGATACTTGAGAGGAGTTGCCCCTAGTACGAGAGGACCGGGGTGAACGATCCACTGGTGGACCAGTTGTTATGCCAATAGCAGTGCTGGGTAGCTATGATCGGACAGGATAACCGCTGAAGGCATCTAAGCGGGAAGCCCCCCTCAAAACAAGGTATCCCTGAGGGCCGAGGTAGACCACCTCGTCAATAGGCCGGAGATGTAAGTGCAGCAATGCATTCAGTTGACCGGTACTAATCGCCCGATAGGCTTGATCTGTTCCAGTAACAGTCAGTGACACAATGAACCAAAAGCAAAAAAAACTTGGACTTCATCGCGATTGTATCTCTGCGATCTCTCATAAAGATCGTGAATATGGATTTTCCTCGGTTTGGTGGTCATAGCGCAAGTGAAACACCCGGTCCCATCCCGAACCCGGAAGTTAAGCACTGTTGCGCCGATGGTACTGCGTCTTAAGGCGTGGGAGAGTAGGTCACCGCCAAACCTAGTAAAATCCATAAAACTAAACGATAACAACAAAAAATACCTTCAGATATACCCCTCTGAAGGGACAAATGCTCAATCACAACATCAGTGATAAAGCAAATAAAGGCTCAAATAGCGAAACGTGCCAGAGCCTAAATAAAAATGTCGCGGGATGGAGCAGCCCGGTAGCTCGTCAGGCTCATAACCTGAAGGTCGTAGGTTCAAATCCTACTCCCGCAACCAAATATACCAAGCAATAACGCAACAGCGCCCCAAGGGGCGCTTCTCGCGTTTG
>NZ_JAGEUF010000015.1:0-44677 GCF_018101215.1 Phaeobacter sp. HS011 | reverse complement strand
CCATCGCCTCAGAAACGAGACAATAACCGACATTTGTCCGTAAATCAGGATATCAGCTGGTTTTCGACACCAACTCAAACGTAGAGTTTTCAGTCAGTTCTTGAATGCCCTGAGCGACGCCGACGCCATTCCCGTTACCTTCTGTGGCGCCCTCGGTATTCAGCGATAGATAGTAGCCCTGCAGCGTCGAGCATTCGAAGGCGACACGATTGGGGCCAACGAAGCGCACCACCCATTTTTCAAGTGCACCGCAGCCAAACTGGCAGTTAATCGGCTTGATCTGTTGCGGCGAGGGGGTGCCAATGCGCAGATAACAGTTGTGCCACTCTGCCGAGAGCAGGCCAACCGTACCTCCATCCTGTGGGGTCAGGACAAACTGCTCCCACGGTCCGGCCCCAATCTGAGCATTGACCGTTCCTGCGCCTTCAGGGGCGGGATTGTTGACACCGTTTGCATCCATTCGAAGATAGGCGTCACTATACGCAACGCATCTCAGAGCATAGGTCAAATTTTGCGCAGCTATGCCAGTAGCATTTTCGTCAAGAAGGCCAAGGTTCATGGCGTATACTCCTCAGGGATTAAAGGAGGTTTGAATATCACGAGTGCAACCTTTGGGTGAGTTAAATCCGCATTAGCCCATCGTAAGGCCAAAGTGATCTGCGGCGTAGGTGGCAGAAACAATCAGTCCCTGCGATTGGCATGGGTTGGCAGAAACTCATTGATGCGCTGTTATTCTCGGCCATCATGCTGGCCGTCAATTTGGACCGGGATTGGTTCGTTTACAGTGAGTGTTCGGTAGGAAAACGGAATTTCGATTCCAGCATCGTCCAAGGCGGTTTTCACGGCCGCCACGACCTGATCCCGGCTGGCACGGATATCCAGAGGTTCGGAGCCGGTCCACCAGGTGATTTCGAAGTCAACGGAGGAGGCGCCAAAGGTCTTCGCAAAGACCTGAACATCGCGAACATCGTCGCGAACCATATCTACGTTTCGAACCGCTTCGGAGATAACGCTGCGCGCCGTATCAACGTTCTCGCCATAGGCGATACCGCAGATCAGTGTGGCTCTGCGCAGTTCTCGATTGGTGCGGACCGTGACCGCGTTGTGAAAGAGCTGAGCGTTGGGGACAACAACCAGCTGCCCGTCGGTTTGGCGGATGTGGGTGTCGCGCACCGTGATCGCCTCGATCTTGCCTTCTGCCCCCTCACATTCGATGAAATCACCAATCTGAAACGGCTCGCGCAGCAGCAACAGGATACCGGCCAGAAAATTCTCGAATGTATCCTTGAACGCGAAGCCGATGGCGACCGAGCCAAGCCCAAGCGTAGTAAGCGCCTTGCCGGGTGTTACGGTTGGGAAGACCACCGTTACGGCAATCAGGCTGCCGATCAGCCAGAGTATCACACTGGCCAGCAGCTGCAGCACATCGCAGAGATTGCGGCGTAACTTCAATTGTCGGCTAATCCGTCTGATAACAATCTTGGCCGCCCAGACCAGAAGGGCTGTCAAAAGCAGGATCGTGAGCGCAACACCGACGCGTGGCAGCGCGATGACCGCACTCGCCAACCAGTCGCTCATCTGCTCCATCAGTGTCATGCTGAGGTCTTCGGTCACCGACATCCCCTTCTTGCAAAGTTCGACTCTCAACGCGGTTGCGCGGAAAAGGTTCCGCTTGGCGGAACATTCCGGGGTGCCTGAGCGTTGTGAAGAATAGGAAAAACAGGAGCTGCATATGACCGAGGCCAGGACCCACGGCGAAGATCTCATTCAAGAAGAATGCGAGAATGAGGCGGTCGAGGAGGCGACGGGCCTGTCTCCTAGGTTGATCTTTGAAACGATACGTCGCAACGGCGAAGAGGAACTGGAGCGCCCAGTCCGGGCGCTTTGGTGGTCGGGGATTGCCGCAGGGTTGCTGATCAGTTTTTCGGTGCTGGGCAAGGCCGTCTTCAAGACACATCTGCCGGATGCCAGCTGGTCACCTCTGGTGGAAAACCTCGGCTATTCGCTGGGGTTCCTGATGGTAATCTTGGGGCGTATGCAACTCTTCACCGAAAATACTATCACTACCGTGGTGCCTGTTATGCTGCGCTGGGATAAGGCAAGCTTCTTGCGCACCGCGCGGCTTTGGGGGGTCGTGCTTGCGGCGAATGTCGTGGGGGCTTTTCTCATCGCGTCATTTTTTGCGCTGACACCGGTACTGGATGGCGATCTGCGCGCGGCCATGGTGAAAATCAGTGAACATGCAACCGGCATGCCGCCTCTCATAGGACTGATCAGCGGTATCCCATCAGGGATATTGATTGCCGCTATTGTCTGGATGCTGCCCTCGACCCAGCATAGCGAAATTCCGCTGATCATCATATTTACGTGGTTAATCGCGGCGGGCGATTTCACCCACATCGTGGCCGGGTCGGTGGAAATGGCGTTCCTGATGGTGCAGGGGTTGTTGCCTCTGGGGCAGGCGATCTTCGGGTTTTTTATCCCGGTTCTTATTGGCAATGTCATCGGCGGCACCGCCGTCTTCACCGTGTTGACCTATGCGCAGATCAAACCCGAGATCCCTGAAAAATAGATCGGGGTCCCAGCATATTTCCGGACCGGGCGCCTTTGCGGCTCGGTCCGGGGGAACTTTCCCTTATCAAAAGCGTTTTCTCAACAGATTGATAACGATAGAATGAGGAAGAGCGATGATAAACTGGCCATTGATTTTCACTCTGATTGCCGCGGCTTCAGCGGCGCTGGCTTTTGGTGGCGTTGCGACCGGGCTCGCTGTAGCTGCGAATGTTGTGTTTCTGATTTCTATGTTTTTACTTGGACTCGCACTGATCGACCGGACGCTCTGCAGCTGATCCTGGTGCATGCCAGACGGTAACGGACAGCGGCTGGGTGTACGACTCTGTCCGCCACAAAAAAGATGCGCTCCCGTGGGAGCGCATCTTTTTGTTCGGGCGAGACTTAAGGACCGACAGTTTCCTCCCCAAAGCTCGGATGAACCCCGGTGACGGCAGCCAGATCATCAGCACTTGCGCCGCTTGCTAGAAGTGCGGCAAATGGGGCAATCATTTCAGATGCTGCGTGGTTGACTAAGGCGATACCGCTAAGGCGACCGTCGCAGATTGCACGTGCGACAAAAGAATTCGCTGCAGTGCCGTCGTCCAATACATCGCTGGCTAAATTGGCAATGACCTCGCCATCGTCCTGCCCCTCTGACATGGACCCAACCTGGGCCACGGGCGGGATCGTGTAGGCCGACTGCGGAACCAGATCCAGATTGATCTGATCGGCGCCCGCCCCAAAATGTTGTGCGGCAAAACAGGCGCCATCGCGTGTCGCCACCGGTGTCAGGGGCAGACGGTCCGCTACATCGCCGATCGCATAGATACCGGGAATCGAGGTCTGGAAATGCTCATCAATGGCCAGAGCCCCGGTTTTGACGTGAGCGATGCCCTGAAGACCTGGCCCCATATTGTCCGTATTGGGCACCCGCCCAATCGCCGCAATGACACGATCAGCATATTGAATGCTGCCGTCATCAAAGCTTACCTTGAACATGGTTCCGTTAAAGTCGATCTGAATTGGCTTGCAGCCGAATTCGATGGTCACGCCCTGTTTCTCGAGACCAGCTTGCATGCAGTCGACGGCGGGCGCGTGAAACTGCTCCAACAGCCGGTCGCTATCGGTCATCAGCTGGACTTCACTACCAAGCGCCGCAAATATGCTGGCAAACTCGCAGCCGATATAGCCGCCGCCGATAATAAGCAGTCGGCCGGGCAGATCGGTCCAGTGGAAGACGTCATCGCTTGTGACGGCAAGATCCCCTCCCGGAATATCCAGAGCACGCGGGCGGGCACCGGTGGCGAGGAGCAGCTTGCCCGGTTGAAAGACATCGCCGCCGGCGTGTACCTGACCAGCTTCGCCAATCTCGGCGGTTGCCCGCAGCAGGCGGACGCCGGCTTGTTGCAGCTCTTCTTCGAAATGGCGATTGAGCCGGTCGATCTTTGCGTCGGACCGGCGGCGTAGGGCCGCGAAATCAAGGTGAGGACTGTCGGTCAGGCCGACCTTGGCCATTTCTCTTAGGCTCTGCTGTTGCGCCGCTGCGCTCCACATCAGTTTTTTCGGCGTGCATCCCCGGTTCACGCAGGTTCCACCCAGTTCTGCGCGCTCGATCATGACGACAGATGCGCCAAGCCGTGCGGCGGCCTTTGCTGCGGCCAGCCCTCCGGAACCTCCGCCGATCACCACAAGATCATGGGAGGCGGCGGGTGGGTGGGTTAAATGGCTCATGGTTATCTCCGATCAGACTGAGTCAGGACCCCAACCCGCAGGCAACGGGTAAGTTCCAAGAAACAAAAAGCGCGTCTGTTGCGTTGGTCTGTCAACTCAGGAGAGACATCATGCCAAGCCAGCCAGACAATCGAGGGGATGCGTCCAGAGAGGCAGCTTCCACTGTAGACTACACTGAGGACGGTACTCCGGTTACGGATGATTTTGCGAATACTACCCCCCAAGGCCGGGATGCGCTGCGGCCGGACGGCGCGGCGGGCGATGGCTCTGTTGCCGCTAACCAAGGACGTCTCTCCACCGCCACGGGCTGGCTAGGAAGGCTCCCTTCGTCAGTCAAACTGCTCTGGTGTGCGTGGACCCGCATGGGCAACGCTCATGGCGGGCTGTTGGCGGCGGGTGTGGCCTTCTACGGGCTTTTGTCGGTGTTCCCAGGTATCACCGCGTTTGTTGCACTGTTTGGGTTGATTGCGGATCCGACATTGATCACCGAGCAATCTACGTGGCTGACCAGCCTATTACCGTCTTCGGCGGCGGAGCTGGTCAACCAGCAGTTGGTGCAGGTTGCAGGGGCGCGGCCGGACACGCTCGGTTGGGCCGCTGCGGCCTCTGCAGCGCTGGCATTATGGTCGGCGTCACGCAGCACCGATAGTGTGATCCAGGGGTTAAACGTCATTTTTGGCACGAAGGAGCAGCGCAGTTTTATCGTGCTGAAAGCCGTGATTGTCACCATCACATTTGCCGCAATCTGTGGTGCGCTTCTGCTGCTGTTGATCGTTGCAGCAATTCCGGCAGCGGTTGCGCTCTTTGGGGACTCCGCCCTGCTGGCGGGGATAACGCAACTGCTGCGCTGGCCGTTGATGTCTGTGGTAGGGATTGCCGGGATTTCTCTGCTGTACAGATTTGGTCCGGACCGGTCGGGCGAGGGTTGGCAGCTGTTTACTCCCGGGGCAATCCTCAGTTGCACGCTTTGGGTGGCTGGGAGCATCGGTTTCAGCCTCTATGTGCAGGCCTTTGGCAGCTACAACGAGACATTCGGCGCGCTGTCGGGGGTGATCCTTCTCCTCACCTGGATGTGGCTTTCGGCCTTTGTCATCCTGTTTGGCGCCGGGCTGGATGCTGAAAGGCGGGCAAACACTGAGACTGATTGTGCTCCACTGTCGGCAGAGGCCGAGGGCGGCCCAGAGGTGCGAGATGGCCAGTCGTCTTCTTTTGCAGCCTGAGATGCACAGGCGAGGTGTGAGGTGATCAACGGTCAGTCGTCAGCCTCGTCCTGCACCTCGCTCAACCGCGTGCCAAGAGCCGCGCCAAGCCCGCTGAGCATTGCGAGGATGGCCAAAACCGGGGCGGCCCCTATAGCATCAGCCAGCAGCCCAAAGCCGCCGCCCAGCAGGAGGAGTACCCCAATCATCGTGTTGGAAAGCGCCGTGTAGACCGATGTGTGCCCATGGGTGTCCATGTCCGTCAGGTGGGTCTTTCGCCCGGCGCGCGCGCCTTGGTAGGCGATCTGCGCCACAAAGACAAAGCCTGCGACAATGACACTGGCAGGCGCTCCGGTTGCCCAGCCAACTGCTGCCGCCATGGTCAGCGTCACAGCGCTTAACGCACCGGAGACCATCAAGGTCTGGCGGCTGGAGCGATCCGACAGTTTCCCCCAGATATATGACGATACAATAGCCGCAACCGATGACGCCAGCACCAAGAGACCAAGGTTGCCAAACCCGCTCTCTGCATTTCGGCCGCCAAGCATCACCAGAAACGGCGGCGCAAGGGCGGTTGAGATCAGCAGCGCTCTTGTGCCGATATAGCGGCGCAGCTCCCGGTCTTCCTTGAGTGGACGTAGCAGCTCGTTCGGGGCAAAACCCTCCGCTTCCTGAGGTGCGGCCTCGGGCTCATCCAGTCGCGCAAAAATGGCTGCTGAGCCGAGCCAGAAAACCCCTGCCAAAGCAACCACCAGCGAGATTGCAACAGTCGTGCGTGGCAGAACGCCGGTGCTGAGAAGAACGGCGAAGAGGAACACGCCACTGGCCGCGAGCGTCCCCGCCGTGCCAGAGACCGAGCCGCGTTTACCCTTGTCCACGGTGCGGGCCAGAATATCCTTATAGCTGGCAGAGCAGGCCGACCGCGCCACCGCGAGCAACGCCAGACAGACCAAGATGACCCACCCGGCCCAATACCCCGGCAGCAGCAAAGCCGCTGCTGCCATGCCGAGTGCTGCCAGCCCTTGCAGCGCTGATCCCGCAGCCCAATAATATTTGCGCTGGCGACTTTGTTCGATGCGCTGTGCAAGTGCCAGCTGCGGCAGCAGTGACCCGGATTCACGCACTGGAACCAACACGCCAATCAGGTAGCCCGGCGCCCCGATTGCGTTGAGCAACCAGGCCAGAACCAGTTTCGGGTCGATCAACCCGTCGGCCAGTTTGGTTGCGGTCAGTGCGGTGATATGGGTGGCAACCCGGTCAGCGGTTTGTTGATCGGGGGCCTTCGCATCCGTGATCAGCTTATAAATCGAATTTGCCACACCCATGATGTCTTTGCCTCGTAGCTGAACCTCTTGCTCCCTGCGATATGGATCAGAGCGTGCATAAGTCTATGGGCGATGAGCCATATGCAGTGTCAACCGGTGGCACGCGCGCGGTTCGCAACCTTCAGCAGGCGTTGAAATGTTGGACATTCCATATGCGACGGGGCAGGGCAGTCGGCGACGTGGCGGATGGCGTCCCGCAGTGTCGACAGGCTGTGGATTTGCTGATCAAGTTGGTCCGCGCGCTGATGCAGCTCTGCGCGTGGTAGATCGGGTTGACCATCGGAACCGAACATGCCGGAAATTTCCGCCAGTGTGAAATCGGCTGCCTTGCCAAGCGCGATGAGCGAGAGCTTTAAGAGCGTCTCCGGTCCGAATTGCCGCCGCAGCCCCTTGCGGCTCAGGGAGGTGATCAGGCCGAGTTCCTCATAATACCTGAGCGTGGCGGGCGTGACACCACAGCGGGCAGCAACCTCTCCGATGTCATATAGGCGCATCGATTTCCCCTCTTGACCTAAAGTGGACTTGAAGTCGCAGAGTGCTTGAGAGTGTTGAATATCACAACAGGAGTTTTGCATGTCCGGGCAGATAGACACAGGATCCGACGGCATTTGGAGAGATCCGCGCGCCATTGCATTGTTGCTGGCGGCAACTTTGACGATCATGGCAAACGCCACCATCAGCCCGGCGCTGCCAGGCATCGAGGCAGAATTCGCCGGAAGCCCGAATGCAGCGTTGCTGACGCGGTTTTTGGTGCCTGCACCATCGCTTTCAGTCCTGATTTGTGCGCCCGTCGCAGGGTGGTTTGCAGACCGATACGGGCGGCGCTGGATGCTGTTGTTGGGCGTTGTGCTCTTTGCGATCAGCGGTGCGGCGGGGCTGATGTTGCCCGACTTGACATCCATCATGATCAGCAGATTGCTGCTGGGGGTGGCTGTGGCCATGATCATGACGGCACAAACCGCGCTGATCGGCGATTACTTTGTCGGCGATGCACGGCGCAGTATGATGGGGTTGCAGACTTCGGCGCGCAACTTTGGTGGGCTGCTGTTCATCACCTCTGCCGGCTGGCTGGCGCTGATATCTCCCCGGCTGCCGTTTGCCATCTACGGCGCTGCAATCATTTTGGTGCCGCTGGTCTGGCGGTACGTGACAGAGCCGGATCCGCTTCGCCAAAACCAACATGTTGCCGGGGCTGAAGGTGGTGCAGGCCACGTAAGATGGCGGATACTGCTCTCCGGACTGGCGTTGCTACAGATGATTACCAGTCTGGTCTTCTTTATGATGCCAACCCAATTGCCGTTTTTCCTTGCCTCACAAGGCGGGGATCATTCGGCAAAGACCGGGTTAATGCTGGGCATTCTGACGCTGTCTGGCGGCATGATGGGGTTCTTCTACCTACGCATCAACCGGGTTCTTCGTGAGGCTGGTTCCTATATGCTGGGGTATGCTCTGATGGCGGGTGGCTTCCTGCTGCTGACAGTTGACGGCGATCTGTGGCACAGCATGGCGATGGTTACCATTGGTGGCGGGTTGGCAACCGTCATGCCAAATTTCATCGCCCTGGCTCTGGCGTTATCACCGGCCAACCGGCGCGGCATCGTTGCAGGAGCGTTGATGGCCTCGGTGTTTCTGGGACAGGTCCTGTCCCCGGCTGTAAGCATTCCGGGAATCGCCAAACTCGGGTTTCTGGGGATGTTTCGTGCGGCGGCTGTGCTGTTGGCCTGTCTGGCAATCGGCGCTGCTATGTGGGCCCTGATTCCCCGGCTCAATATGATTCTTATCGAGCCGTTCAGGGGGCTACGCCGCTCCAGGTAGGTCAAATTGGCAGCATCACACCACCGCGCGTTAAGATATTGCAGATAAAACCTAACAGAGCGTTAAGGCCTGGTTTTGATTTTTTGAAAGGTAAGGCGGCTATTTTCCGTCGGTAGCTGTCGTCAATGAGGGCCGCGCCCGCGACATTGTGGCGACCGTGCCGCGGTAAGGTCGCAATGCTGCGGTGTTGGGTTGTGGAATGCCGGGGTACTGCGGGGTGACAACTTGATTTGGCAAATGATTACAGTGACTTATTAAAAAGTTAATAAAATCACTGAGAAATTGTGTGCGCTCTGCGGTTTTTTTGCGATGATGGGGCATCAAAACCCTGGGGGGGGTACTGATTTGTTAATAGAGACTTATTTCGCGCATGGTTTCGGCCATGTTCGGCAGCTTCGCGCCTCATTCCGGCCGCAGCCTTACACCAAGGTGTGAGCGTGGGAATTTGGAGAGGGTGATGAAACGCATTTTTGCTGCTTTTGCGGCATGCCTCCTGTTTGGCATGCCTGATAGTGCTGCTGCGGAAGATCCGCAGTCCAGTATCACCTCCGTTGTCGGATGGGAGGCCGTAGGTCGGCTGAACATTTCGGGACGGAACATGTGTACCGGGGCATTGGTTGCGCCTGATCTGGTCGTGACAGCCGCGCATTGTGTCTATGATCCGACCACTGGTCGGCAGGTCGACCCGACCAGTATCCGCTTCGAGGCAGGTCTGAACGGGCGGCGGGCAAAGGCGGCGCGGTCGATCACAAAGACGGTCGTGCATCCCAGCTATCAATATGAGCAGCCGGGCGATTCACAGCTTGGCAATGACATCGCGATTCTCAGGTTAGACCGCCCCATCAGTCGCAAGATGATCCAGCCTTTTGAATTGGCCAACCGTCCGGCGCGTGGCGCGTCGGTTGAGGTTCTGTCCTATTCGATGGCGCAGCAGAACCGCCCCAATCTGGAGCAGAACTGCCATGTCTTGGCGCGACAGGCGCAGATCGTGGTCATGACCTGTCGGGTTGATTTCGGAGCCTCCGGAGCGCCGGTGTTTGATGTGGTGCCGGGCCGGATGCCGCGGTTGGTTTCGGTCATTTCTGCCAAGGCGGCGGTAGGCAATCGCAGGGTATCCATCGGGACGTCATTTGACCGAACGGTGATTGCGATGATGCGTTCTGCCAGCTGATGTGATGATCTGACGGGGTAAACCGGCATAGAGACCGGGTCGAGCAGCCCCCGTTGGCCCATTCGGACAGACGCATGCCAGATGTTTTCGGGCAAAGCACCTGACTGATGAAAAGCATCTTGTTGAGCTGCTCTCCCTGGCTCACGCAGCCTCAGACAGATCTCAGCTCAGCGACGAGACGCTGCGATATCGCCTGATCCCGATTGGAACGCAGGGAATGGGCTGAGAACAGGCACTAAGGTTCGCGTAGCGCCTCGCGGGATTTATACAGCGGCTTCAGCATGTAATTGAGGATCGTCTTGCTACCGGTCTGCAATTCCGCCGTGGCGCGCATACCAGGGCGGATTTCAATCGCTTGCTGGCGTTCGGTAAACTCCGACCGGTCCACTTTCACCGTGACACGATAGTAGGGTTCGGCGCGGGGGTTGCGCTCGTCCTCGAATGTATCGGCTGAGACAAAATCCACCTTGCCACGCAGGGAACCATAGATGGTGTAGTCATAGGCAGACAGTTTGATTGTGGCATCCTGTCCGGGTTGCACGCTTGCGATATTCTCAGGCTTTACCCGTGCTTCGACAAACATCTCCTCACCCAGAGGAATAATTTCGACGATCTCCTCGCCGGGGCGGATCACGCCACCGATGGTCGTGACAGCCAGACTGTTGACGATCCCTGCCATGGGGGAAGTGATCACGGTCCGGTTCAGCTGATCCTGCGCCAGCCGCAATTCCTGCCGGTAGGAGGTCAGTTCGCGCAGCGTTTTGGAGTAATCCTCAGCCAGCTCAAGCTCGGATTGCGTGCCGATTTCATTGTATTTCGCCTGCGCGTCGCTCACCGCTTTTTGGGAGCGATTGACTTCAATCAGCGCTACGATCTCTTTCTTGTGCAGGCGCTTCATATTGGCCAGCTCGTCTTTTAATTGGTCGAGGATCTCGCGGGCGCTATCGCGGCGGCTGGTGAAATCGGTCTGGCGGGCATTCAGAAGCGCCCTCTCCGAGGTGTAAATTCCGGGAGAACGGTCCGCCAGTTCCTCCGGCACATTGAAGTCGAAGGCACCTTCCAGTTCGGCCTCAAGCCGATACTGTTTGATTTCCAGCGCGTCGATCCGGTCCTGCAGATCATCTGCTGCGGCGCGGAACTTGGTGTCTTGCAGACGGGCAAGGATCTGGCCCGCTTTGACCGCATCGCCCTGATGGACATGCAGTTCGGCAAGAATGCCGCCCTCAAGGTTCTGCACGATCTGGGAGCGCGAGGAGGAGACAACCTCGCCATCCGCGCGCACGATTTCATCAACCCAGGCAAAACTGGCCCAGAGCAGAAACACGACCAGCGCGCCTGCAACCAGATAGATGATACGGCTGGCCCCGCGCGAGGTCTCGCGAAGATCGTAGCCGGTTGAGATCATTTGGTTTCCCCTGCCGCGAGATGGGCCAGAACCTGATCACGCGGACCGTCTACGACCATGCGGCCGGACTGGAGGATCAAAGTGCGGTTTGTCAGTGACAGGATCGGCATGCGATGGGTGGCGATCACGGTTGTGCGCCCTTCCAGCCAGGTTTCCAAGCGGCTGACCAAGGTCCGTTCCAACGTCTGATCCAGCGCCGCCGTAGGCTCATCCAGCAGGACAATAGACGGGTTCTGCAGCCACAGGCGGGCCCAGCCGATGGATTGGCGTTGCCCGATGGACAGACCGCCGCCCCCGTCGAAAATTTCCAGGTCGAGGCCCTTGTGGTGGTTGCGTACATGCGCGCCAAGACCTGCAAAATCCAACGCTGTCATCAACCTGTCGTCGTCGCGCTCCAGCTGGTTCAGGTTCAGGTTTTCGCGCAGCGTGCCTGCAAACAGGCGGACATCCTGGCTGAGATAGCCAATGTGGCGGCGCAGGTCGCGTGGGTCTATTTGGGTCATATCAGTGCCGTCGATCATCACCCGGCCGCGATCCGGTGCATAAAGCCCCGACATCAGTTTGAGCAGCGTGGATTTGCCCGACCCATTGACGCCCAGCACCGCGACACGCTGGCCTGGTGTCACCGCGACACCAGGCACATCCAGCGTCGGTGCGCCATCTTCGTCATAACGGAACATGACTTCGCGCAGTTCAAACCGCCCTTGAAGGCTGTCGCGGCGCAGATAGGACCGCTCGTCTTCTTTTTCCTGAGCAGAATTGGCGATGGCATCCAGGCCTTCCAGCGCGCCTTTGACGTTGCTCCAACGGGCCAACGTGGCGGCAAACTGGGTCAGCGGGGCCAGCGTCCGGCTGGTCAGGATGCCGGTCGCAATGATGGTGCCAACTGTGAATTCTCCGGCAAAGACCATCAAAGTACCGACAACAACCGACCCGATGTAGGTCGCTTGCTGCACACCCTGTGACCAATGGGTCAGGGCGCTGGACAGTCGGCGCTGCTCGGTTGCGGCATGGGTGGACAGGGTGTTCAACTCGTCCCAGAGGCGCAAGACGCGATCTTCGCCGCGCTGGCTCTTGAGCGTGTCCAGCTCATTCACCACCTCGTGCAGCAGGCGACCTGCCTTGGCATTTGCCCCTTGGGTCTGGCGGGTCAGCGCAATCATGCGCTTCTGCATGAAATACGCGGGCAGCAGCATCAGGATGCCACCGGCAATGATAATCCAGACAATCGGGCCGGCAATTGAGGCGACCAGCAGCAGGAACACAGCGATGAAGGGGATATCAGCCAGTGTCGAAATCGTGGTCGAGGTGAAGAACTCGCGCACCGAGCCGAAATCGCGCATCGCGGCAAACAGCCCGGAGGGCGGTAGCGGTTTTTTATCTGACCGCATCCCGATCAGGCGGCGCATCAGGTTGTTCTGAACCGAGAGCTCAATCTGGCGTCCGGCAGCATCGGTGAGCCGGGCACGGGCCAGTTTCAGCAGCGCTTCCAGCATGATGGCGAGGAAAGCACCAACAGCCAGCACCCAAAGCGTTGCATGGGACTGGTGCGGCACGACGCGGTCATAGACCTGCAGGGAGAACAGCGCGACCGAGACTGCCAGAATATTGGCAACCAGAGAGCCGAGCATGATTTCACCCACCTGACGGCGGTATTTGGGAAATTCCCCCCAGAACCAATGGTCACTTTCCAGCTGCGGGGTATGACGGGCGGCGATCTGCTTCAACGAATTCCGCGCGCCCAGCGTGGTGCCGGTGAAGTAGGGGCCGAACTCGCCCACCGGAACATCCGCACGATTGTCCGTGCAGGTGGTGTCATAGACGCTGAGCATGTCGCGGCTCTGCGACAGCACCAGCACACATTGGCCGTTGTTCATCATTGCCAGCGCGGGCCAGCTTTCGGCGGTGAGAAGCACCTGATGATTGATCTGGGCCTGCATGCCGGTGGTTTGTAGCGCACGTGCCAGCGAGTCCACGGAGACATCGCCAGGGTCATTGCGCCACATGTGCTCGGCAATGTCGCTGAGAGCGACATTGGTGCCTTTGAGTGCGGCAAAGGTCGCGATCAATGCGGCGCGGTGCTGAATGCGGGCTGTCGCATCCTCGATCAGTGCGCTGACCTCACCGATGTCACCGTCTTCCAACAGCCCAGTCAGATCCACCTCAGCCATCGGCGGGGCAGCCGGGCCGGGGGGGGGCGCTGGCGCAGCAGAAGCCGGTGCCAGATGTGGTGCGGCTTGGGTCTCAACAGCACGGAGCACAGGTTTGCCGCCACCGACGCGTGCGGCATCATCCGGCGCGCGGGGGGCTGGGGGGACGGTCCGCAGCACGGTCTCATCTGTCGGGCGGTTGGAATTGCTCAAATCCGGTCCCCATCGGCCAAAAGTCCCATATCGCTTGCCAGCGCCAGCTGGATCAGAACGACTTCGTATTTTGCATCGATATGGGCGTGTTCGCGGCGTACCACTTCTTCATAGATGGACACCACATCCATGACCGAGCGTTGCCCGGCCTTAAACTGTGCCTGAAACAGGCGATAGGTCTCGCGGCTGGTCTGCGCCAGCGTTGCGGCTTCGGCCTCTTGCCTGCGATAGGAGGCAAGGCGCTGCATCTGCCGACTGTAGTCGCGGCGCGCGTCTTCTTCGACTTCGGAGACCTGACGTTTGGCAATTTCCTTTGAGGCTTCAATCGCCTTCAGCGCGGCAGGGGTGCCAAGGCCAAAGGGCTGGGCCAGATCAAGTGTCAGCCCCGCACCGGACCCGTCACTGGTGACATTGCCCGCCGCAGAGACCTGGGGCAGCAGGCCGGCGCGTTCCATCTTGGCCTGTTCCACACTGCGGGTAGCCTCGGCTTCGGCCTTCAGCACGGTCAAATAGGTTCCGGCTTCCGGAGGGGAGGCCAGATGTAAGCGGCTCGGGGTCTCCGCAAAACTTTGACCGGTGATCGCTTTCAACTCGGCGGAGGCTGTTGCTGTGGCGTCCTTGGCTGTCGCTACAGCAGAGCGCATACCGTTGATTTTGCTCTGTACCACATTGAGATCGGCGCGATCCGAGACTCCGCCTTCAACGCGGCCCAACACGATACGCTCGAATTCATACATCCGTGACAGGGCACGGGTGCCGACGGTGGCTTTCTCGGCGCCACGCAACCCGGACACATAGAGGCTGAGCGCGGTTTCGACGCGCTCGTTCATATCAATCGACAGGTTTACGGCGGCGACCTCGACGTCGGCGGCGGCAAAGGCGCGCTCGGCCTTGCGGCGGCCGTTGTCGAACAGCACCTGCTCAATCAGGATCCCAGCCACCAGATCCCCAAGATCCGTCAGGCTGACCGAGGGGCCGAGCGTTGGTAACCAGTTTTTGGACTTGGCTTCGGCGCGCAGCTTGGCGCTGGTCAGCTCTGCCTCTGCAGAGCGGGCAGAGGCGGAGATCGTTGACTGGGCCACGACGTCATAGATGCTGCCGTCCTCCAGCAGCGATTGACGCTGCATCAGCGTGGAAATTACAGCAGAGGGGTTCTTGGCATCCGGTTGGGCAAAGCTGCTGGCGCGACGGCTGACATCCGTTTCGGCGCCTTCGCCGGGCTTGGCAAAGGGCAGGGACTGCATGCAGGCCGACAGGCAGCACAACAGTGCCACCGCGCCAATGGGTCGTCCCAATTGCATTCTGCCCCCTCGCATCGCCTGTGTCCTTACCCTTGTTGCCGGGTATTTGTCTCGGGGGCCAATGGCCAGTGCCAAATCGGCCCCCGGTCGATATCTGTGGATCAGAGAACCACCTGCACGTCCTGGTCGACAATCAGCGTCGTGCCATCGTTGCCGATGGTGTAGACATTGAAGGTCTCGCCGTCGATCTGACGGGTACCACCAGCATTGCCGCCGGCCAGGGTGATGGTGTCGTTGTTGTCGCCCCGGATCGTGAGCGTGTCCGAATTGCCGGACAGCGCTTTGATATCGGATTCGTTCAGGGTCAGGCTGACATCCGATGCATAGTGCAGGTTCAGATCGTCCACGTTGAACTGGCCAAGGGCCGCGTGATCCAGAGAGCCTGCATTGGTCGCGTTGTCGTCAAAGACCACGAGCGTGCTGGAGGTATTGCCGACCGCGTCATTGCGTGACAGGACCAAATGCGTCCCGTCCGGAATGGCAGAGCCAAAGCGGAATTCCGTCCCGTCGATAGGATCGACGGTTTTCGACGCAGCAGGGGATCCCATGGTGCCATTCGGATTGAGCGTGTTGACAGAATAATTGTCAGTCGCATCCAGCGTCTCCAGCCGAACGATCCCGTTGCTCGATTCCGTGACCGTGTTGATCGTCGCGGCGCCAACTTCGGTATCCACCGAGAACTGCTCAACAGTGCTGCGTTCATTTCCGGCGGCGTCTGTCGCACGAATGGTGGCCGTCGCGGTATAGGTGCCATCGGGCAGGTCCGCATCAGCGAATGTCACACTCCAGTTCCCGGAGGCATCAACCGTCGCGTTATTGGTGACCGCGCCGATGGTGACGGCAACCGTAGAGCCAGCCTCGACCGTGCCCGACAGGGTGGTGCCCGCGATCTGCTCCGCTTTGTTGACGATGTCGTCCGACGTCTGGTTCGGCTGAACCGTCAAAGGCACCACTTCGGTATCGAGTGCAACGGTGTCAGAGACACTTGCCGTGTTGCCCGCATCATCAATGATAGAGGCGGTAATCGGCAAGGATTGGGTGCCTGTCGGAATTTCGGTCGCCGGGAAGGTTGTGGCCCAGTCGCCGTTGACATCGGCGACCACCTGGCGGCTTGCAGCACCGAGGCCAACCGTCACGGTCAGGCCTGGCGTCGCGGTGCCACTGATTTCGACACCGTCGGCACGTTCAACGGCGTTGATCACGTCGTCAATCTCGATCGGGTCGGGAGATAGCGCCACAGTGCCTGCAACGGTGTCTACCCGCAGGGCAGAGGAGGCCGAAGCGGTGTTACCCGCTGCGTCCGTTGCCGACACTGTGACCGAGGTATTGTATTCGCCAGCCGCCAGCGCGCCTGGCTCGAAGAGGGCGCTCCAAGTGCCATTTGCGGCCACGGTTGCGGTCCGGGTTACACCCGCGACCGTTACCTCGACGGCAGACCCTGGCTCAGCAGCGCCCGTAAGAGTCACACCGGCCTGCGCTTCAGCGGCGTTGACGATATTGTCGCCGCCTGCCTGATTGGCATCGATGCTGACCGCGGTCGAGGTGTCGACGCGCAGGGTGCCTGTAGTGCTCTCGCTGTTTCCGGCGGCGTCCGTTGCAGTGACGCTGATCGGAGCATCATATTCACCGGGGGTGATTTCGCCGGTGGTATAAGGCGCGCTCCAGCGGCCCTGTGCATCGGCTGTCACGGTGCGCGTGATGCCTTGGAAGGTGACCGCAACGGAGGCACCGGCCTCCGCAGTGCCGGTCAAGGTGAGGCCGCCTGCGGCTTCCGCACCATTCAGCACGTCATCGCCACCGGCCTGCCCGTTGTCGAGGCCAACGCTGGTCGTGGTGTCGACGTGGATCTGGCTGCTGGCCGAAGCCGTGTTGCCGTAGGCATCGGTCGCCGTCGCTGTCACGGTTGTGTCATAGGTCCCATCGGCAATGTCGGACCCGGCAAAGCTCGCCGTCCATTGCCCTTGGGCATTGGCCGTCACGGTGCGGGTTGCATTGCCCAGCTGAACCACAACGCTGGCGCCTGCCTCGGCGGTGCCGGTCAGATCCAGGCCGTTGTTGGCCTCGACCGCGTTGATCAGGTTGTCACCTGCAAGCGGGTTGCTGAGTGCCACCTCGGTTTCGGTGTCTACACGGACGGTACCGGTGGTGGAGGCTGTGTTGCCGAGCGCATCGGTTGCAGTGACCGAGACGTTGGCATCGTATTCGCCGGTTGGGATCTCGCTGCTGGCGAAATCCGCACTCCAATTGCCCTGCGCATCCGCCGTCACGGTGCGCGTCGTCCCCTCAAGTGTCACAGCGACGCTGGCGCCGGCCTCGGCCTTGCCCGTCAGGGTTACACCGCTGGTCGCTTCCGGAGCGGAGATTACATTGTCGCCCGCCTGAACCGCGTCGAGAGACGCCGTGGTTTCGGTGTCCACAGGGATCGAGGTTGAGGTGGAGCTGGTATTGCCGCTGGTGTCGGTCGCCACGGCAGAGACGCTTGCGTCATAGGTGCCGGTTGCGATTTCCGAGCTGAGATAGCTGGCCGACCAGTTGCCCTGCGCGTCAGCCGTCACGGTGCGGCTAACACCCTGGAAGGTCACCACAACACTTGACCCGGCTTCGGCGGTACCCGTGAGGGTGATGCCCGCTGCCTGCTCGGCACCGCTGATCATGTGATCATTGCCCACTTGGGTGTTGATGGTCACACGGGTTTCGGTGTCGACATCAACAGTGTGGGTGGTGGTGCTGGTATTGCCAAAGGAATCAGCGCTGGTGACTTCGATGGTGGAGCTGTAGATGCCCGTCGCCACTTCGTTCACGCTGTAGTTCACCGACCATGTGCCGTCATCGGCAACCGTCGTGGTGCGGGTCACGCCCTGAAATTCCACGCTGACGCTGGCACCGGCTTCGCCGGTACCGTTGATCACAACACCATCGGCCACTTCGATATAGTTGATGTGGTCATCGCCCTCGACGGTGTTGACAGCGATCGGCGGCGGTGTGGTGTCGATGATGACCGAAGGGCCATCAAGATTGAATTCGGTCCCGTCCGGATCCTTTACGTAGACTGTGGTCTCGTAAGAACCGTCTGGCGGCAGGTTGGTGACCGGGAAGTTCGCAACCCAGGTGCCATCGTCCTTAACCGTGACGGTTTCGGTAATTGTGCCCAGTGTTACCTCGACGGTGGAGCCGGGGGCGCCGGTGCCGCTGACGACCACATCTTCGGTGGTGGATCCGGCGACGGGATAGGTTGCATCGGGGTTGTCGACGGTTGGTGTGACTGCGCCGCCACCACCGCCGCCGCCGCCACCACCGCCAACGATGGCAGCTGCACCGACAACACCGGCCGCCGCGCCGGCGGTGCCGAGGCCGCCAAGCAGTGGTGCTACGAGAGGCGCAACAACTGGTTCAATGCGTTCCACGTCAAGGAACACCATATCATCATAGGCGCTCCACTTGCCGCTTAGGTCTAGCGGTTCGTAGCTGGCATAGAGCATCCCGTCGGTGCGGTCCTCCAGAACCACCTCGACGAAGTTGCCTTCCTCGCTCAGGAACAGGTTTTTATTTCCCGTTGCGCCGGTATTGAAGAAGTCATCCAGCACCACCACCTGGCCGTCGATCAGCGTGATATGGAGGTCCTGACCGCGCCGCGCATAGCTTTCGACATCGGACGGGCCGAGGTTCAGCGAAATGTCTTTCGCCGTTGCTGTTGCAATTGTCGCCTGGGGGGTGTCAGCAGATGTACCATGCTGTTTGGTGCCCGCCATGTCGCGGACGATGTATCCAACCGTACTCATTTTTATATACCGCTCGTCAAAGACCAAAGCGCCAGAATCGTAGCGCCAAGGTAGCCTGCATTGTTTTGCCCATCAGCCGTCTCCGCGGCCATATTGACGCCATATTGCTGCCTTCTCAGCGGCCTTGTCTAGGTTTTGATGAGCGGATTTTTACCGAAAAGATCCGGGTGTGGCTAATTTGTATTCAATTTGCATCGAAGTTTATTGGGTGATTTTTGTTAATGTTCCCCTCTGCTTGACGTTAGGGAATTTATTGCACGGGGTTTGCGATAGGTTTGCGCGGCGCGCGAGCGTTCATGGGCCTTATCTCTAAGGCGGTTGTCGGAACTTTCCGTATCTTGGACGGCGTGATGAAGGTGCGTTTTGGGTGGCCCAGGTCACGTGTATATCGCTGATGTGTGAACAAGTGTTCTATTAAAACGCACTGGCAATTAACCAAAAAGACACCAGTTTCAGATAGGATGAAGGGCATAATTGGTGTAGAGTTGATCCTAAGTACACGACGCCGAAACCCAGGCCACAGCTGGAATGTCACCGCTCAGAGTGACCCGCTGGTCTTGTATCGCCGGATCCGGCGCCGAGCAGAATTCAGACGAATATTTTCACGCGGACATTACTTGGCCCTCGCGCTGGGCGCCCTCTGTCCGTGTGCGATCTTGGACCCCAGGAGGACCGGCGCGCAGTAACTAGGAGGCTAGAGCCAGATGAAAGACATTGCCGAAATCTTTGCCGAACAATATGGCGAAACGCGCGAGCAGGAGATGTCACTGCAGGACTATCTGAATGCCTGCCGTGATGATCCCAGCATGTACGCCAATGTCGCAGAGCGCATGCTCAAGGCGATTGGCGACGAAGAGCTGGTCGATACGTCAAAAGATGCGCGACTGGGCCCGATCTTTCAGAACCGGACCATCAAACGATACTCTGCCTTCAAGGATTTCTACGGGATGGAGGACACGATCGAGCGGATCGTGGGCTACTTCCGCCACGCTGCGCAGGGGCTGGAGGAGCGTAAACAGATCCTCTACCTGTTGGGTCCGGTTGGGGGTGGTAAATCCTCTCTGGCAGAGCGTCTGAAGCGTCTGGTCGAGGAACAGCCGATCTACGTGCTGAAGGCCGGGGACCATTTGTCTCCCATTTTTGAAAGCCCGCTTGGCCTCTTTGATCCGGTGCGGATGGGCAAATTGCTGAACGATGAATACGGGATCGCACAGCATCGCCTGCCGGGGCTGATGTCGCCATGGGCGGTACAGCGGCTTGATGAATTCGGTGGCGATATCAACAAATTTTCGGTGGTACGGCTGTATCCCTCCCGGCTGCGCCGGATCTGCGTGGCCAAGGTTGAGCCGGGTGATGAGAACAATCAGGATATCTCAACTTTGGTGGGCAAAGTCGACATTCGCCAGCTGGAGCATTTCAGCCAGGACAACCCGGATGCCTATAGTTTCTCAGGCGGTTTGAACCGAGCGACACAGGGCATCCTTGAGTTTGTCGAGATGTTTAAGGCTCCGATCAAGATGCTGCACCCGCTGCTGACAGCGACGCAGGAAGGCAACTATATGGGGACCGAGAGCTTTGGCGCGATCCCCTTCACGGGCCTGATCCTTGCCCATTCAAATGAATCTGAATGGCAGCAGTTCAAGAACAACAAGAACAATGAGGCCTTCATCGACCGGGTGTCGATTGTGAAGGTGCCGTACTGTCTGCGTGTCACGGAAGAGGCGAAGATCTACGACAAGCTGATTGAGCACAGCGAGCTTGCGGCGGCGCCCTGTGCCCCTGAGACGTTGAAAATCCTCAGCCGTTTCTCGGTTCTCACCCGGCTGAAGCCGCATGAGAATTCCAACCTCTATTCCAAGCTGCGGGTCTATGATGGCGAGAGCCTGAAGGATACCGATCCGAAGGCAAAGACCGTGCAGGAATATCAGGATCGCGCCGGTGTTGACGAGGGGATGAACGGGATCTCCACGCGCTTTGCCTTCAAGGTGCTGTCGACCACGTTCAACTTCGACACCGATGAGGTTGCGGCAGATCCGGTCCATCTGATGTATGTGCTGGAGCAGATGATCAAACGCGAGCAGTTCCCGACGGAGACGGAGGCGAAATATCTCGCCTTCATCAAGACGGAACTGGCGCCGCGGTACGAAGAATTCATCGGCAACGAAATCCAGAAAGCCTATCTGGAGAGCTATACCGAATACGGGCAGAACGTGTTCGACCGGTACATCTCTTATGCTGACGCCTGGATCGAAGAGCAGGATTACAAAGACCCCGATACCGGCCAGCTCTATGATCGTGAGGTTCTGGATGCGGAACTCAGCAAGATCGAAAAGCCCGTCGGCATCGCCAACCCCAAGGATTTCCGCAATGAGGTTGTGAAATTCGCTCTGCGCCACCGCGCGAATACCGGGTCAAACCCGGCGTGGAATTCCTATGAGAAGCTGCGCGATGTGATCGAAAAACACATGTTCAGCCAGGTTGAGGAACTGCTTCCGGTGATTTCCTTCGGCTCCAAGAAAGACAGCAAGACCGAAGGCAAACACCAGGAGTTCGTCGAAAGGATGCGCAGCCACGGTTACACCGATCGGCAGGTCCGCAGGCTGGTGGAGTGGTACATGCGCGTGAACAAGGCGGGCTAACAGAAAAGGGTGGGTGCCAGATGCATCATTTTATCGACAGGCGCGCCAATCCCAAGGGCAAGAGTTTGGGGAACCGGCAACGGTTCCTTGAGCGTGCCCGCGAAAGTATCAAGGAACGTGTCGACAGATCGGTCCGAGATAAGTCGATCAAGGATGGTGGTGGCATCCCGGCCGAAGGTGAAAAGGTCACCATCCCCTCCCGCGGGCTGAAGGAACCCCGGTTCCACCATTCGTCCAAAGGGGGGCGGCGGCGCCATGTGCTGCCGGGCAACAAGGAATTCGTGGTTGGCGATACGCTGAAACGACCCCAGGGCGGCGCGGGTGAGGGAGGCAAACAGGCCTCCGAGGATGGCGACGGCGCGGATGAATTTTCTTTCACCCTGACGCGTGACGAATATCTTGAGATCTTGTTCGACGGGCTGGAATTGCCCGATCTGGTTGAAAAGGCCACTGTAGAGACGGAAACCATCGGAACACGCCGCGCGGGGCTGACCACTGCGGGCACGCCGAATAACCTCAATCTTGTGCGGACCATGCGCAATTCCCTGGGGCGCCGGATCGCGTTGCAGCGGCCCTCCGTCAGATCCATTGCCGAGCTACAGGCCGAGATCCAAGAGCTGGAGGCGCTGCCAGAACGCAGCAAAAAACAGGAGAGCGATCTCGAGGATTTGCGACACCGGCTGGAGGTGTTGGAGCGCAAACGTCGGGTGGTTGGCTACATCGATCCGCTGGATCTGCGGTATGATACACATGTGCCTGAGAAAATCCGCAACTCGCGTGCGGTTGTCTTCTGCCTCATGGATGTGTCGGGCTCCATGCAGGAGCGGGAGAAGGATCTGGCAAAACGCTTTTTCCTGCTGCTGCATCTGTTCCTGACACGCAGCTATGAACACACCGAACTGGTGTTTGTCCGCCATACCCATCACGCGCAGGAGGTAGATGAGGAGACGTTTTTCTATGCGCGCGAAACCGGTGGTACAATCGTCTCAACCGCGCTGGAGAAGATGAAGGAGATCGTCGCAGAACGGTATCCGCCGGATGAATGGAACATCTATGGTGCGCAGGCTTCTGACGGGGAAAACTTCGGCAATGACTCGGCGCGCTGTAAGGCGCTGCTGTTGGAGGACCTGCTGCCGGTTTGCCAGTATTACGCTTACGTTGAAATCGTCGATGAAAACGCCGAGATGCTGTTGAACAATCCCGAGGCGGGCGAGGATTTGTGGCAGAACTACCGGCAGGTGAAGGCACAGGCTCCGCACTTTGAAATGCAGCGGGTGTCGCAACCATCGCATATCTATCCGATTTTCCGGGAATTCTTCCTTCCCAAGGCAAAAGGGGCGCAGAATGCAGGCGGGTGACACTGTCGCGAAACCAATGTTCACGGGGCCGGAATGGACCTTTCAATTGTTGGAAGTCGCGCGCGACGCGATTGAGGAAATCGCGCTCAATGATCTGGGGCTGGACGTCTATCCAAACCAGATTGAGATCATCTCGGCCGAACAGATGCTGGATGCCTATTCCTGCGTCGGACTGCCATTGATGTATCAGCATTGGTCGTTTGGTAAGCATTTTGCCCGTGATGAAGCGCTTTACCGGACCGGGCGGCAGGGGCTGGCCTATGAGATTGTCATCAACTCAAACCCCTGTATCAGCTACAATATGGAAGAGAATACGATGGCCATGCAGACTCTGGTCATGGCGCATGCAGCCTTTGGGCATAATCATTTCTTCAAGAACAACTACCTGTTCCAGCAATGGACCGACGCGGCCGGCATCCATGATTACCTGGCCTTTGCCAAGAATTACATCTCGGCCTGCGAGGAACGGTATGGCCTCAGTGCGGTGGAGGAAATCCTGGATGCGGCCCATGCGTTACAGTCGCAGGGCGTGTTTCGCTATGGGCGTCCGCCCAAACCAACCACCGAAGAACTGGCCGCGATGCAGAAGGTGCGTGAAGGCTATGAAAGCGCTCAGAGCGTATTGGACATCTGGACCGATGCGACGCTGGGCCAGGACAAGCTGGAGCAGATCAAGGATGAACCCTACAGTGCCCGCCGCAAGCTGATGAATCTGCCGCAGGAGAACCTGCTGTATTTTCTGGAAAAGCACAGTCCGGTGCTGGACCCTTGGCAATGTGAGATCCTGCGCATTGTGCGGATGCTGGCACAGTATCTCTATCCGCAGAAGCAGACCAAGGTCATGAATGAGGGCTGCGCGACCTTTGTGCATTATTACATCATCAACAAGCTGTTCGAGCAGGGGCGCCTGACCGAAGGCGCTTATATGGAAATGATGCACAGCCATACCAATGTGGTGCTTCAGCCTGAGTATGATGACCCGCGCTATTCCGGCATCAATCCCTATGCGCTCGGCTTTGCGATGATGCAGGACATCCGCCGTATCTGTGAGAACCCGACCGATGAAGACCGGGAGTGGTTCCCTGATTTTGCAGGCGATCCGGATTGGCGGCGGGTGATGCGGGATGCCTGGGCCAACTACCGCGATGAAAGTTTCATCCAGCAGTTCCTGTCGCCGCACCTTATCCGCAAGTTCAAGCTGTTCACGCTCGCCGATGATGCGGATCAATCACATTTGGTGGTGAGCCAGATCCACAATCGCAGCGGCTATCGCTCAGTGCGCCGAGATCTCGCGCATTCCTATGATCTGGCCTATTTAGAGCCTGATATTCAGGTCACCGACGCCGACCTCAAGGGGGATCGTGAGCTGAAGCTGACCCATACGGTGCGGGATGGGATCCACCTGTCGGAGGAGGATCGCGATGAGGTGCTGAAGCATCTGCGCAGGCTATGGGGATACGATGTCAGTCTTGAGGCGGTCGACGCAGGGGGATGACGTCGGATCAGGGGATCTGGGCCCGCAATTGCTCCTCAAGCGAGGTTTTGGCGGCCAGAATATGTGCCGTCGTTAGTCGGGCGGCCTTTTCGGCGTCGCGCTCTGCGCAGGCGCGGAGGATATCGCGGTGTTCCTGGTCGCTGCGGGCCATGCCGTCACTCATGATCAGCTGCGCCCTCAGGTAGCGGTCGATGCGATCCATGGCGCTCTCGATAACTTCGACATGGTAGGGCAGGCCGCTAACGCTGTAGAGCGTGCCGTGAAATTGCCGGTTCAGTGGTCCCCATTGCATCGGGTCATCGCAGGCGGCAAAGGCATCCAGATGCGCGTGGGCCTGATCGGTAATCTCTTGGGTCATATTGGCCACCGCGGCGCGGATAATATCGGCCTCAAGTTTCGCGCGCAGTTCGAAAATTTCGGAGGCATCCTGCATCGACAGCGTCGCGACCACGGCACCCTTGTAGCGCTGGGAGGTGACCAGCCCCTGTTGTTCCAGGCGGGTGATGGCCTCGCGTACGGGAAAGCGTGAGGTGCGAAAAGCCTTGGCGATTTCGTCCTGTCGCAAGGGAGTGCCGTCAGAGAGCTCGCCGGTGATGATTGCCTTCTGCAGGGTACGAAAGATGATCGTCGCGGCGGACTCGGTCTTGGAGATATCGATGGCGTGCAGTTTCAATCCGGTTCCTCGGCCAAAGCGGAGTTTGTGAGGTCGATTATGCCTGTGGTTGAACGCCGCCGCCAGCCCCGTCGACAGGTCTGATTGGGATGAGGCAGATGCGCGACCCAAATGAAAACGCAGGCCGGGTGGCCTGCGTCATGGTCTTGTCTGCAATGCAGGATCAGAATTCGACGACGGCGCGGATCGATTTGCCTTCGTGCATAAGGTCGAACCCATGGTTGATTTCATCAAGAGACAGCTTGTGGGTGATCATCGGGTCGATTTCGATCTTGCCGTCCATATACCAGTCCACAATCTTGGGCACATCCGTACGCCCGGCAGCGCCGCCGAAGGCTGTGCCGCGCCAGCTGCGGCCTGTGACCAGCTGGAACGGACGGGTCGAAATCTCGGCACCAGCGGGTGCTACGCCGATGATGATGCTCTCGCCCCAGCCCTTGTGCGCGGCCTCAAGCGCGGTCCGCATGACCTGCACATTGCCTGTGGCATCAAAGGTGTAATCGGCACCACCTTTGGTCAGCTCAACGAGATGAGCAACCAGATCGCCGTCAACCTCAGCCGGGTTCACAAAATCGGTCATGCCAAACTGCTTGGCCATCTCGATTTTGCCGGGGTTGAGGTCAACACCGACGATCTGATCGGCACCAGCCAAGCGCAGGCCTTGAATCACGTTGAGGCCAATGCCGCCAAGACCAAAGACAATCGCGCGTGAGCCGATCTCCACCTTGGCGGTGTTGATCACCGCGCCGATACCCGTGGTGACGCCGCAACCGATGTAGCAGACCTTGTCAAAAGGCGCGTCCTTGCGGATCTTTGCTAGGGCGATTTCCGGCACCACGGTGTGGTTGGCAAAGGTCGAGCAGCCCATGTAGTGGTAGATCGGCGTGCCATCCAGCATCGAGAACCGTGTGGAGCCGTCCGGCAGCAGGCCTTGCCCTTGCGTTGAACGGATCGCCTGACACAGGTTGGTCTTGGGATTGAGGCAGTATTCGCATTCGCGGCATTCCGGCGTGTAGAGCGGGATTACATGGTCGCCCACTTCCAGGCTGGTCACGCCTTCGCCAACTTCGACCACCACGCCCGCGCCCTCATGGCCCAGAATTGCCGGGAAGATACCCTCGGGATCATCACCGGAGCGGGTGAACTCATCCGTGTGACAAAGACCAGTTGCCTTGATTTCGACCAGCACCTCGCCCTTTTTCGGGCCTTCGAGGTTCACCTCCATAATCTCCAGCGGTTTACCCGGGGCAACGGCCACAGCGGCGCGAGTGCGAATCATGGTGAAATTCCTTTGTTCTGTCTGTAACGGCAGGCGCCAATTGCGCTGAGCGGCATATTGGCAGACCCGTTGGGGGGGCGTAAACCACCCGCCGTCGCGGGATGTGTATTTCTTGATGTTGCCAGTCTAGCGATGCTGACCGACTGCGCCCTGAAAAAATACGACAGCGGGACATCCGTTCCCGTCATCCCGGAGCCAGTTCTGGTGCAGGGTGGTCTGCGATGTCGAAGATATCAGTATTATGCGGATAGGCTCTTGACCTTCCTGTGACTGGAAGCCCCATATCAGCAAAGATATAATCTTAACGACAATGTCCGGAAGGTGTCTGCTATGGAAGAGCCACACGTCAGGGAACTGCATATTGAGGTGACCGGTCTTAGTTGTGCGGGTTGTGTCGGTCGGGCAGAGCGTGCGCTGGCTGCGGTGTTCGGGGTGCGGGAGGCATCCGTCAATCTGGCAACCAGCAAGGCGCGCATCGTTGTTTCACCCGAGGTCTCGGTGGAGGATCTGCGCGGGGCATTGACAACAGCCGGGTATCCGGCGGCAGAGGCGACGATTGAGCTGCAGATCAGCGGTCTGACGTGTGCAAGCTGCGTCGCGCGTGTCGAACGCGCCTTGCAGCAGGTCGAGGGGGTAATTTCGGCGGATGTGAACCTTGCCCAGGAGCAGGCCCATGTGACCTATCTGGCTGGTGTGCTGACTGCTGAGGATCTGCTGAAGTCCAGCAAGCGTGCAGGCTATCCCGCGACATATGTCGGTAACACGCAAAGTGACGCGGATAGCCAGAGGGCTGGAAAGGAAGCCGAAATTCAGCGTCTTGGCTGGGCGTTCCTTATCGCTGCGGCCCTGACGCTGCCGGTCTTTATGATTGAGATGGGCGGCCATATGATCCCCGCGCTGGACCACTGGGTCGCGCGTACCATCGGCACTGGCAATAGCCATATTCTGCAATTTCTGCTGACAACACTGGTGTTGTTTGGCCCTGGCCTGCGGTTCTATCGCCAGGGGGTGCCTGCGCTGTTGCGTGGTGCGCCGGATATGAATGCGCTGGTGGCGATCGGGACTGCGGCGGCCTACGGGTACTCGGTGGTGGCAACCTTTGCCTCGCGCCTGCTGCCTGCGGGAACCGCCAATGTCTACTACGAGGCGGCAGCGGTTATCGTCACCTTGATCCTGCTAGGGCGCTGGCTGGAGGCCCGCGCCAAGGGGCGCACCGGTGCTGCGATCCGTGCTCTGGTCGGGTTGCAGCCCAAGGTCGCATTGGTTGTTACAAGCACCAAGACTGAAGAACGTCCGGTCTCGGAGCTGCGCGTCGGGGATCATCTGCGCGCGCGGCCGGGTGAGCGGGTCGCCGTGGACGGCACGGTCCTGACCGGACGCTCCTTTGTTGATGAGAGCATGATCACCGGAGAACCGATCCCTGTGGAGAAAGCTGACGGCGATATGCTGACGGCGGGTACCATCAATGGCGCGGCCGTTCTGGATTATCGCGCCACCCATGTCGGTGCGGATACGCTGCTGGCGCAGATCGTGCGCATGGTCGAGCAGGCGCAGGGCGCCAAGCTGCCGGTGCAGGCGCTGGTGGATCGCGTGACCCTGTGGTTCGTCCCTGCGGTCATCGTGATTGCGGCGCTGACAGTCGCCGTCTGGCTGCTGTTCGGCCCGGACCCGACCTTGCCCCTTGCGCTGGTTGCGGGGGTGTCTGTGCTGATCATTGCCTGCCCCTGCGCAATGGGGCTGGCGACGCCCACTTCAATCATGGTCGGGATCGGACGTGCGGCACAGATGGGGGTGTTGTTTCGCAAGGGGGATGCGCTGCAGCGGCTGCAGGATACGCGCGTTGTTGCCCTGGATAAGACCGGAACCCTGACCGAAGGCCGCCCGACCTTGACCGTGCTGCGTTGTGCCGAAGGGTTTGACAGGACCGGGCTGCTGCCGCTGCTGGCGGCGGCGGAGGCACAGTCGGAACATCCGATCGCACGGGCCATTACAGCGGCAGCGGGGGCGGATATCCCGCAGGCGACGGAGGTGGAGGCCATACCAGGATATGGCTTGTGTGCATCCGTGGCGGGCCAGCAGATCCTTATCGGGGCGGCGCGACTGATGGCGCGTGAGGGGATATCCTGTGCGCCATTCGAGGCGGAGGCAGACAGCCTCGCCGCAGGCGGTGCAACCACGCTATATGCGGCGGTTGACGGACGGCTGGCTGGGTTGGTGGCCGTAACGGACCCTGTCAAAGAGGGAAGCCGTGCCGCTGTCAAAGCCATGGTCGCACAGGGGCTGAAGGTTGCGATGCTGACCGGCGACGGGGCTGCCACGGCACGGGCTATCGCTGATGATCTGGGGATTGAGATCGTTGAAGCGAACTGCCTGCCCGCCGATAAGGTGAGCGCGCTGGAGGCGCTGCAGCAGAAACACGGGGCTCTCGCCTTCATTGGTGACGGGATCAATGATGCGCCGGCCCTGGCGGCGGCAGATGTCGGGATTGCAATCGGCACCGGTACGGATGTGGCCATTGAGACGGCCGATATCGTCTTGGTCTCTGGTGACCTACGGGGGGCGGTCAACGCCATCAAGGTCAGCCGGGCGACATTGCGCAATATTCGGCAGAATTTGGGGTGGGCCTTTGGCTACAATATTCTGCTGGTGCCTGTGGCGGCGGGGATCCTGGTGCCCTTTGGCGGGCCGCTTTTGTCGCCAGGACTGGCTGCCGGTGCGATGGCGCTGTCCAGCGTGTTTGTGCTCAGCAATGCGCTGCGCTTGCGTGGGCTGCGGTCGGACATAGATCAACCTAAGACATCGACGGATTTAGCACCGGCGCAGCAGATGAATGAGGTACGACCATGAACATTGGTGATGTAGCCAGCCGCTCTGGTTTGCCGGCCAAGACAATACGTTACTATGAAGACATTGGACTGATCAAACCGCGGCGCAGCGATAATGGCTATCGTTGTTTTGCGGAGACCGATCTGCACAAGCTGGCCTTTCTGGGCCGTGCCCGCGCGCTTGGCTTTACCATCGAAGATTGTCGGACGCTGCTTGCGCTTTATGAGGATGAGAGTCGGGCCAGCGCCGACGTGAAACAATTGGCGCAGGAGCATCTCGACAAAATTAATATCAAGATCGCCGATCTGGAAGCGATGCGGGATACGCTGTCGGAACTGGTGACCTGTTGCGCAGGTGACAACCGGCCGGACTGCCCCATTCTGCGCGACCTGTCGCAGCCACCTGACGCGGGTGACCAATAGGGTGGCTCACCTAGAGGGCCGTTCAGATCGGTAGATGTTTGTGGTGTAAGGTGACGCGCGGCGCATTCGAGGCCCTATGCAACTCGGGAGGGTTAGGCAGTGGGCCAACAGCAGCCGAGGGAGGAGCGGCTCTTGCTGCGAATGCGTCGCGCGCATCACCGAGATAAGGTGCGCTATCCGCGCAAACAAGAGGTGGCAGCCGCCTGACGCGGCGTCGGAAAATCTCAGCATAAAACTGCCGAAAGAGGGGCAGGAGAGGACACGTGACCACCTTGGTCTGAGCATTTGTCTGCGAGGGAATTCAGCCGTTGGCAGGGCGCAGACCCAGAATGGCACGGGCTTCATCGCATGTCGCAACAGGACGGTCGTAGCGATCACAAAGATCTGCGGCACGGCGGACCAGTGCCGCGTTGGATGGCGCAAGCGTTTGGCGATCCAGCCGCAGATTGTCCTCCAGCCCGGTGCGTGTGTGACCACCGGCTGCGATGGCCCATTCGTTAACGTGCAGCTGACCGGCACCAATCCCAGCGGCACACCATTGCGCGCCCGGAGCAAGCCGTTCCATGGTCTTGACGTAGTAGTCGAAGACATCGCGATCCACCGGCATCGCATTTTTGACTCCCAGGACAAACTGGACGTAGAGCGGGGCCTTCAGTCGTCCGTCCCGTGACATCGCCACGGCCTGGTGAATGTGAGAGAGGTCAAAGGCCTCAATCTCCGGTTTGACGTCATACTCCACCATCTGCGCCGCCAGCCAGTCCACCAGATCTGGCGGGTTCTCATAGACACGGGTCGGGAAGTTGTTGGAGCCAACAGAGAGCGAGGCCATATCCGGTCGCAGTGACAACATGCCGCCACGTTCGCGCCCGGCACCGGATCGCCCACCGGTAGACAGCTGGATGATCATATCAGGGCAGTGATGACGGATCCCACCCATGAGCCGGGCGAAACGGTCTGGATCCGAGGTCGGCGTCTCATCCTCAAGCCGGACATGGCAATGGGCGATGCTGGCGCCGGCTTCGTAGGCCTCATGGGTACTTTCGATCTGCTCTTCAATGCTGATCGGCACGGCCGGATTGTGAGCCTTGCGGGGAACTGATCCGGTAATGGCCACGCAGATAATGCAGGGATTGTTCATGATCAGCTTCCTCAGATATCAAAGAACACGGTTTCATCCGGCCCTTGCAGATGAATGTCGAAGCGATAGACCGAAGGTGTTTCTACGGTGCCGGTGTTTGCCTGATCCTGTGTCCGGGCAAGGAGGGTGTGGCGCCGGCCGGTTTGCTCAATCAGCTTCAGAACAGGGTCGTTGTCATTCGCCTCCTGCTCTTCCTCGAAGTAGAGCCGTGTATTCAGGCCTACGTTGATACCGCGCGCCACAATCCAGAGGTTGATATGGGGCGCCATCATCCGACTGTCGCGCCCGCGAACCGGACCGGGTTTCACGGTTTTAAACTGCCAGTCGCCGGTGTCAAAATCAGAAATCACACGTCCCCAGCCCCTGAAACCAGCCTCGACCTGTTGTGGCTCCCCTTCCGGTTGGGGCGTCTCCCGATGCGCATATATCCCCTTGGCATTGGCCTGCCAGACCTCGATCAACACGTCCTTCAGCGGGGTTCCAGTGCCATCCAGAACCCGGCCTTCAATGCGAATGCGCTGGCCCTTGGCCTCTGGCCCGGCGATATCCTGCCCCAGCTCGGTCTCGTAGATATCAAAACCTGCGGCGCCGGGGGCGAGGCCGATATGAACATAAGGCCCTGCGGTTTGCGATGGTGTTTCCTTCAGCGACGTCATCAGTTCCCCTCCATTCGGTTTTCGAACATCGTCGACCGGCGCCCGCGCAGAACGATGTCGAACCGATAAGCGATCATATCCAGTGGACGGGTTTCATTCATATCCAGCCGCGCGATCAACTGCTGCACGGCGGCGGGATCCGGAATGGTGCTGACGATGGGGCAGCGGGCAATCAGCGGATCGCCTTCGAAGTAGAGCTGGGTGATCAAGCGCTGGGCAAAGGCGCTGCCAAAGACCGAAACATGGATATGTGCCGGACGCCAGTCGTTGATGCCATTGCGCCAAGGGTAAGCCCCCGGCTTCACCGTGCGAAAGGCATAGGCGCCGTTGTCATCAGTCACCACCCGACCGCAGCCTCCGAAATTCGGGTCTAACGCGCCCAAATAGCCGTCTTTTTTGTGCCGATAACGGCCTGAGGCATTGGCCTGCCAGATTTCGACCAACGTGTTGCGGACAGGTCGTGCGTTTTCATCCAAGACGCGGCCATGCAGCAGGATGCGCTCACCGATCGGACTGCCGCCAGCACGCGCGAAATTGGTCAGAAGATCGTTGTCGCCCGGGGCGATGTCAGTCGGCGCGAAGGTCGGGCCGGTGATTTCGCTCGCAGTGTTCTCCAGACTGAGCAGCGGCAATCGCGGCGACCGGCTGACCGATGTTTTGTAGTCCGGTGTAAAGGCCGGCGGGTGCCATCGGCGGTCGCGCGAGTAATAATCAGGGGGCGTCATGGCTGTCTCCTGCAAGGCTGTCTGTGGCCACTTCTTCGGCGGCCATCTCGGCGTAGGTTTTCTTGGCGAGCTTCAATGCGTGATTGGCGCGCGGCACCCCGGCATAGATGGCAACATGCTGGAAGGTCTCCGCAATATCCTGGGGCGTTGCCCCGGTGTTCACGGTTGCGCGTATGTGCATCGGAATCTCGTCAAAATTGCCGAGCGCAGCCAATAGCGCCAGTGTCAGCATGGATCGTTCCCGACGGCTGATCTGATCCGACGCCCAGACCGTGCCCCAGGCGGCTTCGGTAATCAGCTGCTGAAACGGCGCGTCCAATGGGGTTGTGGCCGCATCTGCGTTGGCGACATGGGCCGCTCCCAAGACCTCGCGGCGAATGTTCTGACCTGCGTCATACTGTGGCTTGCGCATATACTCCTCCATTGGCTATGTGTTATCTCATATCGTAATTGGTCTGTATAATCCTGTAGTATGGATATTTTTATGTCGAAAATGGTATGCGTCTTTCGTCTCAGTTGAAACTCCGCCATCTTGAGGTCTTTGTTGAGGTTGCGCGAAAGATGAGCGTCACCCAGGCTGCGGAGCGGTTGGGTATGACCCAACCGGCGGTGACGCGTGCCCTGCGTGAGCTGGAAGCGGTATGTGAGAAGCCGCTAGTGGAGAAGCACGGACGCGGTATTCGTCTGTCTGCCTATGGCGAGATGTTTCGGGACTATGCCGGGCGCAGTCTGGCGCTGACGCGTGATGGTGTTGAGATGCTGCGCGGGCTGGATGCGGCAGAAGGATCGAAAGTCACAATTGGTGCTCTGCCGACGGTGTCGGCCACCGTGGTGCCAGAAGCACTGGCCAGTATCTGGGAGCAAGGCGGGCGCAACCGGTTTTCGGTGATGTCGGGTGACAATCAATATCTCCTCGATCTGTTGCGACGGGGAGAGCTGGACGTCGTGGTCGGGCGTTTGCCTGCCCCTGAAAACATGGTTGGGCTGGATTTCGATCCGCTGTTTCGCGAACGGGTAACGGTGGTTGTGGCACCTGACCATCCGCTGACAAGGCTGGATGCCGCACAGTTGCCGGATGCGCTGTTCGGCAAGTATCCGGTACTGATGCCGCCACCGGCGTCGATCATACGTTCATCGGTTGAGCGGATGTTCCTGGAGCAGGGCATTCCCATGCCTGATGCGGCCATCGAGACGGTGTCTTCGACGTTCGGCCGCCAGTTTACGTTGGCACATCAGGCAATCTGGGTGATCAGCCACGGTGTTGTGCGATCCGATCTTGCCAGCGGAGTTCTGGTGGCGTTGCCATTGGATACGGACAGCACCCGTGGGCCCGTTGGGCTGTGCTTGCGCAGTGAGCACAGCCTGTCCCCAGCCGCGGCCAGATTTTGCGCCGCACTGAAGAATGTCTGTAGCTGACAGCGAATATGTGGCCTGTTTCGGTGGTGCTGCGGGCTGTAGATCCGGCGCGAATGTTAGGTGCTTCCTGCGAAACTGGTAGCCTGTTTTTCTGGCTCTGACGCAGGGTCGCGTGCATTGACAGGTGAAAATCTATCTCTCTACTCTGGGTTTAGTCGCCGTAGCGAGCGGGCTTGAGGAGGTCCGCGTCGAACAAAAATACGCGAAAACCGCCCTGAACGGGCAGGGGAGGACAATTTGGACGGAGTGCAGCTGCTGGTCAGCGGGCTTGCGAATGGCTGTGTTTACGGTCTGATCGCGCTTGGCTTTGTGCTGATCTACAAGGCGACCGAAGCGGTCAATTTCGCGCAGGGCGATTTCATGATGCTCGGCGCCTTTGTCACGCTGGGGCTGACCAACGCCGAATATCTGCATCTGCCGTTCTGGCTGGCGGCCCCCTTGTCGATCGCGATCATGGCCGGGCTTGGGTATCTGCTGGATCTGGTGATCCTGCGTCATCTTTTTGGTCAGAACCAGACGGCGGTGGTTATTCTGACCATCGCGCTCGGCTTTGTTATCCGGTTTTTCGCGGGCGCCATCTGGGGGCATGAGCCGCAAACGCTGGAAAGCCCGCTTGCCCTAGGTGATGTGCAACTCGCAGGGGTTGTGCTGGGATTGGCGGATCTGGCGATCATAATTGTGACCGTGCTGCTGACCTGGTCGCTCTATCAGTTCTTTCAGCGCACCAAGCTGGGGCTGGCGATGCAGGCGGCCAGTCAGAACCAGATGGCAGCGTATTTCATGGGCATTCCTGTCAAACGGGTACAGGGGCTGATCTGGGGGCTCTCCGGGGCAACCGCGGCGGTTGCAGGCATTCTCTTTGCTTCCAAAGGGGCGATTGATCCGAATGCGGGGCTACTGGGGATCAAGGCCTTCGCAGCGGCAGTCATTGGCGGGTTCGGTTCGCTGCCCGGCGCCCTGGCAGGCGGGTTAATCGTGGGTGTCATCGAACCCTTTGCCGCGCGATATCTCGCGGCAGGGTATTCACAGATTGCCCCCTATGTGCTGTTGCTCGCCGTTCTGGTGTTCCGCCCGCATGGCCTATTCAGCCAAGTCCGCACGAAGAAGGTCTGAGACGATGCGGATCCAATTCAAAACCAGCTACGATCACGATATTCGCCTGTTTCCCGACCGCCACAGCCTGCTGGTCTACGGCGCGTTGGTCATGTTGGCATTGGCGCTGCCGCTGCTGATCAATGAGTTCTACATCGGCGAAGTCACCAATGTGCTGATCTGGGCGATTGCAGGACTGGGGCTGATGCTGCTGACTGGGCAAACCGGTCAGGCCAGCCTCGGGCATGCGGCGTTTCTGGCAATTGGCTGCTACGCCAATACCATCCTGATCGAACAGGGTCTGCCTTTTATAGTGGCCTTTCCATTGGCGGGTGTGATTACGGGGATCGTGGGGGGTATCATCGCTATTCCGGCGCTGCGCCTGCATGGGATATACCTCGCCATTGCGACGATTGCCCTGTCGATCCTCGCCGATGATATCATCGTTTTGCTGGAACTCTGGACTGGCGGTGTTTCGGGTAAATTCCCCGATGTGATCCGCTTGTTCGGTATTGAGATCGAGCGTTGGACGATGCCGGTGCGGTTCTACTATCTCGTGCTCGGCGTTACGGTAATCTGCACGTTGTTTTATCGAAATTTGCTGCGCTCACCGCTTGGCCGGGCGTTTGCTGCGGTGCGCGACAGCGAGGTCAGCGCCACCGCAATGGGTGTTCATATTGCCCGCACCAAGGCGACCGCTTTCGGGCTGAGTTGCATGATCACCGGTTGGGCTGGGGCGTTGATGGGATATTATGCGGGCGCTTTCAACAATGAGACATTCTCCTTGGTGATCTCCATCACCTTGCTGATGATGATCGTCATCGGGGGGCTTGGATCCATTCACGGTGCGTTCTTTGGCGCGGTGGTGGTAGCGTTCCTGCCGCAGGGGCTGTCGATCCTCAAAGACAGCGTTCTGGGCAGTGGTGTCGCCATTCCGGGGCTGGAAACCGGCGTCTTTGGCATGATCCTGATCCTGTTCATCCTGTTTGAGCCGATGGGGCTTTATGGGCGATGGCTGAAGATCCGCATCTGGTTTGAGCTGTTCCCCTTTGCCCGCAAAGACATGTTCCGCCGCCAGAAATCCTATCTCAAGACGGAGCGCCTCAGATGAGCCTGTTGGAGATCGAACACGCGACGCTGAAATTTGGAGGCGTGGTGGCAGTGAATGACCTCAGCTTCTCGGTTGAGGAGGGAGAGGTCTATGCCATCGTCGGCCCTAACGGGGCGGGTAAGTCGACGGTTTTCAATCTGATTTCCCGGTTCTACCAACCGCATTCGGGGCGTCTGAGTTTTGACGGGCGGGACCTGCTGCAGTCCAAAGCCGATGCGGTCGCCGATTTGGGTATCGCACGGACGTTCCAGAACATCGAGCTCTTCGACCATGCGACCGTGTTGCAGAACCTGCTGGTCGGGCGGCATCGCCACCGACGCAGCACGCTGATGGAAGAGCTATTCTTCACGCCGCGCGTCCGGCGCGAAGAGCGACGCCACCGGGCCGCGGTGGAAGAGGTGATCGACTTTCTTGACTTGCAGGCCTACCGCGACAAGATGATCGCCGGGCTGCCATATGGGGTGCGCAAGGTAGTTGAACTGGGTCGCGCGCTGGCATCGGGCCCGCGCCTTTTGCTCTTGGATGAACCCGCCTCCGGCCTGTCGGTTGAAGAAACTCAGGACATGCGCTGGTGGATCGATGATATCCGAAAGAAGATGGGGATCACCGTTCTTATGGTGGAACATGATATGGGGCTGGTCTCCAGCGTATCGGACCGTGTGCTGGCGCTGGCGGATGGCGCCAAATTGGCAGAGGGCACCCCTGCTGAGGTTCAGGCCAATCCTGCGGTGATCGAGGCCTACCTGGGCGCGGGGGCGGTGTGATGGGCGCAGCCTTGTTGGATATCCGCAATCTGGAGAGTTTCTACGGCCCCATCATGGCCATTCGCGGTGTCTCCCTGTCGGTGCAGGCCGGTCAGATTGTCACTGTTCTGGGAGCAAATGGGGCTGGGAAGTCGACGCTGCTAAAGACGATCTCGGGGATCATGGATCCTGAAAAGGGCAGTGTCAGTTTTAATGGTGAAGAGATCCAAGGCGAAGAGCCGCACCGTATCGTTCGGCGCGGCATCGTGCATGTGCCGGAGGGGCGGGAGGTTTTTCCCCTTCTGAGTGTTGAGGAAAACCTGACACTGGGTGCCTACACCCGGCGCGATCAGGCGGAGATCGAGCGTGACCGCCAGATGGTGTTCGACTATTTTCCCATTCTGGCGGAGCGGCGCCATCAGGAGGCCGGGACGCTGTCGGGTGGCCAGCAGCAGATGCTGGCGATTGGCCGCGGTTTGATGCTGCGCCCGCGGATCATGCTTCTGGATGAGCCAAGCCTGGGGCTGTCGCCGCTACTGGTGCAGGAAATTTTCGGCATCCTCAAACGACTGAACCGTGACGAAGGGGTGACCATGATGTTGGTGGAACAGAACGCCCGCATCGCGCTTGAACTGGCTCATGTCGGTTATGTCATGGAAATCGGGCGCATTGTCATGGACGGCAGCGCCGACCGGCTGATGGAGAGCGAGGACATCAAATCCTTCTATCTGGGCCATCAGGAAGCAGGGCAACGTAGTGAAAAACGCTGGAAGCGCAAGAAAACATGGCGCTGACCAAGATGCCTGAACAGGCGCAAAAACACGGGTTCAAGCGCGGATGGGGATAACGGTGACACATACAGTGGTGGCGGCAGATCGCAGAGCAGAGCAGGACGGGGAAACGGCCCTGTTGCCTCAGGTTGTGCTGAATGGTGCCAGCTACAACGCGACGCCCGGACAACGGCCGGTCATGGTAGATCGCTGCGATACGGTGGCGAAGTTGTTTGCCTTGCGCTGCCGCACGCTTGGCCCTCGCACCGCTCACCGGGAAAAGGACATGGGCATCTGGAAGGCCTATTCCTGGCAGGACTATTGGGACCACGCCGAGAAGATCGGTCTCGGACTGATGGCGCTTGGGCTGGAGCGCGGCGAAGTGGTCTCAATCCTCAGCGAGGATCGCAAGGAATGGCTCTATCTTGATATGGGTATTCAGGGCGCCGGGGCAATTGCCTCGGGTGTCTACACCACGGATTCAGCGCAGCAGCTGGCCTATCTGGTCAACGACAGCGGCAGCCGGTTTCTGGTGGTGGAGAATGACGAACAGCTGGACAAGTTTCTGGAGATTGAGGCGGAGGTTCCGCACCTGCGCTGGGTGATCATTCTGGACCGCGACGGGCTGCATGATCTCCGGCATGAAAAATGTCTGTTTCTCGATCAGCTTTATGATCAGGGGGCGGCTTTTAAAATCGCCAACCCAGCGGCGTTCGAGGATGCGGTGGCACGATCTCGACCGGATGACACTGCGCTGCTGATCTATACCTCGGGCACCACCGGTCTGCCTAAGGGCGCCATGCTGAGTCATGAGAATATTCTGGCCACGATGGAGTCCGGCGCGCGGTCTCTGGAATGCTACGCCACGGATGAACAGCTGTGTTTCCTGCCGCTCTGCCATATTCTTGAACGCAATGTCTCAGTCTATCTGCCCATGGCGGCGGGCAGTACGGTCAATTTCGCTGAAAGCCCGGAAACGGTATTTGACAATATTCAGGAGGTCTCGCCTGCAACTTTCTTTGCGGTGCCGCGCGTCTGGGAGAAAGTCTATTCCCGCGTTCTGGTGCTGGCGCAGGAGGCGACATGGCTGGGCCGCTGGGCCTTCAACCGGGCGGTTGCGGCGGGCGCGGCGCGGGCCAACTATGTGCTTGCCGCAAAACCCGTCCCGTCCGGCATTGCCCTACGCTACCGGATCTGGGATCTGCTGGTCCTGCGTAATCTGCGCCGCATGCTGGGGCTGGACCGGTTGCGCCGGGGCGGCACGGGTGCGGCACCGATCTCACCTGAGTTGCTACGCTGGTACTGGTCGATCGGGGTGCCTCTGATTGAAGGCTACGGGATGACCGAAAACGCCGGTCTGACCGCTGCCAACCGGGTCTTGTCGCATCGTCCGGGCACCGTTGGCCAGGCGGTGCCGGGTGTCGAGATCCGCATCGCGCCGGATGGCGAGATCCAACTTTGGGGGCTGAATAATTTCCAGGGCTACTGGAACAAGCCCGAAAAAACCGCTGAAACCTACACCGAGGACGGCTGGCTGCGTACAGGCGATGTCGGACAGCTGGATGATGCAGGTTTTTTAACCATCACCGGGCGGATCAAGGACATTATTATCACCGCTGGTGGGAAGAATATCACCCCGGCGGAAATCGAGAGCCGGTTGAAATTCAGCCACTATATTTCCGACGCAGTGGTGATTGGTGATCGGCGCAAATTCCTGACCTGCCTGATTATGATTGATCAGGAAAACGTCGAGAAATTTGCCCAGGACCGAAAAATCCCGTTTAGTGATTTTGCCTCGCTCTGCGCGGCGGAACAGGTGGTTGATCTGATCCGGGGGGAGGTCGACGCGGTGAACAGGGATTTCGCGCGGGTCGAACAGATCAAGGATTTCCGCCTGATCAACGTTCTGCTGACGGCTGAAGATGACGAACTGACCGCAACGATGAAGTTGAAACGCGGGCTGGTGGAGAAAAAGCACAAGAACCTGATCGACCAGATGTACTGACAAACAGGCGCATCCGCGCCGGGGGACACAAGGGAGTAAGCGCAGATGAAGACATGGACAGCGAAGCTTGTCGGGGTAGCTCTGGCAGCCGGGCTTGCGCCGCAGGCGATGGCGGACACCCAGGGTGTCAGTGACAGTGAAATCGTGTTGGGGTCGGTGAATGACCTGAGCGGCATCTTTGCTGCGGTGGGCGTTCCTGCGGTAAATGGCGCCAATCTGCGTTTTGATGAAGCCAATGCCAATGGCGGCGTCCATGGCCGTCAGATCCGTTTTGTGGTGGAAGACAACGGTTACCAGATCCCGCGGGCCATGCAGGGCTACAACAAGCTTCTGAACCGCGATCAGGTTTTTGCGATGCTGTTGTCGCTTGGGACGCCGATGAATATCGCAGGTTTCAAACTGCTCGACCCGAAAGGCATTCCCAATATCAGCCCGCTGACTGCTGCGCGTCAGATGTTGCAGGACCCGGTGGACAATAAATTCATCGGCTTTTCTAGCTACTACGATCAGGTGCAGGCCGGGGTGAGCTACCTAGCGGAGGAGTTCGATGCCAACGAAGTCTGCTCCATGTACATCCCGTCCGACTTTGGCAAGGAGATCAGGGAGGGCAGCGCGGATATTGCCGCCGACTTGGGCTTGCGTTTCGCCGCAGAGACCACACACAAACCGGACGAGCTGGATTTTGTCGGCTCTCTCACAAAGCTGAAGGCGGAAGGTTGCGATGTCGTGACCATGGCGCTTGGTGTGCGCCAGGGGATCACCGTGGTTGGCACAGCCAAGAAATTGGGCTGGACAGATGTGAAGTTTCTCAACACCTCAGCCGGGTTTCTTGAAGTGGTGGCCGCCGTACCTGGTGGTGTGACAGATGGGCTATATGCGGCAGCTGGCTGGGCGGATCTAATCGCACGGGCCGATGATGAAGTGCCCGCCAAGTTTATGGCGGATTATGAGGCCAAGTTCGGCCAGCCCGCCGGTGGCTTTGCCATGCTTGGATATAGTGCTGCCAATACCGTGGTGAACGCGCTGGAGGCGGCGGGCCCTGAGCTGACGCATGAGAGCTTCATCAAGGGGATGGAAAGCCTCGATTTCTTTGATGCGCTGACTGATACGCAGATCACCTATGGCCCCGATGATCATCGGGGTGCCGATGTCATTGTTATTTCGGTGGTCGAAAATGGTCTCTGGAAAGAACTGAGCCGGAAGTAAGCAATATTCCTGCAAGGAGAAAATGAAGAGCCTGCAGACTGCGATCTGCAGGCTCTTTTTTTGTTCTGAGGAAACAATCCGAGATATCAGGTCTGAGTGGGCTTCATTTCATGCACATATTTGAATATCATTCAGGAGTGTCGAGGGAGGCAGATCATGACAGTGACAAGACGGCGTTTCGTGCAGGGGCTGGGGGCGGGGATGGCTTTGCTGCCAGCGGGTCGCGTCTGGGCCGAGACCAGGGTCTCGCTTGGTGGTGCGGAGGTTCTCAGCCTGTCCGATGGTCAGATGCGTCTGCCACCGTCGTTTTTATACGGTGACCTAGATCCCGCCATGCTCGCGCCGGTTCTGGCAAAGCATGGGATGACTCCTGACGACCCGCTGACGCCGGCGATCAATATCACGCTTCTGCGTGATGCGGATCACATTGTTCTCTTCGATGCGGGTGCTGGGCCTGGTTTTCAGGATGGGGCAGGCCTGTTGCCGGATGCACTGGCCGCGGCCGGGATCAGCCCGGAGGATATTACCCACGTTGTCTTCACCCATTGCCATCCGGACCACCTTTGGGGGGTTCTGGACGATTTCGACGATCCGCTTTTTGCCAACGCAAAGCATTTGATGGGGCGTCAGGAGTGGGACTATTGGTTTGATCCAGCGACTGTCGATACAATCGGCGAGGACAGGGCGTCCATGGCCGTCGGTGCGCGTCGCCGAATGGAGATACTGGCAGATGGAATCACTCTCTTTAATGACGGTGCCGAGCTCCTTCCCGGCATCGCTGCGCGCGCCACCTTTGGCCATTCGCCTGGCCATATGTCGTTTGAGATCGCTCGTGGAACCGACAGGATTATGATCTTGGGGGATGCAGTTACCAACGCTCATGTCAGTTTCTCTGAACCGAGCTGGGAGATTGCGTCAGATCAGGATCCAGTTACCGCGGCACGGGTGCGCCAGCAGCTGTTACAACAACTGGCTTCTGAACAGCTGTTGGTTGTGGGCTATCATCTGCCCGATGGTGGTGTGGGGTATGTCGAGGCAACCGGTGGTGGGTATCGCTTCGTGCCGGGCATTTGATCCAAAGACAACTATTGCGTGTATTTGTTGACCTAGCGACCCCACATGAATTGGGCGCAGGGTAGATGTAACCTCGTATTCGACCTGTAAGATTCTGTTTTTTATACTATTAGCCCTCGCACTGGCGTCACGAGGCGATGAGGATGAGGGGGTTTGGTCCCAAACCCAGCGCTGCCCTGCATACAGATTACGTACTCTACTGTGAGTGCCTGCGAACAACGGCGAGGCTAAGTTGGACTTGCTACAAAAGTTCGTTATTCAAACTTTTTAAAATCCTTTAGGTTGTATTATTTATGATGACTTTCACTGTTTCCTGTGAGATGGTTAATTCGTGGGTAATCAATTTTGTCGGGATAGGGGGTTTGGGTTCCGGTTGAATTGCTAGAGACAGTGGGTTTGGGATATGGAAAATAAACTTAGAATTCGCCATTTTGGCGCTTTTGGAGTTTTTCTGCCCGATGGAGAAAGTATTCTCCTCGGCTCAAAGCACCAAGCACTATTGGCACTTTTGTCTACCGCAGAGGGGGGTGTCCGAACGCGGGCCTTTCTGGAGCGCACACTTTGGAGTTTGGCGCAGCCAGAACAGGCCAAGGCGAGCCTGCGGACCGCGCTTTCGACCCTTCGAAGACATCTTGGCGCGGACTGCGCGACTTTGCTCTCTGCAAATCGGGAGCGCGTGGTACTGGATTTGTCCAAGATCGAAGTGGATGCGGATCCGGGAAAAGGCGATTTCATGGAGGGATTCGAACTCCCGCATGAGACGACATTTGCAGTCTGGTTGGAACAGCAGCGCAATGAGCTGACACGAGCCGATGCGCGGAACCGGGCTGCCACCGGAATGCTGCGGAACTATAGCCGTGCGGTGCTTGACAGCCTGCTGCCACCGATTGCGGTTCTACCGTTTGTGCACCGTGCGCCCGGAGATGCGAAATCGCCGCTCGGTGCATTGCTCTCTGAGGAATTGGTGCGCCATCTGTCGCGCAGCCACGCCTTTTGCGTGACGTCTTATCTGGCCTCGCGGCAGTTTGATCCGCATCAGATCCGGCCAAGCGAAGTCTACTCGATGGCGGGCGCCAATTATCTGGTCTCAGGAACGGTAAATGTTACCGGGCAGACGTATCGGTTACAGGTCGATCTGCATGATGCCGAGCGTGAGCGGGTCATCTGGTCCCGTGATTTCACGGAGGCCCTCTCGTCACTGACCAGCGGCTGTAGTGCCGCATTGCGGGATGTGACTGCGCAGATCGGATGGACGGTTGTGGGAGAGTCAGTGCGACTGGTCGGCTTTCGCCCCCTGTCCAAACACGACAGCCATACGCTGCTGATGGCGGCGATTGCACTGATGCAGGATATGCAGTTGCCGCAGTTCAATCAGGCGCAGGAAATTCTCGCGGTATTGTTGGAGCGAGAGGTACAGCACCCGGTTGCTCTGACATGGATGGCCATGTGGCATGTGATGCGGGTACAGAAGGGTTTCTCGACTGATCGGCAGCTGGATGCACATCTGGCCAATCAGTTGGTTGCGGCGGCACTGGCGCAGGACCCTTCCTTCTCTCTGGCGTTGACGGTGCGCGGATTGATCGCCAGCCATCTGATGTTCCGCTTTGATCTGGCGCAGGATTCCTATGATCTTGCGTTGAAGGACAACCCGAACGAAGCCCTGGCCTTGCTGCTGAAAGGGACCACACTCGCCTATCAGAACCAGCCGGAAGACGCTGTACGCCTGACCGATGCCGCGCGTCGGCTGTCACCTCTTGGGCCGCAGCGATACTATTTCGATTCGCTCTCGGCGACGGCCAATCTTGGGGCGCAGAACTATGACCGCGCGGTTAGCCTTGCGGATCGGTCGCTACAGGCTAACCCGACGTTCCCGGCAACGTTGCGGACGAAGGCCATTGCCCTGCACTCGATGGGTCAGACGGCAAAGGCGCGGGATGTTGTGAAGTCCCTCTTGGATGTCCAGCCGGGCTTCAATATCGCCCGCTATGAAAAGGACCATGCTGCCCCCAATGCCTCCTTTGGCAAGGACTGGAGCAAGGCGCTGAGATCTGCAGGCGTTCCTGCCTGAACACGATGAAAGCCGGGTGATTTTCAACCCCGGTGAAAGCAACGCAGACGCGGGGGCTTGCAAGCCCGCCGCGTCTTCGCTCTTTTGCGGGGAGACTGACGCCTGGTCCTGTCGGAGCAGGCGGTCGGTAGCATCAGGTGAAAAGGGCCACATTATGAAAGCGATCACATATCGGGCATTTGGATCGGCGGAAACTGTGCTGCAGTTGGAGAATTTGCCCGATATCGCGCCTGCGCGGGGCGAGCTCCGCGTTGAACTGGCCTATTCTGGCGTCAACCCATCGGATGTGAAGGCGAGGGCCGGTGCCCGTGCCGGTGTCTCTGAACTACCCTATCCCGTGATTGTCCCGCATAGCGACGGATCTGGGGTGATCGTCGAGGTGGGCGAAGGAGTTGATCCGGCCCGGATCGGTGAGGAAGTCTGGATCTGGAATGGTCAGTGGCAGCGTCCAAATGGTACGGCAGCCTGTTCGATCACCCTGCCTGCGGATCAGGCTGTCGCTTTGCCCGCTGGGCTGACCCTGCAACAGGGGGCAGTTCTGGGCATTCCAGGGCTTACAGCGGCCCATACGGTGTTTTCTGGCGGTGATGTCGGCGGCAAAACCGTGCTGGTACAGGGAGGAGCCGGTACTGTTGGTCTGTTGGCGGTGCAGCTGGCCAAATGGGGTGGTGCGCGGGTGGTTGCCACCTGCTCGCCAGAGGATTTTGATCGCGTCCGACGTGTTGGTGCCGATGCGGTGCTGAGTTACGCTGAGGATGATCTGGCCGAACAGATCCTGGCCGCAAACGGGGGCCGCCCCGTGGATCACATTGTTGAGGTCGAATTCGGTGCCAACTGTACGGTCGACACCGCCGTTATCGCCCCCAACGGGCGCATCACCGCATATGGATCGGCGCGGAACATGACCCCAAACCTGCCGTTTTATTCCTTGATGTTCAAAGCTGTGACACTGGAAATGGCGCTGGTCTATCTGCTGCCCGCAGAGGCCCGGCACAATGCCATCGAACGTATCAACGCCGCTGCAGCTCAGGGCGCGCTTCAGCCTCCTATTGCTGCGGTCTTCGACCTAGTCGATACAGCTAAGGCGCATCACGCCGTGGAAGCCGGAAAACGCGCAGGAGCGATCCTTGTAAAGACCGGGTGAACCACGAAAAACCAAAGATCGCAGGCGGTGATTTTCAAGGCCAATCCGTGGGATCAAAGGGAAGCGCGAAAACTGCATTTTTTTCCAAAAACCCCCTTGCGCCTCCCGATGTCTGCCTTTAGACAGCCGCTCACCGATGGGGTGTGGCCAAGTGGTAAGGCAACAGTTTTTGGTACTGAAGATCGTAGGTTCGAA
>NZ_JAGEUF010000014.1:0-69101 GCF_018101215.1 Phaeobacter sp. HS011 | reverse complement strand
TCTGCTATCCTTAAAGCTCATGCGATCGGCCGCGTCCTGATATGTTGGCGCGGGGTCGCGTCAGTCTAAAACATGTTGCGGCGGAGTGGCAGCCGATTTTCCACCCGCATCTCCCCCCGGCATCCCCCTCTGTCCGGATCGGCAGAAGGGGCGCGAGAGCCGGGCAGACTGGCTCAGCTCTCTCGGAAGGCGCGGTTGAGATAATCGGTGAACGGCTGCAACAGATAGGCAAAGGGCGTGCGGCTGTTGGTCTGGATGAAGGTCTCCACCGGCATCCCCGGCACCAGCACATTGCCCTCGGGCAGGCGGGCCACCTCGCCTTTGTCCAGCCGCACCTCCACCACGTAGTAGCTGCGCCCGGTCTGCGGATCGATAAAGGAATCGGCCGAGACCGTGCTCACCGAGCCAAACAGCGTCGGCGTGGTGCGCTGGTTGAAGCTGGAGAAATTCAGGCTGACCTTCTGATTGAGATAGACCTGATCAATATCCGACGGCGCCACCTGCGCCGAGATCACCAGAGGCTGGCTCTGCGGGATCAGATACATCAGCGGATCCGCCGCCCGGATCACCGATTTGCGGGCAAAGACATTGAGGTCATAAACCACCCCCGCCATCGGCGCGCGCACGTCCAGCCGGGACAGCCGCTGCAGGATCACATTGCGCCGTTCGATCAGCTCCAGCTCACGCACCTGCAGGTCGCGCAGGGTGGTGATCGCCTCTTCGCGCCGTGCGCTTTTCTGGTTGAGGATCTCCAGACCCAATTCGGTGACCTGCCCTTCGGCCTGGGCCTTCTGGGCGGTCAGCGCCCCGGCCTGCCCGCGCAGCCGCGACTGTTCGCGCTGCAGCGACAGCACCCGGCTGGACTGCGCCAGCCCCTGTGACAGCAGGCTCTGCTGGTTTTCCAGCTCCTGGCCGATCAGCACCAGTTGCTCCTGCAGGGCCGATTGCTGGGCCTCGATCCCGTCGATCTGGCTCTGGATCTGGCCGATACGTTCCTGCAGGCGGCTGATGCGGGCACGCAGATTGACCAGACGCGCCTCAAACAGGCGTTTCTGCCCGTTGATCAGCTCTTCGGTCTGCACATGGGTGCCGCTCAGCTCGAATAACAGCTCGGCAAAAGTGACCTCCTCGGCCTCATCCCGTTCCGCGCTGTAGCGGCTGCGCCGGGCCAGGGTTTCGGCCAGCTGGCCTTCGACAATCTGCCGTTCGGCCAGCAGCTCCGACGGCTCCAGCCGCAGCAGCAGCGCGTCTTCCTCAACCAGATCGCCCTCGCTCACCAGCACCTCATCGACAACACCGCCGTAGGGGTGCTGCACCACCTGGCGGTTCTGTTCCACCTTGATCGACCCGGATGCAATCACCGCGCCGGAGATTTCTGCCGTGGCGGCCCATTGGCCAAGACCGCCCACCAGCAGACCCATCGCCAGCAGCCCGGCGATGGTCAGCCCACGGATCGGGTAGGATTTGGATGTATCACTCATGATTTTGCCTCTGCCTGTTTCGGAGCGGCCTGTTTCGGGGCTGGCTGTTTCTGGGTTGGCGTGGATGGTGCCGATGTAGATGGGGCGGCAGCCTGCTGCTGGGCCTGTTTTTTCTGCACCACCTGCGGGTTCTGCAAATGCTCCCCCAGCACCGCGTCCCTGGGGCCAAAGGCGCGCTGGGTGCCGTTGTCCAGAATCAGGATCAGGTCACAGAGCTGAATCGCCGCCGGGCGATGCGCCATGATGATCACCGCCCGCCCGTCCTTCTTGGCGTGAGAGACCGCCAGGTTCAGCGCCTGACTGCCCTCATTGTCCAGATTTGAATTCGGCTCATCCAGCACCAGCAACACCGGATCGCCATAAAGCGCGCGCGCCAGCCCGATGCGCTGCACCTGCCCGCCCGACAGCCGGTTGCTGGCCACCCGCACCGGCGTGTCATAGCCCTGCGGCAATTGCAGGATCATGTCATGCACCGCCGCCTTGCGCGCCGCCGCCACCACCTGATCGGGATCCGGCATCATCGACAGGCGGGCAATATTTTCGGCAATGGTGCCGTCAAACAGCGTCACCTGCTGCGGCAGGTAGCCGATATAGCTGCCCAGATCATCCATGTCATATTGATTAAGCGCCGCCCCATCGAGCCGGATCTTGCCCGACACCGGATGCCAGACACCAATCAGGGCCCGCGCCAGCGAGGATTTCCCGGCCCCGGAGGCGCCGATAACCCCCAGCGCCTGACCGGGCTGGATGCTGAAATTCAGCCCCTGCAGCGCAGGCTTGGCCACCTGCCCCGGGGCCACCGGCGGCACCAGAGCCACGCCCTGCACCTCCAGCTTGGCCGCCGGGCGCGCCAGTTTCATCGGCGCCGGGCGTTCCGGGGTTTCGGTCAGCATCTGCGCCAGACGTTCCTGCGCCTGCATGGCCCGCTGCACCAGCGCCCATTGGCCGATCAGCGTCTCGATCGGGGCCAGCGCCCGCCCCATGATGATCGACGAGGCAATCATCACCCCGGGCGTCAGCCCTTCGGTCAGCACCAGATAGGCGCCAGTGCCCAGCATCGCCGATTGCAGCGCCAGCCGGAAGGTGCGGGTGGCCGTGCTGAAACCGCCGGTCATATCCGCCGCACTCAGCTCAGACCCCACCGCCTGGCTGCGCAGCATCCGCCATTTGGCAAAGGCCGCACGGCGCATCCCCAGCCCCTGGATCAGCTCCGCATTATTGCGCATCCCGTCGGAAACCTGATGCGCCGAGGCCGCCATCATGCTGGCGTTTTCCACCGCAGCCTTGGAAATCATCTGATTGGCCAGCGCAAAGACCACCAGCACCGCACCCCCGATCAGCGCCAAAAGCCCCAACAGCGGATGAAATACCGCAATCAGTCCCAGAAACAGCGGCGTCCAGGGCAGGTCGAAAAACGCCGAAACGATGGGCGAGGACAGCGCCTTCTGCATCGCTTCCAGATCCCGCAGCCCCACTTTGGCGATGTCATCATTAAACCCCGCCGCCGATTTGTCCTGCACCGCGTTGAACACCCGGGTCTCCAGCTGGTCATGGAACCGCGCCCCGACCCGCGCCAGAATCCGCCCCCGCACATAGTCCAGCACCCCCATGATCAGGAACAGGAACCCCGCCAACACCGTCAACGCCACCAGCGTCTCAAGCGAGCGGCTGCCCAGCACCCGGTCATAGACCTGCATCATATAGAGCGGGCTGGTCAGCATCAGCAGATTGGCAAAGAAGCTGAACACGCCAATCAGCCAGAAGGCGCCGCGATTGCCCTTGCGGGCCTTGCGGATCTCACCCAGCCCGGGCTTATGCGCCGATCCTGAATGCTGTGCAGAGGTGCGTGCCATGACATATTGCCTTTGTCGGGGTCACCCGGACGGGCAACCAAAAGTAAGAGAACCGAGAGACCGGCCACCCGCAACAGAGATCTGGACAGGGTGGACCGGGGTCAGGGGCGGATATGCCCGGACAGGCCCGGATGCACAATGGCTCCCTGCGGCACCGACGTCCGGACATCTTTGATAGGGTCAAAAGCACAGCCATCCGAGGCTTGTCAAACAGCTCCCTCCGCCCCCGGAACAATAGCCGACAGGCGCGGCGGCACCGCATCACCCGCCAGCCTCAGAACCAGACCCAAATCCAGCCCCAAATCCAGGCTCAGACCTGGGCCCCGCATCTGCCGCCGTCATCGGCAGGCCCTCGCCTCTCCATCGGCGGGCACCCCCGCCACAGACCCCCGTAAACCCCGCGGTTCCGCCCCGCTCAGATTGACATCCAGCCCCCCCTTCGCTAAGGCCCGACAGCGCATTCGGCACCTGCCGACCAAACTGGAGCAAGCCCTTATCATGTCACAGGTTTCCTCTCAGACCTCCGGCAGCAGAACCGTTGCCGAGACCGCGTTCGAGGCCCGGTTTTCCCCCCGGCTGGTAGCGGCAGAGACCTATCACGATCCCAATGACGTGATCCTGTTTATGCATATTCCCAAGACCGCAGGCATGTCGGTGGGCAAGGCGCTGCAGGCGGCTTTTGACATCTTTCACCCGGTTTCCTGGGAAAACACCAACCAGTCCTTCCGCAACAAGACGCGCAAGGCGCTTTACCGGCGCAGCGATGAGGCCACCCCCTGCCGTCAGGTGCTGATGGGGCATTTCGCCTGGTCTGACGTGATGTATTGGCGCCATCAGGAGCTGCCGCTGAAATGTGCCACCATTATCCGCGACCCGCTGGACCGCTTTGTCTCCAACTACCGCTACAACACCTCCGACAAACACCCCCAGCATGAGGCCTTCGCCGCGCGCTATCCGACGCTGGAATCCTATGCCCACGTGCTGCCGCTGGACTATCAGCTGTCGCTGATGACCGGGGCCTTCTACTCCTTTGATCACGCGCTGGAGAAGCTGAACCGCTACTACAGCTTTATTGGCGTGACCGAACATCTGGGCGCCTCCCTGCAGCATTTCCGCCGCAGCCATGGGCTGGCGGAGCTGACGGAGCACCGCGAGAACACCGGCAGCAAGGCCAAAGCCGCCGAGGACATCCCCGATGCGGTGCGCAATATCGTCGGCGAGAAGAGCCGCAACGACGCCCGGCTGCATCAGCTGGTGAGCCGCTGCTACGGCTGATCGGCCGCCCCTATCCCCCTGCCCGGCCTTGATGACACGCACCTGAATTCACCGGCTGGATCACAGGCTGGATCACCGACTTGATCACAGGCTCCGGACCGCGCCGCGCCGGAGCCCCCCTGCCAGAGAATCCCTGCCGGAAATTCCAGCCCCCCGATTCCATGCCGATTCCACCCGCCTGCTGCGGGCGGGCACAGCCCTGCGCTCCGGGGCGAAGATTCTCCTGCCGCCCCCCTGCCCTTACGTCAGATTTGGCCGGTTTCAGCGGGATTTTCCCCGCCTCGGGGCGCTACCACCTTCATACATCGAAGGGGGTAGTGTGGAGAAAGTGAAATTCTGTACAGCCAACCACGCAGGGCAGCTCAAAAAAAGCAGATTAATTTAAATCAAACCCTTATTCTCGCGAATAGGAAGTGAAAGAAATCGCACCGCTCTTTTAAAACGTCGGGGCGGAATGTTGAAAAATGAAAACCCGCTTTGGCCAGGGTGGCAAAAACCACACACCTTCAGGGAGAGGGAATGGCACAGGTCAGGTATTCCCTACCCTTATAAGATGTATTAAGAAAGAGTTAACAAAATGCGCAACAGCTTCGCAAAACGTCAAGTTTGCCGGCGAAATTGCAGATGAATCCGCCATAGCTGGCGCAGGCCCGCCGCAACGCACCCCCAGTCGGGCAAGAAATTTGCAAAAAGACTCCGCCTTTTCAACCCCTAAAATGGGTAAATTAGCTGCAAGCCGCCAGTTTCCCACACGGGGGCAGCGTGGCGCGAAGGGCACGATTTCGACATCCCCGCAATTCCTGAAGCCTCCGGCGCAAGTTTCCTTGACAATAGATGCCCATCCAGAGAGACAGAGAGCGGTAAAACCTTTGCGGGCATAAGGCAGGCGCGTTTGTTCGCAGAAATCGACGAGCATTACTACGGAGTAGACAATGGCTAATATTACAATCACCGAAGCAACAGACTTCCTTGGTGCCGGCACAACTAGCGATGACGCAATTGTTGTTGAGCGCGCACTGGATGTCACTGCTGCTGGCGGTACAGACAGCTTCGACGGCAACGGCGGCACCGACACCCTGACACTGGAAGAGAACACTCTTGCCAGCTATCTGGGCGCAGACGGCGCTGTGACTTTTGACGCCGGCACCAACAACGGTGAATGGTCTCTGGATACAGACGACACAGACGCACTGCTGGTGGCAGTAACTGCAAACAACGGCGTTTCCTCCATCACCTTTGCTGACGGTGTAACTCTGGTTGGCGGCACTGCCGCTGCTGGCGTGATCGATCAGGCCGGTGTTACTGGCGATACCTTCGATCTGGATGATGTCGTCTCCTACGACTGGACCGGCACTGCCCTGTCCGGCGAGAGCGTGACCACTGGTGCAACAACCCGCACTATCGTCAGCGCTGACGGCGTAAACGTTGCTGCTGGTGGCGTTTTCGTGAACGCTGATGGCGCCTTCGAGGTTGATCAAACCGACGGCACTATTGAGTTCACCCCCTCCACCACTGCTCTGGCAGCATCGGGCGGCAACGTCGGTGACGTGGTTTCCTTCAGCTACGACATCGTTGTTGACATTGACGGCACCCAGTCCACGCACACCGTGACCTTCGACACCACGCTGGACTTCTCCGCTGGCAACGACACCTGGAATGCTGCTGATGACGCCGATGGCGACGCAGACGGCAGCGCAGACGGTGGCAACGACACCTACAATGGCGATGATCGCGCGAACGACATCACCGCAGGTGCCGGCAATGACACCATCAAAGGTGAAAACGAAAACGACACCATCGAAGGTGGCGCTGGCGACGACGTAATCCGTGGTGGCAACGGCGACGACGAGATCACCGTGTCTACAGCCTCTGCAGATGACAGCAACACCCTGGGTGGCGGCGCTGGCAACGACGACATCACCGGTGGTATCGGCGCTGACACCATCTTCGGCGGCAACGGCGACGACAGCAACCTCGACGGTGGCCTCGGCAATGACGTCATCAACGGCGGCAACGGCGACGATACCCTGGTTGGTGGCGCTGGCGACGATGAACTGCGTGGCGGTGACGGCGCAGACGATCTGTCCGGCGATGCAGGCGCGGACGAACTGCGTGGCGGTGCTGGCACAGACACCGTTGACGGCGGCGCTGGCGCAGACATGATCTACACCAGCCTCGGCGGCGACGAGCTGACCGGTGGTGCTGATGATGACGTGTTCGTTCTGAAAGCAGGCACAGGCAACACCACCATCACCGACTTCGGTGACAGCGGTGACAACGACAAACTGAACGTCTCCGAGCTGGGCTTTGGCGATCTGAACGACGTTCTGGCGGTTGCTTACGAAATCGACACAGATCCGACCACCAACCCTGGCGGTGAATCGGTTGTCATCGCAATCGATGCAGACACCACTGTTACCTTGACTGGTGTTGCTATCGGCGATCTGACCGCAGCGGACTTCGACTTCGCCTAATTGGCGCGGTCACATGTCTTCGGAAAGGCCCCGCTTTGCGGGGCCTTTTCTTTTGCGCAGATCCGGGTTGATCTCTGACCTGATCTCCCATGACCGGCCCCGCGCCCGCATAAAAAATCCCCCCGCAATCTCTTGCAGGGGGATCAGATCACTGGTCAGCCCGGGTGGTCTGCGTCGTGGTCTGTGTGGTGATTAAAGCCGGTCATCCGGGTTCAGCGCATCCAGCGGCAGCTCCCGCGCGGCCATCTCCGCCCGCGCCCGCGATTCAAGCTCGGCCAGCACCTCTGGCGTCACCACCGCGTCGCCTTCCAGCCCCTCGCCATTGCCCACCTCCGGATAACGGCTCAGATCACAATCAAAGAACATCTCCGGCCCCTGCGGGTCATAGCGCGCCGCCAGCGCCCGGTTGATCGCCTCAAACCGCGCCAGAAACGCCGCCGCCTCTGCCCGCGCGGGCATCAGCCGGCCATCATCCGGCAGCTCCTGCACCGCCTCGGCAAAGCTTTGGCGCGGATAGCCGCGCTGGCGCAGCCACAGCCCCGCCAGCAACTGGCTGCGCGACCAGGCCGCGTTTTCCTGCGGCAGCTCCGGCGGCGGCGTCAGCCCCACCAAATGGTAGAAATCCAGCACCGTATCGCCGCCCACCAGATCGCTGCGCTGGAACCGGCGCACGGTGACATTCCCGGCCCCGAACACCTGCTCCCACCGCGCCAGTTTGGTGGCATAGTCGAAATAGCGCATCATATGCGGCTGGAACTCGGGCAGCCCCCGGATCTGCGCGCCGTAGAACTGATAGGCCGCCCGCCCCATCACCACCTGTTTGCGGTGCGACAGCGCCAGCGCATCCTGACGGCGCAGATAGGCCACCACGCTGATCTCGTCGAAATGCGCACGCAGCTGCTGGCGCAGCGCCTCCAGATCCGCGACATCCATCAGCCAGAACAGCATCTCGCTGGACAGGATACAGTCGCCATGGCCGCGATGATCGGCATCCGCCATGCGCCGCTCCAGAAACGGCCAGCGCAGTTCAGTGTGCAGTCCCGCGCCCATGCCATGGCAGCGCACCAGCGGGTTGAAATCCACCCGCGGCCTTGCGTGCAGATAGCTCCAGCCACCCAGAGTCTTGTCGCTCTGCCCCTGCCGCAGCGCGGTCTGCAACGAGGTCGATCCGGTCTTATGCGAGCCGATATGCAGCCACAGCCTGCGGGTCATGCCGGGGCCTTGCTCTTGGTCTTACGGCGCGTGGCAGCTTCTTTCGGGAGCGGTTGTTCCGCCGCAACCGCCGCCAGCGCATCACGATACAGCCGGTCCAGCACCTCGCGCGCCGAGGGGTCAGCCTGCAAGGCCTGCATCCGGGCGCGCTGGCCGGCCTCCACCGTCTCGGCAAAACCCTCCTCGCGCAACAGCCGCTGCACCACCGCGACGCTGTCGCGCACAGCCTGCAGCGGCGACCAGGCCACCAGGGTTTCCGGCGGGCAGATCTCAGCCTGCGCGCCCACGTCGGAGCAGATCGGCACGCAGCCAGCCTCGATCGCCTCATAGCAGACCAGCGCCAGCCCTTCGTTCGACGATGGCACCAGGAGGATATCGCTTTCGCCCAGGAGCGCCGGCACATCGGTGCCCGCGGGATGCAAATGCACCACATCCGCAAGCCGGTAGCGGGTCAAAAGATGTTCCACCGCCCCGCGATAGGGGCCCTCGCCCACCATATCAAAGCGGAAATCCACCCCGTTGCGTTTGCCCCAGGCCCGCAGCCGCCGGATGATCGACAGCGCCACCACCGGGCGTTTCTGATGCACCATCCGTCCGACAAAGGCGACGCGGCAGCGGGTCTGCCCGGCCTTGATCCGCACCGGTGCCACTTCTGCGCCGCGGCGGCTGTCATCCAGCAGACGCCCCAGCACCAGCTTGCTGCCATAGACCCGAAACCGCTCCTTGTAGAACCGCTCCAGATCGCCGCTGATCACATGGTGATGATCGATGTAATTGCTCCAGACACCGGAAATCCGCGGATAACCGCCATCGGCGTATTCCACGATATGAGTGCTGTCGAGGTTGACCACATGCGGATGGCGCAGCTTGATCGTGGGCAGCGCATCATAGAGCGGCACACAGTGATGGTTGTGGGTGAGGATGATGTTTTCCTGCGCAATCAACTGGCTGACAAAGGCACTGGTCTGGCTGCGCGGCAGGTAGCGATCGGTGCGGATCAGCTGCAGGCGCGGATCTTCCGGCAGCTTGGCCAGCAGCCGTTCGGGGCCTTCCTGCCCAACCATGACAAACACCCGCAACCCGGCGTCCAGCGCCCATTGGATGCTGTCGATGCCAAGGCTTTCGGCGCCGCCCACATCCAGCCAGTGCAACCCGATCAGGATCGCCGGATCCTTGCCGCCATGGCGGCCCTCAGGGGCCATCTTCTGGGTTTCAAAGATGCCACGCGAACAGGCCAGCCGGGAGAATTTATGCCGGGCGGGAAGTTTGCGCCAGCGCCGCGCCTCGATCTGATATTTCATCTGCTCTGCCAGAATCGGCGAGAGCGCATGAATGGCCCGGTATTTGCGTGGCCGCTTGTGCCAGGGCACGCCGCCAGAACTTTCCCGCACCGCCACCTGGCGCGGCGAGGGAATGGTAACAAACACCCGTTTGCCCGGCAGCGCCGGGGTCTCCTGCGGTCCGGTGCGCAGGTTGCCGATATAGGTCAGCGCCATCATCTCGGCGCCATAGGACATATCCTGCGGCTGCACCGCCGGGGTCGGCAGCTTGGCCTTTTCCCACCACATATGGGTCTCGACCGGGGTCTCGGGATAGAGCGTTTCATAGATGAAACGGATCTGGGTGATCTCCTGATCGATGTAGTCTCTGTCCTGGGACATGGGGGCTCCTGCCTCGTGGTCTGGCTGCCTGCCGGATTGTGTGACCTGTTGGAAACGGTCTTATATAGACGCCGGTGTCAGACGCCGGTGTCGGGATCGGGGCGGATGATCTGCGGGTTAAAGGAACAGCCCCGCCAGATCGCCTTATAGACCTCGCGGCGCAGTGATTTTTCCACATTGCCCTGGCGCATCTGTCGGCGCACCCCGCGGGCAAAGACAGCCACCCCGGCCCAGCCCTGTTCACGGCGGCGGAACGACGCCTCATTGCGCGCACCATAGCGGAATTTCCAGATATTGGCCTGGTTCACCAGCGAATAGTTCACGCCCTTGTTTTCCGGCACATCATGGACCACCACGCTGTTGGGGCAGTAGATGCCAGGATAAGATTTGGCGATACGCTGGGTGTATTCGGCGTCATCGTACCAGATGAAATATTCCTTGATCGGAAAGCCATGTTTCTGGATCGCCCAACGCGGCACCAGAACCGAGACAAAGGAACAGGAGCCGACCAGGAAATAGGGCGTCTCGGGGCTGTAGAACCGCGGCCAGTCCCAGACCGTTGAGGGCGTGTTCATCTCGCAGAGATCGCCATTGGTCCATTTCACCGCCGAACAGGCAAAAGACGGCCGCCAGGTGAACCGCGCCTCGAAATCCTTGATGCCGGTCAGCAGCAGCTCAATGGCATTGGGGTCGGGATAAGCATCATCATCGCTGAACCAGATGAAGTCATAGCCTTCCTCATAGGCCACCCGCGCGCCCTCGTAAAAGCCACCGGCGCCGCCGATGTTTTCCGGCAGGCGCACATGCTGAAACCGGGGGTCGTCCTTCTGCAGTTGGGTCAACCAGCTGCCGGTCTCATCGGTGGAGGCATTGTCGATCACAAAAACCCGTTCCGGCAGGCAGGTCTGTGCCTGCAGGGCGGCGATCACGCGCTTCAGCTTGTCCAGCCGGTTATAGGTCACAATGACCGCAGCAAGGGAGGAACGGATATTCATGGCTGATCCTTCTGTGGCGCAGCGCCTGCGGCGGCATCTGCGAGGACGCGCGCGGGCGGGGGCGTTTGGGCCGGCGTGTCAGATGTGGTTACGGCGCTCTGTGGGGCAGGTGTCGCTGCGGTCTCGGATCCGGCGGGCATCTCCGCCTCGGGCTCCAGCGGATCGCCGTTTTCATCCAGCCCCAGACGCGCATTCTTGTGCCGCTCAATATCCTTGATCCGGTGACTGTGGAAATAGGAGGGCCATTTGCCCTGCCGCTCCAGCATGCCTTCGATGATCTTGGCCATAACGGTCAGGTTGCGCAGATGTTCGGGGCTGAAAAACTGGCTGGGGTCCAGCGACGGGGCGCAGGGGGCCGATTGTTTTTCCATATCCCGCAGCGCGGTCTGCATCAGCGGCCGACCCTCAAAGAATGTGGCATCCATGACCTCGGCATCGCAGCGATAGGCGGCGGTGGCGGCCTCCGCCAGATCGCGCGCCATCACCAGTTTGCGCACCTTGGCCTCGCTGTCGCCGCGCGACCGGTCCAGCTGACGCGACAGCTCCCAGCCCAGCGTGTGACGCAGCCAGGGGTCCTGTTCCTGAAACTGGCCTTGCAGGAAATACATCAGCGCCAGCTCGCGCACGGTCATGGCCTGGTTTTCCGGCTCGAATTCCTCCACCGTGCAGGGCCGCCCGTCAAAGGCCACCTCGGCAAAATCATCCAGCACCGAGCCATTTTTCAGCTCTTTGCGGATCATCGGGCGCAGGGTGAACTCATCGCCGAACAGCTCCCGCCACTGGGCAAAGCGCGGCGCGTAATGGAAGCGGCCGTTTTGCAGGTTGTGGTCAAAGAACTCCTGCATGCTGCCCCGGTACCAGCCGATCTTGATCTGCTCGGCATAGCTCGACAGGATCCGCTGCGCATGAGGGCGCACATAGGCCACGATATGGATGCGATCGGCGCAGCCGCGAAAAAAGGTCTCGACCAGATCATGGAATTCCGGTGCCGGGATATTCTCAAACGCCTCGGCAGACAGCACCGCATAATCCGCATCCGAGGCCGCGATCTGGGCTGCCACCTCTGTCAGACCGTCGCGATCCTCCAGATGTTTGGGCAGGGGCGTGCCCTTGCGATAGCTGGTGATGAACCCGGTCAGGTAATTGTGGTTCATCTTGGCCGGGTAGAGCAGCTTGGCATCATGCAGCTGAATGCTCCCCACAGCCAGCGCATTCTGGATGGTGGTGGTCCCGGTCTTGTGGTCGCCGATGTGAATCACAAGCGTCTTGGGTCTGGCTCCGGTTTTGTCGCTCATCGGCTCCATCTCGTTACTTCATCAGCCTTATTTTCCGGCGCCCAAGCCCTACTCTAACATCCGGTACGGGTCCAGACCAAGCCGCCTGCAACAGCCCTCTCGATCCGCTCAGAGCGGCGCCACAAAGAAGGCCGGAACCGGCGCGCGGTTTTCCTGCGCCGCCAGAAACCCGCGTGCGGTGTCCAGCGCCTCGCGGATGGTCACATCCATATCGAGATAGCGATAGGTGCCCAGACGGCCGACAAAGGTGACGCCCTCGGCCTGTTCGGCCAGCGCCACATACTCCCCCAGCAGCGCTTTTTCCTCGACCTGGCGGATCGGGTAATAGGGGATATCCTCAGGCTCTGCGGCGCGGGAAAACTCGCGGTAGCAGACCGACCCCTCGTGGCTTTCCCAGGGGGCGAAATGCTTGTGTTCGGTGATGCGGGTGTAAGGCACGGCTTCCTCACCGTAGTTCATCACCGCGCAGCCCTGATAATCGCCCTGATGGGTGAAACGTTCGAAATCCAGCGTCCGGTAGCCAAGCCGCCCCAGCTGGTAGTTGAAATACCCGTCCAAAGGTCCGGAGTAGAACACATGGTCGTAATCCGCGGCCTGTGATTGGTCAAAAACAGTCTCTAACTTGACCGTTATGCCCGGATGATCGAGGATTTTTTCAATCATCGCGGTATAGCCGTTCTCCGGCATGCCCTGATATTTGTGGAAGAAGTAATTGTCGTCGTAGTTGAACCGCACCGGCAGCCGCTTCAGGATCGAGGCTGGCAGCGCACTGGGCGCCACGCCCCATTGCTTGATCGTGTAGCCTTTGAAAAACGCCTCATAAAGATCGCGGCCCACAAAGCGCAGCGCCTGTTCCTCAAAGGTCTGCGGATCGGTGATGGAGGTATCGGCCTGCTCTTCGGTGATGAAATCATGCGCCTCTTCGGGGCGCAGCGTCTTGCCGAAGAACTGATTGATGGTGTGCAGGTTCACCGGCAGCGAGAACACGCCACGCCGCCCTTCGGGGTCCAGGCTGGTGGTCTTCACCCGGTTTTTATAGGGCAGGAAGGTCTCAAACCCGTTCACATAGTCCCAGACCTCAGCGTCATCGGTGTGGAAAATATGCGGCCCATAGACATGCACCATGACGCCGGTCTCGGCGTCGCGCTCGGTATGGCAATTGCCGCCGATATGGTCGCGGCTGTCCAGCACCGTGATCTTGTGACCCGCTTCGGCCAGATGCCGCCCGATCACAGCGCCCGAAAGCCCTGCGCCCACCATCAGTATATTCACCCCGGCACCCCGTCCTGTTTGCGTCCCCTGCCCTTTTTGTCAAACAATCCAGAGGCATACAAGGATCGGTTTCAGCGCCGGCAAAGACCTGCATTTTCCTTTTATATCAGCTCGTTACGGAAAAAATTACCGGGCACATCAGCCCCTGTCAGACCGCCATCAGGCGGTGATGCTCGGCAATGGCCTCATCCAGATCGCTGAAATAGCGCAGCCGGCCATTGTCCAGAACCAGACCGGCATTGCAGAACTGGCGCAGCTGGCGCATCGAATGATTGACCAGAATGGCGCTGGAATGGCGCATCCGGTCGGTAAAGATATCGCGGCTTTTACGCTTGAAGGCGGCATCGCCCACCGCCGTCACCTCATCCACCAGATAGGTGTCGAACTTGATCCCCATAGACGCGCCAAAGGTCAGCCGCGCCCGCATCCCAGAGGAATAGCTGCGCATCGGCATATGGTAGAATTTGCCTAATTCGGCAAAATCTTCGACAAACCCCACCAGATCATCGGTATCCACGCCGTAAATCCGCGCAATGAAACGGACGTTTTCCGCGCCGCTCAGATCGCCGTGAAACGACGCTGCCAGCCCCACTGGCCAGGAAATCGACCCGTCGGAGATGATCTCGCCATGATCGGGGCGCATGGTGCCCGCCACCAGCTGCAGCAGGGTGGATTTGCCCGCGCCATTGCGCCCCAGAAGCGCCAGCGACCGTCCCGTCGGCAGCGTCAGGTTCAGATTGTCGATGACAATCCGCCGCTCCCCCTTGAGCCAGAAGCTCTTCGTCAGATTTTCAAACCGGATCACCGCCCTGCCCCCTCGCCCTAGCTGCGATCGCGGATCGAATAGTAGATCAGCGCCAGAATCGACCAGGTCAGCAGCAGGAACAGCCCGGCCAGGGCTGCCAGCACTGCGCGGCGGGGATATTCCGGCTCGGTGGCGCGGGTGGGGTTGATATAGGTCGCCAGATAGCGGCTCTGACGGGCGGCATCATCGCGCGCCACCTCCAGCGCCGTCAGCGCGGCACGATAGCTTTCCTCGGCATATTCGCGGTCCACCGTCAGCCGTTCGAATTCGGCAATCAGCGACGGGTAATCCTCTCCGACGCCGCCAGTGTCGGTGTTGTTGGAGGTAAAGGTCTGCCGTTCGATATTGATGCGGTCACGAATGACGTCGATATGCTGCTGCGCCTTGGTCAGCCGCGGATCCGCCGCGGTCACCGTGCCCCGCAGAAGGTCATATTGGATCAGCGCCTCGGCCAGTTGCTGCTGGAGATTGTTCATCACCCCCATGCGGCCCTGAATATCGGCCTCGGGATCCACGATCCGGGTGCGGGTGCGAAAACTGGTCAGCGACTGGCGGGCGTCCTTCAGCCGCTCCAGCGCCTCATCCAGATCGGCGCGGGCATAGCGCATCGCATCGGCGCGCGCCTGTTCATTCAGCGCATTGATGCGAGTCTGACTCTCGGCCACGATGGCCTTTGTGATGGCCTGCGCGGTCGCCGCATCAAAGGCCAGCGCCTGCACCTCAATCAGCCCCGAGCCGCTGTCAAAAGAGATCCCGACAATGCGCTGCCAGTACCAGGTCAGATCCTCCAGCGAGGCCTCCGGCCAGAGCGCAAAGACCCAGTCGCGCGGCCAGAGCGCACTGTAATGCCCCTGCAGGTCCACCGCCGCATCGACCGCAGCCACCATTTCCTGGCTCTGGATGAATTCATAGAGGATATCACTGTCCGAGGCGCTGCTGGTGCCTGCGAACTGCGCCAGCCCGCCAAGCAGATCATTGGCGCCGCTGCTTTCCTGGCTGCGCACGGTAAAGCCTGCGGTTGAGGCATATTGATCCTCGGCAAAGGTCCAGAGATAGATCATCACCGCCAGGAGCGGCGCCAGCACCAGCGCCACAAAGCTGATCACCAGCCCCCAGTGGCGTTTTTTCATGCTGGCAGGCCGTGCCAGCGGATAGGCCGGACGTTGCTCGGCCTCGGCGATGCGCGCCTCCAACTCGGCCACGGCGGCCTCGGCCTTGCGCGCCTTGCGGCGCACCCGCTTCAGCTGTTTGACAGGATCCGGCACCCGCTGGGCGGGGGCGGCGGCCTCTGCCGCATCCGGGGCGCTGTCCGATGCTGTGGCAGCAGGGGAGGCCGCGGGTGTACCGGTTGCTGTGCTTGCTGCGGTATCTGCCGCAGCCGCCTCCTCTGATGTCGCCTCATCTGAAGCGGGGCGTCCGGTCAGGGACGACGGGGGCGTCTGTGTCATGATCAACCTGTCCTGGCCCAAAAGCACCCTGCCCCAAGCCGTTTGTCATTGTCTTTTGTTTCTCTCATAATACCGCTCGCGATCCGCGTTTCACAATGGGTATTCATGGGGTGTTCATGGCCAGCCTGTCTTCTTCTGCGCCCCCGGCTCAGCCCCGCCCATTAAGCCCGCCAAAGACACAGGTCACGGCACAGGCGCCCGCCCAGACGCCAGCCCAGATCCCCGCCAGCCCCGCCGCGAATCCGCACCATCGCCATCGCCGCAGCATGGCAACACTGCGCACCGTCGCGGCGCTGGTGCTGCGCGAGATGTCGACGCGCTACGGGCGTACGCCCGGCGGCTACCTCTGGGGCATTCTGGAACCACTCGCCGCGATCCTGTTCCTGTCGCTGGGCTTCTCGCTGGTGATCCGCACGCCGTCGCTTGGCACCAGTTTCCTCTTGTTCTACGCCACCGGATTTCTGCCATTTAACCTGTATCAGACTCTGTCCGGCACCGTTGCGCGGGCGCTTGCCTATTCCCGCCCCCTGCTGCGCTACCCCGCTGTCACCTGGCTGGATGCGATCCTGGCGCGGTTTGTGCTGAACAGCCTGACCGGGATTGTCATCACCACACTTCTGATCACCGGCATCCTTGCGGTGATCGACAGCCGCACCGCCATTGACCTGCCACCGCTGGTCGAAGCCATCACCCTCGCAATGGTGCTGGGGCTGGGGGTGGGCTGCATCAATGCGGTGCTGATGGGGCTGTTTCCCTTGTGGGATGTGGCCTGGTCAATCATCACCCGACCGCTGTTTCTGGCCTCCGGCGTGATCTATATCTACGAGGATCTGCCGCCGGTGGCGCAGGACGTGCTGTGGTATAATCCACTGCTGCATATCACCGGGCTGATGCGCACCGGATTCTATCCCACCTATAATGCTGATTACGTCAGCCATGCCTATGTGCTGCTGATCGGTATGACGCTGACCGCCCTGGGTCTGATCCTGATGCGCCGCTATCACCGGGTCATCCTCAACCGCTGATCTGCGCTTTATTCGCGGGCCTCTGCCAGCACCTCACCGTGGCTGCGCCCCAACCGCCGCAACAGCCCATCGCGCACCGCCAGCCAGGTGAGCCGCAGATAGGCCCGGCGCACGCCGGGATGATGACGCACTTTCAGGATCCATTTGGGCAGGATCAGCAGCAGCACCGGCCAGAACAGCCAGCCCGCCGCCTGCCGATAAAGCAGCAGCAGATTGCGGTGATGGTAATAGACCTTCCACAGCGGCCGAAACCGCTGGCCGCTGTCACCATTGCTGAAGGTGGAAAAATCATGCTCAAACCGCACATCGGCGGCAAAGCAGATGCGCCCCCCCGCAGCACTCAGCCCCAGCGTATAAAGCGCATCATCGCCGTAGATGAACAGCTTTGGATCCGGATAGCCCACCCGCCGCACCGCCTCTGCTGAGATGAAGAACCCCACAAAAGACGTCACATCAATCGCGCTCAGCCCGCCGTCATAGGCGCGGCGCGGAATATGGAACCCATCGCGCCCTTTGCGGGCGGTGGACAGGAAATGCCCAAAGCTCCAGAACGGATTGCGCGAGGGGCGGTTCATCTCGCAAATCTCGCCGCTTGGGAAATAGACCGCCGCCGCCACCGCGTCCCAATGGGCCAGCGCGCCGCTCTGCCCCATGGCGTGGAACGCCGTCAGCCCGCCGGGTTCCGGGCGGCCATCATCATCCATCACCACCAGCCAGTCTGGTGCATGGGCCTCCGTCGCGCGCTGCATTCCCAAGGCAAAACCGCCGGCCCCGCCCTGATTGGTGGCACTGGTCACCACATCGACACGCGGATGATCCGCGCCCCAGCTTGCCAGCCAGTCACCGGTCCCATCGTTGGAGGCATTGTCCACCACCACCAGCGCCGCCAGTTCCTGCGCGGGACTGTCCAGCAGCCGCGCCAATGTCACCTTGAGTTTCGCAAGCCGGTTATAAGTGACCACCACCGCAACCAGACGTCCGGCGCCGGCCTGCTGCATATTGGCCTGCATATCAGCCTGAAGCGCAGGCTCGGGGATCAGGGTTTCATTCACAGCGACAGCGGCTCCTGCGGGCGGCGGGGTATTTTGGTTCAGAGCGCAAAGCTCATAAATAGACCGTGCTGTCAATTCACCTGCCGGTTACAGGTCGCTTTCCCGCGCCGCAGGACGCATTGACACCCCGCGCCCAAGCCGCCACCTAAGGGGCATGAAAACCGCTCTTATCACCGGATCGGCCGGCTTTATCGGCTATCACCTGGCAGACCGGCTGCTGGCCGCAGGCTGGCGTGTCATTGGGCTGGATTGCCTCTCGCCCTATTATGATGTCCGCCTGAAGGAGTGCCGCCACGCACGGCTGGCGGAACACCCCGGCTTCACGCCAATCATTGGCAAGCTGGAAGATCCCGACCGCCTGATGGGGCTGTTTGCCACCCATAAACCGGATGCGGTGATCCATCTCGCCGCCCAGGCCGGGGTACGCCATTCCATCGATGCGCCGCGCGATTATCTTGAGGCCAATCTGATCGGCACCTTTGAGCTCCTGGAGGCCGCCCGCGCCCATCCGCCCGCCCATATGCTGATCGCCTCCACCTCCTCGGCCTATGGCGCCAACACCCAGATGCCCTTTGATGAGCGCCAGCAGGCGGATCACCAGATGTCCTTTTACGCCGCCACCAAGAAGGCGGGCGAGACGATGGCCCATTCCTATGCCCATCTCTACGGGCTGCCGACCACGATGTTCCGGTTTTTCACCGTCTATGGCCCCTGGGGCCGGCCCGATATGGCGCTGTTCAAATTCACCAGGGCGATGCAGGCAGGTCAGCCGATCGACGTCTACAATCACGGCAGGATGAGCCGGGATTTCACCTATATCGACGATCTGGTCGCGGGCATCACCGGGCTGATCGACGCGGTGCCGGGGGATCAGCCGGTCTCGGAACAGGACAATCTCAGCCCTGTCGCCCCCTTCCGGGTGGTCAATATCGGCGCCTCCAGCCCCACGCCGCTGATGGACTATATCGCGGCGCTGGAAACCGCGCTGGGGATCACCGCGCAAAAAAACCTGATGGAGATGCAGCCTGGCGATGTGCCTGCCACCTGGGCCGACACCAGCTTGCTGAGCCAGCTCACCGGCTATGAGCCACAGGTCCCCGTCGAAGAGGGCGTCGCGCGGTTTGTCACTTGGTACCGGGCGTATTACGGCGACACCCAAGGCTGATCCGGGGCAGGGCTGATCTGGCGCGACATGCGCTTCTGACCTGTCACCTTTCCCTAAATACTCGCGCCGCAGGCCTCCCGATTTCTGTGAAATCGGGATCAAGACACCCTCCTCTATTAGGTCAGCATGATTGACCAAATGTTTCGCGTGCGAAACATTTGGTCCGAACCGGACCTATTCCCCGCGCGCCTAAAATTCCGGTTCCCGCCCCCATCGCGCCCGTATATGTCTGATCCCCAACACCCCGCCCCTTCAAGCGGGGGACATGAGGCAACAGCAAAGGACCGCCCCCATGCGCATTGCAATGATTGGCACCGGATACGTCGGATTGGTCTCCGGCGTCTGCTTTTCCGATTTTGGCCATGACGTGGTCTGCGTTGACAAGGACGCCGCCAAGATCGCCCGACTGCAGGCCGGCGAAGTGCCGATCTATGAGCCGGGGCTGGAGGATCTGATGGCGCGCAATGTGGCTGCGGGTCGGCTGTCCTTTACCGATGATCTGGCCGCCGCCGTGGCCGAGGCCGAAGCGGTGTTCATTGCCGTCGGCACGCCGACGCGGCGCGGCGATGGTCATGCCGATCTCACCTATGTGATGGCCGCCAGCGAGGAGATCGCCGCCGCCCTGCAGGGCTATACCGTGGTGGTCACCAAATCGACCGTCCCCCTGGGCACCAACCGGCAGGTGAAACAGGTGATTGCCAAATCCAACCCGGTGGCGGATTTCGATGTGGCCTCCAACCCGGAGTTCCTGCGCGAAGGGGCGGCGATTGATGATTTCATGCGCCCCGACCGGGTGGTTGTCGGCGTGCAGAACGACCGCGCCGCCGAGGTCATGGCCGAGATCTACCGGCCATTGTATTTGCGCGATTTCCCGATCCTCACCACCGATCTCGAAAGCGCCGAGATGATCAAATATGCCGCCAATGCGTTTCTGGCGACCAAGATCACCTTCATGAATGAAATCGCAGGCCTCTGTGAGCGGGTGGGATCAGACGTCAAGGAAGTCGCCCGTGGCATCGGGCTGGACGGGCGCATCGGCAATAAGTTCCTGCATGCCGGTCCCGGTTATGGCGGGTCGTGTTTTCCCAAGGATACCGCCGCGCTGGCCCGCATCGGTCAGGACCACGCCTATCCGATGCAGATCACCGAAACGGTGATGCGGGTCAATCAGGAGGTCAAGGCGCGGATGCTGGAGAAGCTGCGCGACGCCTGTGACGGCAGTTTCAACGGCAAGACCATCGCGGTGCTTGGCGTCACCTTCAAACCCAATACCGATGATATGCGCGAGGCGCCCAGCCTCACCATCGTGCCAGCCCTCATTGGGGGCGGTGCCAAGGTGCGGGTGGTGGACCCGCAGGGTGAGGCAGAGGGCCGCGATCTGCTGCCCGGTGTCAGATGGGAAGACGATCCCTATAAGGCCGCGCGCAATGCGGATCTGGTGGTGCTGCTGACGGAATGGAATGAATTCCGCGCCCTCGATCTGAAGGCGCTGGCGCGCAAGATGGCGCAGCCCCGGATGGTGGATCTGCGCAATATCTACACCGCCAAAGCCGCCAAACGCGCCGGGTTTGAGACCTATATCGGGGTGGGCCGCTAAACCCACCCGGTCATCATCCCAAACACAAAAAGACCCTGATACAGCTGTATCAGGGTCTTTTTACATCATCCTCAGACTCTGTTCAGCGGCGGCGCAGCCAGGCTTTCAGGTCTTCCATCAGTGTGCTGTCGACCGCTGTCCCCGTCAGTTCGATCCGCTGCTGGCCGGGGGTGAATCCCAGCCGCACGCCAGCGGCGGCCTGCACGCTCACCCGCTCATCCGCGCCAATACGATCCGCAGGATCAAGGCTGCGCACCCGTGGCATCGGGGCAGGCTGTTCTGCAGGATCCGATGCCCGTTCAGACATCGGGACGGCAGAGGCCGCTTGATCACCAGCGGGGACGGGCATCTCACTCCCCTCATAGGCGGCCAGAAGCTGGCTCAGCACCGCCTGTTCCGCCTCTGCCGTGGGGCGGGCGGTGGCGCGCAGGGCCGCGACCACCTCATCAGCAAAGCCTGGTGTATTCGCAAAGGCCCGCGCCAGCCCCAGCCCCAGTTTCTCGCGGATGGCGGTGGGAAACAGCAGATCCTCATCCAGCGCCTCAACCAGGGTGACAAAGCTGCCGATCTTGGAGCGTTTGGCGCGGGTGGCATTGGCGAACAGCGATTGCAGCGCGTATTTCTGGCTGCTGTAGACGCCTTCGCGCAGCGCCCGTACCGCAATGCGGGCGCGCTCATAATGGGAGAGGTTCACCCGGATTTCGTTTTCCTCAACCATCGCCACATAGGCGCCCTCGGCCCCGTCGGGCTGAATCACCAGCGCCTTGATGGTGGCAAAGGCGGGATCATTGCTCTCGGCATATAGCCTGCGCATCGCGGTCAGACGGCGCCAGCCGGAGATCAGACCATGGGTCTTGCCATCTGCGGTCTGGCCCAGGGCGACCACCTCGATCGGGGTCTGCTGGCCACGGGCGCGCAGGGATCCCACCAGCGCCCCCATCTCTTCCTCGTCCTGCTCCAGCCGGTCGCGCACCAGATGGGTCTCATCGATGGCGCCAAGCGCGATCTCCTCGATCATCAGCCCCTTGGCGCGCGCAGTCTCCAGCACCGCTGTCAGCTCCTGCAGCGCGCCCTCTGTGGCGGCCTCGGAGGCGACCTGCGCAATCGGGGGGGCTGACAGCGTGCCGGGACCACCGAGGGCGGATTTGTTCTCAGGTGCCGTGCTGAGATAGGTCGGCTGTGCCGGGGAAAGCCGTTTGCGTTTTGCCATCTGCCTGTCCTTTTCTGTCGCGCCTGTTCTGATTTTGCGGCCCTGTCTACCCTTGGGGGCCGCAGGGTGCACAGTATGGGGCGCGGTGTGTTTTTAGCCCGTTACTGCGCCGCGCGCTGCATCTGCAACTCATCCCGGCGCCAGACCGCCAGCAGGAGCCGCTTGAAGGCCGCATAGGTGGCATCAAAGGTCTCGCGCCCCCTCGCGTAGGTTTCGCGGTTGAAATCGCGGTAATCGGCTTCGTAGATGCCATTGACCTGCTCGCCGGCCTGACCGATCAGCGCGGTGTAATCCTGCCGGTGCGGCGACAGGGTGGGCCCCAGATAGGCCTGCATCAGGGCTGCCAGCTCCCCCTGCTGGGCGCTGTCATAGCGGGTGATCACCGTGCGCACCGCATCCCATTCAAAGGCAATCTCCGGCCGCCCCAGCGCGCGCGCCGCCAGATTTTCGCCCTCCTCGATGGAGGCGAAGGTGGAATGCAGCATATCGAAAAACCGCCCCGTACTGTCAAACTCCAGAAACGACGCGCCCATCGGCACCAGAAGGATATCCGCCGCCGACAGCCCGTTGATGGTCAGGTAGCCAAGGGCCGGCGGCGTGTCGATGAAGATCACGTCGTACTGCTCCAGCACCCCGTCGGCCTCCAGCCGCTCGGTCAGCGCATCCCAGAGCTTCCAGCTGCGCGCGGCCATCCGCCAGACCGGGATCTGGAATTCGGCCCAGTAGAGGTTCAGCTGCGCGCCGATCAGATCGATATTGGGCCAATGGGTGGGCTGGATCACATCCGCTGCCGTCATCTCCATCGCCGCCGACAGGCTGTCGTCCAGCGGCTGGGGCGCATCGCCGCGATCCAGACGGCGCTGGTTTTCCAGCCGCAGGTGATCGCCGTAGTGGCGCGCCAAGAGCGGGAAGGCGGTCTGCCATTCGTCTTCGACCTTGCCACCAAAGATCGAGGTCATCGAGCCCTGGCTATCCAGATCAATCACCAGCACCTTGTAGCCATCCAGCGCCGCTGACATCGCCAGATGGGCCGCGGTAGAGGTCTTGCCGACGCCGCCTTTGAAGTTGGCGACAGCGACCATTTTGGCGGGCAGCCCTTCGGGGCGGTAGGGCTGGTAATCCTTGGCCTTGGAGCCTTGCGCCGCAAAATGCGCGCGCAGGCGCAGCACCTCGTCGAGGGTGAACCACTTGGCACCACCTTCGGTCTCGGAGCGCCCCTGCGGCAGATCGGGGTTGGCCTTCAGCACCCGGCGGAAATGGGCCTGGGCGACCGGGATCAGATAGCGGGTGATTTCCCAGGTGGAGAACAGGCGCAGCGATTTGCGCCCTTCCTCATTCATGCCCCGGCTGGAGAGATCCGCACGGCCCCGTGCGCAGGCCTCGGCGATTTCGGCAAAGCCACCGGTGCTGGTGGGCGTATCCAGATCGCCAAGGGCGGCATCGGGATCGATGTTGAAATAGGGGGGCAGCCCGGCCGCACTGCGGCTTGGGTCTTTCTTCTGGGTCTCTCGTGCCATTGCTCTCATGCCTCTGCCTGCGCCCCTTCCATCAGGAAGATCTCCGAAGAGCCTCTCTTGATGTGCGGCCTTTTGCGGATGATAGCAGAAAACAGCGCACATGAAAGATATATGCGCATCTCTTTTGAATTTTCTAAGCAAATCCGGGGGTTGCGGCCTTAAAATCGGCAGGCTTTGGGGCGATGCCCGTGGTGATTTTGCCCGTGGAGATTTTTTCTACCTGTTATTATTGAGTTATATATAAGTTAAGGCGCAACACGCATAGGCGCAAAGCCCTTTTTTCATTGGCGATGAGGCGCTTTTTTCCGGACCATGCGATTCTGAAACCCCGATAGACTGACTCTGATCCCCCGAAGCAGTGACTCTGAACCCCCGTTGAGAAGTGGTGTGGATAACTTTAGGGTGGGCGTAATCAAAACCACGAAGACGCGAGTCACCCCGAAAGAGGCCAAAAGGCCCGGACAGACGGGGGGCGGGCAGAGCAGACAGGACAGTGACATGGCAGGCCAGATGACCGCAGGCGGCGGGGCGCAGGGCGGGGATTTTTTTCTCTGCGATGTGTTTGATGCGATCCCCAAAAACGATCTCGCCTCGATGGAGCATCCGCTGTTCTCGCTGGGGACCCGGCCGGACCGGCGCATTCTGAACTATGAACACAATGGTGCCGAGATCACCGTGGTGCCCTCGGTCAAAGGGCTGGCGACGATCCACGACAAGGACATCCTGATCTTCTGCATCAGCCAGCTGATGGCGGCGGTGAATGCGGGCCGACAGGTCAGCCGCACGCTGCATCTCACCGCCCATGATCTGCTGGTGGCGACCAACCGCGAGACCTCGGGCGATGCCTACCGGCGTCTGCGCGAAGCGTTTGAGCGGCTGGCCGGCACCCGCATCACCACCAATATCGTCACCGGCGGGCAGGAGGTCACCAGCGGCTTTGGTCTGATCGAGAGCTGGGAGATCGTGCGCAAGGCGCGCGGCGGGCGCATGGTCAATGTGGTGGTGACGCTCAGCGAATGGATCTACCGCGCGGTGCTGTCGAAATCGGTGCTGACCCTCAGCCGCGATTACTTCCGTCTGCGCAAACCGCTGGAGCGGCGCATCTATGAGCTGGCGCGCAAACATTGCGGCCGCCAGGACAGCTGGCAGATCTCGGTAGAGGTGCTGTTGAAGAAATCCGGCTCCGCCAGCCCGCGTCGGGTGTTTCGCAAGATGCTGCGCGACATGATTGCGGCCCAGCCCTTGCCGGATTACGCGATGGAGGAGCTGCCGGGGGATCTGATCCGGTTTTCCCAGAAACATGCGGTACTGGACAACAGCCAGCGCCCGCCGGTGCTGAGCGCGCGGACGCTGGAACAGGCCCGCAGCCTGATCCCCGGTGTGGATGTCTATGCGCTGGAGGCCGACTGGCGCACGATGTGGGTGCGCTCCGGCGCGCCGCGGTTGCGCCGCCCCGATGCGGCGTTTCTGGGCTGGGTCAAGAAACGCGCCACGGAATAGGGCAGGGGGCTACCCCTTTGTCAGAGCCGCATATGAGGGCGTTCTCAAATCAGGCAGATCAGGCAGACAGACTCTGAAATAGGTCAGCATTGTTGTCCAAATGTTTCGCGTGCGAAACATTTGGACCGAACCGGACCTAATTTATGGGGCGCCGCCAGAGGGCGGTTTGCCCAAATAAAGACCCGCCCGGCCAGGGGCCAGGCGGGACGAAAGGATGGATGATCAGGTCCCCCCCAGGTATGAAACGCCAGACGTCTTACCGGCCGCGCATCCCTGATCAGCCATTCCCCTCTCTCAAGGCGTTCGACATGCTGCGCAGCACCGGGCTGAGCAGGTAATCCGCCAATGTCTGCCGGCCTGTCTCGATCATCGCCTGCGCGGGCATGCCGGGCAGGGTTTTGACATTGGGCAGCGCCGCCAGCTCTTCGGGCGGAATGCGGATGTGAACGCGGTAATAGGGAATGCCGCTGTTGAGATCGGCGATACTGTCAGCGGCCACCATCACCACCTCGCCCCGGACCGGCGGGGTGGAGCGGAAACTATAGGCGGTGAGCTGCACCCGGGCCTGCCCGCCGGTCACCACCTCGTCAATGTCGGTGGGCGAGACGCGGGTTTCGACAATCAGATCGCTGCCCGAGGGCACCAGTTCCAGCACATTCTGACCCGGGTTCAGCACCTGGCCCAGGGTGTTGATGGAGAGTTCCACCACCCGGCCGGCCTGCGGCGCGCGGATGATCTGGCGCTCCAGCACATCCTCTGCCGCATCCAGCCGCTGGCGCAGATCCAGAATGCGTTCCTGTACCAGCTGGGTTTCGCTGGAAATCCGGTTCACCGTGTCGCGGTGAACCTGCAGGATGCGCTCCTCGGTCTCGGCAATGCGCTCCTGAATGTTTTCGCTGTCGCTTTCCAGCGCGCCAAAGGTGCCCATCAGCCCGGTGTGTTGCAGCTGCCGGTCACTGAGCCGGGTTTTGGGCACCAGACCTTTTTCATAGAGCTTGTGCAGATCGGCGACCTCGCCCTTGATCAGGGTCAGCTGATCCTCAATTGCGGTGATCCGCGCCTGCCGCCCGTTGAGCTGCTTGCCCAGCTGGGAAATCCGGTCACGCAGGATCTGCACCTGCCCTTCATAAAGGGCGCGGTTGCTGGTGAAGACATCGCGCTGCACCTCAAACAGGGAGACCAGCTGCGGATCTTCGGCAATCAGCTGGTCCAGCTCTGCCGGGACTTCAATCTGATCGGCCTCAGCCAATTCGGCCTGCAGCCGGGCCTGCTGGGCCAGCAGGCTGGCCATCTGGCTGGTCAGAATGGCACGGCTGGCGCGCATCCGGCGCCCGTCCAGCACCGCAATCACATCCCCTTCGGCGACCATATCGCCCTCGGCCACATTGATCTCGCGGACGATGCCGCCCTCCAGATGCTGCACGCTGAGCCGGTCGCCCGCCACGGTAAATTGCCCCGAGGCCACCACGGCGCTGGTCATCTCGGCCTGCGTGGCCCAGAACACCAGCCCGCCAAACAGGCCAAAGCCGCAGACCAGCATCCACATCACCAATTGGCGCACGCGGGTGGGCGGGGTGCGGGGCAGGGCAAAGCCATCCGGCATCAGGTCCTGAAAGCCACGGCTCATTTCAATCTCGCTGCCCTTGCGGGGCACCAGATCTCTGCTGTCGCTGCTGCTCATGACTGTGTTCCTTCTGTGGCACTGGCTGCGGCACTGGCGTCAGTCCCGGTCCGGGCCTCACGGCGGGGCGTGAAATTTGTGACCTTGGGATCGCCCTCTGGCCGGCTGATCGGCTGGGCGGCGGCCTCGATGATCTGACGGGCCTCGCCAAAGCGGGCGATGCGCCCCTCCTGCACCAGGGCGGCATGGCTGACCCGGCGCAACAGGTTGAGCCGATGGGTCACCACCACCACGATGGCGCCGCGGGCGCAGGCCTCCTCGATGGCGGCGGCCAGGGCCTCTTCGCCTTCGGGGTCGAGATTGGCATTGGGTTCATCCAGCACGATCAGCTTGCGCTCGCCAAAGAAGGCGCGCGCCAGACCGATGCGCTGGCGCTGGCCTGCGGAGAGGAAACTGCCGCGCGGGCCGACCTCGGCATTATACCCGCCGGGCAGGGCCAGGATCAGCTCATGCACCCGCGCCAGTTTGGCAGCGGCCACCACATCCGAGGGTTTGGCGCTCGGGTCCATCATGGCGATGTTTTCGGCCACGGTGCCGCGGAACAGCTCCACCTGCTGCGGCAGAAATCCGATGTGGCGGCCAATCTGTTCAGGGTCCCAGTCGGTGAGGGCGGCATCATCGATGCGCACATGCCCCCGCACCAGCGGTTGCAGCCCCACCAGCGCGCGGGCCAGCGTGGTCTTGCCGGCCCCCGACGGGCCGATCAGCCCCAGCGCATGGCCCGGTTGCAACGACAGGGTGACATCCAGCAGCAGCGGATCCTGCCGCCCCGGCAGCACCACGGTGGCATTTTCCACCGACAGCCGCCCTGTGGGATCGGGCAGTTCCATCCGGTCGCTGGTGTCCTCGGCATGGGCCAGAAGCAGGTTCAGCCGCTCCTTGGCGCTGCGCGCCTTCAGCAGGGCGCGCCAGCCGGCGATGGATTGCTCCACCGGCGCCGCCGCCCGGCCCAGAAGGATCGAGGAGGCAATCATCAGACCCGGTGTCAGCTGGTTGTTGATCACCAAGACGACGCCCACGCCCAGCACCGCGATTTGCAGCCCCATGCGCACGGCCTTGGCCAGCGAGGTCATCAGTGCCACCCGGTCGGTGACCAATGTGCCAAAGAGGATCGCGGTAAAGGCACGCCCGCGCCAGCGGCCGATCTGGGCAGAGGTCTTGCCCATGGCGTGGATGATCTCGGCATTGACCATCATTTCGTCAACCGCGGCATTGGTTTCGCGGGCGGCCTCCTCAGAGGTTTTGCCCGGCCCGCGTCCCATCAGTTCGCTCAGCACGCCAAGGCCCAGCAGGATCAGCAGCCCGGCCACCGAGACCAGCCCGAGGATCGGGCTGAACACAAAAATCAGCGCGATGAACAGCAGCGACCAGGGCGCATCCAGCAGCGCGATGAACACCGGGCTGGTGACAAAGCCGCGCAGATCCTGAATGTCGCGGATCGGTTCCGCCGTGCGCAGGGGCGCGGGCAGGTTGCCGCTGATCATCCCTTGCAGGACAACCGGGCTCAGCCGGGCTTCCAGCCGCGAGCCGAGGCGGGCGACGAGGCGCTGGCGAATGACATCAAAGAGAAAAAAGAACACCAGCGCGATCGCCGCGCCGGTGGTCAAAGCAATCAAGGTTGGCATGCTGCCCGAAGCCATGACCCGGGCAAACAATTGCAACATGTACAGCGGCGCTGTCAGGACAAGCAGGTTAACAAAGATACTCGCTACAAAAATTGAGGTGATGACACCCCGTTGTCCGTCAAAGACCCGTTTCGTCTTCATACCCGTGACCCCCCGGTTGCACGATGTGAAGTTACTGAAGCTGGCAGATCAGCGCCCTGGTCCAAGGTGGCAATCCTTGGCCGGGGACCAAATCGCTGTCCTGAACCAGGGCTAGACCCCCCCGGATGGCGGCCGCCACCCGGGAGGATCATTCCTTATGGCTCAGATGGTGTGACCCCAGATGTTGTCATAGCTGTCATCAAAGCCGTCATCGCTGGCGACAACGCGGATGGCTTCGTAGCTGCCGGCATCACCTGTGGTGATCGCATTGATACCAACACCACCGGAGGGCAGGGCATCCTGTCCCAGGGAGGTGAAGCCGTTGACATTGCTCAGACCTTTGATGACCACAGTGGCGCCACCAACGGAAATGGTGGTGTCGGTGCCGTCATCCATGACGCTGGCCACATCATCGAGAGCCGTAAACGCAGCCCCGTCTGAAGTGCCGTTGCCGCCGCCGGTATTGGTGACGCGGAAGGCCAGCACATCGTGGTCTTCATCAATGTCAAAGTCATTGATGCAGTCGATGCCATCGCCGGAGCTGAAGGAGGTTCCATCCCAGGTCAGGTCGATGATGAAGACATCCTTGCCATTGCCACCGGTCAGATCGTCATCTCCCGCGCCACCTTTCAGGTAGTCGTTGAAGTTGCCGGCCCCGCCATGCAGCGTGTCATTGCCTTCGCCGCCATCCAGGAAGTCATGGCCACGGCCACCGTCCAGATCGTCATCGCCAACTTCGCCATAGAGGCAGTCGTTGCCGGCGTCGCCGTTCAGGTCGTCTTTGCCGTTGCCGCCCAGAAGAACGTCATCGCCATTGCCGCCGTTCAGTTCGTCGGCACGGTTGTCACCCATCAGCAGGTCGTCGCCATCATCGCCGTTGACGGTGTCTTCGCCGTCGCCGCCGCTCATGACGTCATTGCCAGTGCCACCATTCATCAGGTCATTGCCATGACCGCCATACATGGTGTCATTGCCGGCATCGCCGTTCAGTGTATCGGCCTGGTTGTTGCCGTAGATCAGGTCATCGCCATCGCCGCCATTGACGGTGTCGTTGCCGGAGTTGCCGAACAGCAGGTCGTCGCCGACATTGCCGTTGACGCAGTCATCGCCTTCGTTGCCATAGAGCGTATCATTGCCCTGGTTGCCATAAAGACGGTCCCGTCCGGTGCCACCATAGCCGACATCGAAGCCACGACCGCCGATGATGACATCATTGCCGGCTTCGCCGTACATGGTGTCATGGCCAGAGCCACCGCGAATGCGGTCATTGCCCGCCTCGCCATAGTCCTGCGGTGTGTAGCAATCGGGGTAGTCGACGGGACGCAGATCGGTTTCATCGCTGGTGTGCGCTGAAGAAACCGCCGTATTGTCGTCGTCGTCGCAGCAATCCCAATCGATGTCATAGCCTTTGACCCGGGCATGGTCGCCAAAGATCAGGTCACCCTGGGCACCACCTTCGAGCACGTCGTTGTTGCTGCCGCCGCGGATCGTGTCCTTGCCAGCATCGCCATTGACGTCGTCACGGCCTTCGCCACCATCCATCAGGTCACGGCCGCGGCCGCCCTGCATCAGATCGTCGCCGGTTTCACCGAACATGGTGTCACGGCCACCCTGACCATCCATGGTGTCATGGCCAGAGCCACCCAGCATGCAGTCATGCCCGTCTTCATTGGGGCCTTTGCCAACCGGGCCGCTGTCAGAGCCAAAGTCGAGATCATCGCCCTGCGCCTGACGTTCGTCACCGAACATCTCGTCATCGCCGGACCCACCGATCACCAGGTCGTCACCAAGACCACCGGCCATACGGTCATCACCGCCCTGACCGTTCATCCGGTCATTGCCGCCACGGCCATACATGGTGTCGTCCCCGTCAAAACGGGATTCGCCAGCGCGGCCGCCGCGGTCACCCCACATGTAGTCATCGCCACCTTCGCCGTCCATGCAGTCGTCGCCCAGATCGCCATAGAGGTAATCGCCGGCGTCGCCATTGGTCTCGTCGCCGTCGCCGTCATCGCCAAAGATCTGGTCGTTGCCGTTGCCGCCAAAGACCGTATCCTGGTCCTTGCCGCCGAGCAGCGAGTCATTGCCGTTTTCACCGTCAATGTAATCGCAGCCGTCACCGCCATCGATCCAGTCATCGCCGTCGCGGGTCGCATTGGTGCCATTGCCACCATAAAGGGTGTCATTGCCACCATCGCCGCTGATGGCGTCATTGCCGCCGCGGCCTTCGATATAGTCCTGGCCGGACTGACCCTCGAGCCGGTTGTTGCGCGCGTTGCCATAGACGGCATCATTGCCGCCGCCAGCGGCGGCGTTGTCACCGGCATCATGGTCGTTCAGATTGATGACATTGCCATCACGACCGCCACGTTCCGTGGTGCCATCGTTGTAATTGGGATTGAACTTGTCATCGCTGAATTCGATTTCGCATTCAGGATTACAGACTTCCCAGTCGGAACCTTCGTCTGGTCTACCCATCTTAAACATCCTCCTAATTAATATACCGGGAGTGTGATGCGCCCCCCGACGCGACCCCCTTTAGAAATCTGACCAGGGAAAATTGGGTGTGGGACCTGGCCAGTGACACAAGACCGCTTGGGTCTCTGATGGTGATTGCACCGCAAATCGGGCGGGGCGGATGCCCCCAAATGGGGACAAATTTTCGTCAAATTGTCGGTTTTCGGGGGCGCTGTGTCAGAGGCCCGGCTGGCTCCGCTGCGAGATCTGTGGGACAGGCCGGCAGTCAGACGGGGCCTCTCTACGGCTCTCTGTGCCAGGCAGGGGTTTGGGACAGCAGACCCTGCCTGAAAGAGATATGGCGCCCCCGAAAAAGGGAGACTCTTTTTCCTTTGTTAGAGTCTATTATTGCGTGTGACCCAGTTACTGACCCGGGTCACCGGTTGTGGTTTCAACAAAGTCGACAAAGCTGGCCCACTGGATCTGAGCCGCGCTCCACACGGTGCCTGAGGCGGTGGCAATCCGGCTGTGATAGAGCGTGCCCGCCGCCAGCCCGAGGGCCAGGATCAGGGCCAGACCACCGCCTTTGGTGATCCCGCGCTTCAGCCGCTGCCCCGGGCTGCGGCGGCGGGCGGCAGTGTCCTTGGCCAGCACCTTGGCAAAGCTGTCGCGCAGCACCGGCTCCAGTTCGATGCGCAGCGCGCCTTCCATCCGGTTCACCGCGTCTTCCAGCGCGTCCATGCGGGCGCTCAGCGCCTTGCGGTCGGCGTCCGCCTTCTGGGTGTACATCTCGCCCAGCCCGTCATTGAGGGTGGCAAACATCCCGGTGATCCGCTTGTGCAGTTCGATGAGATCGCCACGGGTGCCCAGCGGCTGGGGACCGCCACGCAGATGCGCGGCCAGCTGTTCCAGATCGCCCGGCGCCAGAGCCGACCCGGCGGCCCCCGCATCTGTCAGGCCGGTCGCTGTCGGGTCGATCGCTTTTTGGCCCGCATCTGTCGGGTTTTGATCTGGGCCGTTTTTGTCTGTGGTGTCCGTGGCACTCTCCATATGTCTGTCTGATGGGGTCTCCGCTGCGTGGATGGTCTTGTCCTCGCGCGTCTCGGACCGCTCACTGGGGCTGCCGGAGTGCGCGCTGACCTCGGTCGTGCGGCGGGTCTGAGCGGCCAGGGCGGCGGCGCCGATTGAGGCTGAGGTCGGCGCGACCGGCGCGGGTGGCCCCTGGGTGAGGCTCTCATGGGTCACCTTGTTCATGACGCTCTCCCCAGTGACGCCTGCCAGGTCAGCCGCTGCGCCATTTCGGTGCGCCCGGCGACCTCAAGCTTGGAGAGCACCCGCTTGGCATAGGTGTTGAAGGTCTGTTCCTTGATACCCGCGATATGTGCCGCCTCGCGGTTGGAGAGGCCGAGCTGAATCAGCGCGGCCACTCGGGCCTCGCAAGGGGAGAGGCCCATTTTCTGGGCCAGCATCTCGATCCGCTGCTGGTCGGGCTGGCGCGGCAGGATGGCGACCACCAGTGGATGATGGGTGTCGGCACAGAGATAACAGGTGAGCGAGACCGGGAGCCGCATGCCCGTGCTGGCATCCTGCAGGAACAGGATCAACTCCTGGCTGGCGCTGCCGCGTGGGGTATGGGCGCCGACGGAGGCCTCAACCGGTGTCTTGGCGCAGTCTTGCACTGCGGCATAAAAGGCGCGGGTCTCACTGCTGTTGGCACAGCGCAGCACGCCGTCACTGTTGCGCAGCAGATTGCCCGCCGCCAGCATGTCACAGCCGGCTTCATTGCAATCCAGCAAGCGGCCGGAGCCATCCAACACCAGAACCGCGCTGTCACTTTTGGTGGAAATGGTCCAGAGCATCGCCTCGGAGGTGTCGCGCGCGGTTTTGGGCTCCGGCGTGCTGGTCAGCATCTCGCGCAGCGCATCCTCGCGGGCCAGCGGCCAGATCGCAGGCAGGATCTCGATGCAATGGGCATCATGCTGGCTGCCTTCCAGATGCAGCGCGATCCGGTCCTCGCTGCCATCGGCAAAGCGGCAGGCAAACACCACCCAGCGGCCAGACCTGTGGCCAGAGGCATCCGCGCGCAGGGCCGCAGGATCAAGCCAGTCCGGCCAGCTGTTGGGGTGGCCCTGCGGATCATGCAGCTGCGTGCAATGGCAGAGCGATCCGCTGCGCAGCAGAGCCTGCAGCGTGCCTTTGCTGCGGCTGCCCTGTGCCCGCGCGGTCTGAGTGTCACTGCCCCGAACTGCACTGCCCCGAACTGCATTGCTCTGGGAGTCACTGGCCGTCTCGCAGGTGGTCACCAGCAAACGGCGTGGTCCTGCAGACGCAGGTCCGGTGCAGTCGATCTCAGCTATGGCAGTGGTTGTGATGGATGAAACTTGTCTTTGAAACGATCGCGCAAAAGCGATCTCGCCCGTGTGGATCACGGCGCCCCCGAACACATTCATGTTGCCCCCCGGCATATCAAAACGAATATGAACCAGCCTAGCATATCGCCGGTGCCGTCAAATTGCGCAGAGGGCGTACCCCTTCGGAGGAGGCGATTCGGAGCTGTTAGGGGGCTGTCTGATGATCAACCAGTGGGAGAACCCGCAGGACATTGAGTTTTCATCAATATCTAGCGGGATTACCCAGGGTAACCCACAAGTCACAGTCTGAACTGCCTTCTGAAATTTCAGTAATATTTATATATTTCAGACTGTTACATTTTGGCGAAGATCCGCCTGTTGTGAGGGCCTATCTGAGAGACCTACCTCAGAAGAGGTATGGGCGCTGCGTCTGCGGGAGCAAAGGGAGAGTGATTCCATCTTTGGCGTGAGGATTCGACACAATAATACGCGCTCAGGTTGTCGAGTCTTGCGAAATATGGCCTGAAATTGAGAAATTACCACATCTTTGGATTCAGGTCAGATGAGGATATTCCTGTTGATAAAACAAAAGCCTATATCAAAAACAATACTTTAGGAGAGATGCCTGATGGCGCCAACATCTATCCAGGAGGTAAGTTTTTTAACAAAAACGGATGGATTCGGGCTATTTTGGAGTGCCGCAAAGCGGTGCAGCGCCGATATGGGCTGCGATTTGGAGGCAGGGGCCAGAGGTATTGGGGCCCGTCATTTTGGAAGACCCGATCAAACCACCGGTCGGGCCGTCGGCTGAGGGATCACCCTGGCAGGCGAGGTCTGAAAAACGGCCATCATCTGATCGAAAGGACAGGACAGACACATAAGACAAGACCGGGGTGCCATCTGTGACGGGGGTCGCAGCTGCACCGCGTGGGCCAGGGCGGGATGTTCCAACCCCGCACCAAAGCCCAGTGACCTCCCTGTTCCGGAGATCATTCATTGAGACCATCTGATCGTGTTCTGATCAGATTTTTTAAGAGTATGGGGGTATATCATGCCTGTGCATATTGTGGGCGAGAGTCGCTTGTTGCGCGACATGTTTCTGGCCATTTGCCAGAGCAACGACTACCAGATCGGGACCTGCTGCGATGAGCTGTCGACGCTCGCGGGGCTGGGGATTGATGATCTGGTTTTATACTACAGCCATGAAACGGGACCGGAGCTGGTGGAGGAATTGCGCCAGTTCAAAGAGGGCAATGACGCCTCTCTGCTGATCCTGATCATGGGGCGCGAATGTTCCACCAGCATGCAGACTGCGCTCAGCGCCTACGCTGAGGCGGTGATCCCACAACGCAAATCCGCAGAGGCGCTGATTGCGGCCCTGCGGGTGGTGCAAAGCGGCTATCGGATTGTGCCATCGGATATCTCAGCGGCGCTGCGGGCGGCGGATGTGACCACATCGGGGGGCGACCGCGCGGCAGAGACCCTGTCGACGGCCCCACCACCGGAACTGGAGCTTGCAGAGACTGTGCCTGCGGATCGGATCAATGGCAGTCTGCCGCAATCCGGTTCTGGCACAGGCGCTTTGACAGGGGGTACAACCAGCCGTTCTGGCGCCACCGTTTCAACGGATCTGCGCCGGATGCCGGCTTCGGCTGCGGCCTGCGGATTGTCCGGGCGCGAATGGCTGATCCTGACCAAGCTGATCGACGGCGCCACCAATAAATCCATCGCCAATGAGCTGAGCATCTGCGAGGCCACGGTGAAGGTGCATCTGCGCACCTGTTTTCGCAAGATTGGCGCCAAGAACCGCACTCAGGCCGCGATCTGGGCGTCGGAGCAATTCCTGTCCTGACCCCACCGATTGGGGCAGGGCAGGTCGGGACTGCGTCGGCCATGGGCTCATGCTGGGGGGCTGGGCCTCTGGTCGACGCAGATCATCCCGTGATCGGTATTCTCTGTTGTGAGGGGTCAGATCTTCAGCTGCTTGCTGGCGGGCAGGAGCGCGTTGATCTGGCGGGCGTGCTCAGGCATGCAGCGGGTCAGGAAATCATAGGTTTCCACCACATGGGCGCGGGCATTGGGGCCCAGATGGGCATAGGCGCCGGGATTGGCCAGCACATCCACCACCTGATTAGCCAGCGCGTCGGGATCAAAGAAATCCACCAGCATGCCGGTCTCATTATGGGTCACCGCCTCGCGCACCGGCTCCACATCGGCGGCCACCACAGTGGCCTGCATCGACATGGATTCCAGCAACGACCAGCTGAGCACAAAGGGCATGGTCAGATAGATATGGCAGCGGCTGATGCGGATAATCTTGCACAGATCGCCGTAAGGCACCCGGCCGAGGAAATGCACCCGGCTCCAGTCGACGCTGTCGCCCAGCTCATCCTCCATCTCGCCGCGCAGACCTGCGGGGTGGGTGCTTTCGCGCCCATATGAGGTCTCATTGCCGCCGATCATCAGGATCCGCGCATTGGGGCGGTCCGACAGGATCTTGGGCAGGGCGCGCATCATCACGTGAAAACCACGGGCGCGTTCCATATTGCGGGCGATATAGGTGATTACCTCATCGTCGCGGCTGAGCGGCTTGGGCAGGCGGCCGAGACCGATGCTGGCCTTGGCATCCGGCTGCAGCCGGTCGGTGCGGATGCCGTCATGGCTGACATAGATCTTGTCGTGAAAGCTCTTGGGGAAGCGGTCGCGCTGCCAGTAGGTCGGGCTGTGGCCCAGATCGACCACATCGATATTGGCAAAGGGCACGGTGTTGCGGGCGTGGGCGAAAAACCCTGCGTGTTCGCCGGGAGGGTTTTCCGGATCAAAGCCAACCAGCCCCCCAGTGGTGCGGTAGAAATATTCAAAGAAGCCAATAATCGGCACATCCGGCCAGACCTCTTTCATGAAGGTCAGCTCCCCCCAGCCGGTATGACCGATGATGATATCGGGTTTGAAGCCGTCTCTGGCCTCCAGCTGGCGCGCGGCGAGGGCGGCGCCAATGCCATTGCCAGCCGCGGCCTCCCAATCCTTGGACAGCCCATAGGCATCGGCAGCGGGCTGGTGATGGCTTTTGTAGGTCGCGGTGGAGACGCCGGGCAGCTTCACATCGTTTCGCTGGGTCAAAAACACGATCTCATGCTCGCCCTGATCGGCCAGCCACTGGATCATCTCCCGGTACTGGCCGGGCATGTTCTGGTGCACAAAGAGAAATTTCATATCCTATCCATGCCGCGAGAGCGCCGCAGGCGCAACCCTTTGAAAAGCGGCAGGCGCAGGCTTGGGCAGGGTTTCACCTGCAAGGGCGGGCCGGATCTTTCCGGGCTTGTTCCCAGAGGTCACGGCGCTAACATGCGCGCAACGCAGCAATCCCGGGGGCTGCGGCTGCCGGAGGCGCAAAAGCGCGGTTGCCGACCCCCTATTTTCAATAGGCCATACCATCCGTTTGCGGAGGCTATGGCGAGTAACATCTGGTGATATATGAGAATCCTTTTCCATGCTCCTGTGCTTTCGGTCCACCGTCCGGATCCGGCGCTGTCCAGTATCCTGGGCGTGCCGCCGACGGTGACGGACACGTTGTTCGGTCTGAAACCGGCGCATAAGCTGACCGGGAATCGCGGAAATATCATCCATGCCGAAGCCCCGGCGCGCAGCCTGCGCAAGGACCCGGATGGGTCGGCGGTGGGCAATATCGCCAATCTGCAGAAAAACCTCGGTGAGGGCTATGCCGAGACCATCGCCGAGCATTTCGACATGATCGTGGTGTCGCTGGCCAATTTCATCCGCCCCAATCACGATGGCATCCGGTTGTTTACCGCGCTGGAGGCGCTGGATGGGCGGGTGCCCTTTGTGGTGCTGGGGGCCGGGATGCAGGGCAGCCATGCCTTCACGGATCTGATGCCTGGCAACCGCGATCTTCTGGCGCTGCTCAATGAGCGGGCCAACCTGTTCGGGGTGCGCGGCACCCAGACGGCAGAGTGGCTGGCCAACAACGGGCTGGAGAACACCACCGTGCTGGGCTGCCCTAGTCTCTATGTCTATCCGCAGTCGATCATGGCCATCGACGGGGCCGCGGCCCAGTCCAAGGGGCGTCAGGCCAATGTGATGACCGCAGGCCATTTCTCCATGCGCGACGGCGCCATCGTTGAACGCGGCACCGAACTGGCCAAGGCTTTCGACAAGATCGACGCCTCTTATGTGTTCCAGGATGAGATCTTTGCCTATGGCAAATTCATCAAGGACCGGTTTGGCTATAATGAGGGCAATAATATTGCCCAGCCTGAGATGCTCAATCGCTGGCTGAGCCGCAAATGCGGCCATAAGGTCGATTTCAACCGCTATTATTACTTCTCCGAGGCCGGCGCCTGGCGGCAGGCAGCGATGCTGCATGATGTCTATATCGGTGACCGCTTCCATGGCGGGGTGGCGGCCCTGCAGGCGGGCCAGCCGGCGATCTTCCTCAAGCATGACAACCGTGTGGCCGAGCTGACCGAGCATTTCGGCCTGCCGGCGCTGAACACGCAGAAATTCATGCGCAAGGGACTGAAGGCGGTGCTGGATGAATATCTGTCGCCCGAGATGCTGGACACGATGAAGGCGACCTATCGCCAGCGCCACGCCGAATATGTGGCGGCACTGGCTGCACACGGGCTGGAGGTCGATACCATCGTGCCCGACGAGCCGCAGCCGGTGCCTGCGGTGGACCGGCAAGGCCATCTGGGCGCGATCCGCAGCCAGAAGGCCCCCGAAGAAGCGCTGCCGGAGGGGCTGTGGCCGACCACCACGCTGACCCCGTCTTATGCCATGCGACGGCTGCATCCGGAGGACGCGCGGGAGCTGGTTGTCACCTTTGAAGGGGCAGGCCAGGCACTGGACCGCAAGGATCCCTTGCGTCCGGGCTTTGGCGAACGTTTCCTGATCAAATCCGGCTATGCGGTGCTGTCGGTCTTGCCGCATCAGCAGAACTGGTACCGTCCGCTGGATCTGGAACAGTATTTTCGGGCACCCGAAACCCGCGCCTGGATGGCCGGGTTTGACAAGGTGCATGTGCTGGGCTCCGGTATGGGGGCCTTTGGCGCCATGGCCTTTGCCGATCTGATCGGCGCGGAAAACGTGGTGGCGTTGCAGCCGATCACCACCCTGGCCGAGGATCTGATCCCCGGCGAGATCCGTTTTCCGGCCGCGCGCAAGCTGGACTGGAGCGGTGCCTATCGCGACGCCTGTGCGGGCTGTGACAAGGCGGCCCGGATCTATGCAATCCATGGCGACCATCCGCTGGACCTGGCCCATGTGGCACGGTTGCAGGATGCTCTGGGGGCGCGGCTGATCAGCGCGGAATTGTCCCATGACAGCAAGCGCCCGGTGACCCCGTTGCTGCGTGCCAAACGCCGCTTGCCACGAACCGCGCTGACCTGCCTGCGCGGCGGCGACGCGGCGGCGCTGGAGCAGGTTCTGGGCGCATTGGTGCAGCACAAAACCCCGGCAGAGTGATCCGCACCACGCCCGACCAGAGCCGTGAACAACAAAGGGCCGCTCTCTCGAGCGGCCCTTTGTTATGTGTCTGTTGTCTGCGGGTCGCAGGGCCTTATGTGGGAATTATTTAACATAAGATGTATTAGGAGGCTGCTTATTTGTAGCCGCAAAGCGATAATGTCACCACTGAGCAAAGCAGAAGTGTCACTCTCCCTAAAAGACTGAGGGAAATTGTGCATGGGATGGTCGAAGACGGCATTTGGTTATCCCGCAAGCAGCGCCGACAGATTCACCAACCGCGTTTGCGCCGGGAATGCTTCGGTGAACTCATCCAGATTGACGGGTCTGACCATCGTTGGTTTGAAGACCGCGCTCCGCCTTGCACTCTGCTTGTGTTCATCGATGATGCCACAAGCACCTTGATGGAGCTGCGGTTCGTGCAGTCGGAGAGCACGTTCAGCTATTTCGAGGCTTTGGAAAGCTATCTGCAAAAACATGGCCGTCCGGTCGCATTCTATTCTGACAAACACACTGTGTTCCGTGTCGCCAAGGAAGACGCCAAAGACGGTGCGCGGATCACCCAGTTCGGGCGCGCGCTGAGCGAGTTAAATGTCGAGATTTTGTGTGCCAATTCGAGCCAGGCGAAAGGCCGTGTCGAGCGCGCCAATCGCACGCTTCAGGACCGTCTGGTCAAAGAGCTACGCATCGCAGGCATCTCTGACATGGAGGCTGGAAACGCCTATCTGCAAGGGTTCAAGGAGCGTCACAACGCCAAGTTTGCCAAGCCCCCTGCCAAGCCAGATAACCTGCATCGCGCGCTGAATACGCTATCAGTAGACCGATAAACGCAACGACGGCCGTTAGCGCGACGTGCACAGAAAAAGCCTGAGACACCGCGATCGAACGCTGCGAAAAGACCACCAGCATGGTTGTTTAGTGCTGCGATATGTGAGGTCTCCGCGCTGCCCCGCCATGTTCCAACACTACACCAAATGAGGTATTTCCAACCATTCGCATCTTCAAGGCAATACTGGCTAGGCGAATGTGGCAGGAAATAGGGGGTCTTTGTTCGCACGTCGCGGAATAGTTTATTTGTGCGTCTAGGAACATTTCAGGTCGTGTGAGGATCGAAAAGCATTGCGGTCACTGGGAAGGCGATTTGATGCTGTTCTAAGAGAACCTTGGTCAGTTAAACGTTACATCGCTGGTCGAGCGCGTCAGTCGGTTCACAGTACTGCTGAAGAACCCTAACAAGTGAACAAAGCCGGTGATGATCAAAATCATGAACGTGATCCGTGACCTGCTCCACCTGACACGAAAGACGGGACGCATACATGGTTCCGCGATCCATTTCTCACCTTGGCAGAAAGGCGCGGTCAAGAGCACCAATCGCAGGGTAAGGCGCTTGCTTCCCCGCAGGCGCGACATCACGGCACTCACTGATCATGATATGAAGATGATCGGTGAGTGTTTCAACAACACGCCACGCAACTATCTAGGACCGAGAAAACACCGGCGGAGTGTTCCGCGAAAAGATGATGGAGGCAATGAGATGCGCCACCTACCCTGAAGCCTAATAGGGCGCGCGGTTCAAGTCTCGCTCACAGGTGTTTTGTTGCTTGCCCATCCCCCGGTCTGATATCCTTGGGTCTGCGGCGGGGATCATGGGGGTGATCCTGGCCTGAGGGGACCGCTAAAAAGTGGATATTAAGAGTGACGTGATACCCGGATGATCCGGGGGCGGCACAGCATGAAGAGGTATGGCCCGGGTTGGCCCAAACCCGGTGTCAGGTAGGGGGCATTATGAGTGATCTTTCGCAGGCCCAGCCACAGGCGCAATCACAATCAGAGATCCGGGCCGCGATGAAGGCTCCCTTTGGGGCTGGCACCGGCCACCCCGCCGAGAGGCCCGGAGACCGGAAGCACGGTCACAGCAGCGGTCAGGAGATTGCGCTGACCCCGATGCAGCAGGGGCTGCTGTATGAAAGCGCCGCCGCGGGCAGGCCTTGGGTCAATCTGGAACAGATCGTGGTGCATCTGGACGCCGAAGCGCCAGATCCGAGGGCCCTGCGGGTGGCCTGGCAGCAAGTCTGCGCGCGTCATCCGGTGCTGCGCAGTGCGGTGCTGTGGCAGGGACGTCCGCTGCCGGTCTTGCAGGTCGCGGGTGTGGATGCGGCCGCCGATCAGGTCAGGGTGGAGACACAGGACTGGCAGGGGCTGGAGACAGAGGATCAGGCCGCGCGGCTGGAGCAGTTTCTCACCGAGGATCGCAATCGTGGCTGCGCGCTGGAGCAGGCGGTGTCCTGGCGGGTGATGCTGGCGCGGCTGGGGCCGAACCGGTCGGTGATGGTCTGGACCATTCACCATGTGCTGGTCGATGGCCGCAGTATGGCGGTGGTGCTGGAAGATGTCTTTGCGGCGCTGATCGGGGGCGATCTGCCTGCCGCGACTGCGCCTGTGACCGGGTTTGATGCCTTTAGCCCGGCGGTGGCGCAAGTGTCAGAACAGCCGGCCAGCCAGGCGTTTTTCCGGGCGCATCTGGAGGGGTTTGATACCCCGAACCAGATCGCCCGGCTGACCGGGCCGGATGATCGGCCCGTTGTGGCAGCACCGGATGATGCGGACCATGGCCGCAAGCAGATCCTGCGGCGGCAGCTGCCGGCCGAGTTGCGCCGCGCGCTGATGCAGCGCGCCGCGCAAGTCACCGTGGCGGATGAGACCCTGCCGGAGACATCCGGGGCACAGGGCGCAGGAGCAGCCACCCTGGCCAATATGATCCATGCCGCCTGGGGGCTGCTGGTGGCGCGCTGGAGCGGGCGGGAAATGGCGGTCTTTGGGGTCACCCGGTCGGGGCGCTATCTCCTGGAGGGCTGCGGGCGCACGGTGGGCTGTCTGATCAACACGGTGCCCCTGCATCTGCATCTATCCGGGTCAACAACCGTGGACGGGCTGCTGGCGGCGCTGCGGCGCGATGCGGTGGCGCTGCGCCCGCATGAACAGGCCTCGCTGGCGGATATGCGTCGCTGGTGCGGGCTGCCGGGCAGCGTGCCGCTGTTTGACACTATGGTGATGTTTGAACGCGACAGCCTGAATATGCGGATGCGCAGCCTGGGGGTGGAGGAAGACAGCCCCTGGCAGCATCGCCGGGTGGAGCTGCGCGAAGAGGGCGCGATGCCGCTGACCCTGGCGGTTTATGGTGATGCCCAACCGCTTGTGATGCTGGAATATGACCCCGAGGTGCTGCCGGCCAGCCAGGTGGAGCGGATGCTGGATCATCTGTGTCAGCTGCTGCAGAGCCTGGCCACAGCACCTGCGGATATGGCGCTGCGTGATCTGGGGATGCTGCCGGAGGCCGAGGCGACCCAGCTGTTGCAACAGGGGCGTCCGGAGCCGGCGCTGGCGCAGATGCTGGCGCGGGAGATGGCGGCAGCCCCGCCGTGTATGGCAACCCGGCTGGAGGCGACGGCGACGCGGATGCCGGATGCCCCGGCGCTGCAGATGGCCCCCGAGGGCGCGGTGTTGAGCCATGCCGATTTGCAGGCCCGCGCCGACCTTCTGGCGGTGGTCCTGCAGGCGCAGGGGGCTGCGGCTGGTGATATCATCGCCATCTGCCTGCCGCGCAGCCCAGAGTTCATCATTGCCATGCTGGCGGTGCTGAAGGTCGGGGCGGCCTTCCTGCCGGTGGACCCGACCTACCCGGCGGCGGTGATTGCCCATATGCTGCAGGACAGCGGCACGGGGCTGGGCATTGGCGGGCCGGATTACGGCACGGTAACAGGGCCTGATACCGGATCTAACAAAGGGAAATCTGTACATAGACACGATGCCGCCCTGACCCCGGAGGGGCTGGTCTGGGTGGCGCCTGATGCGAAACTTGACCCCCCTGAGAAACCAACGCCCCCCACGCGACCAGCTCCGGATCCGGGGCGGCTGGCCTATGTGATCTATACCTCCGGCTCCACCGGCAAGCCCAAGGGGGTGCGGGTGCCGATGCGGGCGCTGTTGGCCCATGCCAGCGCCATCACGGCCGCCTTTGACCTGCAGAGCCATGACCGGATGCTGCAATTTGCCAGCCTGTCCTTTGATGTCGCCATTGAGGAAGTTCTGCCCAGCCTGTTGGCCGGGGCCTGCGTGGTGCTGCGCGCGCCGGATATGATCGGGGCACCGGGGTTGTTTCTGGACCGGGTGGCGGCGCTGGAGCTGACGGTGCTGAACCTGCCGACCGCCTTCTGGCATGTGCTGTGCGATGTGATGGCCGACAGTGGCCGCAGCCTGCCATCTTCAGTGCGGCTGGTGATCGTCGGCGGGGAGCAGGTCAGCCCGCAGGCGCTGGCGCGCTGGCAGCAGCTGGTGCCGGGGGTGCGCTGGCTCAATGGCTACGGGCCGACGGAAACCACCATCACCTGTACGCTGCATGATCCGGGTCTGGATCAGGGGCACCGGGTGAATGCGAATGAAGATGTGCCCATCGGCCGCCCCACCGCCCATGCCCGCGCCTATGTGCTGGCGGCGGATGGCAGCCTCGCCCCGGATGGCGTGGCCGGGGATCTGTGGATCGGCGGCCCGGCGGTGAGCGATGGCTATATCGGCCGCCCGGAGGAGACCGCCCGGGTGTTCCGTCCTGATCCTTTTGCGCCGCAGAACACGGGCGGGGGGCACCAGGCAAGCTGCCCCGCCGCCCGGATCTATCGCACCGGCGATCGCGCGGCCTGGCGCGGTGATGGCACGCTGGCCTTTCTGGGGCGGCAGGACCGGCAGGTCAAACTGCGCGGCTTTCGCATTGATCTGCGCCATGTGGAGCAGGTGCTGGAGCGCGCCCACCCGGAGGTGCAGGCGCTGGTGGCGGTGCATGGCAAGGACGGACCGGCGGCGCAGCTCTGTTGCTGGGTGCGGGGCACCCGGGATGCCGGAGAGGATCGCGCGGCAGACGCAGCTGGCGATATCCGCCCGGATCTGGCGGCCCTGCAGCAGATCGTGCAGCGCGATCTGCCTGCCCATATGCGCCCGGCGCTGGTGCCGGTGGCGGAGTTTCCCCGCACTGCCGGGGGCAAGATCGACATGACCGCCCTGCCCGCCCCGGCGGCGGCATCAAGCGGCCTGCGCCTGCGTCGCAACGGCGGCGCTGCGATTGACACCACCGCCCCGCCCTCGCCGCTGGCAGAACAGCTGATGGCGATGATGGCGGATGTGCTGGGCCAGCCCGATCTGGGAGTGGATGACAGTTTCTATGATCGCGGCGGCCATTCCCTGCTGGCGATGCGGCTGATTGGCCGGATCGAGGCGGAACTGGGCCAGCGGCTGAGCCTGGCGGCGCTGCATCTGACCCCCAGCCCCCGGGCGCTGGCGGCGGCGCTGACGGAAGGGGCTGAGGGCGGCGACAGCCCGGAAACACCGGAAGGCCACACCCTGCCCGATCATCTGGTGATCATTCAGGATGGCACGGCGCGCGCGCCGCTGTTTGGCGTCCATGTGCTGGGCCGTAACGAGGAATTCTATCGCCCGCTGGCCGCCGCTCTCGGCCCCGATCAGCCAGTGTATGGGCTGAGCATCGGTCTGCTGGACAGCCGCACCCCCACCGGGGTGCGCGCCACCGCAAAACTGTATCTGGAGGAAATCCAAACCCATTACCCCAGCGGGGTCGTGCATCTGGCGGCGGTGTCTCTGGGCAGTTATTTTGCCTTTGAACTGGCGCGCCAGCTGCTGGAAGCGGGGCGCGAACTGGGCGTGCTGGCGCTGTTTGATGCCGAAGGGCCAGCGGGGCGCCGCCGGGTGCAGGGACGGGCCAGACTGGGCGCTCATCTGGGGCTGCTCCGGCGGATGGGGCCGGCCTATCTGGGCCATGTGGCCCGCCACCGGATTGAGACATTGCGCAATTCCTTTGAACGGCGGCGGCTGGAGTGGACCGGCGGCGGTGGCTCCCTGTCGATCGAGGCGCTGATCGCGGCCAACCAGCAATCGGTGGACCGCTACACGCCGGACCCGCTGGCCACACCGCTGACGGTGTTCCGGGCTGGCGATGATTTGTTTGACAGCCCCGAAGCGTTGACCCAGGGGCTGGGCTGGGCGCCGGTGGCGGCGGCGGGGTTTGAGCTGATCGAGGTGCCCGGATCCCATCTGTCGATCCTGCAGGAGCCGAATGTGCAGGATATGGCCCGGCATATGACCCGCATCATGCAGCGCTCGGATCCGCAATAAGGTCGTGACAACGGGGCAAGCCTGGCCAAGGCGCAAGCAGATCCGCAGCGGATCTGGTATTTTTCCACCCCGGCCAGAACAAATCTGCAAAATCACACCTGTACGGGGAACAAATTCCCGCCTTGCGGCGTCTGTCATATGAACCGGTCCCCCGCCCGTGGCCTGCCTGCGAACGGGCGGGCTTATTTGCCATGTCCCGGCCTGTGACATCTTGGTCCCCGGCGTCAGGGGGATTAGGTCGGGGCTGAACTCAAAAGGATTCCCGTATCATGATGAAACCATTTGCCTGGGCCGCGGCTGTCGCTGCGAGCCTGACTGCCGCACCGTCCGCCTTTGCCTCCGACACGCTGCGTGTCGGCATGTCGGGCGGGTATTTTCCCTTTACCTTCGTGCGTCAGGACGTGCTGCAGGGGTTTGAGGTGGATGTGATGAACGCCGTGGCTGAGGAAACCGGCCTTGAGGTGGAATTTGTCACCATGTCGTTTTCCGGTCTGATTGGCGCGCTGGAATCCGACCGCATCGACACCATTGCCAATCAGATCACCATCACGCCGGAGCGCAGCGCCAAATTCGCCTTTACCCAAGCCTATGTCATCGACGGCGCCCAGGTGGTGGTGAAACGCGGCAATGAGGACAGTATCGCAGGCCCCGCTGATCTCGCGGGCAAGACCGTGGCGGTGAACCTTGGCTCCAACTTCGAGGCGCTGCTGCGCGAGCTGCCAGAGGCCGACAAGATCGAGATCAAAACCTATGAGGCCAATATCGCCCAGGATACAGCACTGGGGCGGGTCGATGCCTTTGTGATGGACCGGGTGTCCTCGGCCCAGCTGATCCAGGAAAGCCCCCTGCCGCTGGCGCTGGCCGGCGCGCCCTTCTCCGAGATCCAGAATGCGCTGCCGTTCCGTCAGGACGCGGACAGTCTGGCGCTGCGCGACCGCGTGGATGCGGCGCTGACCACGCTGCGCGAGACCGGCAAGCTGGCCGAAATCTCGCAGACATGGTTCGGCACCGATATCACGGCGGTTTCCGCCCCGGCTGAGAAGTGAGCCGGTAAATGCAGGGTTTGGACATCGCCTATATGCTGGGGCTGGTGCCGGTGCTGCTCAGCTATGTGCCGCTGACGCTGTTCATGGCGGTGGTGGCCATGGTGCTGGCGCTGGTACTGGCGTCCCTCTTGGCGGTGGAACGGGTGCTGCGGATCCCGGTGCTGGATCAGCTGGTGGTGCTGTTCATCAGCTTCTTTCGCGGCACGCCACTTCTGGTGCAGCTGTTCCTGTTCTACTACGGGCTGCCACAGGTGTTGTCGGTGCTGACCCAGATCAATGGGGTCAGTGCCGCGATCATGGGGCTGACCCTGCATTTTGCCGCCTATATGGCCGAGAGCATCCGCGCCGCCATTCTGGGGGTGGATCGCAGCCAATGGGAGGCGGCGCAGTCGATCGGCATGACCCGTGGCCAGATGATGCGCCGTATCGTGCTGCCGCAGGCGGCCCGGATCGCGGCGCCGACGCTGGTCAATTACTTCATCGACATGATCAAGGGCACCTCCCTGGCGTTTACGCTGGGGGTGACCGAGATGATGGGGGCCACCCAGAAAGAGGCCGCCGGCAGCTTTCTTTACTTTGAGGCCTTCCTGGTGGTGGCGGTGATCTACTGGATCCTGGTGGAGGCGCTGTCGCTGGTACAGCGACGGCTGGAGGTCCATCTGAACAAGGCTTATGCCCGATGAGTGACGCAATGACAGACACCGACCAGGGCCCGGCCATTTCCATCACCGGCCTGCGCAAGACATTTGGTGACAGCGTGGTGCTGGATGGCATCGACCTGACCATTCAGGCAGGGGAGCGTATTGTCATCATCGGCCCTTCGGGCACCGGTAAATCGACGCTGCTGCGCTGTCTCAATTTTCTGGATGCTCCCGATGCGGGGCTGGTCCGCATTGGGGATCTGGAAGTGGACGCCGCCCGCGCCAGCAAGGCGGAGATCCTGGCCCTGCGCCGACGCACCGCCTTTGTGTTTCAGAATTATGCGCTCTTTGCCAATAAGACGGCGGCGGAAAACATCATGGAGGCGCTGATCACCGTTCAGAAGCAGCCCCGCGACACAGCCCGCGCCCGCGCGCTGGAGATCTTGGCGGAGACCGGTCTGGCGGATAAGGCTGATGCCTATCCCGCCAGCCTGTCAGGCGGCCAGCAGCAGCGCGTCGGCATTGGCCGCGCCATGGCGCTGGGGGCCGAGTTGATGCTGTTTGACGAGCCGACCTCGGCGCTGGATCCCGAATGGGTGGGCGAGGTGCTGGCGCTGATGCATAAGGTCGCCGAAGAGCGCCAGACCATGCTGATCGTCACCCATGAGATGCAGTTTGCCCGCGAGATCGCCGATCGCGTGGTCTTCATGGAAGGTGGGCGGATTGTCGAACAGGGCCCGCCGACGCAGATCTTTGATGCGCCACAGGACCCCCGCACAAAGGCCTTCCTGCGGCGGGTGGGGTGATCGGCCCTCTCCTGTATCCCGAGACCCAAACGCAAAAAGCGGGCCATTGGCCCGCTTTCCCCATCAGATGATGGTCAATTGTAAGACGATGTCAGCCTGGGATCCACACCCTGCCCTGCTCAGGCGCGCCGGGCGGAGGTCAGATCCTGCCACACCCCATCAGATCGCAAGCGATCAGTTGGTGGTGGTGGTGGTGCTGGTTTCGTCGTCGTCGTTCAGGATCACACCCAGAATGACTGCACCGGCAACGCCGCCTGCAATCAGAGTGCCCTGCTCAAGACCGGTACCGCCGAGCAGGGTCGGGGTGCCTTCTTCCTGAGCGGAGGCGGTGGTGGTTGCGGCCAGGGTGGCCAGAGCGATTGCTGCGAAGAATTTGTTCATAATCCAAAACTCCTTTGGAGACCGTTGAGCCAAGAGTAGGTGAGTTACCTCGTGAATTCAACGCAGCTTTTAGCAGCAATATCCCGGCGGCTGGAATTTTTTTTCTGCCGTTGCCGAGATATCGCTCATTTGGGCGGATATGGCTCCAAACCGCCTGTTTTTCATACCCTCCGGGGTGGGATCAGCTGCCGGTGGTCAGCTGACGGATGCGCAGGTAGCCCACATTGGGACCGGCCCATTGGCGTGATTGCCAGACCCGGCCGCTGCGCGAATCTACCCAGTAGTCATTGATGATCTCGCCGCCGCGTCCCGGCTGGCTGGGGCGGCAGCGTTCCTCGATGTGGCGGGTCGGGTAGCGCAGTTCGACGATTTCGATGGGATCCGCACCCAGATCGCGGCGGCTGCAGAGCATATCAAGCTGCCACGCCCCATTGTCGAGCCCGCGGATATGGTAGCGCCGTGCGCCACTGCGCGCCGGGCCACCTGCGCCCTCCTCGACCAGCGCTGAGCTGGACAGGATGTCATTGCCAAGGTTGCGGGTAGCCACCAGCACCCCGTTGCGCAGGGTCAGGCTGATATTGTCCTCGGTGCGCCAGACCGCCACCGTTCCGGGGCTGTCATCGCGGCGCAGCTGCTGGCGCGACAGATAGGCAAAGACATCGTTTTTCTCGATGGTGACCTCGATATAGGGGGCCTTGATCTCATTCAGACCGGCGCGGGTCAGCGGCGGGCGCGCGGCCGGATCCGCCTTGCCCCCGGACAGCCGGGCACCAACCCGGTCCGACAGGTTGCGCAGCAGTTCGACCTGCAGGGGCGGCGTGTCCGGTCCGCGGCTACAGGCGGTCAGCACCAGCAGGCCCAGAAGGGAAAGCAGTCCGGCGAGGCGTGTGGTCACAGACGTCATCATTCCCAGATCCTTGCCCGCTGCCGGGTCAGCTGTGCGCGATGGGCCTCGCGGATTTGTCCATAAAGCCGGTCGGGGACATGTACCCGCTGGCCGCCGTCGCGCTGGGTCGGGCGCACGGTCATGCCAAATGTATTGCGGCTGGGTTTGCCCAGCAGCCAGTCCAGCGGGATGCTGAAGCGGAAGCCCTTGTCAAAGGAGCCTTCGCCGAAATCCTCGGAGGAGACATCGGTGAGGGTAAAGAAGCCGCCAACCCGCCAGCCATTGGCAAATTCGCGGTCCAGGCTGAAGGTGGCGCCATAATCGCCCGCCAGATAGCGCCCGGCATCCACCTGCACATGGTAACCTTTGTCGAGCTGGTAATAGGCGGAGGCATGGCCGGTGAAGGTCTTGTAATCGCGGAACGACAGCCGCTGATCGTAATCGCGCTGCACCACATAATTGCCCTCGACCCCCAGCGCCAGGCGGCTGGAGACCGGTTTCCAAAGGACCTCGCCCGAGACGCCGCCAAACATGCTTTCAAACAGCCCAGCCGTACTGCGGGCATAGAGATCGCGCCCCATCTGCCATTGCCGCGTGACATAAAGATTTTTCAGCGTGGTACCGAACTGGGCATATTCCGTCGCATCGGTGCGCACATGGGGCAGCACCGAATTGGAGGCGCGCCCGTCTTTCACATTGCCCCAGACGCGCTGACGGATGGTGCCGGCAATGCGCCAGCCCGGGGCCGGTGCGTAAGACGCCTTCAGATCCACGCCCACATCCAGCCGGAACGGCAGGTCAGGGTCGAAATAGGACGGCGCGGTATAAGGGCTGATGGAGGTGGAAAACGCCGGGTAGAGATCCTGCGCGACCAGCGCATCCCCGGCCAGCGGGCCTGCCTCCTGCAGGCCGGTCACCGCCCAGAGCGCCTCAGTGGCGTCGGGGCTATGTTCCAGCGCCTCCAGATCGCTGCGCCGGATCACCACCTGCGACAGTGCCAGCCCGCCACGCATCGGCACGATTTTCAGCGTCTCCACCGAGGGCGGCAGCAGCCGCGCCATGGCGCGGGCGGCGCGGCCAATGGCCAGGGTCTGGGCACGGTAGCGGGGATTGCGATAGCGCAGCTCGGCCTCGGTGCCATCTGCGGGCAGGGTCAGCGCCTCAAGAATGAGCCCGTCCTGTTGCAGCGCCTCGCTCATCAGATCCCGCAGGGTGGTCTTGGCGCGGGTGCTCTGGGCCCAATCGCGGCTCCAATGACTGTCTTTGGTGGCCCAGCTGCTGCGCGGTGCCACCGGCACCGGCGCACTGACCCGCATCGGCTGGGTCGGGTGTTTGGGATTGAGCTGGATCTGCGCGGTGACGCCAATCTCGGACCCATAAAGATAATAGGCCCCCAGCCGCAGGCCCGGTCTGGCCTGATATTCGGCGCCAAAGTTGAAGGAGGACTTGCGCTCAAACACATCTGGAGCGCCGGTTTCCAGCACATAGGCATCGGAGGAATATTCCGCCTTGAACCCCCAGCGGTCATTGGGCAGCCATTCAATGCCCGCAAAAGGCGCCATCTCACCGCGGAACCACTGATCATAGGCCAATTCGCCCCCGGTATCGCCGGCAACAAACCCCGGCCGGGTGCCGGAAATACTGCCGATGGAGCCGTTGGACCCCAGACGTCCCCAGCCCAGACCTGCGGTCAGCTTCAGCCTGCCGGCCCCGCCGCGATGGCTGAGCGCCGGAGTGTCAAAATTCTTGGTGGCGACGATATATTCCCCGGCATAAATCCCGGTGCCGGCAAAATCCTGCAGACCCAGGGTCACCGCCGGGCGATAGCGCCCCTCGCGCAGGAGCCGCAGCCGGACGTCGAAACCGCGGTCGTAATAGGTGCTGAACCCGGCAATCTGGGCGCCATTGGTCTGGATGCCATTGTAGCGGAACGAGGCGCTGAGCCAGGGGGTGGCCTGAAAGGTCAGATTGTAACGCGCCTGACCGCCAAACCAGGAATAGGTGGTGGCAAACTGCCCGTCCGGCAGCATTTCCGCACTTGGCATATCCACCAGACCGGGGGAGCCGTAGAAGTTGAGGCTGGGGGCGGGCAGCGGTTTGAAGCGCGGGGCCTCCGGTTTGGCTGTGGTCAGCGCATCTTGGGCCTGCGCGGGTAGGGCCACAGAAGCCATGACCACAGAGGTTGCCAGGATACGGGCAGCCGGCATACGGGCCATTGGCAAAAGCCGCGACACAGGAAGAGATCGAAGACTGAGGATCACGGGTTCGGACTGCCTTGTTGTCTGGCTTGTTATCTGGTCGGAATGCCGGAGCAATGGAGGGCTGATCTGCCGCCCTGCCCCCTGCGGCTGGTGCTGGACCGGTTAGACCACAAAACCCGCAGGCGGATCAACGATCTGGCGGAGGTCAGGCGCGCTGGTGAGAGGCCTGTGACCCGTAAACTATAGTGCCACCTGCAAGGTTGATCCAAGGGGCGTTCAGGAGGTCTTGCGATCCTCTTCCGGGGCGCGGTAGCCCTCGACCCAGCGTTTGATCAGGGCCCGCGCAACCCCTTCGTCGCCGGCGGCCACGGCCTGACGCAGCCCCCGGATCAGGGTTGCAACCTCGATTTCCGACAGCACCGCCTCGCGGGCGCAGAAGATCTTCTGGTGGCGGGTGGTGATCAGATCCGAGCTGAGCGTCAGCTCTTCCTGCATCTTTTCCCCGGGGCGCAGGCCGATGATATCAATGGCGATATCGCCGTCGGGATGATCCTCGTCCCGCACGGAATAGCCGGCACTTTCGATAACCTGACGGGCCAGCTGCAGGATTGAGATCGGCTCGCCCATGTCGAGCACAAACACCTCGCCACCCAGCGCCTCGGCGCCGGCCTGAAGCACCAGCTGCACCGCCTCGCGGATGGTCATGAAATAGCGTTTAACGCGCGGATCGGTGACGGTGACCGGCCCGCCGCGGCTGATCTGTTCCTGAAACAGCGGCACCACGGATCCCGAAGAGCCCAGCACATTGCCAAAGCGTACCATGGTGAAAACGGTGCCGGGATTGCGGGTGGAGAGATCCTGCACCACCAGTTCCGCCATCCGCTTGGAGGCGCCCATCACATTGGTCGGACGCACCGCCTTGTCCGAGGAAATCAGGATGAACCGTTCCACCCCGCTGCGCGCGGCGGCCCGGGCCAGCGTCTGCGTGCCAAAGACGTTGTTGGCCAGGCCGGGCAGCGGGTTGGCCTCCACCAGCGGCACATGTTTATACGCCGCCGCATGCAGCACCACCTGTACACCGTGATGGGCCAGCACCATGCGCACCTGACGCGGATCGGTCACCGAACCCAATACCGGCACCAGAGTGATGCCGGTGCCTTCGACCTGCTGTTCCAGCTCCTGATGAATGGTGTAAAGCGCCAGTTCCGACAGCTCATAGAGCACCAGTTTGCGCGGGCGGCAGGCCAAGACCTGACGGCAGAGCTCGGACCCGATGGAGCCGCCGGCACCTGAAACCAGCACCACCCGGTCCTGATAGGAGCCGCTGGCCTCCTGCAGGGGCACATCGCGGGTGGCGCGGCCCAGGAAATTCTGCGGCGCCACCGGGGTCAGCTTGTCGACCAGCGCTTCTTCCCCGATGAGCTGGGCAAAGGAGGGCAATGCCTGCACCTCCAGCTGCATCCGCTGCAGCCGCTGGATGATCTGGGCCTGTTTCGGCTGGCTCTGCGACGGCATCGCCAGCAAGACCCGTTTGATCTGGCGGGCTTCGGCGATCTCGGCGATGCGGGCGGGCGGGAACACCGGCAGCCCCACCAGCGTCACCCCCTGCAACGAGGTATTGTCATCGACAAAGGCGACAGGATCGATGCCGTCATGAGCCTTCAGCGCCTGCGCCAGCTGGGCGCCGGTGGTGCCGGCCCCGTAAATCAGCACCCGGCAGCGCGGCTGGGCACGGCGGTAGATCGCCACCACCACCTGATAGAGCAGCGCCCGCGCGGCCAGAAGACAGAGAAAATAGGTGGTGGCAAAGACCACATGGGTGCCGGGCGGCAGGTCAGGACCAAACAGCAGCGTCAGCCCCGCCGTGGCCCCGGCGGTGATCGAGGCCAGCAGCGCGGTCAGCCCGACCGCATGGCGCTCATAGGCATTGAGCTGCACCTTGGGCAATCCGAGCCACAGTGCCACCGCCGCCGCCAGCGCCAGCACATAAGGCAGCACCGGCAGCATCGCCGCCAAGGTGGCCAGAGCGGACCCCGGCAAGGGCAGCACCAGAAAGGTCAGGAACAGCGCCAGCGGGATCAGGCTCAGATCAATGGCAAGAAAGATATAGGATTTCTGTTTGCGTGACAGCGCACTGATCAGATTGAACATCCCTGGCCGTCCCCACTTCCAGTCCCCGGTGGCCGCCTGATTTTCCGGGCGGCCTGTTTATATGTACGATGTGGCGCCGAGATCTTCCTGACGCGCATCGTTTCAAATGCGTTTTTATCAATCCCCCGCGCCAGATCCCCGGACCCGCATGTGATGGGTCTTTCTGGCATCAGGATATGTCTCGCGTCGTCTATCCCTCCGGGCGCCCTTTGTCTCCTCCGGAGCAGGTGTGACAGGCCCTACGCCGGGGGTTTCATGGGCTCCCCGGGCATCACTTTAGACGTATTTCGGGGGTAATACAAAACCGCGGGCAGCAAAAAAGCGCCGTATGACGGTGATTTGTCCGTTTTGGCGCCTCTCTGCGGCGTCTGTACAGGCCTGACGCAGGGTTGCGGCTGATCTCCCTGCATGCGGCCGCCGCCAGAGATGTCGGCCTGGGCAGGACACACCCGCCCGGATCGGAAGGAATCGCCGAATCGCCCCTCAGCCACGCCGGAACAGATTGCCGATGGTCTGAAACACCAGATCAAAGTCGTAACACATGCTCTGGTGACGCTGGTAAATGAGATCCAGCCGCGCCTTCATCGGCACACAGAGGCGGGAATAGACCTGATCGGTTTCCTCAGAAGTGGTGCAGCGCGCCAGCAGGGCGGCCTCATGTTTGTGATAGGTGATGGACGCCAGTCCGGTGACTCCGGGGCGCGATTTCAGCACCCGGGCGTAGAGGTCGGGGTTGGCTTCGACATATTGGCGCAGCGGCGGGCGCGGCCCGACAAAGGAGAGATCGCCCCGCAGGATGTTCCACAGTTGCGGGAATTCATCCAGCCGCTTGGCCCGTAGCCAGGCGCCGGTCTTGGTGATGCGGGCCGATTTGTCGCCGCCGGACACCCCGGTATCCTGATCCACCACCTGCATGGTGCGCAGTTTCCACAAAGCAAAGGGCTGATCGACCCCTTTCATCCGTTCAGCCACGTAAAACAGCGGACGGCCTTCCTTCAGCAGCAGCCAGGCCATCAGCAGCAGCAGCACCGGGCCCAGCACCACCACCAGAAGGCTGGCAAAGAAGAGATCAAAGAGGCGTTTGCGCCAGGTCATATGCGGGTGTCCTTATCGGGATCGAGAGTCGGGCAGCAGGTCCAGCACGCGCGCCTCCGCCACCAGATCAGCGGCTGTGGCAACAGGCAGGCACGCTGGCAGATCTGCGGCGCACGCGGGCTGTGCCGCCAAAAGCCCGATCAGCCGGGTGACGTCAAGCTGCACCTCGGCAATGGCCTGCGCGGGCGCGGGTCTGCGGGCAAACTCCAGCCCCGCCGCCTGCAACAGATCGCCCATCGCCACCAACCCGGGCTGGGCGATGTTCAGCACCTGCGGCAGATCGGGGCAGCGGATCAGGGTCGCAAGCACATCCGCCAGCGTCCGGGGACCGATATAGCTGCGCCGGGGCGTCTGCCCATCGGCAAATTGATCCAGACAGAATCCCGGCTGCCAGCCGCCCAGGATCGCATCGATGCCGGCAATATTGCCGATCCGGAGCAGGGTGACACCCAGCCCCAGCTCTGCGGCGCGGGCGCGGGCGGCCTGTTCCATCTCGGCCTTGGCCAGGCCATAGGGCGCCACCGGGGCCAGCGGGGTGTCTTCCTGCAGCGGGCCAGAGGCCGTGCCATAGACCGCCGCCGAAGAGGCCAGCAACACCCGCGGCGCCCCTGCGCCTGCGTCACGCACATGCGCGGCCGCCTCCAGCGCGGCCAGCGCCAGATCGCGATGTTGCACCAGCTGGCGCGCGCTCAGCTCCCGGCCCGCCGCACCGCCGGGCACCGGCCCCGCCAGACAGAGGATCGCCGCCGCGCCCCGCGCCGCCTCTGCCAGCGCATCCGGATCCGCCAGCGGATCAAGGACATGCCAGCCCTGTGCGCCGGCCTCTGCCCCCTCAGGCCGCGCCCGCCGCTGCCAGCGCAGATCCGCCGCGGCAGAGGCCCATTGGTGGCGCAGGAGCCCGCCAATCCGCCCGGAGGCGCCCAGGATCAATGTGGGTCTCAATGTGGGTGGAAAACGCATCAGCCCCCCTGTTACCGTAGTGCTTGCGGTTGACGCAGACTGCATGCCCAGTATCTTGCGGGGATCAAAAATCAAGCCGTTTTCGGATGTTTTCGAACTAAGGATCCCCATGCGCCGTCTTTCCCTCCTGCTTGCCGCTCTTGGTCTCGCCCTGCTGCCGGCAGCCTGCGGTCGCCTGCCCGGTGGCGCCCCCGCCAGCGAAGAGATCCTGAAAACCGCCGATGATGCGGATGCGGATTTTGCGCTGTATCCCGTCACCCGCGCCTTTCTGCCGACAGTGGCCCATTGGCCCGAAACCGGCCCGGAAAGCGGCGGTGCCCATCCCGGCAAGCGCCCGCTGAAATGGATCGGGGCCACCCAGGGCGCCAAGACCCAGATCATCCAGCCCGGGGATCTTCTGACCCTGCGGATCTGGGACAGCAGCGACAATTCCCTGCTGACCACCCCGGATGAAAAAATGGTGCAGCTGCAGGATGTGACGGTGGCGGCCAATGGCAGCATCTTCATGCCTTATGTGGGCAATGTGAATGTGAACGGGCTGACCCCGGATCTGGCGCGCGAAAAACTGCAGACCGCCATGGAAGAAATCGTGCCTTCGGCCCAGCTGCAGCTGGACATGACCGAAGGGCGCGGCAATTCGGTGGATTTGGTCAGCGGTGTTGAAACCCCCGGCACCTATCCGATGCCCGACCGCAATTACACGGTGATGGGGCTGATTGCGGCGGGCGGCGGCATCAGCGCCAGCCTCAACAACCCGCAGATCCGCCTGGTGCGCGGGCGCAGCATCTATGGCACCTCGGTGGAGACCCTGCTCAATGATCCGCGCCGCGACACGCTGTTGCGCGGCGGCGACCGGGTATTTGTGGAAGAGGACGCGCGCTATTTCCTGTCCTTTGGCGCCACCGGCCGTGAGGATCTGCACACGTTCACCAAGGATCAGATGTCAGCGATGGATGCCATGTCCGTCGCGGGCGGCTTTCAGGACAGCCGCGCCGACCCGCAGGGGCTTCTGGTGCTGCGCGAATATCCCGACAGCGCCCTGGCCCCCGGCCAGCGTGGCCCGCGCCAGCCCCGGGTGGTGTTCACCCTGGATCTCACCTCGGCCGACGGGCTGTTCTCGGCCCGCCGCTTCAAGATCAACTCCGGGGATCTCTTGATCGCCACCGAAGCGCCAGTGAATGATGCCCTGACCATCTCCAATATCATCGGCAACTTCTTCGGCGTCTTCAGCCGCGCAGGCGCGCTCTGATCCGGATAAGATTCTTGTATGAAACGGTTTATTGCCATCAATAGTGTAAGAGCCAGTACGTTTTTGAGGCACTAAAACTGACAGACCCACCATCACAGCCTCAAGTGTCTGTGGTCGTGTTTTGACGATATTTCTTAATTTTCAAAGGGTGCAGTCAGTTTGACTGCACCCTTTTGTATTTTACCCAACAAAGATCACCGAATGTGATCTGTACCATTACTTCTCTCCATTTTTTGCTGCTACAGGCAATATGACGAAAGCATCTTGGTCCGTAGAAAATAAATCTGCTGATATAAGGACGTTCAATCCCTGATTTGACGCGCAGAGAAGAGATTTTCCTATTTCGAGTGTTTTAAGGGGGGGGTAATCTTGAAGGAAAAATCCTCTGTACAAAGTGTACATTTTCATTTCACCTTCACATGTTGATAAAGAGGTCTGTTCGGCAGATGGCTTGGCGCAAGCTTCCTTGGCCTCACAATTTTCTAAAACCCACATAGAAGACAGAAATTTCTCCACGAAAATCGGTTGAATTTCTCTCTCCTCCAAAATTAGATTACTAATTATAGAAGGTTCGTGCTCAATTGATAACACCAAGAATTCTAAAGCCTCTTCAAGAGAAACCTTTAATTCGCTGCAAATATACTTAGCCTCACGTTCTCCTGTTGAGAAGATCTTACACCCTGTAGAGGCTTGAGGGCTTAGTTGAGTTTGGGCGTCGACACATGTCGTAAAAAATGTTGACACAAAAGCACATACCAAGATTTTGAAAATTGCATTCATTATGCTACGAACCTTAAAATTATAGCGATACGATATCGCTGTGCTCGCCATCTGTTCTCTTAGAGATGTAACTGAAGCCAAGGCGGCAGGTCCAGAGGCAAACAAGTTATCTAAGCAGATTCACAACTGATCGAATATACTCAAGCGAGAGCAACCGGACAGCTGATCCGGCTGCTATGCCCGGCCTGAGGCGGAGCCGTGTCGCGCTCTGATCAGTCCAGCAGCCGTTCCAGATAGGCACCATAGGCGTTTTTGGCGAACATCTCGGCGCGGGTGCGCAGCTGGGCCGCATCAATCCAGCCCGCCTCATAGGCGATTTCCTCGGGGCAGCCGGTTTGCAACCCCTGACGTTCCTGCAGGGTGCGCACGAAATTGCCCGCATCCAGCAGCGAGCCATGGGTGCCGGTGTCCAGCCAGGCATAGCCGCGGCCCATGGTCTCCACCCGGAGCGCATCCTCGTCCAGATACATCTGCAACAGATCGGTGATCTCCAGCTCACCACGTGGGCTGGGCGTGACCTGCCGCGCCCGTTGCGGCGCACTGCCATCCAGGAAATACAGCCCCGTCACCGCATAGTTCGACGGCGGCACGGCGGGTTTTTCGATGATCTCGCGGGCGCGACCCTCGGCGTCGAAATCCACCACACCATAGCGTTCCGGATCCGCCACGTGATAGCCAAAAACGGTGCCGCCGCTGGTCTGCGCATCCGCCGCCGCCAGCAGTTTCGGCAGACCATGGCCAAAGAACACATTGTCCCCCAGCACCAGCGCGGAGGGCGCGCCATCCAAGAACTCTTCGGCCAGCACAAAGGCCTGCGCCAGACCGTCGGGGCTGGGCTGCTCCACATAGGTAAGAGAGATGCCCCACTGGCTGCCATCGCCCAGAAGCCGGGTGAACTGATCCTGATCCTGCGGCGTGGTGATGACGCAGATCTCGCGGATACCTGCCAGCATCAGCACCGACAGGGGATAGTAGATCATCGGCTTGTCATAGAGCGGCAAGAGCTGTTTGCTGACCGCCATGGTGATCGGATAGAGCCGGGTGCCCGAGCCACCTGCCAGAATGATGCCTTTGCGGCCCGCGCCGGATGTGCCTGTGGTCATGCCCGCTCTCCCAGATCCTTCAGAATATCCTTCAGCCCGGCCTGCCAGTCCGGGCGTGTGATGCCAAAAATCCGCTCCAGAGTGCTGCAATCCAGCCGTGAGTTCAACGGCCGCGGCGCCGCGGTCGGATAGGCCGAACTGGGGATTTCCGCCACCGCACAGGGGATTTCTGCCTCGGTGAAAATCTCGGTGGCGACCCCGGCCCAGCTGGTCTCGGGCTGGCCTGCAAAATGATAGGTGCCGGATTTTTCAGGATCTGCGATCAGCTGACGGGCAATCTCGATACAGGCAGCGGCGATGGCGCGGGCCGGGGTGGGCGCGCCGATCTGATCGGCCACCACACGCATCCGCTCGCGCTCTTTGCCCAGACGCAGCATGGTCTTGACGAAATTACTGCCATGAGCCGACACCACCCAGGAGGTGCGCAGGATCACATGCGTCCCCCCCGCCAGGCGCACGGCCGCCTCGCCAAGCTGTTTGGAGCGCCCATAGGCATTGAGCGGCGCCACCGGTTCATCCGGATGCCAGGGGCTGCTGCCCTTGCCGTCGAAAACATAATCGGTGGAGAGGGTCACAAAGGGAATGCCCAGCGTGGCGCAGGTTTCGGCCATGACACCGGGGGTGGTGCCATTGATCAGTGTCGCCAGATCCTCCTCCGCCTCGGCCCGGTCCACAACCGTATAGGCGGCGGCATTGATCACCGCCGCAGGCGCATGGGCGCGGATCACCTCGGCGCAGGCCGCAGGATCCGTGAGATCCGCCTGATCGCGGCTCAGGCAGGTGACGGTTTCATCGGCCGCCAGCTCCCGCGCCACCTGACCGGTTTTGCCAAAAACAAGGATCATATGCGGCTCCTTTTACGCCATAGGTACAAGGCCAGAGCCCAGATACCCAGTTCCAGAACAAAGGTCCAATGCAGCAGGAAAGACAAAACCCAATGGGACTGGGTCGCGGGCACATGCACCAGCGTATAGAGGTGATCATTAAACGGCGCCCCCCACAGGATGCCGCCACCGATGGTGTCCAGCACCATATGCAGGAAGAGGGCGGCAAAGAACATCAACGCTGGGAGCAGCTGGGAGCGGGCAAACAAGGCCAAAACCGGCAGAATCAGAGCCGCAATAGCCCCCCAGAAAGCGGGCACATGCACCCAATAGCGGTGATGATGAATGCTGCCCTGATCCACGAAATGGAACCACAGCATGTCAAAATCCGGCAGCACCGCGCCAATGAGCGCGGCGGGCATCAGCAGCCGGTGCTTCTCAGGTGCCAGCCGTGCAAGAACATAGCCGGAGGGCAGATGCGCGGTCAGCATGAGGGAGCGCTATCCGGAAGAAATACCGCCCGGCTGTTAGGCCGGGCAGCGCCCGACCCTCCCCACGGGAGGGCGCTTCGTACCCGCCCAGGGTCGGGCGCTGCCCTTTGTGGCCTATCTGCCGTCACTTTCCCGTCCCCAGCCGCTGGCCAACGCCGTCGCGGCTTTGCAGCGCGCGCCACCAGCTCTCATTGTCCAGATACCACTGCACGGTCTTCTCCAGACCTTCCTCCACGGTGACGCTGGGCCGCCAGCCCAGTTCGTCGCGGATACGGGAGGGGTCGATGGCATAGCGGGCATCATGACCCGGCCGGTCCGTCACAAATGTGATCTGGTCCTTGTAAGATCCTCCGTCGTCCCGAGGCCGTTTCTCGTCAAGGATCGCACAGAGCGTCTCGACCAGCTCCAGATTGCTGCGCTCATTCTCGCCGCCGATATTGTAGCTGCGCCCCACGCGCCCCTTGGAGACCACCAAGAGCAGCGCATCGGCATGATCCTCCACATAAAGCCAGTCGCGCACATTGGAGCCATCGCCGTAGATCGGCAGTGGTTTGCCCGCCAGCGCATTGAGGATCACCACCGGGATCAGCTTTTCGGGGAAATGATAGGGACCGTAGTTGTTGGAGCAATTGGTCAGCACCACCGGCAGGCCATAGGTCTCGCCCCAGGCGCGCACCAGATGATCGCTGGCGGCTTTGCTCGCGGAATAGGGCGAGCGCGGATCATAGCCGGTCTCTTCGGTGAACATCACACTCGGGTCAGCAGGCAGGCTGCCATAGACCTCATCGGTGGAGATATGATGGAACCGGAAGGCCTCCGGGCGGCCCGCCTCGGCCCAGTATTTGCGCGCCGCTTCCAGCATCTGATAGGTGCCGGTGATATTGGTCTCAATGAAATCACCGGGCCCGTCGATGGAGCGGTCGACATGGGATTCTGCGGCCAGATGCATCACCACATCCGGGCGGTGCCGGGCAAAAACAGTGTCTAATGCGGCGCGATCGCGGATATCGACCTGCTCAAAGACGTAATTGGGGTTGCCCGCCACATCCGCCACATTGTCCAGACAGGCCGCATAGGTCAGCGCATCCAGATTGACCACCTGATGGCCGCGCGCCACCGCCAGTCGGACAACGGCCGAGCCGATGAACCCAGCGCCACCTGTCACCAAAATCTTCATCTCTTATCCTTCCCACACGAAGGGGCTGTCGAAGTCTTCAAACCGGGGTGCCCTGGCGTCCTTTTCAGAAAGAACCGGTGTACCGTCAAAGCCCCAGTCAATACCGCAGCTGTCCCAGGCCACCCCGCCGTCACAGTCCGGCGCGTAATACGCATCGCATTTATACAGGACTTCGGTGCCGGGGCTGCGGGTGATGAACCCATGCAGAAACCCCGCCGGGATCAGCAGCTGACGGCCGTTTGCCGCCGACAGCTCCACCCCGGTCCAGCGCCCGTATGTGGGCGAGCCCTTGCGGATATCCACCGCCACATCAAACAGCGCCCCCTGGCCGCAGCGCACCAGCTTGGCCTGGGCATGGGGTGGTGCCTGAAAATGCAGCCCACGCAGGGTGCCAACCTCCATCGACAGCGAATGATTGTCCTGCACGAAATCGAAATCCAGCCCCGCCTCGGCCATCCGCGCCTTGTTCCAGCTCTCGCAGAAAAACCCCCGCGCATCGCCAAACCGCGCCGGTGTCAGGATCTTCACCCCTGGCAGGTCCGTGTCTTCAATCTGCATGCCCTCTCCCCCGATCTGTTGCCGTGGTCCTGTCTTCTGTCCTAACGCCCAGACGCGCGTGACGCCACGGGAAAGGCACATTTTGCCTGCCGCTCTGCCCTGCGTGGGTCAAACAATGCGCCGACATATGATTTCATGGGAAATTAAACATATCTCCGCAACGCGCTGATAGGTTGAACGGAGCCACAGATAAAACAGAGGGATACAAAGATGCCAACCTATCAGGATTACCGGGCGCTTCTGGTAGACGGGGCCGACGGCTGGCATGAGGGCAGCGAGGTCATTCGCTATCACTTTCTAACCTCGGTGCCGGACTATTACGACTATGATCCGGATTTTGGCGATTATGACGTCGGCGGAGAATACCTGCCCGAGGGGGCGACGGTGAATATGGATCCCGCCGAGCGGCAGATGATGCTGCAGGCGGTGGCGGCCTGGAATGAGGTGGCCAATCTGAACCTGATCCCGGCCCGGGGCGGGACGGCGGATCTGACCTTTGCCAGCGCGCATTTTGCGGATGCCGGGCTGTTTGGTTTTATCGCCGATTTTCCAGACCCCTCCGATCTGGGCACGCGGCCTTCTCCCGCCGGAGATCTCTGGCTCAACAACAGCAATCCCGATCAATATGTGCCGGGCATCGGGCCGATACTGGGGCATACCAGCTGGAACACCTATCTGCATGAGCTGGGCCATGCCCTTGGGCTGCATCACCCCAATGAGATGCCCGAGAACCCCACAACCCCTGGCCAGTTCACGGTGATGTCTTACCTGCCGCATCCCGGTGAAGCGGATCTGGGCCAGGATCTTCAGGGCTGGGCGCTGACGCCGATGTTGTGGGATATGCAGGCGCTGCAGGCGCTTTATGGTGCCAATACAGAGACCCGCACCGATGCCACCAGCTATTTCGGGGACGGTGACGGGCGCGGCGATCAAGCCTATCAATATGGCGCGGATGGCATGACCGTGCAGGGTGGCGACGGGGTGGCGCGCAATGTCAGCCTGACCATTTGGGATGCCGGCGGGCAGGATCTGATTGATGCCTCCGATGTGGCGGGCAACAGCCGGATCGACCTGCGGCCCGGGCAGTATTCCACCATCGGGGCGCTGGAGAACAATGTCGCCATGGCCGCCGCCGTGCGGGAGGATGGCCGCACCCTGAACCTGATCGAAGACGCCTGGGGCGGGGCAGGCAACGACCATCTGACCGGCAATGGCGGCGCCAATGAGCTGGCGGGCAATGCCGGGCGCGACACGCTGGCCGGGGCGCGCAACAGCGATGTGCTGATCGGCGGGCAGGGCAGTGACCGGCTGCAGGGCGGCAAGGGCCATGACGCGCTGGAGGGCGGACGCGGACGCGACACGCTGAAAGGCGGCGCCGGACAGGACACGCTGGACGGTGGCGACGGCAATGACCGTATGGCCGGGGGTCGGGGCGCGGATGTCTTTGTGTTCTCGCAAGGGGCGGATGTGGTGATTGATTTTCAGAGCAACGACCGCATCGATATGCGCGCCACCACCGGGGTCTCGGATTTTGCCGATCTGCGCGATGATCACCTTGAGGTCCGTGGCGCGGATCTGGTGATCCGGGATGACAACGGCTGGTCGCTCACCCTGCAGGACACGGCGTTTGACGTTCTCAGGGCGGATGACTTTCTGTTTTGAGGGCGCCGCCAGTTCCTGCCTTATTGGTCTGATCTGATCCCGGCACATCTTCCAGGCCGGCCCCGGAATCAGAAGATAAAATCATCCGCGCTCAGCTCTGCCGCAGTCTGATTGAGCAGCAGGATATCCCCAGCCCCGGTCAGGATCAGCGTGTGATCCCCCTGCTGCTGCAGGGTCAGATCTCCCATATCTTCGGCGATACCTGCCCGCGCCAGACGCCCAAGGTGAAGGACATCCTCACCCTGCGTGAAATCGCGGATCCGGTCACTGCCATGGCCCGCCCCGAACACGAAAACATCCGCCCCCGCGCCGCCGGTCAGCGTGTCATGACCACCGCCGCCATCCAGCAGATCGTTGCCTTTCTGACCAAACAGCTTGTCCCGGCCGCTTTGTCCCAGCAGGCGATCGCCCTGGGCGCCGCCGCGCAACAGGTCGTTCTCTCCACCGCCACGCAGCAGATCCGCATCCGCCCCGCCCAACAGGCGATCCCCGCCGCGACCGCCATCCAGCGTGTCGCGCCCGCCCCCGCCCACCAGAAGATCGCGTGCATCCTGCCCCAGCAGCACATCATTGCCGGCCTGCCCCCGCAGCCGGTCCACCCCCTTGCCCCCCAGCAGCCGGTCATGCCCGTCATCCCCCCAGAGGCTGTCGCGCCCGTCGCCGCCCAGCAGCGTGTCATTGCCCTCCAGACCGTTGATCTGGTCGCCAGCGCTGCGCGCGGTGATCCGGTCGGCACCGCCGCTGCCATAGCGCATCGGATCCGGCGCCTCGGCGGGGGGCAGCATCCGGTCGGCAAAGATAAAGCCATCCGCAAAAAGATCCGCCGTCTCCAGACTGCCGCCATCCCGGCTTTGCACCACAACCTCGGTGCGGCTGCCATCCGCCGCCTGATGGGTGATCACGGCGCCATCGCTGCGGCTGCGGATCTGCAGCCCCTCCAGGCTGCGCAGACCGTCAAATCCCGACAGATCCAGACTGTCCTGACCCGCCTCAAAATCCGTAATGCGCAGGCTGCCACTGCGCCCCTCCTCGGCCGGGCGCAGCACAAAGACATCCGCCGCCGCGCCACCGCTCAGCACCGACCCGATGCCGCCGGCCAGCACATCCGCCGCGCCAGTGCCGCTGACCCGGCCGCCGTCGGTGGTGATCACATCGCCCAGCTCTGCCAGTGACAGGGTGAACTGCGACAGCCCTTCGGCGCGACCCGAGCTGGCAAAGATCTGCAGATCCCCCCCCACCACTGCCGCCGCCAGCGCGGTGACATTCTCCAGCCCCAGCCCGGCATCATCGGTGCCACTGGTATGGGCGAGGCTCGTGACATGCACCAGCTGGCCCTCAGGCAGAATCCGAAACAGCGCCAACCCGTCGTCGCTGCCCGCCGCCAGCACCAGCATTTCGCCGGCGACCTCGACCACCTCCAGCGCGGTGACCCCGCCAAAACGGGTGGCGGCAGTGTCCAGCACATGATCGCTCAGGCTCATCTGACCATCGCGCCCCAGCGCAATCAGGCTGAGCGAGCCGCTGCCCGCCGCCGCAACCACCGCCCAGCTGCTGCCAAAGGCGGTGAAGCTCTCCAGCGCGGTGGGTTCCGCCAGACCCAGCCCATCCGCCGCCCCCAGACTGTCCGCCACGCTCAGCGCGCCATTGTCGGGATCCACCCGGTAGCTCTGCACCCCCTGCTCCATGCGATCCGCCAACAGCAGCACCTGCGCGCCGCCCCCCAGATCCGCCAGCTCCAGCACCACCGCACCGGGGCGTGCGTAGGCCGCTGCCGCGCCACGGGTGGCGACCTCTGCGCCGGGGGTGCCGCCCGCGCTCAGCTGCCAGCCGCTCAACTGGCCATTGGCCAGCCCGTAGACCACCGATCCACCGCCGCTGAGATCCCCCGCCACCGTCGCCGCCAGCCCGGCAGCGCCCGCGCCGGGCAGGCTGGCCTGCTGCTGCGCCGACAGCTGGCCATTGCCGCCGATCTGGTGAAAGGCCAGGGCGCTGCGGGTGCTGCCCTCCACCAGCAACCGCGTCTCTCCGCCGATCTCGGTCAGGGTCGCCTCGCCCCCCGCCAGCCCCAGCGCGCGGTGATACAGGCTGTCGCGCAACACCGGCGCGCCGCGGCCCAGCCCATAGCTGGCAATGCCGCCGTTCAGCCCGCTGACCGCAAACAATTGCAGCGCGCCATTGGCTCCCTGATGGATTTCCAGATCACGCAGATCGCTGTCCAGCAGCTGATCATTGGCCCCGAACCGTCCTGCAAACTGTAGATCCATCCTGCTGCTCCCGCGCTGTGTCATCACCCGACCCGTCGAGGCGACTGCCCGGGGTCGGGATCAACCCTCGCGGGCAGGCGCGGCGGCAGAGCGGACGGGAATGGGGCAGAAACGCGGAGGTTGTTTACATATTGAAGACAATCCCTGCGGTCAGGCGCCCCAGAAACAATCCCCGCACGTGTCCTGCCCGGATACGACGCAGGTGTTGCGCAGGCGGCGCGCGCGCTCTTAGGGGCCGGGTGATCTGGCTGAGGCAGGATGACCCCATCCCCGCGATCAGGAGCCGCCAGAATGTCAGACCCCCTCTCTGAAACCACGCCCCGTCTTGCCCTGCCCTATCTGATGCCAGCGCAGGCGCAAAAACATGTGACCCATAATGAGGCGCTGCGCATGCTGGATGCGCTCGTGCAGCTGCGGCTTGAGGGGTTTGACGCCACCACCCCGCCCGCAATCCCGACCGAAGGGGCCGCCTATGGGCTGGCCGACAGCCCGACCGATGCCTGGGCCGGTCAGGGCGGGCGGCTGGCGATCTGGCAGGATGCCGCCTGGCAGTTCCTGACGCCACAGCCGGGCTGGCGCGCCTGGGTGCCGACGGATCAGGCGCTGCGGGTCTGGGATGGCACCCAATGGCAACTGCCGCCGCTGAGCGGCGACCGGCTGGACCGCTTGGGCATTGCCACAGACGCCGATGCCAGCAACCGCCTGTCCCTGCGCAGCCCCGCCAGCCTGCTCAGCCATGATGGCGGCGGCCACCAGCTAAAGATCAACAAGGCCTCAGGCAGCGACACCGCCAGCCTGCTGTTTCAGTCGAACTGGGCTGGCCATGCCGAGATGGGGCTGGCGGGCAATACCGATTTCACCGTGAAACTCTCGCCTGATGGCAGCAGCTGGGATGCCGCCATGGTGCTGAAATCCGCCAATGGACGTGCCGGCTTTGGCACCTATGATCCCGGCGCCCGTCTGGAGGTCAGCGGTGATGACAGCACGCTTCTGGCGCTGAGCGCGACGGGCAGTTCGCAGGATTACCTGACCGCCGGCGATGGCAGCGGCGCGATGTTCCGCCTGAGCCAGACCGGTAATGGCTATTGCGATGGCGCCTGGACCGGCGGCGGCGCGGATTATGCGGAATTCTTCGAATGGGAGGATGGCAATCCGGACGGAGAAGACCGGCGCGGGGTCTCCGTGGTGATGGCCGGCGACCGGATCCGCGCCGCCCAGCCCGGTGAAACGCCGATCGGGGTGATTTCCACAACCCCGTCGATCCTCGGCAATGACGACGGCGGGCGCTGGCAGGGTCGCAGCCTGCGCGATGGCTTTGGCGCCATGCTGCGAGAGGCCGGCGGCGCGCCCTGTCTCAATCCGGCCTATGACCCCACCCGCCCCTATCGCAGCCGCGCCGAGCGGGTGGAATGGGATATGGTCGGCCTCCTGGGCCGGCTGCGCCTGCGCACAGGCCAGCCCACCGATCCCCGCTGGATCCGCCTGCGCGCGCTGCGGCCCGGCAAAAACACCCCACCCGAGGGGCTGGAAGACTGGCTGATCCGCTAGGGTCAAGAACCAGACCCAACCGTCACTTGCGGGCGTAGATGTCCTCGTAGCGGATGATGTCATCCTCGCCGAGATAGCTGCCGGTCTGCACCTCAATGAGAACCATCGGCACCTTGCCGGGGTTCTCCATCCGGTGCACCGCGCCCAGGGGGATATAGACCGACTGGTTTTCGCTCACCAGCTGCACGCTGTCATCCACCGTCACCTTGGCGGTGCCTTCCACCACGATCCAATGTTCCGAACGGTGGTGATGGCTCTGCAGGCTGAGCGCCGCGCCGGGGTGGACATGGATGCGTTTCACCTGAAACCGTTCGCCCACCACCAGGCTCTCAAACCAGCCCCAGGGCCGGTGATCCTTGGGGAAAGCCTCGGCCTGACGGGCGGATTTCGCCTTCAGCGCAGCGACGGCTTTCTTGACCTCCTGCGCGCGGGAGGCATCGGCCACCAGCACCGCATCAGGCATCGCCACGGCGATCACGTCTTTCAGCCCGATGCCGACAACCTCCAGCCCGTCATCCTCCGAGCGCAGCAGGCTGTTGCTGCACTCAATGGCGGTGGCGCGGCCCTGGGTGACAATACCATCGCCATCCGGACCACTTTCACGCCAGACCGCATCCCAGCCCCCCAGATCGGACCAGCCGCCCGCATAGGGCACCACCGCGAGATTCTCTGCCCGCTCCATCACCGCATAGTCGATGGAGATATCCGCGGCCCCGTCCCAGGCCGCCGGGTCCAGCCGCAGAAAGCCCAGATCCGGCTCCCCCTGATCCACGGCGCCCTGCACCGGCACCATCAGATCCGGCGCATGGGTCTCAAAGGCGGCGATGATCGCCTTGACTGAGAACAAAAAGATGCCTGCGTTCCACAGGAACTGACCGGAGGCCAGCATATCCTCGGCGGTGGCCAGATCCGGTTTTTCGACAAAGCGTTTCAGCCCGATCACCTTGGGGCTGAAATCACCGGGATCGCCATCCAGTTCGAGATAGCCATAGCCGGTCTCGGCCCGGTCCGGTTTGATCCCAAAGGTGACCAGCTGGCCCGCCCGCGCCGCCGGTTCCGCCGCCGCTACCGCCGCACGGAAGGCTGCCGCATCGGGCACCACATGATCCGAGGGCGCCACCAGCATCAGCCCCTCCGGGTCGCGCGCCCGCAGCCAGAGGGCCGCCGCCAGCACCGCAGGGGCGGTGTTGCGTCCCGCCGGTTCGATCAGGATGGCGCCCGGATCAATGCCCGCCTCCGCCAGCTGTTCGGTGACAATGAAGCGGAAATCCGAATTGGTCAGCACCATCGGGGCGGCAAACCCCTCGCCCGACAGGCGCAGGGCGGAGGCCTGAAACAGCGTGGTTTCCCCCACCAGAGGGACAAATTGCTTCGGGTAGCTTTTGCGCGACAGCGGCCACAGCCGTGTGCCCGAGCCGCCGCACAGAAGAATGGGGGTGATCATGGGCTGTCCCTTTCCGACCGGTCTGCGGGTCTTAGTCTGACCTGTTTGAGGCAAATGTCTGCCCGGTTTCCGGGCCATCTCCCTGTCTTTTCTGGGCCTTTTTTGCGGCGATGGCCAGCGGGCAGGTTATTTGCTGCGCAGGCTGGCCTGATCCTGCTGCAGATACCATTCATAGGTCTGGGCAATCCCGTCGCGCAGCGCAATTTCGGCCTGCCAGCCCAGACGCGCCAGCCGTGAGACATCCATCAGCTTGCGCGGGGTGCCATCGGGCTGCTCCGGGTTGGTCCGGATTTCACCATCAAAGCCCACCACCCCGGCCACCATCTGCGCCAGCTCCAGGATCGAGATATCCTGCCCGCAGCCCACGTTGATATGGCTCAGCATCGGGCTGGTTTCGCGCTGATAGGTCGCCGGGTCCAGATCCAGCACAAACAGCGAGGCCGCCGCCATGTCATCCACATGCAGGAATTCGCGCCGGGGCGTGCCGGTGCCCCAGATTGTCACATGATCCTCGCCGGCCCGCGCCGCCGCATCAAAGCGGCGAATGAGCGCCGGCAGAACATGGCTGTTTTCGGGGTGAAAATTATCGCCCGGCCCATAAAGATTGGTCGGCATCACCGAGCGGTAGTCGCGACCATATTGGCGGTTGTAACTCTCGCAGAGCTTGATGCCCGCGATCTTGGCAATGGCATAGGGCTCATTGGTGGCCTCCAGCACATCACTCAGCAGCGCCGCCTCGGCCATCGGCTGCGGAGCATGTTTGGGGTAGATGCAGCTGGATCCCAGCTGCAACAGCCGCTCAACACCCTGCTGATGGGCGGCATGGATCACATTGCATTCCATCATCAGGTTTTCATAGATGAACTGCGCCGGATAGGCGTTGTTGGCATGAATGCCGCCCACTTTGGCCGCCGCCAGCACCACCTGATCGGGGCGTTCTGCGGCAAAAAACGCCTGCACCATGGCCTGATCGGTCAGATCCAGCTCAGCACTGGTCCGGGTGATCAGCTGGATGTTGTCCCCCGCTGCGCGCCGCGCCTGCAAACGGCGCAGGATGGCGCCCCCCACCATGCCGCGATGA